>CAUFXJ010000008.1:0-128351 GCA_959596915.1 Segatella copri
CCTCCTTTCAATTTCAGAAGCCTCGATTACGAAAGTAGTCGGGGCTTTTCTGTTTAATAACACTGGCTATTTAGTATAATTACCCTTGCTATATAATATAATAACCCCTCGCTATTTACCATAATAGCGAGGGGTATTTCTGCAATATTCTGAGTGTTTTGTCTACTGCTTGGTGAATTTCAGTTTTTTAGGAATCTTCACCCATTTCCGGTTTCGGGCAATTTTCAGGTTACTTCCTTCTTTCTGCTGCAACTCGTAACTACCATCGGGCAAGGCTATGAGGTCGGCAGTAAGATCTTCGCTCCCGTAATCATTGATAATGGATAGATGAGCGGTCTTTCCCTCGATGTCAGCATCTGTAATCAGCCATTTGCGACTATCACGTCTGTCACCGAAATATCCGGGCATTTCACCGAACAGTTCCTGTCCTGGAACCTTGAGGTTCTTATGGTAGAAGTCTATATTCATATAGACATCATACTCTTTGTTTGTAATCTTCCCCTTGAATAGGGTGCTGTCTGTTTGTGCCATACTAGATATACTAATTAGGCATAATAATGTTGCTAAAATCTTTCTTTTCATCTCTTTTTTCAATTAACTGCGACAAAGTTATTCATTTAAATCAAGAAAACTGCATTTTTTTTAGGATTTTAATAAGATTAATTCGTTTTTTTGCAAATATTTATCTATCTTTGCGGTGTTTATTGATAATTATATATGGAAAAGAAAAGATTATTTCCAGATTACATATTTGAGTCTAGTTGGGAAGTGTGTAATAAAGTTGGTGGTATCTACACCGTTCTTTCAACACGAGCTAAGACTCTTACGGAAAGGTTAAAGGATCAACTAATCTTCATTGGTCCTGATTGCTGGGGAGACAAGGTGAATCCTTATTTCTCTCAAGATGATACGCTTTATGCGGCGTGGAAAACAGAAGCTCTGAAAGAGGGCTTAAAGGTTAAAGTAGGTAGATGGAATATACCGGGAGAGCCAGTAGCTGTTTTAGTAGATTTCAATCCTTACTATGCTGTTAAAGACCAGATCTATGGACAACTATGGCAGGACTATCAGGTTGATAGTCTTCATGCTTATGGTGACTATGACGAAGCATCGATGTTCTCTTATGCTGCCGCTCTGGTAGTAGAGAGTTTCTACAAACATGTCGTTGGAAAAGGCAAGAAAGTTATCTATCATGGAAATGAATGGATGACAGGACTTGGTGTGCTCTATGTGAACAAGCATCTTCCTGAGGTGGCTACTGTGTTCACCACGCATGCTACAAGTATCGGTCGTAGTATTGCCGGTAATAATAAGCCTCTTTACGATTATCTTTTTGCCTATAATGGTGATCAGATGGCGCAGGAACTCAATATGCAAAGCAAGCATTCTATAGAAAAGCAGACTGCTAAGTATGTTGATTGTTTCACAACAGTGAGTGATATTACTGCCAACGAGTGCAAGGAATTGCTCGATAAACCGGTAGATTTCGTTTTGCCTAACGGATTTGACAATAGTTTTGTACCTAAAACAAGTACCTTTACAAAGAAACGTAAGGAGGCAAGAAAGCGTTTGCTCGATGTAGCCAATGCTTTGATGGGTACAGATTTGGATGATGATACGCTCATCGTTTCTACCAGCGGACGCTACGAGTTCCGCAACAAGGGTATCGATGTCTATATTGAGGCTATGAACCGACTGCTTCGTGACAACAATTTGAAGAAGAATGTATTGGCATTCATTGACGTACCTGGTTGGGTAGGAGATCCACGTCAGGATCTGTTGGATCGTCTGAATAGCGGTAAGAAGTTTGACACGCCATTGGAGGTTCCGGAGATTACCCATTGGTTGCATAATATGAGTCATGATAATGTATTGGGTATGCTGAAGTACTTCAACATGCATAATAATAAGGAAGACAAGGTGAAACTGATATTCTTACCTTGCTACTTGACAGGCGATGATGGCATTATCAACAAGAGCTACTATGATGTAGTGTTGGGTAATGACCTCTGTATCTATCCTTCTTATTATGAGCCATGGGGATATACTCCATTGGAGGCAGTTGCGTTCAAGGTGCCTTGTATCACCACCGATTTGGCTGGCTTCGGTCTTTGGGCTAACTCAGAGAAGGGAAGTTACAGTGAGATAGAAGATGGTGTGAAGGTTATCAAGCGTACCGACTATAATTATTCTGAGGTAGCTGATGCTATCAAGGATACCGTAGCTAAGTACTCGGGATTCACCAAGACACAGGTGAACAAGTGTCGTAAAAATGCTGAGATTCTTTCAGAAAAAGCATTGTGGAAACACTTTATCGAGTATTATTATGATGCTTATGACCTTGCCCTGCGCAAGGCTGAAGTTCGTATGAAGAAATAATAATCACTCTCTCTTGATGGCGTAAGCCATAAAACAAATATTTGGATTCTGCAAGAATCGCTATGTTTGCAAGATAGAAAATATACATCTTAAAAATAAAACACAATGAAAATTAAGGCAGACTATGCTAATGCTCCTCAATGGAAGGAGACAACCATTAAATCAAGCCTTCCTAAGGAGTTGAAGTGCTTGGATGAGATCGCTCACAATATGTGGTGGGCATGGAATTATGAAGGTCGTGACTTGTTCAAGAGTCTTGATCCAGACTTGTACGAGAAGTGTAATGCTAACCCTGTATTGCTCTTGGAACGTTTGAGCTACGACCGCAAGGAGGCTATTGTTAAGGACAAGGAGACAATGGCTAAGGTTAAGAACGTCTATAAGATGTTCCGCGAGTACATGGATGTGAAGCCTAATGCTAAGCGCCCTTCAGTTGCTTACTTCTGCATGGAGTATGGTATCAACCAGGTAGTTAAGATTTACTCTGGTGGTCTTGGTATGCTTGCTGGTGACTACTTGAAGGAGGCATCTGACAGCAACGTGGATATGTGTGCTGTTGGTTTCCTCTACAGATATGGTTATTTCAAGCAGTCTTTGAGTATGGATGGTCAGCAGATTGCTAACTATGATGCTCAGAACTTCAACTCTCTCCCTATCGAGCGAGTATATGATGAGAATGGTAACCCATTGGTTGTTGATGTACCTTACACAAACTATCAGGTACATGCATACGTATGGCAGATGAATGTAGGTCGTATCAAGTTGTATCTCCTGGATACAGATAATGATATGAACTCAGAGTTCGACCGTCCTATCACTCACTCTCTCTACGGTGGTGACTGGGAGAACCGCTTGAAGCAGGAAATCTTGCTGGGTATCGGCGGTATCTTGACTTTGAAGAAACTTGGCATTAAGAAGGAGATTTATCACTGCAATGAGGGTCATGCTGCACTCTGCAACTTGCAGCGTCTCTGCGATTACATCGAAGAGGATGGCTTGAACTTCAACCAGGCTCTCGAGCTGGTTCGTGCTTCTTCTCTCTATACTGTTCACACTCCAGTTCCAGCTGGTCACGACTACTTCGACGAGGCTCTCTTCGGCAAGTACATGGGTGGCTATCCACAGCGCCTTGGCATCTCTTGGGATGAGTTCATCGGTATGGGTCGTGAGAACGCAGACGATCACAACGAGCGTTTCTGCCTCTCTACATTCGCTTGCAACACTTGCCAGGAGGTTAATGGTGTAAGTAAGCTTCACGGTTGGGTAAGCCAGCAGATGTTCGCTAATATCTGGAAGGGTTACTTCCCAGAGGAAAACCACGTAGGTTATGTAACCAATGGTGTTCACTTCCCAACTTGGACAGCAACAGAGTGGCGTAAGCTCTACGATACATATTTCGACAAGAACTTCATGAACGACCAGAGCAACGAGGAAATCTGGCATGCCATCTACAATGTTTCAGATGCAGAAATCTGGAATACCCGTATGGCATTGAAGAAGAAGCTCGTAGCTTATATCCGTGAGAAGTTCACCCAGACATGGTTGAAGAACCAGGGTGATCCTGCTCGTGTAGTATCTTTGCTCGAGCGTATCAACCCTAACGCTTTGATGATTGGTTTCTGCCGTCGTTTCGCTACATACAAGCGTGCTCACCTGCTCTTCACCGACTTGGATCGCTTGTCTAAGATCGTTAATGATCCTGAGCATCCAGTATTGTTCTTCTTCTCAGGTAAGGCTCACCCAGCTGATGGTGCAGGTCAGGGCTTGATCAAGAAGATTTTCGAGATCAGTCAGCGTCCTGAGTTCCTCGGCAAGATTATCTTCCTCGAGGATTACGATATGACTTTGGCTCGCCGTCTGGTTTCAGGTGTTGATATCTGGATGAATACTCCTACACGTCCATTGGAGGCTTCTGGTACATCTGGCGAGAAGGCTGAGATGAATGGTGTTGTCAACCTCTCTGTACTTGATGGTTGGTGGGTAGAAGGTTACCGCGAGGGTGCTGGTTGGGCTCTTCCTGAGAAGCGTACATACCAGAACCAGGGTTACCAGGATCAGCTTGATGCTGCTACTATCTACAACCTCTTGGAGAACGACATCATCCCTATATATTACAACAAGAATAAGGAAGGCTTCAGCAAGGAGTGGATCCAGGTAGTAAAGAACTCTATTGCTACTATCGCTCCTCACTATACAATGAAGCGCCAGTTGGATGACTACTATGATAAGTTCTACAATAAGCAGGCTGCCCGTTTCAAAAAGTTGAGCGCTAACGACAATGCACTTGCTAAGGAGATTGCACTCTGGAAGGAGAGCGTTGCAGAGCGTTGGGATGGTATCCACGTTGTATCTAAGGACGACTGCATGCTGATGGCTGCCGAGACTGGTCAGAAGATCAAGCTTCAGTATGTTATCGATGAGCAGGGCTTGAACGATGCGGTAGGTTTGGAGCTTGTTGTATTGAAGGAGCAGCCAGAGGATGGCAAGCAGGTTTATGCTGTTTATCCATTCAAGATGGTTGGTCACGAGGGTAACAACTTTACATTCGAGGCTGAGATTGAGCCAATCAATGCTGGTTCATTCAAGACAGGCGTACGTATGTATCCTAAGAATGATAAGTTGCCACACCGTCAGGACTTCTGCTACGTGAAGTGGTTGAACTAATATAATAGCGACATTGTCACATTATAAATATATGAATCCTGTATCTCTTTTGGGGATACAGGATTTTTTTGTTTGAAATCGAACAATGAACAGTGTTATTGTAGTTGTGGAAAGTGAATTGTGAAAAGTGAATTGTGAAAAGTGAATGTAGATTAGAAACAGGGGAAGAATGGAATCATAAAAAAGGAGTCTTCCTTTTTAAAAGAAAGACTCCTTGTAAACTTGTATGATGATATTTCTTTATACCAGATACTGGGAAGAGATACTCTCGTTATCCTCAACACGGCGAATGGTTTCTGCAAACATATCTGCAATAGAAATCTGCTTAACCTTTGCGCAACGCTTGGTGTAAGGGATGGAATCAGTGAATACTATCTCCTCAAGAGCTGAATCCTGAACACGCTCAGATGCAGGACCACTCATCACGCAGTGAGATGCACATGCACGAACAGTCTTTGCACCAGCCTGCTTCATGATGTCGGCAGCCTTCGTGATAGTACCGGCTGTATCGACCATATCATCAATGATGACAACATTCTTGTCTTTTACATCACCGATAATCTGCATGCTTGCTACTACATTGGCGCGAGCACGGGTCTTGTTGCAGAGCACGAGAGGGCAGCCGAAGTACTTAGCATAAGTGTTGGCACGCTTAGAACCACCAACGTCTGGAGAAGCAATGACCATATCCTTGAGGCGTAAGCTCTGCAGGTATGGCAAAATAACGCCAGATGCATAGAGGTGATCTACAGGAACATCAAAGAAGCCCTGAATCTGGTCGGCATGGAGGTCCATGGTGATGAGACGGTCGATACCGGCAACGCTGAGCAAGTCGGCTACCAGTTTAGCGCCGATGCTGACACGTGGCTTGTCCTTGCGATCCTGACGGGCCCATCCGAAGTAAGGAATAACAGCAATAATATTGCGGGCAGAAGCACGCTTTGCTGCGTCAATCATCAGGAGCAACTCCATCAAGTTGTCTGAATTAGGGAATGTGCTCTGTACGAGGAAAACATCGCGTCCGCGGATAGACTCCTCGAAAGATACGCCAAATTCACCATCAGAGAACTTGGTTACAACCAAATTACCCAGTGGGCAACCTAAACTAGCGCAGATTTTTTCTGCAAGGTATCTCGAGTTAGTACCAGAGAATACCAAAAAAGAGTTCTTGTCACTCATTTCTATTAGTGTTTATGTGTATTAATAGTTATTTTTATCTATTTTCATGTAGGGGGATGAATCTTTTTTCGGGAACCTCAGTATTAGCTGATAGCCTTTCTCAATTTCTCGAAGTGAAGAATCAACTCTTTGAAATCGCGCTCGTTGTGAATGTCGAAACGGTTCCAGAGATCTCCACAGATTACTACTCCTCCAAATCCGAGTTCCTTGGCAATCTTGAGATTTTCCAGACTCATGCCTCCCAAGGCGTATACCTTCTTGTCTATGAGTCCTGCCTTGGCTGCATTCTCAAGCTGCTGCAGATTGAAGGAAGACTTTTCATCTTTAAACTCAATACAGTCGAAGATGTTTTTCAGAAACACATAGTTTGATTTCTTCTTCATCTCTTTCAGCATCGAGAGATCTGTGCAGGTGCGACTGAACTTGCCTTTGTATCCATCCGGTACCGGTGCTAGCGGATCGTCTATATGGATTCCTGCTAAATCATACTCCTGTTTGAGGTAATAATGATCATGAACAGTAATCTTGCGAAGATAGTCTTCAGGCAGTAACGTGAGCAGTCGCTCAGCATACATTGGTGACGAACCTGGCTTGAAAAGATGCAGGTTGTCCATGCCCTCGTCGAACAGCGAGGATAGTATTTTATCTTCTTCCACAAAGAATGTGGACTTGGTCATTATCGCTACTTTCATCGTCAAAATGATTTTTATGATGCAAAAGTATTAAAAAAAACGCAAACTAGCAATTATATTCGGGATAAAAAGCTATCTTTGCACCATAAAATTAATATTTATCAAGTTATGCAAGTAAATTTAGCAAATTTTAATGAGATTCATCGACCAATTTACGTTTTAGAGGAAGAACGTTTGCGACACAATCTGTCGCTCATCAGGAGTGTGGCTGAGCGTGCCGATATGGAAATTATTCTAGCTTTTAAGGCTTATGCTCTTTGGAAGACATTTCCGATTTTCAGAGAGTATATTTCTTCGACCACGGCCAGCTCTCTTAGCGAGGCAAAACTGGCGTATCATGAATTTGGCAGTAAGGCGCATACTTTTTCGCCGGCTTATACCGATTATGAGATTGATGAGATAGCACAATGCTCAAGTCATCTTACTTTCAACTCGCTTACGCAATATGAGCGATATCATGAACGGGTTCGTAGGGCAAATTCTGACATCAGACTGGGATTGAGAGTAAATCCGGAATATTCTGAAGTCGGAACATTGCTGTATAATCCGTGTGCACCTGGAACCCGATTCGGTGTATCGGCAGATAAATTGCCTCAAACTTTGCCTTCAGATATAGAAGGATTCCATTGTCATTGTCACTGCGAGAGTGGGGCGGATGTCTTTGAACGTACGTTAGCTCATATTGAAGAGAAATTCTCTCCTTGGTTTCCGCAGCTGAAATGGATCAATTTCGGTGGAGGTCATCTGATGACCAGGAAGGATTATGATGTGGAACACCTTATTAATATAATAAAGGGATTTCATCAGCGTTATCCTCATCTTAAAATTATCATGGAACCTGGTAGTGCCTTTGGGTGGCAGACCGGGCCGCTTGTAACTCAAGTAGTAGATGTGGTTGAAGATAAAGGTATCAGGACAGCTATCATAAATGCCAGTTTTACCTGTCATATGCCCGACTGTCTGGAGATGCCGTATATGCCAGCTGTCAGAAATGCGGAAACCCTGGAGGTTGATGATCCGACGAAGGCTCCTGAGGGCGCACATATATATAGAATAGGTGGCAACAGTTGTCTGAGTGGAGATTTTATGGGCTTCTGGAAATTTGACCATGAATTGCAAATAGGCGAGAATGTTATTTTCGAAGATATGCTGCATTACACTACGGTAAAGACAAATACCTTTAATGGAATCACTCATCCATCAATAGGAATCGTACATTTAGATGGAAAATTGGAAACTCTAAGAGATTTCAGCTACGAAGATTATCGCAGTAGGATGGATTAGTATAATTTCCATTTTTCCGATTTTTCTGCCGGATGAGTTTAAAAATCGGCAAAATAAGGCTTAAAATGTGTGTTTTGCTCACTAAAAAGGGCAAAATGCACATTTTTTTTCAAAAAAATCGAAGAAAAGTTTGGTAATTCAGAAAAAAGTAGTACCTTTGCACTCGCATTCAGAGGAACGCTCCTAAGTAATAGGAAAAACTGCGGAAATAGCTCAGTTGGTAGAGCACAACCTTGCCAAGGTTGGGGTCGCGGGTCCGAGTCCCGTTTTCCGCTCATTTTTTTTGGAAACAACATCAAGTTTTATCTTGGTTAGATAATTGATGACAATATACTTGGAGAGGTGGCGGAATTGGTAGACGCGCTACTTTGAGGGGGTAGTGACAATTGTGTCGTGGGAGTTCGAGTCTCCTCCTCTTCACTTTTATTGTTGTTTTACAAGCGGAAATAGCTCAGTTGGTAGAGCACAACCTTGCCAAGGTTGGGGTCGCGGGTCCGAGTCCCGTTTTCCGCTCGATCATTTTTGTATTAAACCAAGATAGGTTTAAGTTTAGGGCCCAAGTGGCGGAATTGGTAGACGCGCACGTTTCAGGTGCGTGTGTTTCACAACGTGCAGGTTCGAGTCCTGTCTTGGGCACAATGTTTAAATTAGCTTAGTGTTGGAGAGGTGGCGGAATTGGTAGACGCGCTACTTTGAGGGGGTAGTGACAATTGTGTCGTGGGAGTTCGAGTCTCCTCCTCTTCACTTTTATTGTTGTTTTACAAGCGGAAATAGCTCAGTTGGTAGAGCACAACCTTGCCAAGGTTGGGGTCGCGGGTCCGAGTCCCGTTTTCCGCTCTTTTTTTTGAACTCGAGAAACATACCCATTTATGAATTTATATTTAAGATATTTTGATCAGGAGACATTAGTTACTAGTGTTGATGATGCTATTGGTTTTTTAAAGAGTATTCCTGAGATTGAGATGGATGCGGAGCTAGAGGCAGATGTTCGTGAATATGCCGCTAGCGATTTGACGTATCCAAAAAGATATAAGGTACGCCCACGTGTTTATTTTATTGTGATAAAGACTACGGCGCAAACTATGCAGGATTTTAAGGATAAGAAAGCATTGCGTACTCCTACTCCTGCAGAGAGAATGGAGAATCCGGTTGTTGCCAGTTTGGCTCAAGAGGCTCCAGGCTGGTATGAAGGATCACTTGATTTCAAGCGTGTTGTGATGGTACCGGCTACAGGAAAGTTTGAGTACCGTGATACCCATTTCGTTGCGGATGTTAAAGCTGAATCAGGTTTGGATTGTTACAATCGCATCGTAGATTATCTGCGCGATTGTGTAGATTCACGCAGCCAGTTCCCATCTGCAAAAGGTAAGAATTTCCATTTCCGCTATCTGGGAATGTGGAAATAAAATATTCAGAAATTTAAAAGATTCGTGTCATGAACAAGGTTATGCTAATTGGTAATGTAGGTAAAGATCCTGACATTCATTATTTTGAAGCAGATCAGGCAGTAGCTCAGGTCTCTCTCGCAACTACAGAGAAAGGATATACTTTGCCTAATGGTACCCAAGTGCCAGACCATACAGATTGGCACAATCTTGTTTTTTATCGTGGGCTTGCAAAGGTAGTAGAGAAGTATGTGCATAAGGGTGACCGCCTTTATGTGGAAGGAAGAATTCGCTACCGCTCCTATGATGACAAGCAGGGTAGAAGACAATATATTACAGAAATCTATGTAGATAATATGGAGATGTTGAGTACTCGCCCTGCTACTAAAGAACAATAATTATTAATTTTTAGCTCAGAAATTGGATATATCCACCATAACCGATGCCTTTGGTGATGTGATGCTGATGCAGCCTTCCGCCGGGGTTATTGTAGCTGCTGTACTTGCAGCTATATTGTTAGGCATGTCTGCTTTTGCCAGTGGTTCCGAAATTGCTTTTTTCAGTTTATCACCAACTGATGTTGCGGAACTTGAGGATGAAAAGACTGATGCCGATAAGAAAATACAGATGTTGCGTGATGATTCTGAACGTACGTTGGCTACCATTTTGATAACCAATAATTTTGTGAATGTCACAATCATCATGCTCCTTAATTATGTATTCGCAGGAATCGTAGAGTTTGGTCCTAAAGCTTATTGGCTTCAGTTCCTGATTATTACGGTTATTCTTACTTTCTTGCTTTTGCTTTTTGGTGAGATTATGCCGAAAGTGTATGCCCGCCAGGATTCTCTGAAGTTCTGTCGTCGGTGCGTAGGGGGAATTCTGTTTGCCAGAAAGTTGTTTTGGCCTTTAGAAACTATCTTGCTGAAAAGTGGAATTCTTGCAGAAAAGATTATACAGAAGGAAAATCATGTGCTGAGTGTTGATGACTTGGAACAAGCTCTTGAACTGACTGATAAGAATGATATCAAGGACGAGCAGAGTATGCTGAAGGGTATCATCCGTTTTGGCGATGAAACAGCCAAGGAGGTGATGACTAGCCGACAGAATATTGTTGATCTGGATATCCGTAGTTCTTATCCAGAAGTATTAAAGTGCATTGAAGAGAATAATTACAGTCGTATTCCTGTTTATCAGGATAATACAGATAATATTCGTGGTGTACTGTATATCAAGGACTTATTGCCTCATCTTACGAAGTTTTCCAACTTCCGTTGGCAGAGTTTGATTCGTCCTCCTTACTTTGTTCCTGAAACCAAGAAGATAGATGATCTGCTTCGCGAGTTCCAGGACAACAAGGTTCATATCGCCATTGTGGTAGATGAGTTCGGAGGAACATCGGGTATTGTTACTCTCGAAGATATTCTGGAGGAAATTGTAGGTGAAATCAATGATGAATACGATGAGGAGGAGAAGTTCTACTCGAAATTAAATTACAATACCTTTGTTTTTGAAGGTAAAACGCTTCTTTCTGATTTCTGCAAAATCCTGAATGTAGATGACGAAGAGTTCGAGGAGGTTGAAGGTGATGCTGATTCTCTGGCTGGTCTGCTCTTGGAAATTAAAGGCGATTTCCCAAGTATGCACGAGAAGATAGATTATAAGAACTATACTTTCGAGGTTATGCAGATAGAGGAGCGTCGCATCAGCAAGATTAAGGTGACGGTACATCCTTTGAAAGATAACGTGGAGGATTCTTCTAAGTAATCATCAGTATTCATCAATATCAGAATATAAAAAATATGGCAGTTGTCAATATACGAGAAGTTTATCCGGGAGTGAGTCTTGGTTTATGGCAGATGGATGAAACTGTAGAACAGTTGTTCGGGCAGTATCCTCATCTGCAGGCTTACCGCTCTCAGGTGGAAGAGAAATATAAGAACGATGGCAGGAAACTGGAGTTTCTTGCCATTCGTGCATTAATGTATGAGATGCTCAAGACGAACGGGGCTTCCAAGGGCTTGCTTTCTCATGCGGGTGACATTACCCACAACGAGGCTGGCAAGCCATTGTTCCGTGGTTATCATATCAGCGTTTCGCATACCAAGGGTTATGCTGCGCTTATCCTTTCCAAAAATCAGGAAGTGGCGGTGGATATCGAATACTTCAGCGATAGGGTAGAGCGCATCGCATCCAAATTCCTGCGCAAGGATGAGAAGGCGGAAAATTTGGATGCCAAGCTGGTGCATTGGTGTGCCAAGGAAACGGTCTTCAAGTTATTCTCTGAAGAAAAACTGATGTTTGAGGATATGCGGGTGAAGCCGTTTGATACGATGGCAGACTGGTCGTGTGATGTGGAGAATCTCAAGAGCAGAAAGATGGCGCATGTAGATTTCGAGTTAACCATGGAATTTGTATTGACTTATGCTGCGCTGTAATATCCTTTCCATCTTCCTGGCATTCAGTCTGTTGGCTGGAGCACAGGATTGGAAAGTAGTGAGAGAGAATCCCCAGAAGGCTTTTCCGAAAACCGTGGCTGCGGGCAACTACAGTGGCATTGCTCATCTGCATGATGATATCTATGCGGTGGTAAGCGACAAGTCGGATAGTGCCCTGTACTTCAACTTCCGGATTCAGGTGAATCCCAAGACCGGTGAATTGGAACAGGTAGAGAACCTTGGTTTTACCGAGAGAACAGATGGAACGCTGAACGACGGAAAGTTTTGGCAGGGGCAGGAGAAAGGCTTTGACCACGAAGCCATCGTGAAGGCTTCTGATTCTACCTTGGTGATAACAAGCGAAGGATATTGCCGTTTAAAGGAGTATCCTGTTCTGCCTACTTCGGCTAATGCTCCCAAGATTAGCTATCAGCAGAACCTTTGGGAGAGCAGATGGCCTTCTTCTGATTTTTATCCAAATTATAATTTTGAGTCTCTGGCTTTTGATTCCGTCCGTCAGTATCTCTGGACGATTTCTGAGAGCACGCTCCGCAAAGACGGACAGCCTGCTACTCCTCAAAACGGATTGGCCAACCAGCTTCGTTTGATGAGGTATGATTTGGGAAAGATAAAGGAAAATCGTAACAAGGAAAATAATGGCAAGGAAGACTGTAGCGAGCAAGAGAGTAGCAAGAAAGCCTCTCGTTACATGACAGCCTATGCCTATCAGATGGATCAACCTTCTACCCATAAGAAAGCAGATATCTATGTGTTGGGTGTGAGTGAGCTTTGTGCCTTGCCCGATGGACAGCTTCTGGTTTTGGAGCGTGAAGCATTTATCCCGAAGATCAAGATTGGGGCTTTCTGCAAGTGCAAGCTCTATCAGATTAATCCTTTGAATTCTGAGGAGTTTTCTTTGAAAGGGAAGTTTTCATCAGATACTCCTTTCTTGAAGAAGAGATTGCTCGCGGAATGGAAAACCGGCTTGTCACTTTCCAAGCGTTCCTTTGCCAATTACGAAGGTATGTGTCTGGGACCCAAGTTGGAAGATGGTTCCCAGGTTATCATCCTGCTGTCTGATTCGCAGGATCAATATGCGGGAGTATTGAAAGACTGGTTCAAGACGATTGTCATCAGAAAGGAATAAAGTTGTTATGTTGTAATCTTCAATCTCGTCCATAACCATCTAGGAATGAGTCGCCAGAGGAAGACGAGGATATCATATCTCCAGTCTATCACCTTAACTTCCTTTCCGTTTTCGATGGCACTTACTATATGTTTCGCCACATCTTCCGGTTTGAGTTGCAGCGGATAGCTGCTGCCTGCGATAAGGTCGGTCTTTACGAAGCCTGGTCGGATATCTGTGATGGCGATGGGGAGATGACGCATCCGTGCCTGCTGCGACAGGCATTCCAGATAATGGTTCTGGAATCGCTTGGTGGCAGAGTAGGCAGGTGCAGCACCGAGACCTTTGGTTCCGGCGATGGAAGTGATGCAGGCAATGCGGGCTTTTGAATTGTTCTGATGATGAGTAGCAAACCAGTTGAATGCCGTATCTACCATTCTTGTGAATCCTAAGCCGTTGGTTTCCACAGTCTTCAACTCCTTTTCTATATCCAGCGTATTATTCTGCCAGCCAATGCCGGAACTATGGAAGTAGAGGTCCATGCCTCCCAACTTATCGATGAGTTCGAGAAGTTGGGCAGGAGCATTGGGAGAAGTCACGTCTATTTGCTGATAGCAGGTAATGCCGCTCTGCGAAATCAGAGCCTGCAATCTTTCGATTCTTCTTCCGGCAATTCCTACCTGCCATCCTTTTGCAGCAAGCAGTTTTGCCACTTCCATTCCGATGCCCGATGTGGCACCCATTACAATTGCTTTCTTTGCCATATAGTTCTATTATATAAGGTGAAATCTTGATAGTTCTATTTATATAAGGTGAAGTCTTGTCTAACTCTATCTCTATCTAAATTTAAATATCTGAATCTGTTTTGCTTTTCAGCAAATCTTCCGCCTTCTTTACGCTTCCAGCTTTCAGTATCAGTTGCTTCACTTCTTCGTAATCCTTATATTCCGGATTGCGTTCCATGAAGATGCGGCAGGCACGGTCGATGAGTTTATGATTGATAAGCTTGGCGTTCACCATCTTGTTGCCTTCCACTCGTCCTTGGCGAATCTGGAGAGAAGTGCTGATCATATCCAGAATCATCTTCTGCGAAGATCCGGCTTTCATTCGGGTACTTCCCGTCACGAACTCCGGTCCCGTGATGACCTCTACGGGATAATCGGCTGCTTGGGCGATGGGAGCATGAGGATTGTTGACGATGCAACCCGTAGGAATACCTGCCTCCTTGCAATGCTGCAAGATGGAAAGCACGAAGGGGGTTGTTCCGCTGGCAGAAAAACCGAGTACGAAATCCTGCTCTGAGATATGCTTGTCGCAGAGTTGGTGCCAACCATTCTCCAGGTCGTCTTCTCTTGATTCTCTGGTTTGTGTAAGGCAGCCGATGCCTCCGGGGAAGATGGCTTGTATCTGCGAACCGTCGATGCCATAGGTGTTCTGCACTTCGATGGTATCGAGCGTAGCCAGTCTTCCGCCCGTTCCGCAACCGGCATAGAAGAGTCTTCCGCCCTTCTTCAACTGCCCTTCGATGGCGGAAATCAGTTGGTTAATGGCAGGCAATGCTTGTTCTATTGCCAGAGCCACCTTCTTGTTTTCTGCATTGATATGAGCGGTGAGTTCATCCACGCTCATCTTTTCCAGATGTTCGTAGAGCGAGCTCTGCTCTGTTATTCTCTTTTCTTCTTTATTTGGCATATTACCTTATCTTTAGGGGGTAGATTTAATGTAATGAAGCTTAGATGGTCGTGGAGGCTATGGCTTGCAGTCATCTAGAGAGTTCTATCATGATGAGACCTATCATCCGCTGGGCTCCTATTCTTCAGCCAGGAAATAAACCGGCGCATTGCGTGAACCTTCTTTAATCAGGAAACCGGATTTTTCCAGTTTCTTCAGCCAGTTGAGTGCAGTCTGTTTACGGATATGAAATTCCGCTTCCAGTACTTTTCTGTTAATGGAACGGTTATGCTTCAGATACTCTCTTATTTTCTCCTTCAATGCATCTTCAGAGAAAGGGTAGGAGCGGGAAGTATATTGTGATTTCTCGAAATGGGTATTATATTTCACCTGTTTCAACAGGTCTGCATTGGGGCGAAACTTGATGCCTCTTACGCTTACATATTCAGCTCTCACTTTATTGTCGGGTTTCAGGTCATCCATATCCAGATCTACCGAGAGCGAGAGATAACCTATTTCCGGAATGTTGATACGTCTTCCCTCCTGCAGGTCTTCTTCGATGATATCACGCAGTTGCATGAGTACGGCTGCTACATCTCCTTCACTCAGGCTGCTATGTCTGGCAATTCGGCTGATCATCTGTTTGTCTGTCATTGCTGTTTGCTCAAAGATATGGGCGAATCGGCGAGTCTCTTCATTTCCTCCTGCATTGGGAAGATAATGGATTTCATATTTTATAGCCATCGTATTCTTCTTTCTGTTTAGCGATACAAAGGTAATCTTTTATTCTTAAACTACCAAATAAAAATGGCACTAATATGGATGAGCGGTTTGATTGATACGAATGAGCGGTGTTATTGATGTGGGTTAGAACTGCTTATCAATAGGAATAAGCATCGTAAGAAGCCTTTATAAGTTGTCGGAAGAAGTAGGATAAGTTGTTGGAACAGTAAGTATATGTTGCCGGGAAAGTCACCTCCGTCAGTCGCACAACAGCTGTTGTGCGCTTGCATATCAGCTGTTATGCGCTTGCACAACACGTGTTGTGCGAGCGTAAAACAGTTGTTGTGCAGTAAAATTTGTAACTCCCTTCATCCTATTGCAATTCCTTCCTTATTTCGTGATAATATAATTAAGGTGTATTTAGGCGTTGTGAGAGCTGTTTGCTGGCATCTAAAGAAGAAAAAAGGTAAGGTTTAATAGAAGTTTTTCGATGAAAAGTGTGCTCGTTTCAATAATTTGTTGTATCTTTGCAAGTGGATTTGGCTACTGCCATTTCCAAGACATCGTTGGTAAACAAAAGCATTCGCTATTATTTCGCGTTCAGCCAAAAGCCTCGGAAACTTATTGGAAATAACGTAACAAGGAATAATTGTGATAAGGCATTCGGTATGGGGTGCCTTAATCCTTCATGTATTAGCAATGCATCTACGCATAGGCGTGGTGCATTCTTATTTGAAGGGTTGAGGTTTCCATTCCGAGGCTGCCTCATAGCTGAACGCAATAAGAGCATCACGCCCTTTTTGCGTCTTGGCGTGATTGATAGTTGTATGCACTTATTGTATCGTATAACTATCAATCAAGCATTATGGCAAACAAGAATTTGAATGCCGCTAAGGTGGCAAAGAAAGATGAATTCTATACTCAGCTTTCTGATATAGAACGAGAGTTGCAACATTATTGGCAGCACTTCCGTGGTAAAGTGGTGCTCTGCAACTGTGACGACCCTTACGAAAGCAACTTCTTCAAATACTTCGCTCTTCGATTCAATCAGTTAGGATTGAAGAAACTCATCTGCACCTGTTACAATGGTTCGCCAGTAACAGGTAATGAACTGGCAATCCATTTCGATGGCTTCGATGATGACGAACCAAAGAAGATTGCCTATAAGGTGGAGATAACGGAAGTAAAAGATGAAAATGGCGATGGAGCTGTCGATTTGTCCGACGTACAATATCTTTTGAAAAATGATAAGAATGTATTGGCGATTTTAAAGACTGGCGATTTCCGCTCGCAGGAATGCATAGAATTATTGAAAGAAGCTGATATTGTTGTGACCAATCCGCCGTTCTCTTTGTTTCGTGAGTATATTGGGCAGTTGATGAAGTATCAGAAAAAGTTCTTGATAATTGGTAATATGAATTCTATTACTTGCAAGGAAATATTCCCATATGTGCAAAATAATAAAATGTGGATAGGACCAAGCATTTCAAGTGGGGATAGAAAGTTTTATGTTCCAGATGATTACCCCTTAAATGCAGCAGGATGTGGCGTCGATTCAGATGGTAAACGTTTTATTCGTGTCAAAGGAGTGAGATGGTTTACTAATTTAGACCACAATAAGCGACATGAAGATTTGGATTTAGTTTGTCGTTATTCAGAAGATGAATATCCAACTTTCGATAATTTTGATGCAATCGAAGTTGGAAAAACTTCTGATATTCCTTATGATTATGATGGAATTATGGGAGTGCCAATAACCTTCCTTGATAAATATAATCCAGATCAGTTTGAAATCTTAGGCTTGACTCAAATCGGATGTCATGATTTATGCCCGGATACGAAACGTTATAATGATTATAAGGAAATAACGAGAGCGACAGATAAACCGACAGGTTCGTCAGGTGGTAAGACTAATGAAAATGCTGTCTTATGCGGACAAGGAAATAAGAAAACCTATTATTTAGGACCTAATGGAGAAGTCGTGCATTCAGCCTATAAAAGAATATTCATCCGTAAAATAGAAAAGAAAGGAACATGTTAAAGATAGAAGAAATAAAAATAACCGTTGGCGAAATCATCAAGGGTTACATTAATAATGACGAACAAGGAGTAAGAGGATATAATGGTCTCCTGGATATTCGTCCACCATATCAGCGTGAGTTCATTTATAATGAGCAAGAGCAATGTGCAGTTATTAATACCGTCTTGCATAATTATCCCCTCAATATTATGTATTGGGTAAAAAGAAGCAATGATGCAGAATGCCCATACGAGGTGATGGACGGTCAACAGCGTACTTTGTCTCTATGTGAGTATGTGGCAGGAAAGTTCTCTTTTGATTTCAAGAACTTCTTCAATCAACCTGCAGATATTCGGAAGAAGATTCTCGACTATAAATTGACCATTTATGTCTGTGAGGGAGAAGAATCGGAGAAGTTGGAATGGTTCAAGACTATAAATATTGCCGGCAAGCCTTTGAATGAGCAAGAAATAAGGAATGCCGTCTATGCAGGCCCGTTTGTGAGCGATGCCAAGAAGCATTTCTCCAAGACCAATTGTGCTGCATATCGTTTGGGTAAAGACTTGGTGAATGGTTCGCCTATTCGCCAAGACTTTTTCAAGAAAGCCTTGGAGTGGATGGCAGATCACGAAACTCGCAATGGCAAGCCACAGTCTGCCGTTGGTTATATGAGCCTACATCAGCATGACATCAATGCCATGCCTCTATGGACTTATTTCCAGAGCGTATTGCGTTGGGCTATGGATACTTTCAACATAAAGAAATTTAAGAAAATCATGAAGGGCTTGGATTGGGCGAAATTCTATGACGAATATCATGAGAAGGTACTCGATATCAAGGAGATGGAAAAGCAGATCATCGACTTGATAGGAGATGATGAAATCCAAAAACAGCAAGGCATCATCCCGTATGTTTTGACAGGTGATGAGCATTACCTCGACCTCCGTGCTTTTCCCGACAAGATAAAGCTTGCCGTATGGGAAAAGCAGAACCATAAGTGTGCCATTTGTGGCAAAGAATTCGACTATCAATTTATGGAGGGCGACCATATTACGCCTTGGCGTGATGGTGGAAGAACGGAGGTTAAGAATTGTCAGATGCTTTGTAAGGAATGTAATCGCAGAAAAGGTAGTAAGTAACGGATTCTACTATAAGCATCCCTCACCATAATCCTTTGATTTTGCGGAATATCAAAGGTTTATGGTGAAGGATGCTTTTGTTAGTTATGTCATTTTATCCATCAATCCAAATGCTTAAAGCTTTTGATAGCTTGAACTCTGGCAGTTGAGCTATGATGCTACGACGCAAGAATTTGAATACTCCGTAATAGCATTCCATAAGTATCTTGCCATCCAAGCTCAAAATGGCATAAGTATTATAGATTGGTACTTCGTAGTTTCAACTACCATATTCTTTTCATCACCAAATCTGCGAGCACGATGGCGGATTCCTTCTCATCCCTCGGTGCATCCTTTGACCTCCATGCCACGATGAAGCGGATTCGGGCAGCAGTTACCTTGTAGCCTTTCAACTCCCATTTGCCTAGTTTCTCTTTCATCTTGATGGAGAGCTGGGCTATGTCTCTGCCTGTTGATGGGAGACAGAGACAATGGTCGTGATAGGTTAGCGGCATACCGCTTCTCAAGGAAAGAATAGCATCCTTGTGAGGCTTGGAGAAGCCCAGGTTTACATCCTTGTGTGACAGCTGAAGCACTATTTCGTTGGGCTCATCGTAGGCTTGGGCATCATAGAGATGCTGGGCACTTTTCAGGCTGTCGAAGAGATTGTCGTTGGTGTGGATGGTTAGTGTACGCTTGGCACGGGTCATGCCCACATAGTATCGGCGCAGTATGTCATCGGTAGGATGTTCGGGATGGGTAATGAGCATCAGTACATGGTCGAACTCATGACCTTTTGCCTTGTGGATGGTGCTGACCACGATGTCTGATTTCGAGATATCACAGAAGTCTTCTACTGATGATTCGAACACGAACTCCCTCAGGTCGCTGTAGTACTTGGCACGATTGGTCTGTTCAAATATCTGGAGACTGCGGCGCAGATATGGCAATGCCTGGCTGGTAGCATACTTTTTGAATGTCTGCTGCTTGGCTGCTTCCCAAATATCATCAGGGATGATAGGGGATTTCGTTTCCTTGATGCCTTGGTCTATCTTCTTCAAGAAGTATCTTACCTCTGCGAGATTCCAGAAGCGCAAGCCGTCCATTGATTGCACCAGCTTGGCCTTGATGCCATGACTGTGAAGAAGAGCCAGCATGATGACAGCCTCCTCATTGGTCTGCGTAAGGATGCTGATGGTTTCGTTCTTCTTGCGGGAAGATGCATCGGCTTCTTTTGAAGAGATACTTCCAAGTAATCGCGTAACATCTTCTAGGATAGGCTGATACATATAAACCTTTTTCTCCTGAATCTCGTATGGATGCTTCACGATTCTTACCTCTCCATCTTCTTGACTCATGGAGATGATAGGGGTAGATTTGATTCGCTGGCGGATGTTGCGGGCGAAGCCGTTGGCTGCGTCCACGATATGGAGAAGGCTGCGGTAATTCTCGGTCATCTCGATGAAACGGCTGTGTTTTGTCTGGGTCAATTCATAGAGATACCGCGAGTTGGAACCTCTAAACTCATAGATGTTCTGGTCATCATCTCCTACGGCAATCACCCTCATCTCTTCGTTGGCTTTCATCAGAGCAGAGACAAGGGCATAGTCATCCTTGCTCATGTCTTGCGCCTCATCGATCACGAGCACGGTCTTGCTGATGCGATTGGGCTCCACTTCTCCATTGTTGATCATTTCGGCGGCTTGCTTAACTACATCTCCAGCCTCATCCAGATTGCCAACCCTGCCCAGCAGGTCGAAGCAGTAGGAATGGAAGGTCTTGATCTCTACGAAATGGGCGGCATTGCCGATGAGTTGCATCAGTCGCTGCTTGAATTCGGTAGCGGCTGCACGAGAGAAAGTAAGCATCAGAAGTTGTTCGTGCTTTACATCTTCCAGCAGCAGGAGAGAGGCAAGCTTATGTACGAGCACACGTGTCTTGCCGCTGCCAGGACCGGCAGCGACTACGATGCAGCGAGACTCATGGTCGTCGATGATTTCCTTCTGTCTCTTGGAGAGCATTCCGAAGAGTTTCTTATACTTCGAAGGTGTTACGTTGCGCTCTATCTCAGTCTCCCGGTTGCCCTTGAAGTACTTTAAGATGAAGCGGTGGTAGTCCATCTGGAAGTAATCCTGCACATATTGCAGGGCGGCGTCATAATCCCTTACCATCAGGTTGGCATATTCGCCCACGATGTGAATCTGCTGAATCTTCTGCTTGTAGAATTCGTTGAGCATGCGGTAATCCTCCTGCTTATAGTGGAGGCGAGGTTCCTTGGTGCGCTTAATCGCCATCGCATTGTAGAGTACCAGGAATCCTCCTTCCAGCTTCATGGCTCCTATCTTGGAGAGATAGAGCAAGGCTTCTTCCACGTCTTCCAACTGCAGGGAAGAGAAGTCGGAGAAGAGTGACTGGTTGCTGGATTTCAGATCGTTCAGAAGTTCGACTACCGAGAATTGGAGAGGCTTCTCTCTTGAATTATCTCTAGAATTCTCTTTTGAATTATCTCTAGAGCCAGAGGCTTTTCCTAAACCTTTTTCTTCAGAAGGATTCTTTTCTTCAGAAGAGCTATTGTTGCTCTCTTCTGTTATAGTTTTACTGTTTTCTTCAGCCAGGCTGTATAGTCTTTCGATGATGAATCGGCAAACCTCAATTCGTCTTTCGAATCGCTTGATGATGGTCTCTATGTCCTTGTCTCTTGTTACGATGAGATTGCGGACGCCGTCTTCCTTCTTGTGCGCATAACCCTTCACTGCTAAGAAGTATAGCAGTGTGCGGATTTTCTTTTCTGTAGAAGTGTTGATGCCGTCGTGTACGGCATTATCATTGAGTTGTTTGTATGTGATATGCAGCGATTCATCCGGGATATGTTCCAGAATGTATCTTTCCAGTTTGGCGAAGTTCTCCAGCATCTGCTGAGGCTTGCGTTGCTTGTCGCTGATGTCTTGCAGATAGGCAGAGATGTCACGGGTATCGGCAAGGATGCCTTCCTGTCGCATTCGGTCAACGGAGGAGATGACGTCTCGCTTACTGAGTCCTAGGATATCGGCGAGGTAATCGATGCGGGATTCAGCTTCGCTATCCTGTGCCTTGGCAATATGCTTCTGGGTGATGAGCGACTTGATGATGCGGATGGCATTCTGCATCTCATCTTCCGAGAACAGGGGTGATTCGGTGAGGCGCAGTCTTGCCTCGTCCATGTTCTTGACGGTGATACCTGTGGCATAGACGTGCGGAATGTTGTTGCCACGCTCTATATATCCGCTCTGTTCTAGAGCGGATAGGGCGGTGCGGACACGGGTTTCTATGTCGGATACCGAGTCATCCCAACCGGCTTGGCGGGCTATCTCCAGTGCCGAACAACTTACGTGTGGACGCTGCTTGGTAAAATCCTTAATAGCTTTCCATATCTGTTGTATCTCGCTGATGCTCAGTTTGGTTTGGTTGAGCAGGATGAAGTGCTTGTCCAAGTCCTCGTCACTATAGAGTACATAGCATTTGGCATTGAGGTGTGGATCTCTTCCTGCACGTCCTGCCTCCTGTACATAGTTCTCCAGAGAGTCGGAGATGTCGTAGTGGATAACCAGCCCCACATCGCTCTTATCTACTCCCATGCCGAAGGCGGAGGTGGCAACGATGATTCTAACCTTATCGCTCATGAAGGCATCCTGATTGTGTATCTTCTCATCGGCATCCATCTTGCCATTATAGGGCAGGGCGGATATGCCGTCACGTGTCAGTTTTTGGGCGAGTTCCCGGGTTCGCTTGGTGCGGGATACGTAGATGATGGTAGGGCAATCTGCCTGCTCTACCAGCGAGCGCAGAAGATTGTATTTGTTGCCGTCACTATCTACGTGGATAACGGAATAGTGCAGATTGGTACGTGAGGCTGATGAGGCGAAGAGCTGGAGGTCGGTGCCCAGCCAATGCTTGAAATAGTCGCAGATGTCCTGCACCACCTTCTGTTTTGCTGTGGCGGTGAAGCAAGATACGGGTATCAGGGTTTGACCATGGTTGCGGGCCATAGCATCCTTGCCAAACTTACGTTCCTGATATTCCTTGATAAATTTACCGATGTATAGGTAATCCACCCGGAAGTCTTGTCCCCATGCAGAGAAGCAGTGAGCTTCGTCAATGACGAATCTCACCACATGCCGTGCCATCAGGATGCGCTCGATGGTTTTGGAGCGCAACATCTCTGGTGCTATATATAATAAGGTGGCATCTCCGCTCTGTACTCGTTCGATGGCTAGGGAGCGGGAGATTGGGTCGAGGAGACCGTTGATGGTTACGGCATCGGTGAAACCACGGTCTGCGAGGTTATCTACCTGGTCTTTCATCAATGATTGCAGAGGCGAGATAACCACGGTGAGTCCATGAATGGTTCTGCCATCCATCAGGGCTGGCAACTGGAAGGTGAGCGACTTGCCGCCACCCGTAGGAAATATAGCCAATAATGACTTGCCATCCACTGCTGTCTGCGATGCCTGTTCCTGCAGCGGTTCGCCATCATAGGTACGGAAGGCATCATAGCCAAAGAGTTGTTTCAGGTTGTGATGAATGTCGAGCATGCGGTTGCAATACTCGCAGCCATCGGTGCATTGGGTATGGCAGAGCATATAGATGATATGTTCTACTTCGGGATAATGGCAGAGTACCCAACCTGGGGTTACAGATTGGTAATCGTCTGTGCCTATGAGGGCCAAGGCGTATGCCAAGCCGCAAGGCGACTGGGCTACAAGTGCAGGAATGTCGGCATGGGCGCAAATATGATTCTTGTATTCAGAAAGAATGTATTCCGAAAGGGTGTTTTCAGAAAGATTATTTTCAGAATGAATGAATTCTGAAACGCCTATCATTGCGTCATCCTTTTCGATGGCTCCCACATACATCAGGAATCCTCTGAATTCCTCTTCATGCTGGAGCAGCAAGGTGAAGATTTTCCTCTTCCTTTCTGATAATTGATTCCATGCAGCGATTTCATCCATCAAAAGCTCCTTGGCTTTCTCGCAGTCGTTGACAGGATTGTTCATCTGCTCGCTCATCAGTTTGTCGTCCTTTACAAGATGATGGTAAGGGCGCTTGGGGAAGAGAAGCGGGGAGAGATAGAGGGTATCTATCAGTATGCCGTTGAGTTGGAGATAGCGGGCATCGTGATGAATGAGGTTATGACCGCAGATATAGTCAACCTTTCCTTCTTGCAGGAACTTGTTCAGTGCCGTCTGCGATGCTTGGTGAAAGGTGGCTCCGTCATAACGCAATGCTCCGATGTCGTGTATTTTATGGTCTTTCAGTCCCACTTCGGTATCCACGAAGGCAATGTTCCTGCTTCTGGCATCTTTCTTCTTGATGTCAGAGCTTACGGTGAGATTGTTTTTCCTTTCAAAGAGGCGACTGAATATTGACATAATAAACGTTTCTTTTTTGTTTCTTAGATGTATCAGAAAGCTGTCTTATCTATGCATAGACCATACCTTCCTCTATGATGTCGCAGGCAGATATTTTTATCTTATGCTTTTTTGATTATCCAATTTTCGATATTCCCAGTTTTACTGTCGAAGTTGATTCCGACCTTGGTCATTGGCTTGCCGCTTAGCGCAAATCGTTTGTGATAGTTCTTCAGGTTGATTTGCTGCATCGCAGACTTCGCACTCTTGTCTAACTTAATCTCCAACAGGAAAAGGTCTGTATGGGTGAGCAATACGATGTCAACTCTGCCGTTGGGTGTATGAACTTCAACGTCTACCTGATAGTCTGTAAGCAGAGAGAATATGATGAAGAGCATCTGCTGGTAATGTCCCTCATAATGAGCGTTGTTGCAGTAAGGAACTGTTCCCAGGAATGTTTGGAGTAAGGTTAATGCCTCCTCCATATTCTGCTTATCCAATGCCTGTGCGATACGACGGGCTGTATTGGTTGTTGCAAGTGTATTTTGTGTGACGTATGAAGGAATCAGTGCCTTGGTCAGTCCCATTTTCACCTCCTTGTTAGGAACATCAAGAACGTAATAGTTGTAGTCTTCATGATATTCCTTGATTGTGATATATCCACTTTGGTAAAGCAGCGGCATGATGGTTGGCATATTCTCCGTAGGAGCATCAAACTCACTGGCATCAGCCTCCACTCGTGTGATGAAGTCTGTAGGAACTACCTGATATTTGCGCATCATATTGATGAGATAAGTTGGAGTGCCGGAAGTAAACCAATAGGATCCGAACTTGTTTTCAGCAAAGCAATTCAGCAGGCTATATGGATTGAAGATATCAGGTGAGAATCTTGTAAAATGATAGCCGTCATAATTCTCTTTCAACTTGTCGATTACTTGCTCTTTCGTTATGTTTCTTCTTCGGGCAAGCTCCTCAATATCTTCCGACATCTGCATCAGAAGTTCTTCTTTGGTGATGCCACAGATACCAGCATAGTCATCATTCATGGATATGTTGGTGATGTTGTTCAGTTCGCTGAAGATGCTGATTTGCGAGAACTTGGTGATGCCTGTCAGGAAGACAAAGCGCAGTTTTGCTTCGCTGTATTTCAAAGGACTGAAGAAGTTGCGCATGATATTGCGTAAGGTATCCAATTGTTCTTTCTCGTGAGCCACATCCAGCATGGGTGCATCATATTCATCAATAAGTACGACTACCTGTTTTCCGGATTTCTCGTATGCAGTATTGATTAGTTCTGTCAATCGGTTATTGGCATCAATTTGTGGCTGTGTGATACCCCATATCTTCTCTTCTGTTTCCAGAATGAATGCGAGATATCTCTCCAGCTGTTCTTTATTCATGTGTTTGCCTCCGCTTAAATCAAAGTGGAGCACAGGATATTCTGTCCACTCCTTTTCCAGCTTTTCGATGGCAAGACCATTGAATAAGTCTTTCTTGCCTTCAAAGTAACTCTGGAGGGTGGTTAGAAATAGGGATTTTCCAAAGCGGCGTGGACGTCCCAAGAAGAAATAGGTACCGCTGGTGTGAGTCAGGCGGTAAACGTATTCCGTCTTGTCGATATAGAGCTTGTTTTCCTTGCGGATTCGCTCGAAAGTCTGTATGCCTAATGGATATAACTTAAGTGCCATAATCTTCGATGTTTATATTTCCACCGCAAATATACAATTAATATTTGATATATGCAAATAATCAAGCGCTTTTATGTTCTTTAACAATTTTTTCGTGCAGTATTCATGCTGGTTTCATATCTATATATAGATAAATTGTGCAAAATAATATACTCATGGATTCAAATATACAAACTTTAGTATTTAAAGCAAAACAAGGAGATAATAGTGCTTTCAGCACATTGTATCAGATATATTATCCTAAAATGAAAGGTATATGTATCAATATTCTTAAAGAGGACAAGGATGTCATTGATGACCTTGTCCAAGATGCATTTATACTAGCGCTTGTATCTTTGAAAGATTTGAAGAATCCTAACAGATTCGGTCAATGGCTTACAAGTATAACTTCTAATCTTGCATTAAAATACAAAGAAAAGGGTAATACATTTAGGTATATTTCTTTATCAGACATAGATGAAAGTGTGATTGACAGCTGTGATGATTGTAGAAATACAGTATCTTCTATCCAATACGAGGATATTATGGCTGAAATCGATAAATTACCAGTTGGATACAAAAAGGTATTCAAGCTTTCTGTGCTAGATGGTTTGTCTCATCAGGAAATTGCAAAGTTGCTTGATATAGCTCCACACAGTTCTTCTTCGCAATTAGCGAGAGCTAAGGCTTTGTTGAGAAACAAATTGAGCCAGAGAACAATACTAATTATGGTATTGGTTCTCATCATTATTCCTGTATATAAGCAACTTATAACCAAAAAACAGCTTATTTCAGAAAATGATACCAATATAATACGCAGACGTAAAATAAAAGGTTCAGTTAGTCCAGCATCAAAGAACGATGTTGACTCTACAAACTGTACCCCAAAGCAGAATCCATGTACTCATTATCACAAGATACTAACCATAGAGACAATAGCAGCAATGCGTGATGACACAACGGAAATAAAACATAATATAATTGCAAATATAACAGATACATTGCAAGATGAAAAGCAGTTTGCTGTAAATAGAACTGATAGTATCTTGGTAAAAGATTCTATCATCGCCCCTAATCTCTATAAGGAATCATGGATTACAGAAAATATTGAGGTTCACAAAAGGAATAAGTGGCAATTACTGGCTGCTGGTTCTTTGGGTACGACTCTTGTACAGAGTGTATGTAAGTTTATGAAAAGTAACGATATTACTAATGATTTGCCTTCTGGTCCGGACCAGCCAACAGACCCAATCAACCCTGCTGAGAAGTATTTCACGACATGGGAAGACAATGCAAAAGAGCTACATCGCATATCCCAGGCAGACCCTACTACAGAAAATGTAGCCATGGCAGATATTGCAGACCACAATAGTGGAGAAATAGTAGAAGTAGAACATCATGACAAGCCAATAACATTGAGCATTGCTGTAAATAAAAACATAGGTAAAAGATGGAGTTTAGAGACAGGACTTCAATATTCTTATCTGAAATCATATCTCATTCTTGGTACTGGCAGCTATCGTGTTGACAAGGAACAAAAGCTCCACTATCTTGGTGTTCCTTTCAAACTGTCTTATCAATTTATGAAGTTCAAGAGATTGTCAACTTATGGTTCTGTAGGCACTGGTATTCTGATTCCTATATATGGAAAAACTGATGCAGATTATATCGTTGGAGATAAGTCTGCATACACAACAGATTGGAAACTGACGCTCCCGATACAATGCTCTGTAAATACAAACATCGGAATCCAATATCAGTTTGCACCAAATCTGAATCTGTTTATAGAGCCAACCATGAATTGGTACATTCCGAATGGTAGCTGTATTAAGAATGTTTGGACAGAACGTCCATTCACATTTACCGTTCCGTTTGGAATAAGGTTCTCTTGGTAAAAAGTCTCTTTTCGCATGCAGTCTTTTTGGCAAATCTGTATCTATATGATAAAGGTCAAAACATTATATAGATATGCAGAAAAGACATACAGATAGAAGGATGTACTTCCATGATTTGGAAATTACATCTAAAGAGTTTTACATCAGCTACTTGTCAACTTTCAAAAAGTTGACTTCGAAAAGTAGAGTATTAGAGGTGGGTTGTGGCGAAGGAGGTAATTTAGTTCCCTTTGCCCAACTTGGCTGTAGAGTTACTGGAATAGACATAGCTGAATGTAGAATAATAGATGCGAAAGCATACTTTTCGGAAATCTGCGAAAATGCCACATTCGTGTGTTGCGACTTTATGAAATACCTTGCGCCAATCAATGAAGAGGAAAAGTTTGACGTGATTCTATTACATGATGTAATAGAACATGTTCCAACGAAAGGAGAATTTCTGTTACACCTCAAAAGTTTTCTAAAGTCAACAGGCGTTCTCTTTGTCGGATTCCCTGCATGGCAGATGCCGTTTGGTGGACATCAACAGATTTGCCGAAGCAAACTCTGTTCGCACTTTCCGTTCATACATCTGCTACCAAACTCTATGTATAATTCATTATTGAAACTATGCAAAGAGGAAGATGGTACTATAAGCGAGCTGATGAGCATAAAAGAGTGCAGAACAAGTATAGAGTTATTTGAAAAATTGATAAAAAGATGTGAATTCTCTGTTGTTGACAAGAAGTTTTGGTTTATCAATCCTCATTATAAGCAGAAGTTCCAGCTTACTCCATCGCTGTTGCCTCGTTTTGTTTGGAAAATTAAGTATGCAAGGAATTTCTTCACTACTTCTTGTTGGTACATATTGAATTTGAGCAATACGGAAAGTAATACTCTCTTGTAGAGTGATAGAATATAAAAAGTAAAAAGAGAAATCTCATGCAAGTTTTGAAAACGAGTTGCGTTTATTAATTAGTTATAATCCTTTAATATAAAGAAGCGTATGAAAATTAGAATGATTCTTATGGCATTAGCAGCTTTGCTCTGTTTGACAAGTTGTAGCGATGATGATTCTGGAATCCAGCTCACTGAAGACGAAGTAACCGGTGATATAATTACTGGTAAGCAGATTGTTATTAACACTCTTACAACCTATACCGATAGTGGCAGCAAGGTGAATGTTAATGGAGCTAAAGGTAAAGTATCAGCAACTTCTTCTGATGATAGTGTTGCCAAGGTTTCGTGTTCTTCAAATGAGTCAGAGAAGGAGATATACGTAAGTGGGGTTTCTGAGGGAAATGCTACTATAACCGTAACCGACTCAGATGGAAACTCTGCTATCTTAAAGGTAGAAGTAAAAAATTGGACTGCCTGTTGGAAGATATATAGAACGATGTATGTGGTAAATAGAAAATGTTTAGTTGAAGGCGTTTCTTCCGAGGATTCCGCTGCTATTGCAGCCGATGCCATAGAGAACGACAAGTTCTATAAATATTATACTTTCCGTACACCTACTAATAATCCTTTTGGTGTTATAACCAAAAGACTTACCATAACTGACAGTGAAGGAAATACTCGTATGGAGGGAGTTCTTAACATCCAACAAAATGCTGATAATACAGAAGTTTGGTATTTGTTGCCTTTCAAAGATTATAGAGCAGTTGTCTTGGCTACATTCTATAGTGACGGTGAGAGTATCTTTAAAGATGTGACAGATAATTATAAGAAGACTTATCCTCACATTAAAAAGGTCGAGCTACAAGCCATTTGTGCAATAGAGGAATTGGAGCCGGACAAATAAGTAAGAGTGTTTCTTGTAATATTTTTGTGGATAAATCCCGAGGAAAGATTTCTAAAGAAACGTTTCCTCGGGATTGTTGTATTTATACAATCCCAAGAGGCTTGTGAAGATATCTTCAAGGCAGATTAATATGCTCCTAAAACCTTCCAGTCGTCTATGAGTTTGAACAGTCGGGGCATGGCTGGCTTGTAGCTGTCGGGATAGGTGAGGGAATAGACGAAGAGTATTCTGCCACTCTTGATGAATTTATCGTAATGACTGTAGCCATCTACTATTACTCCGTTTTCATAGACAGGACCGGAGAGGATGAATGACTTATTCGATGCCTGCATCGTCCTCTCCGAATGAAGCTTCTGGGCTAGAGAATCGGCACAAGCCTGGAGGGTGTTGCTATAGTTGGGGGTAACGTAACTCTCCAGGATGATGTTGGCATGATTGGTGAATGAGAAGCGGGCATAGCCCTGGTATCCCGATATCGAAGTATCCTCCTGCTGGAAGAAGCAAGGATATTTGACAACGTAGCCGAAGTCCGGATCATTGTATTCCTTCATGGGCGCCATCTCTACCTTGGTTTTGAAATCTGCCATCGGTGTATGCTTCTCTTTCGTAACCTCATGTTGATAGTTGATGATGAAGTTTATCATCATCAGCAAGACAACTGCTATCAAAAAAATCTTCTTCATATCTTTGCTTCTTTTGTATTTTAGCTGCAAAGGTATGAAGAAGATGGGAAAAAGCCAAATAACAAGTATGACATTTGGCTGACATTTCTGAACTTATCTGATTATCAGTCGGTAAGACTTGCCTCTTTCCGACTCAATCATGAGGTTGCTATTCTGCTCAATCACTGGTTTGATACGGCGAATCAAGGTATAGAGCGTTTCGCTGGCATCCGGTTTCTTTGGCCAAAGAGCATCACAAATCTCCTGTTTGGAGAGTTGATGATGCGTATTGTTGAAGAAGAGTTGCATCAGCTGGTGCTGCATCGGAGTAAACTTGATGGCTTGTCCGCTTTCCTGATTGTAGAAGGAATCCTCGTCTTGAGAATAGCATATGGTGCCGAACATATCGGCCTCATGATTCCAGGGTTGTTTTCTGCGATGATAGTATAGCGATGCAATTGCCCAAATCATAGCCATGAGGGTAAGCGTCAAAGATGTCCGCTGGTTGCTCATACTCAAAACATCTGCCATCGAACAGTTAGCATAACTTTGGATAGAATGCTCGTTGAGAAGCATCTCTTTGCTGCTGAGCAGGTTGGCGCTATTTACCAGCTGGGAATTGTTCTTGTCTCTTCTTCTGTCTTCTATCACATAGCAGAGATTACTGGTCGACTTCAGCAGGTCGATGCTGAGATGTGAGCGGTAGCTCTGGATGGTATCAGGCGTAATCCATTGATATTTATTTTCCTGAAGAGTCAGAGCCAAAGCTTTGTTCATATCTTGTACAATGGCATACTGTGCCTTGCGGTAGTTGCTTACGCTGGAGAATGCCGCAGACATCACAAGGATGGCAAAGATGAGGATGGAATGATATGCTTTCAGTTTCATATTATCTATTCTGTTTAAATGATATACTGTTTAAAGATTCAAATGCAAAAGTACAGAAATTCTATGAAAGATGGTATAAAACTAGATATAATATTCGTTAATTGATAAATGTCAGACTCATGTCAGCCATATTTTTCGCTTCGGTCTTCTCTTTTTGATACCTTTGCAGCAGAAAACAAGTTTTAGAAAAAGTATATGATGACAATGAAGAAAAGTAAATTGTTAACAGCTATGATGATGCTGTGGGCATTGATTTCTTGTGCAGAAGTAAGTGCCCAGGAGATCCAGAAGGTATCGAATGATTCTATAGCCTTGCAAGAGGTTGTTGTGAAGGCGGCACGAGTAGTCAACAAGGAAGATGGCAAGTTGATATTCCCAAGCGATATTCAGAAGCAGCGTTCTTTTTCTGGTTCTTCGCTTTTGGGAAAGTTAGCTTTGCCTCATATCAGGGTTGATGAGGCTGGTCGTTCCATTTCTGCTACCGATAATAAAGGAGAAGTGCAGATTCGTATCAATGGCATTCTCGCCAATATGCATGACGTGCAGATGCTGGATGTAGCTTCTATTATGAGTGTAGATTATATCGACAGCCCTGGCGTAAGATATGGAAAGAATATTGCATACGTGATAGATATTCATACCCGCAGGGCTTCATCGGGTGGCAGTTTGGGTTTCAACCTGACTAATGCGCTAACTACCAAGCTCGGTTCGAACGATGTCTATGCATCTGTCAATAGGGGCAAGAGCCAATTGAATATTTTATATGAGCAGACTTATGTGGATAATAAGGCATCCGAATATAATGAGAATGCTCAATATCTTTTACATGATGGTTCTGAGTATCAGATATCTCGAAAAATCATGAATGTGGCAACTCGAAATTATGATAATACATTGCAGTTGAAGTATAATCTGGCTGATTCTGCATTATATGTATTCCAGACAACGCTTACCACGGATTTCAGCAATCAGCCTTATACATCGAATGAGATGTGGTTTTCTGAATCTGGAAAGCCTGCGTATCCTGTTTACAGAACCAGCAAGGGTAGGGATTTTACTCCTGCTCTCGATTTGTATTTCTATCATCAATTGGGCAAGCATCAGTCTTTGTCGGCAGATGTTTTGGGTACTTATATCCACACCAAAGGAGCCTATTATGAAGGTGAGGGCGAACCCTATCAATATCAGGTAGATGGAAAGACTTATTCGCTCATAGCCGAGGCTATCTATGAAAACCGGTTGAAACCCTTTACTTTTTCTGCAGGAACCAACTTGAACTGGAAATATATGGATAATCAGTATTTGGGTGATGTGGTTAGCGAGAATGGTATCCGTTCATTGGGTATTTATGGTTTTGCACAAATCAAGGGAAGTTTGGGACAATTCAAGGAAGGAACATCCCGTTTAACTTATGTGGCTGGCTTCGGGTTGAGTAATCAGTCTTATCGACAGGGAGATGAGGATTTTAGTTTTTGGCTTTGTCGTCCGAAACTCACATTGGCTTATTCCCTTTCTTCTTTGTTCCAGATTCGCTTGGGAAGTGAATTATCACAGCATATTTCGCAGATAGCTATGATTTCGGATACCCGTATTCGAAAGAACAGTATGGAATGGACTGTGGGTAATCCTTCGCTTAAGCCTAACAGTAGATATGAGAACTGGGTTGCGTTCTCTTTCTGTAAACCAAGGATAAATACTGATTTTACCTTGAATTATCGCATCAATCGTCATTGTAATTTGGCGAAATACACCCGCACGGAAGCTGATCAGTTTCTTTATACCCAGGCGAATCAGCCCCATTGTAATATGTTGTATCTTACGAATGATACCCGGTTTGACATTATCCCCGACCACCTTATATTATCTGTGAACGCAGGTATTTACCGTTTTTTCAATAAGGGCGATGAGTACAGTCATTGTTATACCGCTTATAATTATGGTGGAACATTACAGGGATATTGGGGAAAATGGACAGTGATGCTGTATGCTGATAACGGTTGGAATTTTATGGAGGGAGAGAAAATCGGGCATAATCCTCCTTCATTGGCTGCCTCAGCCAGTTATCATATGGGTGATTTCGATTTTACGCTCTATATGCATAATCCGTTTATGGCTCATCCGAAATCCTATTCTGCAGAAATCGTCAACGCCTTGCTCCGTAAGCAGGTTCATGGTTATGACAATTCGGGAGGTAATTTGTTCCGTATCGGTGTTGCCTGGAATATGAATCGGGGAAAGGAATACCGTAAGATACAGCGGAATATCAACAATGAGGAGCGCGAAACGGGTATCTTGAAATAGGTGGCTTTGCTTTCTATATGGGTTGCATGGGCAACAGCCGGAATTTATTTCTTCCCTTTATTGATGATATAAATCCCGGCAGTAGCCAATGCGCCTGCTATCAGATACTTCCAGTAGAAGGTTTCGCCCAGACAGAGGCAGGAGGTGATGGCTCCTACTACGGGGATGAGCGAATTGTATATCGCTACCTTTCCTACGGGATTGCAGCTCAATAATTTGTTGTAGAGAGCGAAACTGATGGTTGAGATGGCAATGAGCAGCAGAAGGATAGTGATTCCCCAGAGGCTGATGACTGGCAGATAGCCACCCATTAACAATGCAGGAATCACCAGCAGGGCTCCACCGATGCTCAGCGAATAACCGGTTCCTACGAAAACATCCACCCTCTTGCTCAATCCTCGGGTCAGCAGGGAAGCACTGGCTCCACACAGGGCGTTGAGGATAATCATACCATCGCCCAGAAAAGTGAAACTTCCGCTTTCCTTTCCGCCAAGGTTCAAGGCAAGGATGCCCAGGAAGCCGATGATGCAGCCTAAAGCCTTTCGCCACGTCATCCTGTCGCTCTTGAAGAAGATGCAGGCAAGGATAACCACCGTGAAGACGCTCATAGAATTGAGTATCGCCGAACGTGCTCCTGCATTATGCGAGAGTCCGAAATAGAAGAAAGCATAATGAAGGGTGGTGTTGAGGAGTGCATAGAGGAGAAGGAACCATACATTTGTATTCGTCAGGAAACTGAAGCTTCCATTCTTCTGAACATCATGATTCTCCTTCTGGACAGCTTTCTTCTTGAATCCGAATTTACGATGCGAACTTCTGGCGATGGCCAGGATGATGATGCCGGAGATGAAGAAGCGGATGCCGGCAAAAAGCATCTTGCTTCCGGTCATGTCTGCTGTAATCTGATATTCCTCCATTCCCATTTTTATCAATGGGTAAGCCCATCCCCACGAGATAGCAGCCGTAAGGGCGAACAGGCTTACCCATACCGGGCGCTGAAATATACTGAGTGTATTTGTTTCTTTCTTTTCCATTATAACTTAATTGGTATTCCCTTGCTTCTGTGTTTGCTAAATGGCAATTTACAAGTCCCCCAGATGTCTTTCTATCGGAATACCGCGGTTCTTGTCCTTGTCATCCTTGTTGATGTCTATCCAGTTGCGCAGGGTATCCATGGCGATGCGGGTGGCATGGCGGAGATGATCGCCATCCTTCAGTCTGCCCACGATGATGCTGGAGAAGATGTCGCCGGTGCCCGGGAACTGAACTGGGATTTCTTCGTAGGGCAGGAGGAAATACTCTTCTGTAAGATGATTGAAGCCAACCACGGCATGCTGACCCTCTACAATGCACGAGGTGATGAGCACGGAGTGGGAACCGATGGCTCTCAGTTTATCTATCAGTTCATAGGCTTCCTTCTCCGAGATTCCCTCTTCCTTGTATTCCGAATCCGTCAGCAGGCAAGCCTCGGTATAGTTGGGAAAACAGAGATGCGATACGCTCAGCATCTCCTTCATGCATCTCACGGTACTCTCACTGGCTCCACCATAGAGCTTGCCGTAATCGCCCATCACTGGATCCACATAGATGTCGGTGCCCAGTGCTGCCTGTTCTCTGCAATAGCGTGCCACCAGCTTAGCCTGACGCTCTGAAGCCATGAAACCCGTGGTGATGGCATCGAAGTGAATGCCCAGTTCGTTCCACTTCTGCAAGGCTTCCTCGATATACGAAGTGCATTCCAGAATGGCATACTTGCCGTATGGGAAGGTGTTGCTGATGAGCATGGTTGGCAGATTGAACACGTCGAGTCCCATATAAGAGAGGATAGGCATCTGAACTGCGGCAGATACCTTTCCGTAGCCACACATATCGCTGATAATAAGGATATTACTTTTCGCTTTCATTCTTTCTTTTTTCTACTTGCTTTTCTTTCTTATCCTGATTATCTCTTAATAGCTGGCTGTACACTTGATGCCTAGTGCCTCTACACGCTCCTTGATGGCATCGAGTACTTCCTTTGGTGCCTTTTCTAGCAATTTGTCTGGTGTTTCGCGGGCGATGGTATAAACCATTACCTGCTGAGGCTGGATGTCTTTCACTGCCTCCAGCCAAGGAGCTACGAAGTGCTCGCTGGTATTGTCCAAACCGTCACCTCTCAGGAACATGGTCTGGATGATGACGTGCCCCTTGAACATCTTCAGATATTTAATCACATCCTTCACATCGTAGTTAGGCTGCTGAGGGCGGTCCAGCTTCTTGATGTAATCCATATCCACGGTATCCAGTTTCAGAATGTTGTTATCCACGAGCATCAGCGCCTCTCTCACTTCCTCCTTATATATATAGGTGGCGTTGCTGAGTACGGATACTTGTGCTTCAGGGAAATATTTCTTGCAGAGTTCCATCGTATCTTCCACGATTCCCTTGAAGTCAGGGTGTCCCGTAGGTTCACCGTTTCCTGCGAAGGTAATGTCGTCCAGAGGCTGGTTGTTGTCGTGGCGCTCTTTCAGAACCTTCTCCAATCCTTCTCTTACCTCCTCGCGGGTAGGGCGCTTCTTCTTAGGACGGAAGTCGGCGTTGAATCCGCATTCGCAATAAACGCAGTCGAATGAGCAGACCTTGCCATCAGATGGCATAAGGTTGATGCCCAGTGAAACTCCCAGACGGCGGGAGTTTACCGGACCGAATATCGGTGATGGATAAATAATCGTTGACATAATCTTATTCTCCTTTATCTAATCTATTCTTTATTTTATCTTGGTAATACCTATTTTTATACCAATCTTATTTACTTGTTCGTAATTTGGTGGGCAAAAGTACTAAAAAATGTTGGAATGAACAAATAAATCAACTGAAAATCGATTTATCCTTACCATTTGTCTTCTATCTCCGATAGATTGTGTACTTTTGCATTCAAATCCGGGGAGATTCTTGGTGATTTCGATTCGGATTTAAAGGAAAAAACAAAAAAGTTGATGTTTTGCTTAGTTTTTCGCTTGGCTCAACTGTATAGATAGTATATGAACAGAAAAAAGGACATAGAACAGTTATTCCGTCAGCATTACGCGAAGATGTACAATCTGGCCAGATGCATTCTTTCGGATGATGACGAGAGCAAGGATGTGGCGAGCGAAGTATTTGCCCAGATTCTTGCCGATGATGTAGTCCTGATGCCTGAGAGTGAGGAAGGATTCCTGATGAGGAGCGTCCGCAACCGCTGTCTCAACCTGATAGCCCATAAGAGCGTGAAGGAAAGGGTGACGAAGCTGCTGTTGGATGATGCCGACGTGATTCTCTCGGAAGAGACCGACGAGCGGCTCGACCATCTGATGCTTCTCATCGAAGACCTGGAACCGCCTATCCGACAACTCATTTTCCGTCTGCGCTATCTTCAGGAGAAATCTTATCAGGAGGTGGCTGATGAAGTGGGAGTGAGCAAGGTGACGGTATTCAACCATCTCTCGAAGGCGATGGACTGGATTAAGAAACAATTTAAATGAGCAAGACAATGACAAACATGAGTAAAGAAGAAAAGCGGATGATGCTCTTTGACATGCAGGAGCATCCCGAGAAATATACCGACGAGCAGGTGGAACGCCTGCTTGCCGATGAGGAAGTGAAGGAGTTCTTCCATGAACTGGCGATGGCGAGAATGGCTGGCAAGAAAGCCAATCCGAAGGAGGTGGATGTGGATGAGGCTTGGAAGGAGTTTGTTCAGGCACATCACGAGGATAAGTTGGCGATGGATGCCGGCAAATCCAAGGGCGCTTATCGCAACCGGATGAAGATTGCCGCATCCATCGTCGGCATCATCTTCCTTTCGGGTGTAGCCTTGGCTGCGATTCACAATGGCTGGTTGGGGTTCCCGGCTTCTGATCAGACAGCGGATAACAAGGCTGCTACAGAACAGATGGCAACACCCCAGGCGCTGCCGAATGACAGTCTTCGTGCTGTAACAGCAGAGAGTAAGGATTCGCTTGATATGAAGCCGGTGGTGTTTGATGATGCTGAATTGGGAACCATCCTGGCTCAGCTATCCGGTTTCTATCATGTCAAGGTGGAGTATGTAAATGCCGGTGCCCAGCACATCCGTCTCTTCTTCAACTGGAACAAGACGAAGACTTTGGAGCAGAACCTGGAGATTTTGAATGCTTTCGACCGCATACAGATAGAGTATATTGACGGTACATTGTTGGTGAAATAAGATAGGAGGATATATTTATGAGAGATTTTTGGAAACCAATGCCCGTTAACGGCAAGCTTATCAGAGAGCTTCTTCTTCTCTTCCTGTTGCTTTTGGTTCAGCAGTCTTATGCCCAGCGCATCACCCGACAATATAATAATGTGTCGTTCTCTGCGGCGTTGAAGGATTTGAACGCCCGCCAGCATAAGTACACCATCAATTTCGTGTATGATGAGCTGGAGGATTTCAGGGTAACCAAGAGCATCAGAAACCAGAGTGTTCCCGATGCCATCATGCAGCTGATAGGATTCTATCCCATCAGGATGACGCAGGTGGAGGATTATATTATGGTGGAGTGTACGCAGAAGACTCCCACCAAGATGATAGGCCGTATCATCGACAATAAGAATCGCCCTATAGATTTCGCCAATGTGGCCCTGCTGAATGTTCGTGACTCTTCATTGATTAATGGCGGCGTGACAAATGAGAACGGCCAGTTCGTGATTCCCTGTGGAGCGAGAAAGGCGATAGTAAGAGTAAGTTGCGTGGGCTATATTACGGCAAGCAATACCTTTAATATAGGTAAGATAGGGACAATAACTCTGAAAGAGGCAACAATGAACCTGCAGAAAATAGTAGTGAAAGGCCATCGACAGCCTTTCAGAATGACTTCTGAAGGATTGGTGGCTCAGGTAGAAGGTACATCCTTGGAGAAAATGGGCTCGGCAGAAGATGTATTGAAGCATCTTCCGAGAGTGATGCAGAAGAATGGTAATATAGAAGTCTTGGGAAAAGGTAAACCTTTGATTTATATCGATAACAAGAAAATCAAGGGAACTGTTGACCTCGACAGATTGAGTTCTTCTGACATCAAACATGTAGAGGTGATAACCGAGCCGGGTGCTGAATACGATGCAACCTATCAGGCAGTCATCAGAATCAAGACGACAAGAAAGAAGGGAGAAGGATTGGGATTGACTTATCGGCAGGTCTATCAGCGCAATCATCAGAACAATCATCGTGAAGTCCTCGATTTGAATTATCGTTATCGGGGATTGGATATCTTCTCCAATTTGTATGGCGGTTTGTCTCAGGGCTATCAGAATCAGCATAATGGTAACAGACTCTACGGCAAGACGATCATGAATATCAACGAAGACTTGATTATCAAAAACAAGAGTTACTATACCAGTGGAAGTCTTGGTTTTAATTATGTTTTCAATGATAGGCATTCTGTGGGTGCCACTTACGAGGTGAACATCAATCCTTATAGTCGGGGTGGATGGAATTCGCTGATGGATGTCTGGAAGAATGGCTCCAAAACAGAAAGCTATACAAATGATATGTATTGTCGTTTCAAAAGCCGACCTACGCAGGATATTACGGCTTATTATGCCGGACAGATAGGAAAGATGAGCATAGAATGGAATGGGGAAATATATCTTCGTAAAACAGGACAGACTCAATATTCTGAAGAAACAGGAATGGAGGGCGGAGATTCTCGTACGATAGAATCTGATTTCACGGCTGATAGTTGGATGCATGCATCTAAGCTGGTACTGAACTTTCCGGTATGGAAAGGTACCCTGAAGATTGGTAATGAGTTTACCGAAAGTTGCCGTGCCAATCTTTATACTATAGATGAACAGGGAACTGACTTGCCAGGCAAGACGGACGACCAGGTGAAGGAAAGTAATCTTGCAGCCTTTGTTTCTTATGGATTGAGACTAAACAAGGTAGAACTGAATGCTGGTCTCAGATACGAACATGTTTCTTCCAATTACTATAATACTGGTGGTGATTATTGGAGCGAGGAAAATAAGGATTATTTCGTACCCGACCAGAGTCGTAAGTATGACCATTTTTTTCCGAATGTGTCCTTGACCTTTCCTGTCGGGAATGTGAAAATGAATATGGTTTATAAGGTGACGGTGAGTCGTCCTTCCTATAGTCAGTTAAGTAGTAACGTGCAATATAATAGTCGCTATTATTATCAGGGTGGAAATCCATTGCTCAAGCCAACCTTCGAACATGGCATAGGAATTAATCTGGGATATAAATGGTTCCAGTTTTTTGCCAACTGGCGTTATCTTGTAGATCCTTGCTTTCAGGTGATAGAACCGTATCATGACAATGAGTTAATCAGTATGTACACCTTTCGTAATTTGAATCATACTCAGGTTTGTTACGTGGGACTGACGGCATCGCCAACGATAGGATGGTGGCATCCTACGTTGGACGCTGGTATGAGAAAGCAGTTCCTGACGATTGGTGGTAAGGCGTACAGCAAACCGATATTCATGGGCTCTTTCAATAATGCGTTTTCGCTACCATGCGGTTGGACGCTTAATCTTGATATGAGTTGGAACACGCAGGGCCATTCTGCACTTCCGCTTTATATGGCACAAGGAGGAGTGGACGTCTCTTTGCGTAGAAGTTTTCTTCACGACCGCCTGAATGTCATTTTGGCGGGCAATGACCTCTTTGCGACGATGCGCAATTCCACAAGATTGGTATATGGTACCAGCGATATCTATACCAGAAAATATACGGATACCCGAATGTTCATGTGCTCATTCAGCTATAAGTTTAATGTAAGTAGAAGCAAGTACAAGGGTACGGGTGCCGGTAATACAGAAAAGATCAGATTATAAAATAAAAAAACAGAAAGTATATGAAGCGTTGTTTATGGATGATATTCATGGTGGTTGGCATCTGGATGCTAACTGGCTGTAGTAGTGATGATGATAAGTTGGACAGCCTTCCTTGGAATGACAAGGAACTGTTCAACCAGTCATTTGTTTTAAATCAGGACGGGTATTGCATCTTAGACGGAAAGGCTCCTGTCTGTGATATAGATAGGAATGTTCTGTATTCTTGGCTCGTAAGTTATGGCTGGCAACCTGTCGGCATCTATCAGGTGAAGGAAAACGGTAAACTTGCGAAAACTGATTATCGTGAAGGCATCAAGGATTATAGTTCGAAGGTCTATGAATTCTTATCAGAGAATCAGTTGATGACTTATTATCGTGATGAAGATACACGTACATTTTGTTTCAAGAAGCAGGATTGGTCGTATGATGATGCGACGGGTATTGTCATCAAAACGAATAAGGCAGGTAAGGTAGATGATTATATGCAAATCCTGGATGTGAAGTTTCATGAAGATGAAGCTTACCTGTATGTGATGGAGAAGATTGGTTCGGTGACAGTAGCAGACAATCAGGAAAAAACTGTTTATGGCTTGGTGGTATATCAGCGTTTATCTTCATTAGAACTGATTGATGTGCAGAATACTTATACTATTGATAAGAGTGATGAAGAAGACAAGCCAAATGAAACTGAAAAAGTACCGGATGATTGCCGTTATTATATTCGGTGTGTATATGCCAATTCTAAGGATGCCCATGGAATGGGTGATGGACATAGTAAATTTCAGTCATTCAGACTATTGAGTTTTGATTTGACAGATTATCTGAACAATAATTCATCAGCTAACCCTTATTATCATTATTATGATTCCATTGTATGGTCATGTAAGGGAATGCCAGATAGGGTAGTGAGTCTCAGAAATGAGAACAATTGTTATGCTGTGTCAATCAACCTTAGCACTTATCTTTTTCAGGTCAGCCGTAATACTTCTATGACGGAGGAAGATAGAACATTGATTGTTGCTGATGGCTATAAGGGTGGACGTGTGGTTTATTCTTCCGGCATCTATCTCAATATCTATAATAATGGTTTCATGGGTTACGATTTCGGCTCTTCTGATTTGCTGAATCCATCTAATGAAGACTATGATTTGTATTGCATCTTCGACCGGAGCAAGCGGTTCCGGATAGTCTCTCCTCGTTATTCTCCTGATTTTCCAGAAAAGCCATATTCTGAGTTGAAATACATTGTATCAGGGGTGCTGTTGGATTCAGAGGATCCGGAAAGCATGAAGAAGCATGAGGCTGTGTTATCTGAGCAAAAGAGGATGCTGGTTGATCTGATGGATATGTATTATGGTCAGTATGGCAAGGGTGTTGTGGTAGATGATTCGAACAGAGAGAAGTACCGCAATCGTTTCAAGGCTTTGCCATCCGATGCAGACCTTGTGATGTATTGGAAGGGCTATACGCCTGCGCAATGGAACTCTTATTATGAGGGATGTTTAGTTGCTTTAATCTTGAAAAAGAATAAGGAAAATCCCTTGAAGAGTTACTATTGTATCCATGCAGAGCCGATTAAATAGATTTCTCTCTCAATACAACAATGAATATATGACAATCGGTCAAACGAAGGCAAAAACATGTTGGTTTGCTCTTTGCTTGACCGATGTTTTTTATTAAGCCACTTCCTTTCCTTGTTTGTACAGGAAATCTGGCGCAAAATCAATTCCATTGTACCATTCCAAAGTCCAATGGGTAAGTCCAAATTGGATAAATTTATTCATGTCTTTAAGTTCTTCTCGCTTATTGCCTTTTAGCAATGGGAGAAAGTCAACACGTCTTGTTTCGCCATTACTGAACTTTAAGTCCATGGTATAATCCTTAATGTAATCAACATCAACGATTCTTATTAAATCAATGTCAACCATAATTCAACTTATTAAAAGAGGTTCAATTTTAATTATTCCGAAAAAACGACTTAGTTCTGGCATAATCTTTATTATTTTTTGCAAAGATAAAAAAACTATTGAAAGTTCCAAATCTTTTTATTACTTTTGCATTGCTTTTTCAAACAAAATAGAAGAAATGCCTCAAAATGGGGCTATTCGTTCTTTGAACTACTTATTTTGCTTGGAGACTTAATTTGTTGTCAAACCAGAAAAGACGGCGCTGGCTGCACCTGTATTCATGCGCTCGATATCAAGAGCGGTGGAAACGCACCATTTCTGCCAGACAGAAGAACTTCATCCCCCGAAATCCGATGCAAAATTACTCCAAATATTACAAAGCTATGACAATTTGAGAGAGAAAATTGTTAATTAACGAAATATAAGGCAGAACTTTAATATTTCTCTATTTGTTTTTGTACTTTTGCAGCCGAAAAAAAAATGAAATATGACGGAAAATGCTGGAGGGATGCTCCTCTAAGAATCAGGCAGTTCTATAGGTATGAAAAAGGAAGTGATAATATTAGGGATAATTTCTAGTTGGGGTGTACTTCATATCTCAGCTCAGGAAACCAACGCTATAGAATGGCAGGTAGATACCTGTTCTGTAGAGAATCAGAAAGTAGTGAAAAACGAGAAACTTACTGATATTGAAAAGCGGGATTTCACGTATTCAAAGTTCTATCAGATGACTTTTGTGGGGGCACCTCTGATTGTAACTGGTATGATTGTCAAGGGAGAGGATACGCACTTTAGAAGTCTGCGCAACGATTATATGCAACAATTTCATCGCCCCTTCGATGATTATACGCAATTCCTGCCTGCTGCCGTGATGCTTGGTATGAAGGTGGCTGGTGTGGAGAGCCGGAGCTCTTGGGGCAGGATGCTGGCTTCTGATGCTTTCTCTGCGGCAATCATGGGAGCAGTGGTCAATACGATGAAAACTACTACCCATGTGATGCGACCTGATGGAAGCAACGACCATTCTTTCCCGTCTGGTCATACAGCTACAGCTTTTATGACCGCCACAATGCTTACCAAGGAATATGGACATCTGAGTCCATGGATTGGGATAGGATCTTATACCATAGCATCAGGTACGGGCTTGATGCGTATGGCGAACAACAAGCATTGGCTGAGTGATGTCTTGACGGGTGCAGGCATCGGAATCCTTTCAGTTGAGTTTGGCTATTATATTGCCGATCTCCTGTTTAAGGATAATGGTGTCAGACATTTCTCGCAAAATGAAATCTTTTCCATACACGATAAGCCTTCGTTCCTGGGGCTGTATCTTGGCGTAAACATTCCTTTGAGCCACTATGATATATCTGAGAATCAGACATTCAGGACATCGTCGGGAAGTTCGGCTGGTGTAGAAGGTGCTCTTTTTCTGAATCCTTATCTTGGAATTGGTGGCAGATTTACGGTTTCCAATACGCATATCATTACGAACGATAAGTATGGTTCTGTTTCTCGCCAGACTGCAAAGGAAGAAAAGAAAACGGGCGATGAGGTCGCAGAACATGAAACTTTTGATGCCATTATGGCGATGGCTGGTCCTTATTTTTCTTATCCCATCACATCCCGATGGAATATCGGAAGTAAACTGCTGGCTGGCTATATAGCTTATCCTTCTTTTTCCCTGTCTGGTGGCACCGTTATTCCTAAGAATTGTGGTGTCTGTTTCGGAAGCGGAATCTCCTTTTCTTATAAGGCGAAGGAAAATTATGGCATCCGTTTCTTCCTGGATTATAACCTCCAGCCGTCTCATAGTAAAAATAGTGGGGAATGGATGAACACCCTTGCCGTGGGAACAACTTTCGGAGTGAATTTCTAGATTGGGATGAATGTTCATTTCCTGATTATTAGATTATTAGGTTTAAGGATTATTACTTTATCAGTTATGTGGAAGTATTATGCATTGCTTTCAGCATTCTTTGCCGCATTAACGGCAATCTTCGCCAAAGTGGGGGTGAAAGACATTAATTCAGACTTGGCAACAGCCATTCGTACCACCGTTATCCTTGTGATAACCTGGGGTATTGTATTCGTAGGAAATCATCAGATGGAGGTGAAGTCTATTCCGAGCCATACGTGGATATTCCTTTTTCTATCAGGATGCGCCACGGGACTGTCCTGGCTTTTTTATTTCAAGGCAATTCAGTTGGGCGATGTTTCTCGTGTGGCTCCTATCGATAAGTTGAGTGTGGTCATTACTATCTGTCTTTCATTCCTGTTCTTGAAGGAGCCGGTAAGTCTGAAGACCATTCTTGGAGCCTGTCTCATTACGGCTGGCAGTATCGTGATGCTTTATAAATAATTTTGTTTTTCAAAAAATGAATAAAGAAATACTCTTACCAGTTGCATAGTTATAGCAAATAAGTGGGGTAATATATGACAATCGGTCAAGCGAAGGCAAAACCATATTGGTTTGCTCTTTGCTTGACCGATTAAAATTTTATACACATATTTCTAAATCCTGATGGACGACATTTAATATCGGAGCTTGGAGAGCATCCTCAATAGATACAAGAGTGTCTATTGTAAAATTATGTGTTCCCCGCATCCACTTGCTTATTTCCGCTTCCCGTTTTCCGAGTAGAAGGGCTAGGTCTTTCTGCTTCATCCCTTTAGAAACCAGAATGTCATGTATCCTATCTACGATTTGGAAAGACAAATCTACAGACCGGCGAATCTCAGGATCAACATGTTTGCGGCGTTCTTCTAAAATCTTACTTCTTCTCATTTCTTGTAAAGTTTAAATTTCCAATTATTTCTTTGTCAACTAATACAATTGTTCCATCTTTGATTCTCGATTGAATGAAACGACTTGTATCTATCAAGAGTTTTACATAGGGAGCTAGTGTTGTACTTTGTTGCCAACTTTTAGCATCTTTGACTCCTCCGTTTCCGAAAATCAGAATTTTGTTAGATAATCTGATACAGTAGAGTCGAATCTTGTTACCAATATCTATTGGGATAACTCCAACACCATCTCCATAGTGGCCTTCCGGACGGAAATAACGTTCCAAAGCTCCTCGTTCGGAGATTTTGTCCAACCATGAAATGACGACATCTATTTCTTCATCGTAAGAACATCCTTCTGGAAATTTCTCAAAGAAATTTTCAAATTCAGAGAGTTCTTCTCCTTCAAGATGAATACTATAGAAGTTTATATCTTCATACTCTTTATAAGCTCTATGTTGTACTTCTGTTCCATAAGCTTAACTTTTAAGTTATTTCGTTGCAAAGATAATACAATCTTCTTTAAGTTGTCTATAAATTAACTTAAAAATGAAGAGAAGATATGTTTTTTAACTATTATTTATTAGTCTTATGATGAAATTAGGATTACCTTTGCATTGCTTTTCCAAAGAAAGTAGAAGATTTCTTCATTTTAGGGGTAATTGATTTCCGGAAAGCTTGTATATAAGAGTAGAAACAAGAAGAAAATGACGTGATGACAGAAGAAAATGAACAGCGGATGGAACGGCTGTTCCACGACCATTACGAGCAGATGTATCGCTTCGCCTTTGCCTTGCTCCATGATAATGAGGAGGCGAGGGATGTGGTGAGCGACGTGTTCTCCAGATTGTGGGATAAACAGCTGGTTCCAGACCGGGCTTACCTGATGCGGAGCGTGAAGAATGCCTGCATCAATCTTATAGCCAGAAAGAAGAGAGATGAAAGACTGAAACGGCTTCTTCCTCTCTCGGAAGAGAAATTGACGGAGGAAGGACCTTCTCGTCTGGAAGAGCGATGGCAGGCTGCCGTGGATTGCATCGACCATGACCTGACCGACCAGACGGCTTCCGTCATCCGATTGTGCTATCGGGAAGGAATGTCGTATAAGGATACGGCGGAGGAGCTGGGCATCAGCGTCTCGGCAGTGAACAAGCATATCGTAAAAGGTTTGCGAACGCTCAGAGAAAAGTTGAAAGGAAAACAATAACCCTAAAATGAAGAAAGGAAAGAAAATGAAACATGAATTATCTGACATAAATCCTCAGAAGATGGATTCTCAGAAATGGGATATGCTCCTCGATCTCCTGGAGCATCCCGAAAAGTATTCCGAAACCCAGAAGGATGAACTTCTGGGCGATGAGGAAGTGAACGAACTCTATCAGCAGCTGATAGAGACCCGACAGTCTCTGGATTTCGCCAAGTCGAAGGAAGGGATGAAGATGCCTTCGATTGATGCAGAATGGGAGAAACTGAAAGATGAGATGAAGCTGAAAGAAAAAAAGCAGCTGAAAGAAGAAAAGCAGCAGAAAGAAGAGATGAATCAGAATTCAGAAATCCAGCAAACCGCCAAGCTGTTTCCTCTCTGGAGCCCGATGAGAAAGGTGGCTGCCGTTGCAGCCGTCCTTGTCGTCTCCGGCATCACCTTTGCTGCCATTCATCTGGTAACCCGTTCTCATCAGGCATCAGATAAGCACAATACCGAACTCGTGGCATCCCGAAAGGATTCTATCCAGCAGGTTTCTGCTCCTCAGAAATCCAACATAGAAGAAAAGACAGATTCTGTAAGTCTTGCCCAGCTCCCATTGGTTTACGAAAACGCTGAGCTTCAGAATATCCTTACTCCTATTGCCGGGCATTTCCAACTCCAGGTAACTTATCAGAACGAGTCGGCTCGCCACATCCGTCTCTTTCTGCAACTGGAGAAGAACATGAGTCTGGATGATATCATCGAACTGTTGAATCATTTCGAAAAAGTGAATATTCGTCATGAAGGTCAAACTTTAATCGTGGAATAAGATGAAAAGATTAAGATATATCATGCTGCTGGCAGGTTTGATGAGCCTTTCTCTTCAGACCATCTATGCCCAACGCATCACCCGCAGCTTCCGCAACACTTCTATGTCAGAAGCGCTCACCATCCTTGCCAAGAGCACCAAGGATTATCGTATCAACTTTATGTATGATGAACTGGAGGATTTCACGGTTACCACGAGTATTGTGAAGCGAACTGCTCCGGATGCCATCCGCCAGATTATGGGCTTCTATCCGATGAAGATGACGATAGATGGCGAAAACATCTTTGTGGAGTGTACGCAGAAGACTCTCACCAAGATGATAGGTCGCATTGTAGATGCGCATCATCGCCCTGTAGATTTCGCCAATGTAGCCCTGCTGAATGTTCGTGACTCTTCATTGATTAATGGCGGCGTGACGAATGAGAATGGTCAGTTCGTGATTCCCTGCGAAGCTAGAAAGGCGATAGTAAGAGTAAGTTGCGTGGGCTATATTACGACAAGCAATACATATAATACAGGTAAGATAGGTTCAATTACTCTGAAGGAGGCAACGATGAACCTGCAGAAGGTGATTGTGAAGGCGGTTCGCCCTCGTACCAAGTTGACCCATGGTGGATTCCAGACCCAGGTTCAGGGCACATTGTTGAGCGATGTAGGTATGGTTTCCGACTTATTGAAACAGATTCCTCGTGTAAGAGTGAACGCCGATGGAGGTTGTAGCGTATTCGGAAAAGGTACTCCTGAGATTTATATCAATGGCAGAAAAGTTACCGATACCAAGGAATTGCAGCATCTCTCTTCTAAGGAGGTGAAAAGTGTGGATGTCATTACCAATCCTGGTGCACAATATAGTGCCGAGGTGGGGTCTGTTATTCGCATACATACCATCAAAAAACAGGGAACGGGTTTGAGTGGCAGTCTCTATTCCAAGTATTCCTTTGTCGAAAAGAATAATTGGATAGAGAATTTAAATCTCAATTATCGCATGGGTGGCTTGGATATCTTCTCGCTCTTGGCATGGAATGACACCTATCGTCATCTTTCTCAAACTACGGAGACCACTATTATGGGTAATCAGCATCAGGTAAACTTGGCGATGCCCTATTCAGGAACGTTGCGTTCCCATAATCCATACGGAAAATGGGGAATGAACTACCAGATAGATGATAACAATTCATTTGGTGTCTTCTATAGTGTCTATAATAATACCTATGAATATTTCAATCTGCAGTCAGACTATGAGGTGAAGGAAGATGGGAAGCATACAGGCAAAGTGAAGTATGATGACGATGAAAGTAGTACGATTCAAGGTCCTGTTCATGAGGCGGATGCCTACTATGAGGGAAAACTGGGCAAGATGAGTGTGAATCTGAACGCTACCGCTCTTTGGTCTTCTGATAAGACTTTTCAAGATGCCGTAGAAATGAGTGAGGAACTTGGCTCACGTGATGTGAACAGTATAACAAGAAACAAACGCCGCATGTTGGCTGGTAAGTTGGAATTGGGTTATCCTCTTTTTGAAAAAGTAAATCTCAATGTTGGAACAGAATATACCAATAGTCATGTTCATAATTTCTATCAGAACGAACAGGAGTATATCGCCACTTCTGACAGTAGGATAGAAGAGCAAAACTTTGCTGCATTTGCCAATATCGATCTTGCTATAGGCAATCATATTGGCTTACAGGCTGGAGCTAGATATGAGCATGTAAGTCATGACTGCTCTGAACGGGAGATGAGTAGGACATACGATAATGTGTTCCCTACATTCTCTCTTGGTTATCAGAAGGGGAAACTTCAGATGGAGTGGAGTGCATCGATGAAAACTCAGCGTCCTTCTTATGATGTCCTTTCCGGTTTTACCAGATATGACAACCGTTATATTTACGAGGGTGGCAATCCTTCCTTGCTTCCTACCAATATATATAATTTAGGATGGGATGTTCAGTATGGTTGGTTAGGATTTTCTGCCAATTATGGTTATAACAAACATGCCATCACCACTCTTGAAATGCTATATGATACAACCTCAGATATTCTGCTTAGTAAGCCCTATAATATAGATTATTTACAAGTGATGGACTTGTCTTTTGTGGCAACTCCTGTGTTTGGTTTCTGGCATCCGATGTGGGAGTTGGATTTTGAACAACAGTTTGTGAATGGTGAGAAGTATGGTTATCATGGTAATCTCCGCAAGCCTCAATTCTCTGTTCGGTTGAACAACTGGTTTTCCTTGAGTCACGATTGGTCGGCTAATGTAGATTATTTCATATCTTCATCTCATAGTTCTGGCTTCTCAGAAGTGGGTAGTGTCAGTGCTTTGAATCTTTCTGTCAAGAAGATGTTCCTAAAGAAAAGTCTTAGCATTCAGTTGGAGGCAAACGATCTCTTCCATGGTCTGAACGATAATCAGAAGTCGTTTGCTACATGTATGTCTATGTTCAAGAAGTGCAAGATGAATTCTCGTTCTTTTGTTCTGACGGTAACTTATAACTTCAATGCCACCAAGAGCAAGTATAAGGGTACGGGTGCTGGTAATGCAGAAAAGAGCAGATTATAGCTCATTTTTAAAACACGGACAAATTCAATTTGTCCGGACAAATTGTCCGGTTGGTTCTAAGTAGTTGATATTTAGAATATTATAAGCCGTCGGACAAAAGAGCCGGACAAATTCAATTTGTCCGTGTTATTTTTTTCTGTGGTTTTGGAGTCAAAATCAGGCTTTTTTAGCTTTTCTCTCTATAGCTTTCTTCTCGTAACCCTATGCTTTTCTCCCCGTAACTCTATGACTTTTGGATGTTATCTCTATGAGTTAGTTTTTTTAAGAGATGATGTATAACAAAACATGGGAATGCATTCCGGGTAGGAGGGATGAAGAACTGGATGGAATTGGTAATTTGATGCAGTTATACAAATTTAACGGAAGAGATGTAATGGCTTTGGATAATAATGTGTACTTTTGTACTAGATAATGATGAAATAAAAACATATTGTAGGAATGAAGACGGTTTTTTGCTCTTTTGGACTGCTGATGGCTACTGTGCCCGTGTTTGCTCAGAACACCGGGAAGGACTCTATTGTCTCTACTAAAGCTTTGGATGATGTGGTGGTATCAGCCTCCAATATCAGTCGTGTGGGTGATCATCTCGTCATCTATCCCAACAGCCAGCAACGAAAACATGCGGTTAATGGATTCGGGGTGTTGGAAAACCTGAATATCCCAGGACTCTTCATCGACGCGAAGTCGAATCAGGTGGATGTGATGGGACTGCAAGCCACCTTGTATCTGAATGGGCAGGAATGCGACATCCGGGAAATACAGATGCTCCGTCCTCGTGACATCGAGAAGATAGAATATCATGATGCTCCATCGGGAAAATACGCCAAGGATAAGCTTGTCGTCAACTTCATCACCAAACAATACCGATATGGAGGATATGTGCAGGCTGACGGACTGCAGACGATAGGATATGACCATGGCGACTATAACGTTGCCACCAATTATGTAAAAGGTAACAATTCCTATACTGTGTTTGCTGGTGCAAACTATAGTCATGTGGATGGTACTGAGACCTGGAACAATGAGAACTATCAGTTTCCACAATCCCTATTTGATAGGGAGAGCTATAGTAAGAATTCTTACCGGAACCACCAGGAATATATGCAGTTCCGCTATCAGAACCAGAAGGGAAAGAGATATTGGGTGGGCAAGTTTACGCTCGTCAATCTTTCTACTCCAAGAAATGCATCTTCTGGTTTTGCGAGGGAAAGCACAGAGACGGATGTATTCTCAAATATCCGGAAGAAGAGTCTGTCTCCTAAGATTGACCTGAACGCCAACTTGCCATTAAGCAAGAATCAGACGCTTACCTTGGGAGTACATGGCAAGTATTCTGCCAACTCCTATCATCGTCTTTATCAGGAACAGCCTTTCGAGGCAATGACCGATGAAGATGAGAATGCGCTGTCGTTCCAGCTGTCTGCCATCTATAATTATTTCTCTCAAAAGCATTCCTTATCTGTGGAACTGTTTCATTACCACGATGTCTGGAATGCCGATTATTCCGGCAATTGCGAACTTTGGCAGCATCTGTGGAAAGGGGAGTCGTTGGCTTTCTTCTCCTATAATTTCCATATTAGCAGGCGCTTGAGCCTGAAAAACCGCATCGGATTGGATTGGCTTCAATATCATCTGCATGGAGACAACAGTTTTAGCCAGCTGTCTCCTCGCATCAATACGAATGTGCAATACCAACTGAATAAGGGAATGCTCTTGTGGTCATTCAACTTTGTGAACTCCAATCATGGTATGGATGTCATCAACCGGGCTATGATTCAGGTCAATTCCCACATGATGGAAAAGGGAATGCCCGAACTGAAGAAATCGCATGACATCAACACCTATTTATATTATATGGGGCGTTTCAACAGGTTGAGTGTTTCTGCCATCGGACAATTCCGTTACAATCATCATCCTGTAACTGATGATTATTACCTGGATGAGGCAAACGGGAAAATAGTGAAGACTTACTCGAATGGTGGAAATGCTCAGTATTATTCTGCTATCCTCGCTTTGCAGTACAAACTGTGTAAGTTTGCCAATCTGTCGGGAGATATCAGATATAACCATGCGGAGGTGAAAACTACCTGGTCGAAGCATAACAACAATTTGACGGGTAATCTTGGATTGAATATGTTCATGGGTGATTTTGCCTTGAAGCCTTACCTGCATTTTGGCAAGAAGTCTTTAGATGAAGCTGCTTTGGTGATAAGCAAGACTCCTATCGACTATGGAATGTCGTGTTCTTACAGCAGGGGCAACCTCTATGTAGAACTTCAGGCAGTATCGCCTTTCAAAAAGCAGGAGAAGCGATATTGGTTGGATTTGCCTATCTACAGTTACAGTAAGAGCATCAAAGACCAGACGGCTTCGCAATATGCCAGCATCAAGGTTGCTTACTCCTTCGACTTTGGCAGGAAAACCCAAAAAGTAGAGAAGGATGTTAATAAGAATATAAACAGCTCTTTGTTAAGAGTGGAGTAGAGTTTTATAAAACAAAAGATATAGGAACGGATGAAAATGTTAGATTTTAAGGTAAAAAGATTTGTTGGTATTATATTTCATTTGATTTTAGCTCAAATCTGTTTAGCTCAGACTGGTATCGCTAACCAAAATTTTGGAAAGGATACTCTGCAATTAAGGGAGGTTGTTGTTAGAGCAACCCGCCCTTTGGCAAAGTTGAACAGCGAAGGGTTTGTGACAGAAGTCAAAGGTACCGTTTTGGAAAAACTTGGTTTTGCAAAAGATGTTATGGGTATGTTGCCTGGTGTACTGAATAACAATGGTTCCATTGAAGTTTTTGGCAAGGGAAAACCAGTCTTCTATATCAATGGACATATTGTCCGCAATAATATAGAAGTTGAGCAATTGAAGGCTAACCAAATAGATAAGATAACAGTTATAACGAATCCAAGTTCACGTTATGCTTCAACCGTAGGTTCCATCATAAAGATAACAACCATTAAAAAGGTTGGGGATGGTTTCTCCTTTGATAACATCGCGACTTTTGGTTATCGTAATTATCTGTATGGCAAAGACAATTTGGACTTGAACTATAGAATTGACAATTTGGATGTTTTTGGAACGTTGGGATTTGAGAAAGGCAAGAATACGAACTCTAGCAAAAATGTTCAGAATTCATGGCTCTCGTCACATCATCAGCAGAATACGACTATGAAATCGACACAGCACTCAAAGTTGATTGATGGTAAATGGGGATTTGATTTTTCCTCGTCTCCAAAACTCTCATTTGGCGCATTTTACCAAGTGTCTTATGCTCCAATAAAGACCAATTCTAGCATTATGTCATCATTATATTCTGATGATGTAATTGAAAGTGAGACTTCTGCATATAAGGATATCAAATTAAGAGATTTGGAACATTTGTTAGATGGATATTGCCATGGGGTTTGGGGAAAATGGAATTTGGAAATGACTTTTGATTTAATGTGGAAAAAAACACGTGAAAATCAAAATGTTATAGAGCAAACCGGCATCAATCAGGATTTCGGAATAAAAGATGTTGGGCATGCTAGGTTAATGGCAACGGAATTATATGCGTCACACCCATTTCTTAAAGGAAATTTTAGCTTTGGAGTAGATTTCACCAATAGTAGCCGTGAGGAAAATTCAGAAAGTGAAAATAGCATTATGGCAGGCGAGAACAATAAAATACAGGAGCTGAATATGGCATATTACGTTGAAACTATGCAGCATCTAGGCAATGTAACATTCCGTATCGGTGGCAGGTATGAGCATGTGAACAGTGAATATTTTATAGGTGGCAGAAAAAATCACGAACAGTCACATGTTTATGATAAGTTTTTCCCGACTGCTTCATTGTCTCTGCCCATTGGAAAAACTATGGTGCAGCTGAGCTATTCTAAGCAATGCTATCGTCCATTGTACTCTCAGTTGAGCAACACGGTTCACTATGTTAACAAATATCTCTATCAAAGTGGAAATCCGTATTTGCAACCATCCTATAGCGACAACATCTCTTTGAATTTGAGGTATCGCTGGCTGGCATTAACTGCTAATTATAAAAAGGTGCAAAACCAAATAATAACATCATATACATATTATGATGATGCGAAGACTATAGCTTTGCTCAAAAAGGAAAATTCTAGAAACAGTCTGTCTAACTTACAGATAATGGCTTCTTTTATGCCCGGATTCCTTTGGAAATGCTATTATCCCGTATTGGCATGTGGTGTTGTCTCGCAATTTTACAAGATTGATTACAGAGGAAATATAAAGCACGTGGACAATCCTTTGGTTGTAGTTAAGTTCAATAATATTTTCAAATTCCATAACAACTATATGGCGACAGTAAATTACAGTTGGCGTAGTGAGGGAAATAGTGAGAATATTAAGATGGGGAGTATTGGACAGATAAATCTTTCTTTGGCTAAGGACTTATCTGAAAAATGGAATGTCAAGTTGTCTGCAAATGACATCTTTAATACTGCCCGCAAAAATACTTTTACCATTTTCAGCGGAATGAATGATGTCTATATTGAAAAGGCTGCGTCTGTAAGGGCAGTGGAATGTATCGTAAGATATAAGTTTAATACAGTTAAAACAAAATATAAAGGTAAAGGGGCAGGGAAAAAGGAAATGGATAGATTGTAACTGTTTGAACTCTATCCTTTCTGGGATATGCTTATCGATTGTTTGTCGTAGTTCATATACCCTTATAAATGCAGCTTTATGCTTCAATTTAATAGGATTTTTCCCTCCGTTTCTTTGCCATTTCCATCTTTTTCCTTAATTTTGCAGCGGAAACTCTATAATAGATATATGTAATGGCAATAAGAATGAAGATGAAACAGAAAAGGATGAGAAAGATAGGCATCGCTTCGGCTCTGGGCTTGGTGGTGCTCGTGATGCTGGGACTGTATGGTGCCAGCAACTATATGCTCAATTATTCGCTCAACTATCCGAAGGAGGAGAGAATGACGGCTGAGCATTGGAAGAACAGAATGAAGAACGAGTGTCCCTGGATGATTGGCTGGATGGACTCTGTGTATCAGCACCATTGTGTGAAGGATACCTTTGTCACGATGCCGTCGGGCTACAAGGCCCATGCCATCTATCTCTATGCACCGAAGACTACGGAAAAGACTGCCGTGGTGGTGCATGGCTATCAGGTGCGCTCCGAGGGAATGCTGCACATCGCCTATCTCTATAATCACGATATGGGGTATAATGTGCTCCTGCCAGATCTGTATGGACATGGAGAGAGTGAGGGCGACCATATCCAGATGGGATGGAAGGATAGATGGGATGTAATCAGATGGTCGGAAATCGCCAATGAGATTTTTAGAGTGAAGGGTGAAGGACAGAGAGTGAAGGGTGAAGAACGAAGAGTGAAGAATACCCGTCAGGTGATTCACGGCATTTCGATGGGTGCGGCAACCACGATGGCAGTATCGGGAGAGAAGACTCCCGATTACGTGAAGTGCTTTGTGGAGGACTGCGGCTATACCAGCGTGTGGGATGAGTTTTCCGCTCAGCTCAAAGACCAGTTTGGCTTGCCTTCCTTCCCGCTGATGAATACCACTTCTGCCCTTTGCCAGTATCGCTACGGCTGGTCGTTTGCCGAGGCGCAGCAGATAGAGCAGGTTCGCAAGAGCACCAAACCGATGCTCTTTATCCATGGCGATAAGGATGCCTTCGTGCCCTACGCCATGCTTCATCCGCTTTATGAGGCAAAGACGAAGGGCCGTAAAGCCATCTTCATCGCCAAAGGCTCCGTTCATGCCATGGCATATCGCGACCATCACGAGGAATACACCCGCATCGTGAAAGATTTTGTTTCTAAAGAAGAATAGGCTATTCTCCTATGTGTTGTCCCACCACATACCCTGTGGTCCAGGCGGCCTGCAGATTGAAGCCGCCGGTGATGGCATCGATGTCGAGCACTTCGCCGGCAAAGAAGAGGTGAGGGCACAGCTTGCTCTCCAGGGTATGCAGGTCGATGTTGCTGAGGCTGATGCCGCCGCAGGTAACAAACTCCTCCTTGAAGGCTCCCTTGCCGTTCACCTGATAGAGGTCGTTGGTGAGGGTTTCTATCAGCAGGTTGCAACCCTTCTTTCCCATTTCGCTCCATTTCTTTTCGGGTGCATATCCCATCTTCTGAATCAGGAAGAGCCAGAGGCGGGATGGGAGATTGTAAGGGCGGATGCTAGCCAACTGCTTCTGCGGGTTGGCGATGATGATGCCCTGGATGTTCTCTTCCACCAGCGAGCGGTTGCTCTCGTGTACCCAGTTTACGGAAATCTTAATCTGATAGTTGTTCTCGTGCAGATAGCGGGCTGCATGGGATGAGAGCTTCAGCACGGCAGGACCGCTCATGCCCCAATGGGTGATGAGGAGCGGACCCTCTGCCTTCAGCTTGGTGCCCGGAATGCTGGTATATACAGGCTCTACCACCGTGCCCATCAGGTTCTTGAAAGCCTTGTCGGCGATGTTGAAGGTGAAGAGCGATGGGATAGGCAGCTCTATCGCATGTCCCAGGTCTGAGAGATGCTTGAAGTTTTCTATTTTCGGATGACCGCCCGTGGTGATGGCTACCCGATGGAAGGCAATCTGCCTGATTCCGGAAACGGGATGAGAGGCAGAAGATGCACCCGATAGATTTCCCTTTTCTTTTGAAACCTTGAAATCCAGAAGCAGGCGCTCATCCTCCAGTTCGGTGATGGCGGTGAGCTGGTGGTTACATTGTATCTTCACGCCCAGTCGCTTGGCGGTATTCACCAGACAGTCGATGATGCTGTGCGAATCCTGTGATTGCGGAAACACGCATTGGTCTTCCTGTGTAACCAGTGGCACGCCGTTCTCCTCAAACCAGTCGAAGGCATGCTGGTAGTCGAATCTCTTGAAGAGTCGCTTCATCAGTTTATGTCCGCGGGGGTACGCCTGTTTCAGGTCGGAAATCTCGTCAAAGGAATTGGTAAGATTGCATCTTCCTCCTCCCGTGATTTCCACCTTGGCGAGAACCTTCGAATTCTTCTCGAATATAGTGATGTCGGCGTGAGGGAAGTTGCGCTTGGCCTCTATCGCCGCAAAGAATCCTGCGGCACCCCCACCAATGATTGCAATATGTAGTGTCTGTGGCATATCGTATTTTTGGTTGATTAGGGTGCAAAGGTACTGCTTTTCTTTGATAAAAGAAGAAAAGTTCTCCTTTTTCTTTTGCAGATACGATAGATTTTTGTAACTTTGCGCAAAAATCATAGTATATCAAGAATCCAAATAGATTTATGGCAAAAAGAGAATATGTAGAGGCCAACAAGCGTTGGCTGGAGGAAAAGGCAAAGGAGGAGGGCGTTATGGCGCTGCCTCGTGGTATATATTATAAGGTGTTGAAGCAGGGCGACCCGAAGGGAACACAGCCTAGCCGACGAAGCATCGTGACAGCTCATTACACCGGTTGGACCATCAATGGCAAGAAATTTGATTCTAGCCGTGGCGGTACGCCGTTCGCCATGCGATTGAGTGACCTGATAGATGGCTGGATTGTTGCCATGCAGCAGATGCACGTGGGCGACCAGTGGGAACTTTACATCCCAGCCGAAATGGGCTACGGCAAGTTTTCGCAGCCGGGCATCCCAGGCGGCTCTACCCTGATATTCGAAGTAGAACTGCTGGGTGTGGGATAAAATAAGATATCCAAGACATAAAAAGTTAATCCGAAACAGCGGCTATTACTAGCCATCTGTCTCGGATCTTTTTATTTGTAGATGAAGTGGTTTATTCCTCTGCTTTTGCCATCATCTTCTCGTAGAGTCCATCCACGATGGAGTCGGCGAGTGAGATGTTGGGCACCATGATGCTTTCACACTTCAGGTATTCGCATGCCTTGAGGAAGATCTCGGCGGCAGGAATGATGACATCGGCACGGTCTTCCTTCAGAGAGAAGGAAATCTCGCGCTCCTCGATGCTCAGGGGCTGCATCATCGAGTAGAGGCGCTTCAGCTCGGCAAGCGTCAGGTTCTTGGCGTCCTGCTTGCTGTGGCGTGCCAACTTGTTCAACTTGTTGATGTTGCCACCCGAACCGATAATCTTGATGTCGCCGTATTGCTCGGCATATCTCGTCAGGTTCTCCTTGAAGAGCTTTTCGGTATCGGCAGTCACCTTGCCGCTCAGCATTCTCAGGGTACCCATGTTGTAGGAATAGCTCTCGGCGAGCACACCGTCGTGGATGATGCTCACCTCTGTGGAACCACCGCCCACATCGATGTAGGCAAAGCTGCCCTCGTTGGAGTCTGTTTTCTCTACCAGGTTGTTGTAGAGGAGCTGTGCCTCCTCCTGACCCTTGATGATTTCGAGTTTGATGCCGGTTTGCTTCTCTATCTTCTTGAGCACCTTCTTGCCGTTCTCGGCATCGCGCATGGCTGATGTGGCACAGGCGCGAAATGCCTCTACGTCATTGAGTTTCATGAATTGCTTGAAGCCCTTCATCATGTGGAGCATCATCTTCTCACGCTCCTTGGAAACCTTTCCCAGGGTGAAAACATCCTTGCCCAATCGCAATGGGATGCGGATGAACATGAGTTTCTTGATGCGGTCTTCCTCTCGGATTGCCTCGGGATCGAAGCGCTTGATGAGGAGTCGGGCTCCGTTGGAGCCGATATCTATGGATGCTAAATTCATCATTATTTATAAGCTTTATTATTAATCTGCTTTATTATTTATAAGCTTTATAAAGTTCTTCCTGACTGCGGAATGGTTCGCCTTCCACAAATTCCTTGCCGCCCTTGCCATCTACCACTCGGCCGTTCATCGTATCTCTCATACCATAGGAGATGGTGCGGAGCAGGTCTGCCTGCATATCCTCGTCATATACCGGGGTGAGTACCTCGATGCGGTTGATGAGGTTTCTAGGCATCCAGTCGGCAGAACCGATGAAGTATCTTGGCTTGCCTCCGTTGGCAAAGATGAGGATGCGGCTGTGCTCCAGATAGCGGTCGATGATGCCCACGCAGCGGATGTTGTCGCTGAGCTTGGCGATGCCTGGCACCAGCGAACAGTTGCCGCGGATCACGATGTCTATCTTCACGTCTGCCTTTGAAGCCTGATAGAGTTTGCTAACCATATCGGTATCGGTGATGTGGTTGATTTTCATCTTCACCCAAGCCTCCTTGCCCTCGTTGGCATTCTTGATTTCGGTGTCGAGCATGCGCAGGATGCGGCTCTTCATGGAGTTTGGAGATACGAGGAGCTCGTTGAAGCGGAATGGTGAGAATGGACGGTCGATGAAATCGAATACCTTAGCCACCTCGTTTACCAGCTTAGGACGGGCTGTCATCATCAGATAGTCGGTATAGATCTTGGCATTGCCTTCGTGGAAGTTTCCGGTTCCCACGCAGGCGATGTTGCCCTTCTTTGATTCGATATAGAGCAGTTTGGAGTGAATCTTCAGTCCTTCTACACCGAAGATTACGTTTACGCCTTCTTCCTGCATGCGCTTGCTCCACTTGATGTTGCTCTCCTCGTCGAAACGTGCCAGAAGTTCTACTACGGCTGTTACCTTCTTGCCGTTGCGGGCAGCGGTGATGAGCGCCTTTACTACCTTTGAATCCTTTGCCAGACGATAGAGGGTGGTCTTGATTGCCTTTACCTCTGGTTTGGTAGCAGCCTCACGGAGCACACGGATGTAGCCGTTGAAGCTATGATAGGGTACGTGGATGAAGCGGTCTTTCTCACGAATCTGGTCGAGGATGCTCTCGTTGGAAAGGAACTCCGGCTTCATGATAGGAGCCCACTTCTCGTACTTCAGTTCCTTGTGTCCGCAATCTGGGAACGACATCAGATCCTTGTGGTTCTGGTATCTTCCGCCAGCCAGAGAAGCATCCAACTCCTTGGTGTTCAATCGCTCACGCAGCTTCTTCTGAAGTTCCTTCGGCATCTCCTGGTCGTAGATTACGCGCACGGCTTCACCCTTCTTACGGCTGTTTACACCCAGTGCAATCTTCTCCATGGTTCCGAAGTCGGCATCATTGTCCATCTCCATTTCGGCATCCTTGGTAAACTTGAAACTGAAGGCACGATAGGTGCTCTTCTTGAAACCGAGGAATACCAGTGGCAGACAGTATCTGATTACATCGTCCAGATACATGATGTTGTCGAAGCCATCGCTTGCCGGCACCTTTACCCAGCGTCCATAAACTCTATCCGGTACCTTCACTACGGCATATTTCTTCTTCTTGTCATCCTCAGCTTTTTCTACGGCGAGGTAGATGCGGTTGTCCTCCAGGGTAGAGAGGTCGTCTATCTCGTTGAGCCAGATAGGGTTGACAGAACCATTGAGCTTGTCGTAGAAGAACTGCGTAAGGAATTCCTTCTGCTCGTCGTTGAGCTGGTCTTCGGTGAGCAGGCGAACCTTGTGTACTTCAAGCTCTCGGAAAACCGTATCCACCGCCTCAGTGTATTCTTTCGAATAAGATTCATTGAGTTTATTTATTGTTTTAAGTGATTTCTTAATTTGCTGTTCGGTATCCTTGTCGAGCTTCTGGTCGAGCATGCGGTTGAGTGATGCTACGCGAACACGGAAGAACTCGTCAAGGTTATTGGAGTAAATACCGAGGAAAGAGAGGCGCTCCAACAATGGCACATACTCTTTCTCTGCCTCCTGCAGAATGCGATGGTTGAAGTACATCCAACTGATATCGCGTTCTACGTATGCTTTTTTGAGTAATTCTTCTTTGGTCATAACTATTTGCTAATTATTGAGTTACTTTGTTTTTGCAGACTCTTTCTTGGCCTTGTTATTCTTCTTTTCAGAAGTTTCTTTCTTTTCTGCATTTTCTTCTACTGTCTTCTTTTCAGAAGTCTTTTCCTTCTTCTCTAAGTTAGCTTTCTTTTCAGAAGTCTTTTCTTTCTTCTCTGCGTTAGCTTTCTTTTCAGAAACTTTCTCATCCTTCTTGTTCTTAGAAGGTTCTTTTGAGTCTTTGCCTGGTACTTCCAGAACGAGGAAATCAGTATCTCCGTCGATGAAGTGAAGCTCTTTACGGAAGAATTTGCTGCTGCCGGCAGGAACGATGATGTCGTGCAACAGGTCGCAGTCATCGAAAGTATGACGGCTCAACTTTTCTGGAGTTCCTGCGAAAGTAATCTTCTTCAGTTTGTCGCATTCAGCGAAAGCGTATGCTTTGATAGCTTTCACGCTGGCAGGTATATAAATGTTATCCAATTCATCACAATCATAGAATGCATCATGTTCAATCTCCTTCACCGTACTAGGGATGATGACATGAGACAGTTGTTTCTTGCCACGGAAAGCCATCTCTCCGATAATCTCTACTCCCTCAGGAATCGTAAAACTGGCATCATGGTTCATGTAGTAAACCAAGCGCTTCTTGTCGGCGGTATAGACTGCCTCGCCGTCAAACTCAAAGTTATCGCTGTCAATCTTCTGTAAGGCGAGGTTGAGAACCAAGTTTTCAAACTTACCGTCTTTCTTGGATTTCTTCTTAAGAATATCCAAAATCGCTTTTTTATTTTCCTTCATAAATCATATATGTTAATTGTATTTCTTTTCGGTTGCAAAGGTACGGCGATATTTTTAAACTAGAGCGAAAAGATGATTACATGTTTGTGACGATGGTATTACAACGATATTACGGGCGTTACAATCATATTACACGCTTCATAAACAGACAATGTAACACATTTGTAACACTTATGTTTTGTGGTAGAAACATTTTATCCTTATCTTTGCAGCCGAAAAGAAATAGAAAGGCATCTTGTAGGATTTCGATTCATAACGGGATTGCTTTCTTGTTGGTAACAATCAATTAAGGTATATATATAATAAGGTAAAAATGAAGAAGAAAACGTATCTGTTGATAGCACTGTCTATGGTGTCGATGGGAATGAATGCCCAAAACTCAGAAAAGAGTTCTCTTGGAAACGATGTGCCTGAATTCGTCAAGACAATGAAGATAGGTGGAACCATCCGTTCTAAGTATGAATACCAAACCGAAGAAGGGGAGGGACGATTTGAGGTGCGTACGGCCCGTATCAATGTAGCAGGAAATGTAACAAAGGAGGTTAGTTATAAGGCTGAGATTGATCTCTGTGATGAGGGTAAGATCAAGATGCTCGACGCTTATACCCGCATCAAGCCTTGGAAGACACTGCAGCTTACCATCGGTCAGGAGCGTGTGCCATTCACTATTGATGCTCACCGTTCTCCTCATCAGCAGTACTTCGCCAACCGCTCGTTCATCGCCAAGCAGGTGGGCAACGTGCGCGACGTGGGTGCTGAAATCGGATACACCTGGAATGTAGGTTTCCCTATCGAGGTGAATGCCGGTATCTTCAACGGTTCGGGCTTGACCAACCAGAAGGATTACTGGACCAAGGGCGTTAACTATTCTGCCAAGGCTCAGTTCCTCTTTCCGAATGTGAACCTGGTGTTGAGTACCCAGAAGATCAAGCCATCTGATGTTACGGTAACGATGTATGATGGCGGTTTCACCTTCCACAAGGGCGGTTTCATTGCTGAGGCTGAGTATCTCTACAAGCACTACAGCAAGGATGCCTTCCACGATGTGCATGCGTTCGATGGATTCGTGTGCTATGACATTCCGGTGGCTAATCCCAAGAGCATCATCAGGAAGGTTTCGCCTTTGGCAAGATATGATTTTATGAGCGACCACAGTGATGGTACAAGATATGGCGGTTCTGATACAGAGCTTGGTGCATTGAAGATCAATGATTATAAGCGCCATCGTGTTACGGGCGGTGTAACCCTGAGCCTTGCCAAGCCATTCATCTCTGATATCCGTATCAACTACGAGAAATATTTCTATCGTAAAGGTGGTATAGCTAAAGTTTCAGAAAAGGACAAGATTGTTGTGGAGTTCATGACAAAGTTCTAATAATAGTTTATAGGTAATAGTTAAGAGTTTATAGTTTATAGCAACAGTCATCTATAAACTATAAACTCTTAACTATAAACTTCTTACAGCATTCCCTTAGAGCTAGGAAGCTCGAAGTGGTAGATGTCTCTCTTTACCGCCATTTTCAGCGAACGGGCAAGTGCCTTGAAGATGCCTTCTATCTTGTGATGCTCGTTCTCTCCCTCAGCCTTGATGTTGAGGTTCATCTTTGCCGCATCACTCAGACTCTTGAAGAAATGCTTGAACATTTCGGTTGGCATTTCACCTACCTTCTCTCTGTGGAACTCGGCATCCCAGATCAGCCATGGACGGCCACCGAAATCCAATGCTACCTGACAGAGACAGTCGTCCATCGGCAGACTGTAGCCGTATCTTTCTATTCCGCGCTTATCACCTAAAGCCTGCAGCAAGCATTCGCCCAGTGCAATACCCGTATCCTCAATGGTATGATGCTCATCCACATAGAGGTCGCCCTTGGTATGGATGGTGAGGTCCATCATGCCGTGCTTGCCTATCTGTTCCAGCATGTGGTCGAAGAAACCGAGACCGGTAGAGATGTCGCATTTGCCTGAACCATCGAGATTTACCTTGATGTAGATATCCGTCTCCTTGGTGGTGCGCTTCACTTCTGCGATACGGTCACCGGCAAAGAGAATCTCGGCAATCTTATCCCAGTCCATGCCGTCTTTTCCGAGAATCAGACTCTTGCAACCCAGGTTTTCGGCAAGCTGGGCATCGGTTTCACGGTCGCCGATTACATAACTGTTTGCCATATCGTAGGCAGGATTGTCGATGTATTCGGTCAGCATGCCCGTGCCCGGCTTTCTCATTGGTGAGTTATCCTCAGGGAAGTGGCGATCGATGTGCTGCTTGGCGAAGTGGATGCCCTCGCTCTCCAGGGTCTGGATGATGAAGTTGTGGACCGGCCAGAAGGTATCTTCCGGAAAGGAGTCGGTGCCCAAGCCGTCCTGGTTGCTCACCATCACCAGCTCGTAGTCGGTGTGCTGGGCAATGAAGGCGAGGTTGCGGAACACGCCCTTGGTGAATACCAGCTTCTCGAAGCTGTCAATTTGCTCATCCTCTGGTTCCTGAATCAGCGTTCCATCGCGGTCGATGAAGAGTAATCTTGTCTGTTTCATTTCTCTTATATATTATGTTAATACGATTAATATTTTTCTATCTCTGTAGTTGCCATCTTCTGGCTTTCCTTCATTCTCTGTTTCTCTTCGTCTTGCACCTTGTAAGAGCCGAATTGATAGGCAAGTGAAATGCCAAGCCAGCTCAGGGCGTAGATGATGAGCAGGAAGGTGATGGTGAACACCAGGAAAAGGAGTGGGGTGAAATAACCCGGCACACCGAGCGGGTCGCCATCAAGTGCACCGAGCTGTGAATAGAACTGTGCGATGATGAGGATGATGGAAGGCAGGGCTGCGATAAAGGTAGCGATGCCTACGATAATCATGCCGAGAAAACTGGTCAGAAAGAAACCTCCGAAGTGGCGGAGAATGCGGAGGAGGGATTTTCCTATCTTGCGCTTTTCGCCCTTAGGACACAGTTGCTTTCTTGGCAGAAGATGCCAGAATGATACGATAGCCATTACGATAGTGGCTCCGTAAATGATGGTTTGCAGAATGAACGAAGCCATCGGATTCACGGCTCCCCAATCGTGAAGCGGTTTGTTGGGGAGGAGGAAATAGAGTACGATAGCCAGCAATACAGCAAATGGAACATGGGTAGTCCATGTCTGTTTTACGAGTGATCTGAAGTCACTTGTTATGGTATCGTATGATGCTCTCATGCAGGAAGTTATACTTCGGTGCTTAAATAATTCATTTACTTCCATAACTATCTTGTTTTAATTTCTAATTATCGCTTTTACCTTTTTACTTTTTTACCCTTTTACCTTTAAAAGTTTCTTCTGAATTCAGAGCAGGTAATGGCGGTAGCGATAGCCACATTCAGACTGTCGGCTGTAGCTCTACCTTCCGGAAAGTTAGGGATGAGCAGCTTGTGATTCACCTTCTTTGCCAGAGCAGGCGAGATGCCTTTTCCTTCGTTTCCCATCACGATAAGTCCACGGTTTTCGAGCTTTTGCTGATAGATGTTGTCGCCATCGAGCAGGGTTCCGTAAACGGGAACATCGGCAGGAAGTGATTCTACCAGTCCCAGCAGGTCGCCGTATTCTACCTTCACTCTTGCTATGCTGCCCATCGTGGCTTGCACCACCTTCGGATTGTATACGTCGGCAGTATCCTGACTACAGTAGATATGGGTGATGCCAAACCAGTCGGCGATGCGGATGATGGTGCCCAGATTGCCCGGGTCCTGAACGCCGTCGAGCGCCAGACTCAGTTCGCTGCTATTAATAGAGTAATCTCCTGATGTTGCCTGTCTGAATACGGCAAGCACCTGTTGCGGATGTTGCAGGAAACTCACCTTCTTCAGTTCTTCATCAGTAACCTCTATCACTTCGGTTTCAGCCCCGAAGTGTTTGTCCCAGAGCCATTCGCCGGTAGCCACAATCAGGTCGGCAGGTTGCAGAGCAAGCAGATCGTCTACCACCTTGAAACCTTCTGCCACGAACTTTCCTTCTTTATTTCTGTTCTTCTTCAGTTCGAGCGAACGTATATACTTTATTTTATTCTTGCTAATCATTTATTTTTTGTCTATATGTGTGCAAAGGTAACATAAAATATAGACATTTCAAAATAAAAAGTGCTAAATATTTTGTATTTAATTTGTTTTGCATTATCTTTGCATATCAAAAACGATAGATATTTTGAAAAAAGAAACGATTTCATTACTTGCCTTGCCGCTGCTCATAGTATCTTGTTCTTCAAGCAAAATGGTGCCGGAAGGGGAGTATATATTAAATAAGGTGGAAGTGAAGAGCGACTCGGCAGGGTATAATGCCGGGGCGCTCAAGCAGTATGTGCGCCAGAAAGAGAAGCCGAAACTCTTCTCGCTCTTCAAGAATCCTTTCAGCAAGAAGCCTGTCATCTACGATACTTTGCAGGCGCGGCTCTCCTGTCAGGATCTGCTTACCGCCATGCAGAACCAGGGCTTCATGCATGCCGGGGTGTCGCTCTATACCACCAAGAAAGGAAAGAAACTGGATGTTACCTATCTGTTGCATCCCGGAGAACCTTTTGTGATAGGTAAGGTGAAATATGAAGTGGAAGATGAACATATCCAGCAACTTCTGCATCTCGATAACCCCGATAATCAGCAGATTAAGCCGGGAATGAGATTTACGGTAGAAACATTGGATAATGAGCGCAGGCGTATCTCCAGCCTTCTGACCAATGATGGCTATTTCCGCTTTCATAAAGATTTTATCCAGTTTTCTGCCGATACGATTGCGGGACAGAAGGATATCGCCCTGACGCTCCACCTGATGAAGTATAAGGCAAACAGTAATGCTCCTGAGGTTGATCATCCCCGATATGAAATCAGAAACATCAACTATCTGAGTAATGACAGCGACCGAATCCATCTGCGCCATCAGGTTTTGCTCAATGCCACTGCTCTCAGCGAAGGCCGTCCCTACAGCGCCGCTGCCTTGCAGCGCACCTATAACAACTTCGCCCGTCTGCAGGCGGTGAAGTATACCAATATCAGTTTCTCTGAAGTTCCTGACAGCAACCAGGTTACGGAGAACGGAATGGGGAGGAATAGCATCAGCCGGCAGATGGATTGCAATATCCAGATCAGTACCAACAAGCCTTCTACCATCGCCTTCCAGCCGGAAGGAACCAATACGGCGGGCGACTTGGGAGCTGCTGCATCGCTCACTTATACCAACCGAAATCTCTTCAGAGGTAGTGAGCAGCTGAGCATCGAACTTCGTGGAGCCTACGAGGCTATTACCGGTCTGGAGGGGTATCAGGATCAGAACTATACTGAATATTCGGTTGAAGGCAAACTGATTTTCCCTCGTTTCGTGGCGCCTTTCCTTTCAAGAAATTTCAGAAGAAGACAGACGGCAAACAGCGAGTTGTCGGCAAGTTGGAATCTTCAGAACCGTCCGGAGTTTCATCGCCGCGTATTCTCTACTGCCTGGCGTTATCGCTGGACAGAACCACGTCATCACCTGGCCTGGCGTTTCGACCTGCTCGATCTCAACTATGTGTATATGCCATGGATATCCGAGACTTTCAAGAGAGACTATCTCGATAATGCTGAAAACAGAAATGCCATCCTCCGCTACAATTACGAAGACCTGTTTATCATGAAGATGGGCTTCGGTTTGAGTTATAGCGATGGGGTAGATGCTGTGCGAGTGAATGTAGAGAGTTCGGGCAATCTGCTGAGCGGTGTTTCCAAGGCTTTCGGTTTCAAGGTGAACAGCCAGGGGCAGCGTACATTATTTAATATAGCTTATGCCCAGTATGCCAAGTTTGATGTAGATTATACCCATCTGATGCAGTTTGATAAGCGCAATGCTCTGGCGCTGCATGCGGGTATCGGTGTGGCTTATCCTTACGGCAACAGTACGGTGTTGCCTTTCGAAAAGCGTTATTTCTCGGGTGGTGCCAACTCGGTAAGAGGTTGGGGCGTAAGAGAATTAGGTCCGGGCAAGTTTAAGGGAACTGACGGCAGAATAGATTTCATCAACCAGACGGGTGATGTGAAACTCGACTTGAATGCCGAATACCGCACTTCGCTCTTCTGGAAGTTTGAGGGTGCAGCGTTTATCGATGCCGGTAACATCTGGACACTTCGCAATTATGAGGATCAGCCTGGCGGCCAGTTCAAGATAGATGAATTCTACAAACAGATAGCTGTAGCCTATGGCTTAGGTCTCAGGTTGAATTTCGATTACTTCATCCTCCGTCTGGATATGGGTATGAAGGCAATCAATCCAGCCTACGGAACGAAGGAAGAGCATTGGGCGATTATCCACCCGAAACTAGACCGCGATTTCGCCTTCCATTTCGCAGTTGGTCTGCCGTTCTAAATGCAGCTAATAGTTTATAGTTAATAGTTGATAGTTAACAGTTTATAGTTAACAGTTTATAGTTAATAGCCAGGAGTTTCTGTAGGGCATCTTTTTGATTATTATGCCCCTCAGAAACTCCTTACTTTTTTCAAGGCAATTTATCCAACTTAATCTTCCAGAGCCCCTTTTCCATACACATCGGCAGTTGGAAATCAGCCTGTTCTATGAGCTGCGGATCCTGACCGATGCTGTCCATCTGCAGAAAATTATGAACCGTAAGGGTAACGGTGGCACTTGTTTCATTGTCACCGAAATCAATATCCGTAATCTCTATGCTGGCATCCTCCGGTTTCTGGCGCAGCTGTTCCACGTCGGTCTCGTTCACATTACTTGCAGCATAGCGCAGCCAGCGCTCCGATTCCTGGGTGCAATACTTCACGGCTTTCGGGAAATGCCAGTTGAAATAATAGTTGGCAAACGAATCAACATCAGCCTTCAGCTGGTCCTCGCTGCCTTCGTGAGGTTCACATCCCGAAAGGCTGAATATACTTGCGGTCATGCATGTCACAGCTATGCATAAACCTATCATCGACTTCTTTATCATGATTCTCAAATCTTAAAAATTCTATTTTTTTGCGATATTTCGGCACAAAGATAGTAAAAAACTTTGTAATAAGAATCTTTTTTGCTAACTTTGCATGGAAAATAACAATTAAAATGCTGAAATTTATATCCTTTGGCAGTGGAAGTAGTGGCAATTGCTATTATCTTTACACTGATACGGATTCGATACTGATAGACGTAGGAGTAGGAATAAGAATATTGAAGAAGCATTTCCATAACTATGGACTTCGCTTCGAGGATGTGCATCACGTCCTCATCACCCATGACCACGCCGACCATGTAAAGTCGGTGGGGAGTCTGAGTACTGACTATCATCTACCGGTATATACGACCCGTAAAGTACATCAAGGCATCGAGCGCAACTATTGTGTTCGAAAGAAGATAGAGCCTAACCATGCTCGTGTGATAGAGAAGAACGTAACTTTCACACTGGGCGAGTTTAAGATTACTCCGTTCGGCGTACCCCATGACAGTACCGACAATGTTGGCTATTTCGTGGAGTGCGGAGGTGTGAACTTCTGCCTCATCACCGATGTGGGCCATATTACCGAAGAGATGCACGACTTTATCGGCCGTGCCAACTATCTTGTGCTCGAGGCGAACCACAGTGTAGAGATGCTCCAGCAGGGGCATTATCCCCAGTATCTGAAGGATCGCATTTTGGGAGATAACGGTCATCTGAGCAACGATGATTGTGGCGAGGCTCTTGCCAATTATGCTACACCGGAGCTTCATCACGTCTGGCTCTGTCATCTCAGCGAGGAGAACAACCATCCTGAGCTGGCACGCAAAACCGTGGAGCAGATCCTGCGCAGCAAAGGCATCATAGCCGGCAAGGACTTCCAGCTGGAAGTATTGAAGCGCAAGACACCGAGCGAAATCTATAAGCTGGTGTAGGGCAGGTGTAAAACTAAAAAGGTAGCCGGATAAGGAGTTATATTGAGTTAACTCCTTATCCGGCTATTTCATGAATACGAAATAAACGGCTGCAATCAGGCAGCAGAAGGCTGCGAAATGATTCCAGTGCAATCCCTGTCCCTGAAAGAGGATATTGGCGATGATGGCGAAGACGATAAGCGATACGCATTCCTGAATCACTTTGAGCTGGACCAGATTAAACGGTCCGCCATTATCCACGAAACCGATGCGGTTGGCTGGTACCTGACAGCAATATTCGAAGAAAGCGATGGCCCAACTGAAGGCGATGACACCGATAAGAGGCCAGTTGCTGCTCACGCCCGTTTGCTGCAACTTGAGGTGTCCGTACCAAGCCAGCGTCATGAAGATGTTGCTCAGCACCAATAATAATATAGTATACAATCCGTTCATAATCTTATTTTTTTTGCGGGTGCAAAGGTAATATATTTTTTTAAACCCTCCAAATTTCAGGGAAGTTTCATTTCGTTTTTGTTTTGATATGGCTGTTTTTGGCAGATAAATCTCCGATGTTCTGATATTTATCTCCGAAAGATAAGTGTGCTGTTTGCGTATGGCCAGTAGGCTGTTTGGGGCGAACAGCCGACTAGCGGAATAGGGAACAGTCAGCTGTTCCTATAAGACAGTCATCTCAGATAGGGAAATCAGATTTCCCAATCCTATCAATATGATTTATGTTTAGCATTCTGCAAAAATCTCTTCACTCTTCACCTTTCTTCCCAAATCCCCTGTGTTTATCGGCATTTCGGGAGGTGAAGAGTCATCAGCAACTCTTCACCCACTCTTCACCACTCTTCACCTGGATTCAAAATCGATAGGTAGATGTGTATCCACCTTTATGCGTTGATGTGTTGAAGTATATGGGTGAAGAGTGGTGAAGAGTGGTGAAGAGTGGGTGAAGAGCTGCTGCGAACTCTTCACCCCTGCCAACCTCCCTGTTTATCGGTATTCCGGAGGGTTTGGTGAAGAGTGAAGAGTATTTCCGTGTTTGCTTCTGCTCTTTTACATATTATCTCTCGAAATATGTGTCAATTCAATGATGAAAAGAGTTTTAATTAATTGGCATCAAAATTTCGGTATAATCTGGCAAACTCTTCTAATCTAACTACTAGTACTCTTGGAAAATCGATGTTTTCTAAATCTTTGAAATGTTTATCATCTGATACAATGAAATCGGCATTAGCAAAGACTGCACAATCTACAAACTTATTATCATCGGGATCCTGTGTGATAAGATTCCAATGATAATGAGCATCAACTCTTTGGGTATTTGGAGCTTGAGTTATAATCTCTAATACCATAGTTGCTATTAATCGATTCGTTTTTAAACAAAGTATTTCTTCGTATTCTTCTAAAATTTCAGTTGTAAAGCAGAGACAATAGTCTCCATTCAAGAATCCTTCCCATAAGAAATAATTCTTGCTTTTTCTTGCAATTATCTGCAAGAGACAGTTGGTATCTAAGACGATATTTCTCTGCATAGTCAGTTTATTTATAAGCCGTGCGCAAATGTTCTGACTGCATTTCCTGCAACTTTTCATTGCTCATTTCGCCAGATTCCCAAAGCTTATCCATTTCTCGCTGCAAGCGGTCATTCATGAACTTAACTAATGTTCGTTTCAAGTCTGCCAAGTCCTGTTCTGACTGTAAACAAGAGATAACATTGAGCACCGCCTGTTGAGCCTGATTGAATTGTAATACTTGTGTTGCCATAATTGTAATTTTTAAACATTTCACTCTGCAAAGATACAGATAATTATTGATACTCCAAAGATTTTGAGAAGAATATTTTGATTTCGCAAGAAAAAATGGGGGATAATATAAAAAAGGTGGCGAATCTTTATTTCTTCGCCAGCCATCTGCGCACTGGCAGGTCGTAGAACTTCAGACAGAGCCAGGCGGCTGCTATCGAAACCGCACAGGTGATGAGTGCCTCGGGCCAGGTTTCACCAAGCGTGAAGAGCTGCTTCTCGATGAGCCACGAATAGAAGTAATACATAAACGGATAGTGTACGATATAGAGCGGGAAGGAGATGTCGCCCAGGAACGTGCAGACGCGGGTACTGAAATGGTCGGTTGTTGTTCCGCTCGCTCCCAGCCATACTATCGCCGGGAAAATCAGAATGATGCACACTGCTTCGAAAACACCATTCAGCATGATGCCATTCTCCATGATGCCATCAACGCTGCCCACACTACTGCCGCCAACCATACTCTCTATATAAGGTACGTGGAAGAGCTGGAGAAGAATGATGGAACTGATCCAGAACGCACCCTTTACCTTGAACTGGATGCGATGGAAAACACGGGACTGCAGCATTCCTATCGTAAACGGGCAGAGCATGCGCAGAAGTCCACCCCAGAAGTTGAGACCATCGAGCGTCCAGCCCACACCAAACATGCCATATCCGCATACATCCGTAGCCGTGAACCAAAGCAGCAGGATGGATAGGATTCCGGCGAGAATAGCCAGAGCCCTGGTGGAGAGCCTCCGAATGAAAAGGGCATAGAGGATGTTGCCGATGTACTCGAAGAAGAGCGACCAGGCGGGGCCGTTGAGCGGAAACATTTCGCCATTGCCTCTTACCTCGTATCCGCCACCTGGCAGGGCGGGAATCATCAGCATGGCGCAGAGCAGGGCTGTCATCATTGCCGGTACCGAAGCCGGTGTGCCGTTCCAGGTTACGGCTCCCTGAAGGATGAACATTACGAGTCCTATCAAGGCACCCATCACTACCATCGGATGCAGGCGGATGAGGCGGCGCTTGAAGAATTTTCCCAGTGTCAATGTCTTTCCCCATCTGTCGTCGTATGCGTAGCCGATGACGAAACCGGAAAGGATGAAGAAGAAGTCAACCGCCAGATAGCCGTGGTTGATTTCCTGGATGATGGCTGAGCCGGATGCAAACTGGTAGCCTTCGAACACATGATACCACACCACGAGCAATGCTGCCACGCCTCGCAATCCGTCGAGTAGGGCATAATGGGATTTGGTATCTGCAAAATGAGTTGCTGATTGTTGTAAGTTAGTCATAAATTATGATTGTTAATATTATTATTAATATGATGATGATGATTTATTTGATTTCTTATTTTCTATATTTGAATCCACTTTTTCAAGTGGATTCATAAATTCTTTCTGCAAAGATACGACGAATATTTTGATTTCGCAAGAAAAATGGGGGATAATATAAAAAAGGTGGCGAATCTATTTGTTATCTCTGATTTTTGCAGCATCTGGATTGATTCGCATAATCCTTTAAATTTCAGTGTTCTCTGCCATTTTCTTTCAGATTTTCTTGCGAGTTCCAATCTTTCTTTGTAACTTTGCCGTGCCAGTTATTCATTTTAAAAAGGAGCAATATGATGGTACATCGAGATAAGATATTATGTTTTTTGGTTTTATTCTGCTGCTTCTTTGCATATACTCCTCTGCAAGCCCAGCAGCCACGCAAGAAGGTGGGGCTCGTGTTGGGTGGAGGTGGTGCCAAGGGTGCGGCTGAAGTAGGTGTGCTCAAGGTGCTGGAAGAGGCTGATATTCCTGTAGATTATATTGCCGGAACCAGTATCGGTGCCATCGTGGGCGGACTCTATGCCATCGGCTACGATGCTGCGGATATTGATAGCCTCTACCGTAACCAGAACTGGCTTTTCCTTTTGAGCGACCAGGTGAAACGCGAATCGGAGACTTTTCTTTCTAAAGAAGAAAGGGAGAAATATATCGTTCATATTCCTCTTTCCAAAGAGAGGAAGGTCTCGTTGCCAACCGGTTATGTGAAGGGGCAGAATATCTTTAACCTTTTCTCTAAACTTACCGTGGGGTATCATCAGGTGGATGATTTCTCCAACCTGCCTATTCCTTACCGTTGCGTGGCGGTAGATCTGGTAGAAGGCAAGGAGGTGGTGTTTTCATCGGGCTCGCTGCCTATGGCGATGCGTGCCAGCATGTCGATACCGGGCGTGTTTGCTCCGGTAGAATGGAAAGGGAAGATGCTGGTGGATGGCGGCGCCTTGAACAATCTGCCGGTTGATGTGGCAAAGGAAATGGGAGCGGATGTGATTATCTGTGTAGATTTGAGTACCGGTTGGAAGAAGAAGGAAGAGCTGAAATCGGCTTCTTCTGTTGTAGAACAGCTCATAAGTATGATGGGGCAGAACAAATACCGGAAGAATATGGCTGAAGCCGATCTTTATATCAATCCTTCTCTGAAAGGTTATTCGGCAGCCAGTTTCCAATCTGAAGCCATTGATACGATGATACAGCGGGGAGAACAGGCTGCCCGTCAGAAATGGGATGAACTGATGGCTTTGAGAAAGTATATCTATGCTGATGCTTGTGATTCTGTTGCATCCGATGATACATTACAGGATAAACGCATCAAACTGCCGAAACCTTCTCAGACGGAAGCTTATCATATAGGACGCATCCGGATAGAAGGCATCAGCGGAGAGGAGGAAAAGTGGATTAGAAAGAAAATTGCTCTACGGGAGAATTCGGAAGTCAGTCCTGAGGAGATAGATGGCACACTTGCTATGCTCAGGGGACTGAATATCTTTTCGCGTGTAGAATACAGACAGTCTAACGAGGAACCTTATGACCTGGTATTCATGCTGGAACCCAACGAATCCAGAAGAATCAGTGTAGGTGCACGTTTTGATACGCAGGATCTGGCGAGCGTCATTGCTCAGATATCCAATAACCAGCAGTTTTCTACCCGTCATCACTATGCCTTTACAGGACGCATTTCCCGTAATCCCTATCTGGAAATGAAATATGCCTATGGCAACCTTTTCGGAGCGAAAATAGGCATTTCCTATCGTATGGCTCATTATGATTTCGAACTTTATGCGGACAAGCATAAGTTGGATGCCCTGGAGTTCCTTTCGCATTCTTTCGCTGGATTCTATACCCGTGATATCGGTAATTTCAGATTGAAATCGGGTGTGCAGTTTGATTATTACCATTATCATTCTGATATGTTCGAACGCAACGGAAGCATCCAGACACGTTCGTCAGACCATTTTTTGAATTACTTTGCGTCTGTTGTGATGGATACTTACGACCGCCGCTATTTCCCGACCCGTGGCAGTCGCATTCAGGTTCAGGGCATTCTGCATACGGATGACGGAATACATTATGCAGAAGGTAATCCTTTTGGCGAGGCTGCTTTTCAAGGAGAATGTGCCGTACGTCTCAATTCCAGATTCTATCTGCTTCCTAAACTCAAGAGTCGCTTCTTGTTTGGCAGTTCCGTACCAGCCATTTATCAGAATTATGCAGGTGGAGCTGCTGATGGTTACTATCTGCCTTGGCAAGTGGCATGGGAGAGTGCGCAGCATGTTCATCTGCTGGAGCGCAATGTGGTGACTGGTCAGCTCGGTTTCCGCTATCGGGTGAAAGGAAAGTTTTACCTTACCGCCTTAGGAGAGTATGGCAAGGAAGCCCGCAAGTTTTCCCATATTCTCATCGGTGATGATTTGTGGGGAGGAGCCTTGAGAGCATCCTATGATTTCGTGTTGGGTCCGGTAAGCATTCAGGCTAATTATTCTAGCTTGGGTAAGAATGTAGGATTCTATATCAATGCAGGATTCTTGTTCTGATTTCCTTAATTGCTGCCCATATAATAAATAAGGTGGGGTTTCTCTTTGCCGAACAAGAATAAATCATTACCTTTGCAGCTGTTTAGAAAACATATAGAATGTATTTTGCAATCTTGAATTTTAGAATATAATATATAAAAAGAGAGAATCAGATGAAACTGAGATTTTTGAAATTGATGCTGCTGCTCTTCATCCTGCCTTTGCAGATGCTGGCGGCAGAACTGGGCGTGGCTGGTAAGCAACTGGCTGCTTTGCCTGGAGTAAGTAACGTGGAAACGCTGAAAAGTACGCATTTCCCGGAAAAGTATGTGTTCTTTATCAAGCAGCAGCTCGATGCCAAGGATGCATCCAAGGGCTATTTCGAACAGAGGGTGGTGCTCTGCCATAGAGGATTCGACCGTCCTACCGTGCTCGTGACAGAAGGATATAATGCCAACTATGCGCTGCGTGAAGGATATATTGAAGAACTTTCCAAACTCTTCGATACGAATATCATTACAGTAGAGTATCGCTATTTCGACAAGTCGATGCCTAGTCCTTGCAACTGGGATTATCTTACCGTTGAAAATTCGCTCTATGATCTGCATCATGTAAACCAGACCCTGCATGCGATGTACAAGGGAAAATGGATTGCTACCGGCATCAGCAAGGGCGGACAGACTACGATGTTCTACCGTTCTTATTTCCCTGATGATGTAGATATTTCTGTGCCATACGTAGCTCCGCTCAACAAGGGTGTGGAGGATGGACGACATGAGAAGTTCCTGCAATATCAGGTATCAACCAAGGAAAACCGACAGAAGGTGCTCGATTTCCAGTTGCTCCTCTTCAAGCGAAAGGCTGCGTTGCTGCCAATGTTCGAGAAATATTGCAATGATAAGAAATATGTATTCAATGTTCCGCTGGCAGAGATTTTTGATTACTCTGTATTCGAATACGCCTTTGCTTTCTGGCAGTGGGGAGAAGACATCAACAAGATTCCTGCAAGAGAGGCAGATGACAAGACGGTGTTTGATTACTGGATTAATATGTGTGAGCCTGACTATTTCACCAACTATAATGCCACAGCCTCGTTTGATGTGCAGGCAGCCCGGGAGTTGGGTTATTACGGCTATTATACCAAACCATTCAAGAAATATCTCAGTATCAAGACAGCTAAGGGCTATCTGAAGAAACTGATGGTGCCAAAGGGGGCAGAAAACGTGAAGTTCTCGCCAGCACTCTATAATCATACGGTAGAGTTCCTGACCAAGAATGATCCGAAGATGGTTTATATTTATGGCGATATCGATCCTTGGGGAGCTTCGGGCATTTATGGCTTGCCTTTCACCAAGAACAAGAAGAACCTGCATGTTTATATGTGTCATGGCGGTTCGCACAAAACTCGCATCTTGTCGTTCCCAGAGCCTACAAGACAGGAAATCATCAGTCTGATAGGTGGTTGGCTGAAGGAATAATGCTTTCATCAACCAACCATGATGGATAAAATGAAAGTTTTTATCAAAAAATATCCATAAAAGTTTGGTGGTTTCAGAAAAATGTATTACCTTTGCACTCGCTTTTGAAAACAAAGCTTTTAGCAGAGGCACCCTTAGCTCAGTTGGTAGAGCAACTGACTCTTAATCAGTGGGTCTAGGGTTCGAATCCCTAAGGGTGTACAAAAAACTCCGAAGAATCAATCTTAGTTCTTCGGAGTTTTTTTTCTATGCCCCGCATGGAGTAACTCTGTTTTTTATCGTATCTTTGCAACCGATGAATAGAACAGACTTGACACAAGGTAGCATTTGGGGGAATATCACGACCTTTCTGTTACCTTATATTCTGGCTTATTTCCTACAGAATCTCTATGGTTTGGCCGATCTTTTCGTGATAGGTAGATATTGTGGTGTAGATAGTACTACGGCTGTATCTAATGGTGCGCAGGTAATTATGGGCTATCATTTTGGACTTCGTTCTGGAAGCAGCAGAGCGTTACTCTATAGATGCTACAGAGTTGCTGGCAGATTTCATCGAAAGTAATCCTGTTGCCCATATGCTACGTAATATGTATATTTATAAACAAGCAAGTTGATATTTATTCACTTGCGAAACTTTAGTAATTTACAATTAATAGTTTATAGTTAATAGGTTGCTGTTTATTGATGATTTGAGGGTAATTTGCTGATGAGTTGCAGATGGGCTGGGGGCGATATAGGGGCGTCAGTCTGAGAATATTAACAAAAAAGAGTGTGTCATGAATTTATGATACACTCTTTTTTTTATTCTGTTTAATTACATCTTCTTTATCCGTTTGCGATATTTCCGAACAAATCGAATGAGGCATCCCAATCCTTCCAGACTGGCTCTCTGCCCAATTCCTTCAATCTCGCATTGATAACCTTGGCGGTACGCTCATCGCTCACGCTGAACTGCTCCAATGCCTGAGGATAGGTATGGTAACCACCAGGATTTACCTTTGATTCTGCCGACATGGTGGTGACACCCAGTGTTGCCATGTTGTCACGGATGTAGGCTGGCTCACGGGTAGAGTAGGAGATATCTACATCGTGGTCGAAGATACGCATGGCGAAAGTTGCCTGTGCCAACTGCTTATCGGTCATGAAGCAGTTTGGCTGGAAACCTTCGTTCTGTGCAGGGCGCATACGAGGGAAGTTCACGCTGTACTTGGTCTTCCAGTAATGCTTCTGCAGGTAGCGCAGGTGATGAGCCATCATCACTACATCCGTGCGCCATTCCTTCTCCAAGCCGATGAGCACACCCATACCGATGGAATGGACGCCTGCCATACCCATGCGGTCGAAACCATCGCAGCGCCACTCAAACTTGCTCTTCATGCCACGTGGGTGGTAGAGCTTGTAGTGCTCGTGGTTGTAGGTCTCCTGGAAACAGATGACACCATTCATACCATGGTCGGCGAGGGTCTTGTAATCCTCTGTAGAGAGCGGCATCACCTCAATCTTCACGTTAGAGAAATACTTCTTGGCGATGTCGATTGCCTTGGCAAGATAAGGGGTGCCAGCCTTTGCCGGGTTCTCGCCCGTAACGAGAAGGATGTTCTCGAATGGAGCCAACTGCTTGATTGCCTTGTACTCGTTCTCAATCTGCTCTGGGGTGAGGATGGTACGAGCCATCGGATTCTCACGATGGAAACCGCAATACACGCAGGAGTTAGAGCATGAATTGGTGATGTAGAGAGGAATGAACATCGACATGGTCTTGCCGAAGCGCTCCTCGGTATATTTGCGGGAAAGACGCGCCATCACCTCCAGGTATGGCTCGGCTGCAGGTGAAAGCAGTGCCATGAAGTCGTTCACATCGCAATGGTCCTTGGCAAGGGCACGGCGCACGTCATTATCGGTCATTCGAGCTATGCGCTCCGTGGTCTCCTCCCAACTGATTTTCTTTAATTCGTCTGAAAACATTTTCTTACTTTTTAAACTTTCTCAAATCGTGTGTCAACTTGGCTGCGCAGAAGTTTGGACCACACATGGTGCAGTATTCACCATCTGTATGACCTGCCTCCTCGAAATACTTCAAGGCAAGCTCTGGGTCGAGAGAGAGGTGGAACTGGTCTCTCCAGCGGAACTCGAAACGTGCCTTGGAGAGGGCATTGTCGCGGATGGTTGCACCTGGATGACCCTTTGCCAAGTCGGCTGCATGAGCGGCAATCTTATAGGTTACCACACCTGTGCGCACATCTTCCTTGTTTGGCAAGGCGAGGTGCTCCTTTGGTGTTACATAGCAGAGCATTGCGGTGCCGAGCCATGCAATCTGGGCGCCACCGATGGCTGAAGTGATGTGGTCGTAACCTGGAGCAATATCGGTAACCAATGGGCCGAGGGTGTAGAATGGTGCCTCGTGACAGTGGTCGAGCTGGCGCTCCATGTTCTCCTTGATTTTCTGCAATGGCACGTGACCAGGACCCTCGATGAATGCCTGTACATTCTTGTCCCAGGCACGGGTAACAAGCTCGCCCATGGTATCCAACTCGGCAAACTGGGCTGCATCGTTGGCATCGGCAATACAGCCTGGGCGCAGACCATCGCCCAAAGAGAGGGCTACGTCGTACTGTGCCACGATGTCGCAGATGTCGTCGAAGTGCTCATAGAGGAAGCTCTCCTGGTCGTGGTAGAGACACCACTTGCTCATGATACTACCGCCACGGCTCACGATTCCGCAGAGACGGCTATCAGCGAGATGCACGTTGTGGCGACGGATGCCGGCATGGATGGTGAAGTAGTCAACACCCTGCTCGCACTGCTCGATGAGGGTATCACGGAATACCTCCCAGTTCAGATCCTCTACCTTGCCGTTTACCTTCTCCAAAGCCTGGTAGATAGGCACGGTTCCTACTGGTACAGGGCAGTTGCGCACAATCCATTCACGGGTTTCGTGGATGTTGTCGCCGGTAGAGAGGTCCATCAAGGTATCGCCTCCCCACTTGCAAGACCATACAGCCTTATCCACCTCTTCCTCGATGCTGGAGGTAGTGGCAGAGTTACCGATGTTGGTATTGATCTTCACGAGGAAGTTGCGGCCGATGATCATCGGTTCGCTCTCAGGGTGGTTGATGTTGGCAGGAAGAACGGCACGTCCGCGTGCAATCTCATCACGCACATACTCAGGGGTGATATGGGTATCGATGCCCAACTCCTGGCAGTTCATGTTCTCGCGGATAGCCACATACTCCATCTCTGGAGTGATGATGCCCGCCTTGGCGTAAGCCATCTGGGTGATGTGCTTGCCAGCCTGAGCACGGCGAGGCAACTGGATGTGCTCGAAGCGGAGGTGGTCGAGGCTATGGTCAGCAAGGCGCTGCTTGCCATACTCGCTGGTAACTTCCTTGAGCTGCTCGGTATCGTTGCGGTCGAGAATCCACTGCTCGCGCATTCTTGGCAAGCCCTTCTTCAAATCTACCTGATAGTTAGGGTCGCTGTAAGGACCGCTGGTATCGTAGATGTAAACCGGAGCGTTTGGCTCTGTATGAGGAATGCCGCGCTCATCCTTCACAACAGTAGGAGTGAGGTTAACCTTGGTCATTCCAACCTTAATCTGTGGGAAGAGTTTTCCCTGCATATACGCCTTTTCTCTCTGGGCGTAAGCTTTCTTATCGTTTGGCATAATTTTTTAAAGGTAAAAAGGTAAAAGGGTAAAAAGGTAAAAAGAGCGTTCTTGCTTCTTTGCCTTCATCCTTCATGCCTTTTATTATCTATATTATAATTAATCGTTGAGGAATGCGGTGAGAGGAGAACTTGCCTCAGCACAATCGCTGATGGCTCCGAGACCAGCCTCGTAAGCACGGCGACCGCATACTACAGCTTCCTTGAATGCCTTAGCCATCTCTACAGGATCACCGGCAACGGCGATGGCTGTGTTGACCAGGCAAGCGCTGGCACCCATCTCCATAGCTTCGGCAGCGTGGCTAGGTGCACCGATACCTGCATCTACTACTACTGGAACAGTAGCCTGCTCGATGATGATCTGCAGGAAGTCCTTCATTCTCAAACCCTTGTTGGTACCGATAGGTGCAGCAAGTGGCATCACAGTAGCAGCACCAGCCTCTTCGAGGTGCTTGCAGAGGGTAGGGTCTGCCTGACAATATGGCAATACCACGAAACCGAGTTTTACCAGTTTCTCGGTAGCCTTCAGCGTCTCGATAGAGTCTGGAAGAAGATAGCGAGGGTCTGGGTGGATTTCGAGCTTGAGCCAGTTGGTTCCGAAAGCCTCGCGTGCCATCTGTGCTGCGAAGACAGCCTCCTCGGCGTTGCGCACGCCACTGGTGTTAGGAAGGAGCTGGATATTTGGGTTCTGCACAATATGAGAGAGCAGGTCGTCCTGCTTGTCTTCGAGTTCGATACGTTTCATAGCAACAGTAACCATTTCTGTTTCTGATGCTTTGATGGCTTCAGCCATGAGGGCATTGTTGTTAAACTTTCCTGTGCCCAAGAAGAGGCGTGAGTTAAACTCTCTGCCTGCGATTACTAATTTTTCCATTGTTTTATTATAGAGTTGTTATTTTTGTTTTCATTTCTGTAGGAAAAGTACTTTTGGATGATTCTTTTCCGCAGTATTCTGGGACTGTTATCCTCCGCAGAACGCTTTTACGATAACGATGTCTGCTCCTTCGGCGATGATTGTGTTTTCCCATTCATCACGAGGCACCATTTCGTTACTGATAGCTACAGCAACTCCTGTAGCTGGCAAATCGAGTTCCTGAGCTAACTCCCTAATGGTTTTAGCCTGTGTCTCGGTCTCTTTGTTGTTGATAGTTACTTTCATATTCTGTTCGTTTTATATGATGAATAATCCGTTTGTTTACGCTTTTCTATCGCCCGAAAGCGATGATAAGATAATATGTAATCAAACACGGTGAACTTCCAGATGAAAGCCTTAAGAGAAAGAATAAAGCGCTATCAAATATCCCTGCGACAGCATTACCTGCATCAGGTTCAATGGGTATCATCTCAGCCGAATCTTTCAGCACCCCGTGATAATCGCTTGCAAAAGTAATGATAATATCGGAAAAACGATGGAAATGCAAAAATATTTATGCAAAATTAACGCAGAATGCACCTTTCGCTTTACTGGTGTTTCTTTCTGCAATCCGGGCATTCGCCTTTGATGACAAAGGAAATAGAGTGGGGATAAAAGCCTTCGGGCAGCTCGAAACTTGGAATATGGATATCCTCCATACAGAAGGAACGTTGGCATGATTCGCAGTAGAAATGAATATGCCCGTCGTGATGATCGCAAGCCCCTTTTTCTTCGCAGAGTTCGTAGCAGAGTACGCCTCGCCCATCTTCGAAGGCATGTACCACATCATGTTCCAGAAAGAGGGTAAGGGTACGGAAGATGCTCGACTTGTCCATCGAAACCATCTTTCGTTCCAGATTGCTCAGACTCTGCGGGTTCTGTTCGCCCATCAGGGTCTTCATTACGAGTATGCGGTTGGCGGTTGGCCGAATGCCTTTCGATTCCAGCCTGCTGATCATATCTTGTGAGTTCATCGTTTCTTCTTTTTTTATTTGTACTAATCGGTTGCAAAGATACAAAAAAAGCGTGTAAGTATGGTAACTTACACGCTTTTTCTTTATTTAAACGTAATTACTTTTTGCTTTCAATCTAGTTTATGCCGCAGCATGAAGGGATTGGAACCCTTATGCGCAAGCACAACCACGGCTTCTGTTCAAAGCCTCACCATACATTTCCATTGCGGTCATGTAATCTGCAAGAATAGCCTTCAAGGCCTTCTTGATGTTTGCATACATTGTTTTCATAATCGTTATCCTTTTTTTAAAAATTAATACTTGGCATTTCTGCCATTTCCTTTTTCCTTTTATTCATGAACGGTGGTCAATTTTACTTGCCCATCTCCATGTTGTTGTTTACATTTACAGCCTTGACAATCATAGCTGCCACAACTGTAAGAATCATTACTGTCGTCATCATAATTTGTTTCCTTTCTTTCTTTGTGGAGCCTCCATGTGAGGTCTCCTGTTTTACATTATCCTTATTACAATCTCACTGTTTTCTGGTGCAAAGGTAATGCCTTTTTCTTGAATATCTGTCACAAAGACATGACAAAATGATGAAAAAGGGGCTTTTTTTGATACACGTCAACTAAACAGCAATGGCGGCTTGATATACGTCAAGCCGCCATGCTGTCATATTGAGAAATGTGTCATATTTCTTATGTTTCTTCGGATTTCTGATGCTAAATCAGTTCCAGAATCTTGTCGAGAATCTTTTCTACGGTTGAAGAATCGGTTGCTTCATCGAGTTTCTGGTTGATTTTCTCTTCCAGTTTCTTGCTCACCTTGTCGGCAGCCTGATCCATGGCCTGGTTTGCCTTGTCTTCCAGTTTCTTCTGAACGGAAGCGCCCAGTCCGTCTTCTTCTGAACCATCGCTGTTATTATCGCTTACCGAAGGGGATTCATCGGTTGATGAGCTGGTGGTTTCTTCTATCTGCAGATTGTCAGCACCTTCCAGCGCCTTCACCATATCATCAGCATTCATCGTGTAAACGCTGCCAAGGATTCCGAAGCTTACGGTGTGCTGCTTGCCATTAAACTCAACGGTTCCCTTAGAGCATACGATATAGTTGTGGTATTCGAAGAGCTGGTTCATCACTTCATCAATAGCGCTTCCTGCCATCATTTTGGCAATGGAACGGATGCTTTGGGTGAAGAAGTTGTTATCACTGGTTTCTGTAGCCTTGTCGATAGCCTTGGCAGCCTCGGTCTTTACCTTTTCTTTGTGGGCATCAGGTCCTGGATTGGTTATGGCGAAAACCAGGAAGAGAAGTACGATAAGACCTAAGATGATTTTCCAGAGGGTCTTGCTCGATTTTTTCTTTTCCGGTTCCTGTCTGTAGCCCTGGTTCATTGCTGCGCCGTGCTGAAAGCCTTGCTGGTAAGCTTCCTGCTGTGCCTGCTGGAAACCCTGCTGGTTTGCAGCCTGAAAGTTTGCTGCTTCTGTCCCGTTGTTGCCGGTTGCATCTGTTGATGTTCCTTCTGCATTTTCTTTGTTGGCTGTATTAGCTTTGATTGCTTCTACTGTTTCAAGAACAGTCTTCAGTTCTGCTATTTTCCAAGCAGGAGTCCAGTCTTTCATGCCTTGTGCCCAAACAAGGGTTTCGGGTGTGATAGCCTTCTGGACGAGTTGCTCCAGGCTGAATGGACCCGCTTGCTGTCCGTTATTCTCAATGATAAAATATTCCATCATGTATTCTTTTATATAATATTTTTCTTAAAAGCCAATAAGGAGTTTCTTTCACTCTTCATTGCTTATTAGTGTGTAGCTTTCCACCAACCGGTTTTCTCTCTCCCCTTGATAGCTACGCTGTGCTGGCTAGGGTCGGAGATAGAAAGACCGCAATAGTTCTTTACTTTAAAGGTTGTACCTCTATCACTCATTAACCTTGTATAAGCTTCATCTGTATGAGCTGCTGCTTTGATTGTGAGTTTCATCTGTGAATTAAATTTGTCTTTCAGAGAGCCGCTTGGAACAAGACTATCTACGTATACGCTCATATCGTAGAAGAGGTTGGGAGAGAAGCCATCCAAAGGCTGTATGGAATCGAGCGGAACGGATGATGAGAGGGTATATTTGCTATTGATTTCCTTCATCACTTGGGCTAGATTATCCATCTGTCTGCAGTCGATGGCCGCCATGTTGCAGAATGGATTGCTACTATTCTTGTAGAAATTGACAACTCCATTGACAAATCCTGAATAATTAGGTGCTGAACTGTTGAGGTAACTCCATACGGTTTTGTATGGAACGCCGGCTCCCATTATTTCGCTACTTGAACTGATCATGAAATTAGTAACATCTTTCAGTTCGTATGCAGTCTCTACATTGCCCATGTAGCATGCATCGAAGAGGATGTACTGCATCTTGGTGCCGCTGAGTTTGATTCCTTCGGCTAGGGTAGGAACGTCGAGAGCGTTTTCTTCTAAACTCACGCTTCCGAAGAAACGGGTGACAGGGTTGTTGGGATCGGGACCATACTGTATTCCGCTGAAATTGCCGGTAGCGGTAGGGTAGCTGGTGCTTCCTTTCTGAGCAAAACCGGCATTAGGTCTTGCCATATAGGGATAGTGAACCCAATCGCTCTTGTAGGTCCATCCGCAGCCATGAGCTCCGATGATGAGCGAATAATTCAGGGCTTCAGAACGGCGTTTCACCTCATTCAGAATCTCTGCAAATCCTTCAGCTGTAGTATATGTAGCTTCATCATATGTCTTCAACGTGTCGCGGATGACGGCTTTCTTATTGCCGTCATACTGAAGATCTATGAGATAGCTCTTCTTGTAATTCTGACTCATGAAGACCATTACACGCGAATTGTTCAATCCCTTCTTGGCAACAATACCTTCGCAGATACTGTCAACGTTCAACTTTAAATATCTTGTAAGACCGGAATCGCTGGTTCCACCCGTCCAAGGATAGAAGACGAAGATAGTCTGCTTATTGACGCTTTCTACATCAATAGCTTCATCACCGCAACTGGTGAAAGTTGCTGCAAGAGATAGCGTACATATAAATAAGGTGAAAAGCTTCTTGATCATAATTAAAAATGTTGAATGTTGAATGTTGAATGTTGAGTTGCAATCTTGCTAACGAATCAGCTTGACTAATTCAACATTCTACACTCAACATTCAACATTAAATATAATACTATTATTTCTTCTTGAGCTCCTCGATGGTTGCCTTGAGGGCAGCAATCTTCTCTACAGAGTCGCTCTCCTTCTTGCGCTCCAGGGCTACTACCTTCTCAGGAGCGTGAGCTACGAAGTTCTCATTGCTGAGCTTCTTGCGTACACCCATCAGGAAGCCTTCCAAGTGCTTGAGCTGAGCCTCTGCCTTCTCAATCTCGGCAGCTACGTCGATGAGGTCGCCCAATGGTACGGCAAACTCGTCGGTGCCTATCATGAAGCTCGATGCATCGGCACTCTTCTCGGCAATCACCTCAATCTTGTCGAGGTTGGCCATCTTCAGAGTTACGTCGTTGTAAGCCTCGAAATCGTTCTTGCCTACTACCTGGAGAGACAACTGCTCCTTCTGGGCAATGTTCTTCTGGTTGCGAACGGTACGAACACCGGCAATGATCTGCTTCACAGCCTCGATGTCGGCTGCCAACTTCTGCTCCTCGGCTGTAGGTGCAGGAATATCCAGCTTCTCGCGCATGATGCTCTCGCCATCCTTGCGGTCGTAGATGTGCTGCCACAACTCCTCGGTGATGAATGGCATGAATGGATGCAACATCTTCAGGAGGGCATCGAAGAAACGGAGGGTAGCATCGTAGCTCTTCTGGTCGATAGGCTGGCCGTAAGCTGGCTTCACCAGCTCCAGATACCAGGATGAGAACTCATCCCAGAACAGCTTATATACTGTCATCAATGCCTCAGAGATACGATAGTCCTTAAACTGCTTCTGCATCTCCTCGTTCACTTCCTTGAGCTTGGCATCAAACCATTTCACTGCGATTTCAGCACTCTTAGGCTGCTCGATGTCCGCTGTCTCCCAACCCTTCACGAGGCGGAAGGCATTCCAGATTTTATTGTTGAAGTTACGTCCCTGCTCGCAAAGGCTCTCGTCGAAGAGGATGTCGTTGCCGGCTGGAGCACTGAGCATCATACCCATACGAACACCATCGGCACCAAACTTGTCAATCAAGTCCAATGGGTCTGGTGAGTTACCGAGACTCTTGCTCATCTTGCGGCCCAGCTTATCGCGAACGATACCTGTGAAATATACGTGCTTGAATGGCATCTTGCCACGATACTCGTAGCCAGCCATAATCATACGTGCTACCCAGAAGAAGATGATATCCGGACCAGTTACCAGGTCGGAAGTAGGGTAGTAGTAGTTGATCTCCTCATTGTCAGGATGCTCGATGCCATCAAACAGAGAGATAGGCCACAACCATGAAGAGAACCAGGTGTCGAGGCAGTCGCTCTCCTGCTCAAGATCCTCAGCCTTGATGTTGGCATTCTTCTCCTGAGCGAGCTTCAGAGCCTCCTCTGCAGTCTCAGCTACCACGAAATCCTTCTTGCCGGCATTGTCGAAGTAGTAGGCAGGGATGCGGTGACCCCACCAGAGCTGACGGCTGATACACCAGTCCTTGATGTTCTCCAACCAGTGGCGATAGGTGTTCTTGTACTTCTTAGGATAGAACTCGATATCATCGTCCATTACTGGAGGAAGGGCGATGTCGGCAAAGTGCTGCATCTTGAGGAACCACTGTGTAGAGAGCTTTGGCTCGATAGGCACATTGGTACGCTCTGAGAAGCCCACCTTATTATTATAGTCCTCAATCTTCTCCATCAGACCGGCGTTCTGAAGGTCGATGGAAATCTGCTTGCGCACGTCCATGCGGTCCATACCTACATAGAGACCTGCTGCCTCGCTGATGGTACCATTGTCGTTGAAGATGTCGATGGTCTCCAAACCGTGCTTCAAACCGAGGGCGTGGTCGTTGATATCGTGAGCTGGAGTTACCTTCAAGCAACCAGTACCGAACTCGATATCTACGTATGTATCCTCGATGACTGGAATCTCGCGGTTTACGAGAGGCACGATAACGTGCTTACCCTTCAGCCAGGTATTCTTCTTATCCTCTGGGTTGATACACATGGCAGAGTCACCCATGATGGTCTCAGGACGGGTGGTTGCTACTACTGCATAGTATCCCTTCTCATCCTTGTGTATCACGTTCTCCTCATCCACCTGCTGGCAGTCCTGTTCTACCACGTAATACTTCAAGTGGTAGAGCTTAGAGTGCTCGTCCTTGTAGATAACCTCCTCGTCAGAGAGTGCAGTCTGAGCCTTAGGGTCCCAGTTAACCATGCGCACGCCACGATAGATGAGCCCCTTTTTGTAGAGGTCGCAGAATACGTGGATGACGGCACGAGAGCGGGTCTCGTCCATGGTGAATGCTGTGCGGTCCCAGTCGCAGCTGGCACCGAGTTTGCGGAGCTGCTTGAGGATGATGCCGCCGTGCTCGTGAGTCCAGTCCCAAGCGTGCTTGAGGAACTCCTCGCGGGTAAGGTCGGTCTTCTTGATGCCCTGCTGAGCGAGGCGGTTTACAACCTTTGCCTCGGTAGCGATACTGGCATGGTCGGTACCTGGTACCCAACATGCGTTCTTGCCCTCCATGCGAGCACGGCGAACGAGAATATCCTGGATAGTATTGTTGAGCATGTGTCCCATGTGGAGCACACCCGTTACGTTTGGTGGAGGGATAACCACTGTATAAGGTTCACGACCATCTGGCTTAGAGCTGAAAAGCTTGTTGTCGAGCCAGTACTGATACCATTTACTTTCCACTGCTTGTGGATCGTATTTACTTGCTAATTCCATTGTTTATATCTAATTTTTATTCTTTTTCTTTCTTTTTCTTTAAAAAACGGTGCAAAGATACTAATTTTTGGGCGAAAAATACTATCTTTGCATCAAAATTATTAATTTTTGCACAAAACGATGGTTAGTAATACAGGAAAAGGACATACGAAAGAAGAAAAACTGGCGGCGTTCAGCCGCTTGCTGGATGTGCAGGACCGTTTGCGCCTGCAGTGTCCATGGGATAAAAAGCAGACATTCGAGAGTCTTCGTCCGAATACGATCGAGGAGACTTTCGAGCTTTGTGACGCCTTGATGAAGCGCGATTACAAGGATATCAAGAAGGAGTTGGGCGATGTGTTGGAGCACGTGATGTTCTATAGCATCATCGGCAGAGAAGACGGCGAGTTCGATATTTGCGATGTTTGCAATCAGGAGGCAGATAAATTGATGTTCCGCCATCCTTTCATCAACTGGAAGGAGGAAGGAAATTGGACGGTTTCGAATCCTGATATGTATATCAACGATGAGGGACAGGTGGTATATAGAGAGACTGAAGAAGCAGAAACCGGGAAGGCTGAAACTGCCAATGCCGAAGAAACCTTGGCTCTTGGCGCCATCAAGCCGAAAACTGCTACTTCTGTTGAGAAAACCTGGGAACAGATCAAGCAGCAGGAGAAGGATGGAAATGAGCGGGTGTTGAGCGGTGTCCCTAATTCTCTTCCGTCTCTTATCAAGGCTTATCGCATTCAGGACAAGGCTAGAAATGTAGGCTTCGACTGGAAAGAAAAAGAAGATGTGTGGGACAAAGTGCAGGAGGAACTGGAAGAACTCAAGGTGGAACTGGCTAAAGGCGACAAAGAGAATTCTACCCAGGAATTGGGCGATTTCATCTTCTCAGTAATCAATGCAGCACGTCTCTATAAACTCAATCCGGATAATGCGCTGGAGAAAACCAACCAGAAATTTATCCGCCGTTTCAACTACGTAGAAGATCATAGCTTAAAGCAAGGCAAAAACTTGAAAGATATGAGCTTAGAAGAAATGGATAAACTATGGGATGAAGCAAAACTTCAGGAGAAAAAGGATGATAAATAACGGTGAATCAGATAATCTTATCGACTCATCAATATAATAATAAAAACTAAAGTGTTATGAAGAAATTAGTTTATGTAACAATAGCTTTGGTGGCGCTTTTCGCTGCCAACAGTTGTAAGAACAAAAATAATGTTCCTGTTATCAGTGCAACAGATTCGGTAGAGGTAGAGGATGCGATGAACGATTCTACCATCTATGGTGTATGCGGTGAGGGAACCTCTATGCATAGCCTGGAGCTGATTTCTGATGGTGGTGACACCCTTTCGGTGTTTATTGACGATGAGAATCCTGATGTTGTTCAGGGAGGATTGCTGGCTGGCGACCGTATTGCTCTTATCGGTTATAAGGCAGAGGATGGAGAGATGATGGCTCAGAAGATTATCAACCTGACATCCCTCTTGGGCAAATGGACTTCTCTGGATAAGAATTTTGATATCTTGGAAGGTGGAGAGGTGAAGAACAATGTGAAGGCTGAAACTAATCCTTGGACTAGCTGGAAGATACTCAATGGTAAACTTTTGCTGAATAAGGATACTTTTGCCATTGACAAATTGGGTTCTGACAGTCTTATGTTGGAGAATACTCAGGGTATCTTTGTTTTCAAGCGCCAAGAGTAAGGTCATCATGTTGAACCTGTAATTTATGATTTAGTTTTGGAACCATTTAAAGTACATATATTGGGGTGTGGCAGTGCTTTGCCCACCCTTCAGCATAGTGCCTCGGCCCAGATTATTGAGATGCGTGGCAAATGCTTTATGATGGATTGTGGAGAGGGTGCCCAGATGCAGTTCCGTCGCACTCATGTTCACTTTGCTAAGATAAATGCTATCTTTATTTCGCATCTTCATGGTGACCATTGCTTTGGCTTGCTGGGACTTCTTTCTACCTTAGGCATGCTGGGCAGAACGGCTAAGTTAAAAGTTTATGCGCCAGAAAGTTACGGAGATTTATTTAAGCGTCAGATTGATTTCTTCATGCAGGGAATGGAATATGAAATTGAATTTGTTCCTGTAGATACCGAGAAGTCGCAAGTAGTATATGAAGATCATTCTGTAACCGTAGAAACCGTTCCTCTGCAGCATCGTGTGCCTTGTTGTGGTTACATTTTCAGAGAGAAACCGACATTGCCTCATATCCGTCGTGATATGATAGATTATTACGAGATTCCTGTAAGCCAGATTAATAACATCAAGAATGGAGCTGACTGGACAACGAAGGAGGGGGATGTAATACCTAATGCCAGATTGGTAATGCCTGCCACTACTCCCCGCAGTTATGCTTATTGCAGTGATACCCGGTTTGTTCCGGGGTTGGCAGAAAAGATAAAGGGGGTTACGGTGCTTTATCATGAGAGTACTTATACTTCAGAGAATGAGGACAGGGCTAAACTCTATTATCACAGCACTGCTCGACAGGCTGCAACTATAGCCAGAAATGCAGGTGTAGGCAAACTTCTTCTGGGGCATTATAGTGCACGATACAATAATGAAGAGGTATTGTTGAATGAAGCTAAAGAGGTGTTTTCGGAAAGTTATCTTACTCAGGAAGGCAAAGTGTTCTCTATAGAATAATGTAGAAATATAAAAAAAATGCCTTGCATCAAAAAAAAGTTCATTTTTGATGCAAGGTTTTCTCTTTATATCGTTTAATTATTAAAAAGGATTTGAAATTGGAATCGGAAAAGAAACTCTTAGACGACATCAATAGCGGCAGTCGGGCAGCAATGCACAGATTGTATGAACGCTATGTGGGGTATGCCATGGCCGTAGCGCTGAGGTATGTCCCTGTACGCGATGATGCTGAGGATGTAGTGCAAGATAGTTTTATAAAAGTCTTTTCCGGCATTTCAAAGTTTGAATATCGGGGTGAGGGCGCTCTTCAGGCTTGGCTCTTGCGGATAGTGACAAATGAAGCTGTCAACTTTGTAAGGCAGCAAAAACGCTTCACTATCGTGGACGAAGTTCCCGATGATATTGAGGATGAAGAGCCTGAAGTAGAAAGAGTTCCGCCGGCAGTACTGACAAGAATGATAGGAGAATTGCCTGATGGGTACAGACTGGTTCTTAACATGTTTGTTTTTGAACAGAAAAGCCATAAAGAAATTGCACAGCTGTTAGGCATCAAAGAAAGCAGTTCTGCTTCACAATATTTGCGGGCGAAAAAGCTGTTGGGCAAAAAGGTGAAAGATTATCTGAGCCAGGCAGAATGTAGTGATAATAAAGAGTTGAATCATATAAACGAGAAAAGTAATGAGTAACGATTGGACAAATAAACTTCGAAATCAGTTGGCAGACTACCAAGAGCCTGTCAGCCACGACTTGTGGGCTGAGATAGAACAATCGCTTGCTCAGTCTAAAAAGGTTGGTGATGAGGAAACTGATGTAAAAAAGACCCCACAGGCTCGTTATGTTGTCTTGAAAAGATGGTCAGTAGCTGCAGCTATTGCTTTATTGGGAGTAGGAGGCAGTTATGTTTATCTGCATGATGATGAACCGGGACAGGCAAACTTGGCTGTCCAGCGTTCTTTCTCTACAGCACCAAGTTCTAGCAGGACTTCTTCTGCTGTCCGTGCAGAAGCACATTCGGCAGGAAGTAAAAATGCTATCTTGCTTGCTGAAAACAATGCATCTGCACATCAGGTGAATCGCCACTCATCGGGGCTTCAATTGAACCGTAGTAAATCTTCGGTATCTTCTTTGGATAGAATTGTTGCTGATGATCATGAAATAATGCTTGCAGCAGAGGTAGAAATGCCAGAACCGTCTGTTAATGCAGAGGTAAATGGTCGGGAATTATCTGTTTTGCAAAAGCAAAATGAGGATTCTGAAAGACAGATGGCCGTTTCTTCTAATCATGCAACCAAGCCGTTGGAAGCAGATGGTGGGCAGAAGCTTTATGCAGGCAGAGCGCAGGATGGTCATTTTGAACGCAGTTATAAGGACAAGTATGAACAGAACTGGACCATGAACCTGTATGCAGAGAATGTAAGTCTGGGCTCTGGCAGTGATGGAATGTCAAACGGCATGTATGCGTCTTCAGATCCTCTTGCTGGTGGCGGCTTTGCTGATCATGGTGTTTTCCTGGCTGCTGCTTCTCCTTTAAGATATGCAATACCGAAATATGTTGAAGCGAAACATCATGCTCCTTTGGCTATAGGTGCTCAGGTTGGTATCGGACTTGCGCCTCGCTTGTCTTTGAGTACCGGTGTCGTTTATACGCGTGTTGCTTCTGATTTCAAATCTTATGGTGTTTCAGAATTTGATACACATCAGGTTTTGCATTATGTGGGTGTTCCACTTGGTTTAAACTATGAGGTTTGGAGCACGGGAGGCTTTCATGCGTACGTAATGGCGGGTGGAGAAGCCGATTTCAACGTAAAGAATGATACAAAGGTTTCTGGTCATAAAGAGGATGTGAAACGTGATGGCGTTCAGTTCTCGGGTAAGGCTTCGCTTGGTGCACAGTATGATGTTACACCACAAGTGGGCTTCTATATTGAGCCAGGTGCAAAATATTATTTTGATAATGGCAGCGAAATAGAAAATACGTTTAAAGATAAGAAGTGGAATTATAATCTCCAATTCGGACTTCGTATTAATCTGAAATAGTGTTTGAGTCCAATTATTAATAAATATATGTACGAACTACATTTCATTTTATAACATTACATACGAGAAAAGGAAAGGGCAGTCTGCGTGATGCATGGCTGCCCTTTATTGTTTCCCGTTTTTCTTATTTATTCAATAATTTTTCGCTCATATTGAGAGCGGCCTTTCTGCCGTCTCCCATGGCAAGAATTACTGTGGCTCCTCCTCGTACGATATCGCCGCCAGCGTAGATTTCTTCGATGGAACTCTGCATCTGGTCGTTTACGGCAATGGTGTTCTTCCGGCCGAGTTCCAGTCCTTCGATACTCTGTGGAACGAGTGGATTAGGACTTACTCCTACGGCAACAATTACCTGGTCGCACTCCAGCGTGATGGTCTCTCCTGTAGCTTCTGGACGACGACGGCCGCTGGCATCAGGTTCGCCAAGCTTCATCACATCGAGAACTACAGCCTTTACTGCGCCCTTCTCGTCTGCCTCATATTCTTTAGGATTGTGTAATGTAAAGAAGTTGATTCCTTCTTCCTTAGCATGCTTCACCTCTTCGAGTCGGGCGGGCATTTCAGCCTCCGAACGGCGATATACCAAGGTTACGTCTGCTCCGAGTCGTTTTGCAGTACGGCAACTGTCCATAGCTGTATTTCCGCCGCCTACAACAACCACCTTCTTACCCAAGTTGATAGGGGTGTCGCTATGAGGATTAGCTGCATCCATCAGGTTTACACGGGTAAGATATTCGTTAGAAGACATGATGTTCAAGGCATTCTCTCCAGGAATATTCATGAAGTTTGGCAGACCCGCACCTGAGCCAACGAAGATTCCCTTGAATCCTTGTTCTTCCAGATCTTTTACGGAAATGGTCTTGCCTACGATGCAGTCTGTAATAAACTTTACGCCCATCTTCTGAAGATTCTCAATCTCTACATCTACGATAGCATTAGGCAAACGGAATTCAGGAATACCATATTTCAATACACCGCCAATCTCGTGTAATGCTTCAAAGACGGTGACGTCGAATCCCTTCTTTGCCATATCGCCTGCAAAACTCAATCCGGAAGGTCCTGAACCAACTACGGCTATCTTGATGCCATTAGGTTCATCGCACTTTGGTACAGAGATGTTTCCACTCTGGCGTTCGTAATCGGCAGCAAAACGCTCCAGGTATCCGATAGCTACAGCAGGCTCGTTCATCTTGAGATGTACACACTTGCTTTCACATTGCTTTTCCTGTGGACAAACTCGTCCGCAAACGGCAGGTAGGGCAGAGGTGTTCTTTAAAACCTTGGCTGCGGCAAGGAACTGGCCTCGCTCAATGTTCTTGATGAAGGAAGGAATGTTGATGCTTACCGGACAACCTTCCATACAGGTAGGCTTAGGACAGTCGAGACAGCGCTTGGCTTCGGTCAAAGCCATTTCCTTGGTTAAACCGATATTTACCTCTTCCGTACGGGTTGTGGCACGATAAAGAGGGTCAAGCTCAGGCATCTTTACGCGCTCTATAGCTGTACGTTCTTTTGCTTTCATCGAAGCGCGTAACTCCTTGCGCCACTCTGCGTTACGGTCGGTCAACTCTTCGATGCTCGCATCTGTAGGTTCTACGTCCATGGTTACATCCGTAGTTTCTTTCTTCTTTCCTGCGTCTACCGTTGCAAGGTGCTCTTCGAAGTGTTCCATCTCTTCGCGTTCAACATCCTTGAAAGTGCCCATGCGCTTGAACATCTCGTCCCAGTCTACCAGAGCGCCGTCAAACTCAGGACCGTCGATACAGACAAACTTGGTCTTTCCACCGATGGTCAGGCGGCAGGCACCGCACATACCGGTTCCATCTACCATGATGGTATTGAGCGAAACGTCTGTGGAAAGATTATATTTCTGGGTCAGGAGACAGCAGAACTTCATCATGATAGGAGGACCGATGGCGAAAACCTTATCGATATGCTCCTGATTGATAAACTTCTCGATTCCTACAGTTACAACACCCTTCTCGCCGTAACTTCCGTCATCGGTCATGATGATGAGTTCATCGCTAGATGCACGCACTTCATCTTCCATAATCACGAGTTCTTTGTTCCTACCCGCTATTACGGAAAGGACTCTGTTTCCTGCGGCTTTCAGTGCCTTGATGATAGGGAGCATAGGAGCTACGCCTACACCACCTCCGGCACAAATGACTGTTCCGAAGTTCTCGATATGTGTAGGATTTCCAAGTGGTCCCACCACATCGTGAATCTCATCGCCTTCATTCAATGCACAGAGTTTGGTAGATGAAAGACCTACCTTCTGCACAACCAGTGTGATGGTTCCTTTCTCAATGTCAGCATCAGCGATGGTCAGCGGCATACGCTCGCTGTTGTTGTCTACACGGATGATAACAAAGTTACCTGCCTTTCGGCTCTTGGCAATAAGCGGTGCTTCGACATCGAAGCGGAATACTTTCTCTGAGTATTGTACTTTCTTGATAATCTTGTTCATGGGCTATTAATTTCTTAATGCTGATATCTTAATATTTATGGTTAGCTGGTTAGAGTTTGCTTCATGGTACATAAAATGCAAAAGGATAACATCGGCTACCTTTGTGGCAGTCGAAGTTATCCTCGTACAATATATGTTATTTTTGTTTTTCGAATGTTTTGTATAATCGAGAAAAACAGAAAGTCTTACCGATACTTCAAATTAATCGAAATTTTTGTCATCAAGCATCTCGAAACCGCAGTATGGAACCAATACCTTAGGTACGCGGATTCCTTCTGGGGTCTGATTGTTCTCCAAGATGGTTGCTACGATACGTGGCAAGGCAAGTGCTGAACCATTCAATGTGTGGCAAAGTTCAATCTTCTTGTCATCTGTATGGCGATAGCGGCAGTGGAGACGGTTAGCCTGATAGCTCTCGAAGTTAGATACTGATGAAACTTCCAACCAGCGACCCTGTGCAGCACTCCATGTCTCGAAGTCGTAGCAGATAGAAGAGGTGAAGCTCATATCACCACCGCAGAGGCGGAGGATATGGTATGGCAATTCCAACTTCTTCAAAAGACCTTCAACATGGTCGAGCATCTCGTTCAAACTCTCGTAAGAGTGACCTGGCTTATCGATGCGAACAATCTCTACCTTGTCGAACTGGTGCAGGCGGTTCAAACCGCGAACATCCTTACCATAGCTACCTGCTTCACGACGGAAACAAGCTGAGTAAGCACAACGCTTGATAGGGAGATCTTTCTCATCGAGAATAACATCGCGGAAGATGTTGGTTACAGGAACCTCAGCAGTAGGGATGAGGAAGAGATTATCCAGATTAGCATGATACATCTGACCTTCCTTGTCTGGCAACTGACCGGTACCACGACCAGAGTCCTCGTTTACTACGTAAGGAGGCTGAATCTCCAGATATCCGCTCTTGCGAGCCTCATCAAGGAAGAATGCCTCAAGCGCACGCTGGAAGCGAGCCATCTTGCCGATATATACAGGGAAACCTGCGCCAGTAATCTTAACGCCGAGGTCGAAGTCAACAAGATTGTATTTCTTCAAGAGATCCCAATGGCAGAGAGCATCCTCACCGAGGTTTGGCTTTTCGCCGCCTTCTTTCACAACAACGTTGTCGGCTGCGTCCTTACCTTCAGGAACCTGCTCGCAAGGAATGTTAGGAATTTCGAGCAACTGGTTGGTCATATCGTTCTGCGCTTTCTCCATGATCTCTTCAAGAGCCTTGGCGTCTGCCTTGAGCATAGCTACCTGAGCCTTTGCGCTCTCAGCTTCCTCTTTCTTACCTTCCTTCATAAGGGCACCAATCTGCTTAGCAAACTGGTTAGCCTGCTGCTTGTTGTTATCCAACTTCTGCTGAGCTTCACGACGAATCTTGTCGTACTCCAAAACTTTCTCTACGGCCTCACGAGCATTTGGAAAATGCTTCTTTTCGAGACCTTTAACTACACGTTCAGTTTCCTCACTGATAAGTTTAAGTGTAAGCATAAAATGTCTTTTAATTAAATAATTTACTATTTGTAGGCAAAAGTACAAAAAATATTTGTGATAGCGTAAAAAAATGCTGACTTTTTTACAGGGAAGGGTAGAATTAAAGTTTTTTTGTGGTTTTACAGGGTTAAGGAGCTTAGAGGGGGTGTAATCCGTGCCTAAAAACTTATATAAACGAAGAAAGCCTGCTCTAGGTATGAGCAGGCTTCTATGTTGTTTGTTTGGAATAGTTTTTTCTAAAACTTTAAAAATTAAGCGTCAGCTTTTTTGGTCTTCTCAGCGTAAACCTCTGGAGAGAGAACAGAAACTGTACTCTTGTCCTTGCGGCCCTTGTGGAAGTAAACGATACCATCTGCCAAAGCATACAATGTATCATCCTTACCCTGAGCTACGTTCTCACCTGGGAAGTGCTTGTTACCACGCTGGCGAACGATGATGTTACCTGCGATGATGCTCTGACCACCCCAGATCTTAACGCCTAATCTTTGTGAAGCTGATTCACGGCCGTTCTTAGAACTACCAACACCTTTCTTATGTGCCATTTTCTAATTCCTCCTAATTTTAAGCGATTACAGATTTGATTGATACTTCAGTGAACTGAGCACGATGACCGTTCTTCTTGCGATAGTCCTTGCGGCGCTTCATCTTGAAGACGATTACCTTGTCACCCTTTACGAGTGGGTTCACTACTTCTACTACTACTTTTGCACCCTCTACAGCTGGTGCACCGACAGTGATTGAGCCGTCTTTGTCAACGAGCAAAACCTTGTCGAACTCAACAGTCTGACCTGCCTCAACATCCTTGATGTGATGTACGAAGAGCTTCTTGCCCTCCTCAGCCTTGAACTGCTGACCGTTAATTTCTACAATTGCGTACATTAAATTAATTATATAAACGGGTTTCTTCGGGAGGCGTCCTGCATTGTGCCGGATCTTCTTTGAGCCCCTTCGAACTAAACTTTTCTGTAACATTTGCCCAATCCATGAGCATTCGGGGTGCAAAATTACAAATTATCTTTGATATGAACAAAATGTTGGGGAAATAAAGATTGCTTTTTAGAAAGATTTAACAGAAAAGCCTGTTTTTTATAAGAATACCGATTATTTGCTACCAGGTAAGGGACTCGTGAATAGTATAATGTTCTTTATTGGGTTCAATAATATACTTCCTTAGGTTCAATGATGTACTTCCTTAGGTTCAATGATATGTCTCCTCTGGCTCAATGATATGTCTTCTCTGGTTCAAGGAGATGTCTCCTTAGGTTCAAGGATATGACTCCTTAGGTTCAAGAAGATACCTTCGTTAAGGTTATGACTAGTGTCAGCAGCTCTGCTGAGCCTAGTCAGCAGGTCTGCTCACTATAGTCGGCAGGTCTGCTGACTGCAGTCAGCAAGTCTTCCGACTCAAGTGATATTACCTTTTAATTGTATACTTTCTTCTTGGGAACAATATATGTTATATGCTATTTGATGGAGAAGGTGTATAAAAAGAAAAAAAGCGATGACCTTCACAGGCTACCGCTCCAAATCTTCAATAGGTATTAGTTTCCATTAAGGTAAAAAGATTGTTTTCAGGATAACTGGTTGCAAAGGTACACGATATTTTTCAAATCACCAAATATTTATTTGATTATTTTTGTTGCAACTCTGCTGTGTGGGCACACATGCTCAATATTTAACTTATATTAGGAATAAAAACTGTGCAATCGTTTGCGAAGTTCGCTTCTTTTACTTTTGTTTAGACATCTTTATAAGTATAAAGAGAAGAGCTATTTTATAAGTATAAAGAGAAGAACTATCGGATGTTTTAGTGAGGAAGAGAAAATAAAAACAGGTTGACGCTGTTGCGCCAACCTGTTCATTGAAAATTCTATTATCTTGTTCTATCTGTTCAAATCAGGATGGAGAAGCGATTTACTTCTGTTTTTTGATTTTCTCTACGTAAGCATCAATGACAGCTACTGCTGTGATGTTTACGATATCCTGTACACTGCTTTCTGAGTCAGTGAAGTGGATAGGCTTGTTCAATCCCATCTGGATAGGGCCGATAATCTCAGCTTCAGGATTCAAACCCTGGAGAAGTTTGTATGCACCATTGGCGCTACTCAAGTTAGGGAACACCAAAGTGTTGACGTCTTTGCCCTTGAGGCGGGAGAATGGGTACTTCTCGTCGCGCAGATCCTTGTTGAGTGCATAGTTTACCTGCATCTCACCATCGATAGCGAGTTCAGGGAACTCCTTCTGCATCTCAGCAACGGCTTTCTTTACCTTAACAGGTGAGCCAATATTGTCTGTACCGAAGTTAGAGTAGCTTAACATGGCCATAACCGGCTCTTCGTTGAAGAACTTCACTGTACCTGCAGACAACTTGGCAACATCAATCAGCACATCTTCGTCTGGGTGGCGGTTGATGAGCGTATCTGCGATATAATAAATACCCTTTTGGGTGTTAAGGATATGCATGGTACCGAAAGTCTTATATGGCTCACGGATTCCAATAACATCTTTTGCCACCTTAATAGTATTGCTGTACTTTGTGTAAAGACCAGTGATGAATGCGTCAGCATCACCCTGTTCTACCATTGACATACCGAAGTAGTTGCGCTCGTACATTTTATCATAAGCTTCCTCGAAGCTGTAGCCCTCGCGAGAACGCTTCTCTGCCAGATGCTTGGCAAACTTAGCACGGCGGCCCTGTTCGTTATCGGCACGCATATCTACAATCTCAATATCTGAAAGGTCAAGCTTCAAACGGCTAGCTACACGGTTCAGACGGTCAGGGTTACCCAACAGGATTGGCTGGCAGATACCCTCTTGCTTAGCCTGGACTGCAGCCTTCAGCATAGTTGGGTTGCCACCTTCTGCGAATACTACACGCTGTGGGTGAAGGCGCGCTGTATCGTGGAGCTTGCGGGTCAGTTTGGTCTCCTGACCAAGCAGCTGGCGCAAATCCTGTTTGTACTTCTCCCAGTCTGTGATAGGGGTGCGAGCCACACCACTTTCCATTGCAGCCTTAGCTACGGCAGCAGAAACTTCTGTAATCAAACGTGGATCTACAGGTTTCGGAATGAAGTATTTAGGACCGAATGTAAGGTCGTTAACGTGGTAAACATCGTTTACTACATCAGGAACCGGCTGCTTAGCCAAATCGGCAATTGCATGAACAGCAGCCATCTTCATTTCTTCGTTGATAGCACGGGCGTGAACATCGAGTGCACCACGGAAGATGTATGGGAAACCGATTACATTGTTAATCTGGTTAGGGTAATCTGAACGGCCAGTTGACATCAATACGTCAGGGCGGCTGTCCATAGCGTCCTCGTAGCTGATCTCAGGTACTGGATTGGCAAGAGCGAAAACGATAGGGTTGTCTGCCATAGAGCGAATCATATCCTTGGAGAGCACGTTACCCTTGCTGAGTCCTACGAATACATCGGCGCCTTTCACAGCCTCTTCGAGTGTATGGACATCGCGGCGGTCTGTTGCAAAGAGCTTTTTCTGCTCTGTCAGTTTTTCGCGGTCGCTGGTAATGACACCCTTAGAGTCGAGCATAACGATGTTCTTTACCTGTGCACCTAGCGCTACGTAGAGTTTTGTACAGCTGATAGCAGCTGCACCAGCACCATTTACGACAATCTTTACATCGGCAATGTTCTTTCCTGCTACCTCAAGAGCGTTCTTCAAGCCTGCTGCAGAGATGATAGCAGTACCATGCTGGTCATCGTGCATTACAGGGATATCGAGCGTTCTTTTCAGGCGCTCCTCGATGTAGAAACACTGAGGCGCCTTGATGTCCTCCAAGTTGATTCCACCGAATGTAGGAGCGATTTTCTCTACGGTTTCACAGAACTTTTCTGGGTCTTTTTCATCGATTTCAATATCGAAGACATCCACACCACCGTAAATCTTGAAAAGCAATCCCTTACCTTCCATCACAGGCTTTCCGCTCATGGCACCGATATCGCCAAGTCCGAGCACTGCTGTACCATTACTGATAACAGCAACCAGGTTACCCTTGTCAGTATACTTGTATGCATCGTCTGGGTTCTGCTGGATCTCAAGACATGGGAATGCCACGCCAGGAGAATAAGCAAGGCTCAGATCCGTTTGTGTGTGATAAGGTTTTGTTGGCTTAACCTCAATCTTGCCAGGACGACCAGTCTCGTGATAACTTAAAGCCGCCTCTTTTGTAATTTTTACCATAACAATATATTGGTTTAAAGTTTATTCTTCTTTCATATTCGTGGATTTTTCGCACGAAATTTAAAAGTTTGTGCAAAGGTACAAAAAAACTTAGTAAAAAAGAATGGTTTTTTGATTTTTTTTGTATCTTTGCACAAAAATAGTCTTCAAACAAGTAAAATGGCAGAAATCAATCAATATAGACAAGAACTGAAAGACAGAATCATCTCTTATGCGATGCCTGAATTCTATAAGCGTGGGGTAAAAGCTGTCAAGATGGATGAAATCTCACAGGGACTTCATGTGTCTAAGAGAACTGTGTACGAGATTTTCGGTGACAAAGAAGAATTGTTGCTTGCTGGTATGATGCGTCAGCTAGAAGAAAATCGTTCGAAGTTAGATAATTTCGCCAAGACCCAAGCGAAGAATGTGATAGATATTATCAGCTATGTCTATAAATTGCAGATGGAGCGTAATGGGATGGTGGGCGTTCTTTTTTATGAGGAGGTTCATAAGATGCCTCGTGTTGTGAAATTCTTCCAGGAAAATCATGCTCATGAACGGGAGGAGAGTGTACGTTTCTTTGAGGCTGGTGTCAAGGAGGGGCTTTTCCGTAAGGATGTAGACTTCAATGTTGTTATGGACATAGGACATGTAATGATGGAGGAAATCATGCACCATCAGCTCTATCGTGTTCATTCGATGCAGGAGATATACGACAATTATATTTTGTGCCTGATTCGTGGATTCTGTACAGAGCGCGGCTTGGAGCAGCTAGACCGTGCTTTGAAAGAGTAGAGGCGTTGGCTTTAATATACAAAATGTACTTTTTGAGCGTATGTGTAATTACGCTTAAAAAAGAGAAAGAGGTTTCGGAGATGCTTTATATAGGCTCACGGAGCCTCTTTTCCTTAATCCTTGTATAGCCAGTGGAGGAGCAGGTTTATAACTTTTGGATAGAAGCGGAACCAGCGAAACTTGGTAACAGGTTTGCCTCCGAAACCGAGAATGAATTCACGGTAGAGATTATTCTTAAGCGGAAGTCCTGCGTCCATAAAGTGGAGGTGTTGGGCATCCTGCTCCTGTGCATCAGAGAGTGCTTGCCAGATGGTCATTGTGTCCGGGTGCAGATGGATGTAAGTCTTTCTCTTGAATGCAGAAAACCAAAGAAAGGCATTGCCTTGGTTGTAGATGCAGGTATAGCCGCCAATCACTTTGTCCTTATAGGTGATGATGACGTTTCTGGCATTACTACTTGTACTCAGTTTCTGAAAGAATGTTTCGTCAGGAACAAAACGGCGAATTTTCAGCCGATAATAATTTTTGAGCAACTGGTGATAACGATGGATGTCTTCGGGTGAAGTTGCCTCTCTACAACTTATTCCCTTTTTCTTCATTTTTTCAATCATAGCAATTTGTTTGTCTGAGAGTCGCTCTTGGGGAAGTTTGCTGTGTAGGGAGTTATGTATCTCTTGCCAGGCAATAGGTACATAGCCCAATTTTCTGAATTCCCGGTAACCCAGCATCTTTTTGCTCATTCGGGAGAACTCGATGTAAAAGCAGAGTCGTTTGTGTAAGTGGATAGTTATGCTGCGGAGTAACAATGGGAAAATAGCATTCTGTTCAGCATCGGGTGCATAAAATCCCTCTCCATACGCGTGCGCGTGTGTATATAAATAAGGTGGAAATAAAGATTTTCGGTGATAGAGGATGACGAGCATTTGTCCTACCACCTTGTTCTCCTGTGTGGCGACAGCCATAAAAGGGGTTATGCCGGGTGTTTTTTCAAGAATCTGAAAAAGCTCCAAGCTATGAAAAAAGTCGCCTTCCAATAAATGCGGCATTTCTTCCAGTTTACCATATATTTCTACTTCATATTTTCTCACGAAGGCAAAAATAATAAATTTATCATAAAAAAGCAAGAGAAAGGGCTTCTCTATCGTTATTTTTTAGTATTTTTGCATAAAAAGTAGAACTTTAAACAAAATTACGTATGAAAATAGTGTTTATTGGGGCAGGTAATCTTGCTACCAATCTTGCGCTCGAAATATCGCAATCAGAACATCAGATTGTGCAAGTTTTCAGTAGAACTAGGGAGTCGGCCTCTCTATTGGCTGAGAAGGTGAATTGTGAGCCTGTCAATGAGATGAGTAAGGTGGTCTGTGATGCAGATTTGTACATCGTTTCAGTGAAGGATGATGCGCTTGAAATGCTTATTCCTGAACTGTGCAAAGGAAGAGAAGATAAGATGTTTGTTCATACAGCTGGTTCCATGCCGATGGATGTTTTCAAAGATTATGCCCGTCATTATGGCGTATTTTATCCGATGCAGACATTTACGAAAGATAAAAAGGTTGCATTCGAAAATATTCCTATTTTCATTGAGGGATGTGGTGCTTTCGAAACTTCTTTCCTGAAGAGGTTGGCAGAACAGATTTCTCGTAGTGTCTATGAATTGGATTCTGATAATCGTAAGTATCTGCACCTGTCAGCTGTTTTTGCTTGTAATTTTGCGAATCATTGCGTAGCTATAGGTCAGCAGATTCTCGAAAAGCATCACATTCCTGGCAGTGTTCTCCGTCCTCTGGTTATGGAAACTATGGACAAGGCTTCTTCGCATTCGGCAGCTGAAGTGCAGACAGGACCGGCTATTCGTGATGATCGGAACGTAATGGAGAAACAAATGCAACTTCTTGAAAAACAGCCAGAACTACAGCAGATTTATGAAATGATGAGCAAAAGCATATTCAACTTCAAGAGATAAAACGGTTATCGGTTTAAGTTTGCAGTTAGGAATTTAAGTTCTAAAAACAGAAATAAATATGATAAATTACGATTTAAATAAGATAAAAGCAATCATCTTTGATGTTGATGGAGTACTGTCAAGACAGACCATCACGCTTTCCAGTGCCGGCGAACCTTTGCGTACTGTTAATATCAAAGATGGCTATGCCATTCAGCTGGCTCAGAAGAAAGGTGTTCGTATCGTAATTCTGACAGGCGGTAATTCTCATGCCATACAGGTACGCTATGAAAATCTTGGTGTAGAGGATATCTTCATGGGGTGTTCTGTAAAGATAAAGACTTATGAGGAGTTCAAGCAGAAATATTCAATTACAGATGAGGAAATAATATATGTAGGTGATGATATTCCTGATTATGAGATTATGCGTCGTTGCGGATGTCCATGTTGCCCAGCAGATGCATGCTCCGATATTAAAGAAATTTCTACTTATATCTCGGCTTGTAACGGAGGTGATGGTGTGGGACGTGATGTCGTAGAACAGGTACTGAGAGCCAAGGGTTTATGGCTTTCAGATGCTAAGGCGTTTGGCTGGTAGAATTTAGTTGATAGTTGAAAGTTGATAGTTTATAGTAGAAAGTTTGCAACTGAATTTTAATCATAAAGTTCAAAGTAATAAGGTTTAAAATAGATGAATTATAAGATTATTTTGGCGAGTAATTCGCCTCGTCGCAAGGAACTTCTGGCAGGTTTGGATATTCCTTTTGAGGTGAAGGTGATTAGTGGTATTGATGAAAGTTATCCTGCTGACCTCGATGCTTATCAGGTGGCAGAATTCATCTGCAAGAAAAAGGCTGAGGCTTATCGTCCGCTTTTGAACGGAAATAATAGTGTAGAAGAGTTGGACGAGTCAGCAACTTTGATTCTTACAGCAGATACGGTTGTGATTGCGCCAACAGCTGGCGAACAGAATGACCAGGAAGGAAAGGGAATCATTCTTGGTAAGCCTCGTGATGCTGAAGATGCCAGACGAATGCTGAAGATGTTGAGTGGAAAGACGCATCATGTAGTTACAGGTGTTTGTCTTACTACCCAGCATAAGCAGCGTTCCTTTTCAGTAACAACAGAAGTGACGTTCAAACCGCTTTCTGATGATGAAATCAGTTATTATATAAATCATTATCAGCCGTTTGACAAAGCTGGCGCCTATGGTATTCAGGAATGGATTGGCTACATAGGTTGTACGGGGTTGAAGGGGAGTTATTTTAATGTGATGGGGCTTCCGGTTCAGCGTATCTATGAGGAATTGAGGCAAATTTAGATTTTTTAAAATTAAATATTGTTCTATGTCGTAGATAATGAGTATCTTTGTGCGTTTTATGTAACTAACAAGGATTATGAGTGAAGAAATTTTAGCAAAAGCTCATGAGGTTTTGGACAATTATATGGAGAGCAATCATCACCGGCGCACTCCGGAGCGTTCCACTATCCTCGACACCATTTATTCTATGGGAGAGCATTTCTCGATAGAAGATTTGGGCAGAGAGCTACTGAAAAAGAATTTTCGCGTTAGCAGGGCTACGCTTTATAACACATTGCATCTGTTCCTGGAACTGAGGCTTGTGGTAAAGCACAGTCTGGCAGACGGCACCAAGTATGAGGCCAGTTATAGCGAGGACAATCATGTGCATCAGGTTTGCACGATTTGTGGCAAGGTAACCGAAATTGTAGCACCGCAGGTTACGGCTGCTGTGAAGGATATCAAGATGCAGCGCTTTCGTAAAGATGCTTATGCTCTTTACATCTATGGTGTATGCAGCGGCTGTCAAAGCAAGATGACTCGCAAACGCAAAAAAGAATAAGTATCAAGATAAAAAGATAAAAAATGAACACAGGTAAAGTAGATGTCCTGCTGGGTTTGCAGTGGGGCGATGAAGGTAAAGGTAAGGTGGTTGACGTGTTGACCCCTAAGTATGATGTCATTGCTCGTTTCCAGGGTGGTCCTAATGCTGGACATACATTGGAGTTTGAGGGCGAGAAGTATGTGCTTCGCTCTATCCCTTCTGGTATTTTCCAGGGTGGTAAGGTGAACATCATCGGCAATGGTGTGGTTTTGGCTCCAGACCTCTTTATGGGTGAGGCTAAGGATCTTGAGAAGAGCGGTCATGATTTGAAGAGCCGTCTTTACATCTCTAAGAAGGCACATCTCATCATGCCTACTCACCGTGTACTCGATGCTGCTATCGAGGCTTCTAAGGGAAAGAACAAGGTAGGTACTACTGGTAAGGGTATCGGTCCTACTTATACTGACAAGGTTAGCCGTACCGGTCTTCGCGTAGGCGATATCCTTGACAATTTCGAGGAGAAGTATGCTGCTCACAAGGCTGCTCATCTCAAAACCATCGCAAGTCTCGGTTATACCGACTTTGATATTACAGAGGTTGAGAAGACCTGGATGGAGGGCATCGAATACTTGAAGCAGTTCAAACTTATCGATAGCGAGGTAGAAATCAATAAGGTGCTCCGTTCTGGCAAGGATATCCTCTGCGAGGGTGCTCAGGGTACTATGCTCGATGTTGATTTCGGTTCTTATCCATTCGTTACTTCTTCTAATACTATCTGTGCAGGTGCCTGCATAGGTCTGGGTATCGGCCCTAACCGCATCGGCAATGTTTATGGTATCATGAAGGCTTACTGTACACGTGTTGGTGCAGGTCCATTCCCTACAGAGCTTTTCGATGAGACTGGTGCCAAAATCCGTGACCTCGGTCATGAGTATGGTGCTGTTACCGGTCGTGAGCGTCGTTGTGGCTGGTGCGACCTTGTACAGCTCAAGTATTCTGTCATGGTGAATGGTGTTACCGAGCTTATCATGATGAAGAGCGACGTGCTCGATGGCTTCGATACCATCAAGGCATGCGTGGCATATAAGTTGAAGGATGGTTCTGTTACAACAGATTTCCCATACGAAATCGATGATGTAGAACCTGTTTACAAGGAGTTCAAGGGCTGGAAGACAGATATGACTAAGTTCACATCTGAAGATCAGTTCCCACAGGAGTTCAAGGATTATATTGCTTTCGTAGAAGAGTTCCTTGAGACTAAGATCGGTATCATTTCTATCGGTCCAGACCGTGCTCAGACTATTGTACGCAAGTAAATTATATAGTGTTTAATGTTTAGTGTTTAATGTTTACTTTGAGTGGTTTACATGGCGCTAGACATTAAACATTTAACATTCATATTAAACATTAATAAATGGCTCAGAAACCAAGTATACCAAAGGGCACGAGAGATTTTGGTCCTGTTGAGATGGCGAAACGCAACTACATCTTCAACACCATCAAGGAAGTGTATGCTCTTTATGGATTCCAGCAGATTGAAACTCCTGCCATGGAAACCCTTCAGACTTTGATGGGCAAGTATGGTGAAGAGGGTGATAAACTGCTTTTTAAGATATTGAATTCAGGCGACTATATGAATAAGGTGAGCGATGAGGATATTCATTCTCTCGGATCACTCAAATTAGCAGCGAAACTTTGTGAGAAGGGTCTTCGTTATGACCTGACCGTTCCTTTCGCACGTTACGTAGTGCAGCACCGCGAGGAGTTGCAGATGCCTTTCAAACGTTATCAGATTCAGCCAGTATGGCGTGCAGACCGCCCTCAGAAAGGACGTTACCGTGAGTTCTATCAGTGTGATGCTGATGTGGTTGGCTCTGATTCTCTCCTGAACGAGGTCGAGTTGATGCAGATTGTTGATACCGTGTTCACCAAGTTTGGTGTTCGTGTATGCATCAAGATTAATAACCGCAAGATTCTTACCGGTATTGCAGAGGTTATCGGCGAGGCTGAGAAGATTGTAGATATCACAGTGGCCATCGATAAGCTTGATAAAATCGGACTTGACAATGTAAACGAAGAGTTGCGAAATGACGGCATTTCTGAAGATGCCATTGAGAAGTTGCAGCCAATCATCTCATTGTCAGGAACTAATGATGAGAAACTTGAAGTGATAGCGAAGGTTCTCGAAGGTTCAGAAGTTGGTTTGAAGGGTGTAGAGGAAACCAAGTTTATCCTCGATACCTTGAAGACTCTTGGTTTGAACAACGAGATAGAACTGGATCTCACCCTGGCTCGTGGCTTGAACTATTATACGGGTGCAATCTTCGAGGTGAAGGCGCTTGATACTCCAATGGGAAGTATTACAGGTGGTGGTCGTTACGACAACCTTACCGGCATTTTCGGTTTGCCAGGTTTGAGCGGTGTTGGTATCAGTTTTGGTGCTGACCGTATTTATGATGTGTTAGGTGCGCTCGACCTTTATCCGAAGGAGGCAGTAAATGCAACTCAGGTACTGTTTATCAACTTCGGTGAAAAGGAGACAGCTTACTGCCTGCCTATAGTAAGTGCAGCTCGTGCAGCCGGTATCCGTACCGAAATCTTCCCTGATAAGGCGAAGATGAAGAAGCAGATGAGCTATGCCAATGCCAAGAATATTCCGTTTGTGGTGCTTGCAGGTGAGAATGAGATGGCTCAGGGCAAGGTTACGCTTAAGAATATGGAAACCGGCGAACAAACCTTGGTTACTGCCGAGGAATTGATAGCCAAAGTAAATAAATAATACTCTCTTTCTCGTCCTCTCGTGCTCGTATATGTGAATATGCAGTGCGGCAGGGCGAGAGCTTTTTATGTGTTAGCGTGTATGCCTAACTATAATTTTAGTAACTTCTAAAAACTACAGACAAATGAAAAAAATAAAAGCTATTTTATGTGTATTCATACTGGCGTTGCTGATGACATCCAGCACAAAGACAACAACGATTTTTGTAATAGGTGATTCTACTGCTGCCGAGAAAGGCGGTTTTAGAAATAATCCGGAGCGAGGATGGGGGATGGTATTGCAAGGCTTTTTTGATGACAAGGTGATTGTTGACAATCATGCTGTTAATGGTCGTTCTTCTTTGAGCTTTATCAATGAAGGAAGATGGAAAAATGTTTTGGATAGAATAAAGCCAGGTGATTATGTGTTTATCCAGTTTGGGCATAACGATGAGAAGTCAATGCCTGACCGTCATACTGATCCGGGATCTACTTTTGATGCAAACCTTGCCAGATATGTAAATGAGACCCGTGCCAAGGGTGGCATTCCTGTACTGTTCAATGCGGTGGTTCGTCGCTGCTATTATTCTGCAGAATTGAAGAATGATGATGACGAGAAGCTTCGCAATAAAGTATATGATGGAAGGGAGCAGATTAATAGTGATACGCTTATTGACACCCACGGAGCTTATGTGATAGCTCCCCGCAATGTAGCAAAGCAGCTGAATGTTCTGTTTGTTGATGCTACCAAGATTACCCACGATATAGAAACGGGCATGGGTATTGAAGGCAGCCGCAAATTACATATGTGGTTTATGCCTGGCGAGAATCCGCAGGTTCCTAAGGGTAAGAAAGATAATACCCATTATAATGTATATGGTGCACGTGTGGTTGCCGGTGCGCTTGCTGATGCTGTAGCTGAGCAGGTGCCAGCGCTGAAGTCTCATGTCTGCCATTATGATTATGTAGTCTCTGCAGAAGGTCGAGGCAATTTCATGGATTTGCAGAAGGCTGTAGATGCGGTTCCTGTAGGCAAGAAGGCTGTTATCCGTATTTTGGGTGGTGAATGGAAGAAGCCAATCATCGCAAAAGGCAAGAAGATTAAGTTTGTCAAGTCATTTGGTGCTAAAATCAAATAGTAACAGGCTTTTTTAAAACTCCCGATATCTTTGAAATTACATGGCGATGTAGAAGTCTGTGCGTCGTGACATAGAACAAAATGCATCGCCATGTAGTAAACCTATACATAAAAGGGGTACTTTCACAAGCACCCCTTTTCATATTATACAAAAACATTATGAATTATTTCTATTAGCGAACAAGATTTTAATTTCTATCTTTGTCTCAATTATCTAAAAGTTTCAAACGTTCACCAGAATTGCTTTTGGCAAGGGGCAATTCCTACTCGTAGGATAACCTCAGTTCTGATGTTTATCATTTACGGTTGCAAAGGTACGAAGATTTTTATAATTGTGCAATACCTAAAAATGGGGGTTTTGATGAATACCTAGAAATGAGGAATGAAAATGGGGGAGAGTAGATATGAAAAAAGGAAGTCCTTATTGAAGAACTTCCTTTTTTTTTATGAGGTGTCTAGCGGAGTCGAACCGCTCTACACGGTTTTGCAGACCGTTACCTAACCGCTCGGTTAAGACACCTTGTGTAGAACAATCATTTCTGATTTGCGAGTGCAAAGGTACTACTTTTTATTGGTTCTACCAAATTTTTATGCAACTTTTTTAATTAAAACAATCACTTTCTTTGTATCTTGCTCATAATGAACGGGTTCTGAAATGCTTTAATTTTTGTCTGGTTTCCTCGCTTCATGACAGTAAAAGTAGTTTTAGCAGCTTTTTTATGAGAGCTACTCTTGTTTTTTCCGCTGAGTAGCCTCTTTCTTTTTATTCTTTTGGCATTTCTCAACGAATGGGCAACCTGAACATTGATAGTTTTTACACTCTCGTGCTTGTTTGATGGAGCGGTAGATACAAATGGCGGCATACGTGATGCATGCCGCCAATATGATTGCTATGATGATATACTGTATCATAAGCATAGGTAAATAACATAATACTAACCTACGGCGTTATAACCATTGGTTGAGTTTTTGCGCATGATGTCGCGGATGTTCATCTCCTTGAAACCCTCTGCGCGTTTCTGCTCTTCAAGCTCTTTCTCTTCCTCGATGTCCTTTTCTGAACGGGTGAAAGTGAAAGCCTTGTACTTAAATTCTGCAATCGCCCAACCTACGAGGCCTACAGCGATTAATGCAACAAATCCAATTAATGCGTTCATTTCTCTTTATATTATAATAATGTATAAACTGAATTAATAATCATCGTCGGCTACATCTTCTGCATCATCAAGACCGAGGTTCTCCGGGTCTTCGAAGGTAGTACGGTAGCTTTCCTCAGTAAGTTTGTCGTCATCGAATGCATCGTCATCCTCATCTGGATCGTTGTAGTGATCCTCGATTTCTGGTGCATCCTCGTCTTCATCCTCGTCTGGGTCGAGCAGGTCGTCGTTGCGTTTCAAATCATTCTCATCATCGAATCTCATGCGAACCTTTTCTACCTTTGGCTTCTCCTTGGCAAAGATAGCTTCTACCCAAGAACCTTTTGGTACCACGAGCACTTCGTAGTCATCAGCGAGCTTTTTCTCGTACAGACCTCCTGGCTTTTTCAGGCGGTCAGCAGGAAGAGTAGTTGTGCTGATGTCGAAATTACTTTCGATGATGTCCTGAATGCTTTGAGGCAGACTCTCCCAGCCACCACCAAAGTTGCGCTCCAAGAGTTCGATGAGCTTATTGGCGGTGATGTGACTTACATTTTCGTAAGTAAGATCAGTAACACGCATGATAGGGCGCTTTTTGATGGCATACTTTTCCTTCTTGTCGTTGATGCGGAAAGTGCCAATCTTGAAGCCGCGTGCCATCAGCTTGTCAATCACTTCAGGACGGTCTACCGTCACTGGTTCCATTTCGAATGCGCTGCGGATAACTGCGATATACTTGTTCTGGAAATCCTTGAGGTCAGCATCCTTTTCTACTGCTTCCCAAAGACGGAACACATCGTTCTCCTGCAATTCCCAAATGCTACTTTTAGTAACATTCTTCAGTGTTAATATTTTATCTTTATTCATCTTCAATTATGTTTGTGTGTGCAAAAGTAAGTACTTCTTTTTATATATCCAAATTTTCTTGCTGTTTTTTTGTGTTTTTGGTCACTTTTTTATTTGGAATTCGATTTTTTTCATTACCTTTGCACGTACTATGAGTGAACCGTTAGCTGAAAGAATGAGACCTCACACGCTTGCTGACTATGTAGGACAGCAGCATTTGGTAGGTGAGGGGGCCGTGCTGCGCAAGATGATTGACGCAGGGCGCATATCCTCTTTTATCCTCTGGGGACCCCCTGGAGTGGGCAAGACTACCCTTGCTCAAATCGTGGCACAAACTATCAAGGTGCCGTTCTTCACCCTCTCTGCGGTGACCAGTGGCGTAAAGGATGTCCGCGAGGTGATAGAAAGAGCAAAAAGTGGTAGATTCTTTAATTCGGCTTCTCCTATATTGTTTATTGATGAGATTCACCGTTTCTCCAAGAGTCAGCAGGATTCGCTTTTGGGTGCGGTAGAGAAGGGTATTGTTACGCTGATAGGTGCTACCACCGAGAATCCTTCATTCGAGGTGATTCGGCCGCTGTTGTCCAGATGTCAGCTTTATGTGCTCAAACCGCTCGAAAAGGCTGATCTTGAAGGGCTTCTGCATCGTGCCATTACGCAGGATGTAGAACTCAGAGAGAAGAATATTAAGCTGGAAGAGACGGGCGCGCTGCTGCGATATAGTGGTGGAGATGCCCGCAAACTGCTCAATATCCTGGAACTGGTGGTAGAATCTGCCGGCTCTTCAGAGATTGTGATTACCGACAAGATGGTAGAAGAGCAGTTGCAGCAGAATCCGCTGGCTTACGATAAACAGGGTGAGATGCATTATGATATTATCTCAGCCTTTATCAAGAGTATTCGCGGAAGCGATCCCGATGCTGCGCTTTATTGGATGGCGAGGATGATAGAAGGAGGAGAAGACCCGCAGTTTATAGCCCGTAGGGTTGTAATCAGTGCCTCTGAGGATGTGGGACTTGCCAATCCGAATGCACTCCTGCTTGCCAATGCTGCCTTCGATACGGTGATGAAGATAGGGTGGCCCGAAGCGCGTATCGCCCTTGCTGAGGCTGTGGTGTATCTTGCCACGAGTCCGAAGAGCAACAGTGCTTATCTGAGCATTAATGATGCGCTGGCTACTGTACGGCAAACGGGTAATCTGCCTGTTCCGCTGCACATCCGCAATGCTCCTACCAAACTGATGAAAGATTTGGGCTATCATGACGGATATAAGTATCCTCACGATTATCCTGGACATTTCACCGAGCAGCAGTATCTGCCAGACGAACTGAAGGATGCCCGCTTCTGGCATGCGCAGCATTCGCCTTCCGAGGAGCGCCTCTACAACTGGATGGTTACCTGTTGGGGAGAAAGATTCAAGAATTAGTGATTTAGAATAGATATATAGATAATTAGAAATTGATGTTTAGAACAACTAACTGATACGAGAAATGATGATACATGGCGATCCAGAATTCGTGCTCACGCTTCATAGTGTGATAGAATTCATCGGTACATTTGCTTTTGCCCTTTCGGGCATTCGCCTGGCAGCAAGTAAGCACTATGATTGGCTGGGCGGTTTTGTTTGTGGTGTGGCTGTAGCCATAGGTGGTGGAACCATACGAGATGTGATGCTTGGTGTGCGTCCGTTTTGGATGTTGAGTCCTATCTACCTGATTTGTACGCTGTTTGCGCAGTTGGTAGTGATTGCTTGCCACCGCTATCTTAAGCGTCTTGACAATACCTGGTTTCTGTTTGATACCTTGGGCTTGGCGCTTTTCAATATTGCGGGCATCCAGAAGTCGCTCGAATGTGGTTTCTCTTTTTGGGTAGCCATCATCATGGGCTGTATCACGGGTGCTGCAGGCGGTGTTATCCGCGATGTGCTTCTTAATGAAGAGCCGGTCATCTTCCGAAAGGAAATTTATGCGATGGCTTGTGTCGCCGGTGGTTTGGCTTATTGGGGATTGAGCTATCTGGGTGTGAGCCTCTATATTACGGTAATTGTAGCTTTCTGTGTGGTTTGCGCCATCCGATTGCTGGCTGTAAGATACCATATTTCACTCCCGAAGCTGAGGGATGAAGAACAAACTGTAGAATGAAAAGGAAAAAATGAAATTGATAAATAACAGATAACAGATGAAAAGACTGAAAGCGATTTTGATGCTCGTTGTTGCAATGATGCTGATGTCATCGGCAACAATGATGGCTCAGAACAAACGAGAGTTTCGTGGAGCTTGGATACAGTGTGTTAACGGACAGTATCTTGGCAAGAGTACGCAGCAGATCCAGGCGATGCTTACCAGACAGCTTGATGAACTGCAGAAGGATGGCGTGAATGCGATAATCTTTCAGGTTCGAGCCGAGTGTGATGCTCTGTATAAGAGTGATTTAGAGCCTTGGAGCAAGTTCCTTACGGGGGTGCAGGGAAAGGCTCCTTCTCCTTATTGGGATCCGTTGCAGTGGATGATAGAGCAGTGTCATAATCGTGGCATGGAGCTTCATGCATGGATTAATCCTTATCGTGCCAAGCATAGCGTAACTTCTTATGAGCAGGTTTCGCCGAAGAATATCGTGAAGAAGCGTCCTGATCTCTGTTTTCAGTATGGCAAGCTGACGCTGTTGAACCCTGGGTTGCAGGCTGCAGCCGACTATATTTGCGAGGTGGCTGTGGACATTGTAAGCCGATATGATGTTGATGGATTCCATATTGATGATTATTTCTATCCATATCCAGAGGCCGGACGTCAGATTCCTGATCAGCAGCTCTTCCGCCAGCAGTCGCGCGGCATGCGAAACATCGGTGATTGGCGCCGTGATAACGTGAGCCGGTTTGTAAAGCAGCTCAGCGAATCCATTCATGCCGTTAAGCCTTGGGTCAAGTTTGGTGTTTCTCCATTCGGCATCTACCGCAACAAGCGTACCGATCCTAATGGTTCAGAAACTTTCGGCCTCCAGAATTATGATGATCTTTATGCAGATGTTTTGCTTTGGGTGAATAATGGTTGGATAGACTATTGTGTGCCTCAGATTTATTGGGAGATAGGCAATCGTGCTGCCGATTACAAGACGCTCATAACCTGGTGGAATAAGCATGCTGGAAACCGCCCATTATTTATAGGTGAAGATATAGAGCGTACAGCCAAGTTTGCTGACCCAGTCAATCCGCGCAGTCATCAGTTGCCTGCCAAGCACCGTTTGCATCAGCAGATGAATAATGTGAAGGGCACTGTGCTCTGGTATGCGCAGACTGCTGCCGATAATGTAGGTAATATCGGACATACACTCCGCAACAATTATTGGAAGTATCCAGCATTGCCACCCTCTATGCCTTTCCTTGATAATAAGGCGCCAAAGGGGGTAAAGGGTGTCAAGCTGATGTGGACTGAGAAAGGTCCGCTGCTGGTATGGAAGGCTCCTAAGGCTAGCAAGAAAAAGTGGGGCGATCAGGTGAACCGTTTTGCTATCTACCGTTTTGAGAAAGGAGCTAAGGTAAATCTCAATGATGTTTCTGCACTCCAGGCAGTAACTTATGATAATTTCTATCGCATCCCTTATGTGAGTGGCAAGAAATATGTGTATGTAGTAACTGCTCTCGACCGTGTAGGAAACGAAAGTAAAGGTAAGAAAAAGAAAATTTCTTTTTAGATTGGTTAGATGATATAAACGGAAAGACCGTTTAAAACAGAAAAACCGTTGTACTCGATAGGAGAGAGTACAACGGTTTTTTATTTTGTTGGGATGGAGGGACAATATAGCCCTTCCGTCCGTATCATTTTATTCTTTCAGCAGGTCGTTAAGGAAGTTGTCCAGATCGTTGTCCAGATTCTCCATCAAATCACCACCTACGATGATTGTATCATCGTCAGCAAGATAGAGCTCGCCAATATGCTCTTTATCGTCATCTTCGAGCACAAAGCTGTATGGCTTGAGGATGCCGAGATGATCTATGATATCAGCCTGTTTGCGCAATACATCGCGAAGCAGCTTTGCTACCTCGTCGTAGAAGTCTTCATCCTTGTTTTCTATCCATTGCTCAACAACGCAGCGGGTAATCTCGTTGTCATCGTCGTCAAAGGCCAGGAGTTCGCCACTGTCTTGTGAAACCCTTACGTGGATGTCGGTCATTTGAGAAGTCTCGTCGTCAGATTCTGGCGCTGGGAACTTTTGAGCTACTTTTCTGATAAAGCGCTCTACTTGCATGATTGTTTGCTCTAATGTTTCCATATCAATTCTTTAATAATCCATGCAAAGATACATAAAAAATTGATATCACCAAAAGAAGTTGCTAAAAAAAAGCATTTTTGCTTTTAATTTGTTCTCAAACTGCCTGATTCCAGGGTATAGATAACGTTTACGCTTCTTTTTTTATATTTTCTTTTCGATTTTGTTTGCCATTTCTAAATAATGTAGTATCTTTGCACTTGAATTGCAAAAATGCAATGTCAACATTACAAATGAATAACAAGATAAAACATTCTGGCATCGTAGAAAGCGTAGAAGAAGGTTGTGTGTGCATTCGCATTGTACAGTCGTCAGCCTGCAGCGCTTGCAAGGTGGCTGCTCATTGTACTGCATCTGAATCGAAAGAGAAGATGATTGAGGTTTCTACCTCAGAGGCGTCTCTCTACCACAAAGGCGATAGCGTGGTGGTGACTGCTGATTCGGCTGTAGGCTTCAGAGCCAGTTTCTATGGCTATCTCTTGCCGCTGATGCTGATGGTGATCGCTTTGGTGGGTGTACTGAAAGCTACTCACTCAGAGGGAGCCGCAGCACTCTCGGCATTGGGCATTCTCATTCCATACTACGTGGTGCTCTACTTATTCAGAAACAAACTTAAAAACAAACTGAGCTTCTCTATAGAAACATAGGGTGCGTGATGTGCTCCTTTGGCTTCAGCGATGAGCCCTTTATTTTAAAACAAAGAAAATAACAAAACAAAACACAAAAAATTATGAATTTTATTTTGATTGCTGTCTTGGTTCTCGGAGCAATCGCGCTGATTGCAGCGCTGGTTCTCTTCGGAGTATCTAAGAAGTTTGCCGTCGAAGAAGACCCTCGCTTGGGCCAGGTAGGAGAGATTCTGCCAGGTGCCAACTGTGGAGGTTGCGGTTTTGCCGGATGTTCCGGTATGGCTGCAGCTCTGGTGAAGGGTGCTGATGCCGGTTCTATTGATGGACTGATGTGTCCGGTAGGTGGAGCTGACGTGATGGGCAAGGTAGCCGACCTTTTAGGTATGGCAGTAGCCAATACCGAGCCAAAGGTGGCTGTGGTTCGTTGTAATGGTACTTGCGAGAATCGTCCTCGCATTGCCGAGTATGATGGTTTGCACACTTGTGCAGCTATGAATTCATGTGGCGCTGGCGAAACAGGCTGCGGGTTCGGCTGTCTGGGTTGTGGCGATTGCGTGGCTGCCTGCCAGTTTGGCGCAATCTCTATCAATCCTGAAACTGGCATTCCTGAGGTTGATGAAGAGAAGTGTACGGGTTGTGGTGCTTGCGCCAACGCTTGTCCACGTCATATCATCGAGCTCCGCAAGAAGGGTCCTAAGGGCCGTAGAGTTTACGTTCAGTGCGTAAACCACGACAAGGGCGCTGTTGCCAAGAAGGCTTGTAGCGTTGCTTGCATCGGATGCGGTAAGTGTCAGAAGGTCTGCAAGTTTGATGCTATCACCATTGAAAACAATGTGGCTTATGTTGACTTCAATAAGTGCCGCATGTGTACCAAGTGTGTTGACGAATGCCCAACAGGTGCTCTCGTAAAAGTTAATTTCCCAGTTAAGAAGGCAAAGCCAGCTGCTGAGGCTGCTCCTGTAGCAGAAACTCCGGTTGCTGCACCAAAGGCAGAGGCTCCTGTAGCCGCTCCAAAGGTAGAAACTTCAGAAGAAAAGAAGGAGGATTAAATCATGAATTTGAGAACTTTTAGAATTGGTGGAGTTCACCCAGAAGAGAATAAAATTACTGCCGAGATGGCTACTCAGGTAGCTCCTCTCCCTAAGCAGGCTATTTTCCCACTTGGTCAGCATATCGGTGCTCCTGCCAAGCCTGTAGTTGCCAAGGGCGACAAGGTGAAGGTGGGTACACTCATCGCTGAGGCGGGTGGTTTTGTGAGTGCTCCTATTTACAGTTCCGTTTCAGGAACCGTGTTCAAGGTAGATACGTCTATTGATGCTACCGGTTATCGCAAGCCTTGCATCATTATTAATGTAGAAGGCGATGAGTGGGAGGAGAGTATCGACCGCTCTGATAAACTCGAGACGCTTGAGGCTCATACTGAGCTTACTCCAGAGGAAATCGTAAATCGCATCAAGGTGGCTGGTGTCACTGGTATGGGTGGTGCTGGTTTCCCAACCTTCATCAAGCTTTGTCCTCCTCCTGGAGCCAAGGCAGAGTGCGTGATTATCAACGGTGTAGAGTGTGAGCCTTATATCACAGCCGATTATCGTCTGATGATGGAGCATGCTGATGAGATTCTCGTTGGCTTGAACCTTCTGATGAAGGCGGCTAAGGTAGAGAAGGGCTACATTGGTATCGAGGATAACAAACCTGCTGCCATCAAACTCTTCGAGGAAAAGACTGCTAATGACGCTCGTATCGAGATTGTACCTCTGGCTAAGAAGTACCCTCAGGGAGGTGAAAAGCAGTTGGTAGATGCGGTTATCCGCCGCCAGGTTCCTGCTCCTCCAGCTATCCCTGTCAACGTTGGAGCAATTGTTCAGAATGTAGGTACTGCCTTCGCTGTTTATCAGGCAGTTATGAAGAACAAACCTCTCTTCGAGCGCTATACTACCGTTACCGGTAAGCAGGTGAAGAACCCGGGCAACTTCCTCGTGCGTATGGGTACTCCATTCTCTCAGATGATTGAGAATTGCGGAGGTTTGCCAGAGGGCGACAACAAGGTGTTGGCTGGTGGTCCGATGATGGGTAAGGCTGTAATCAGTCTCGATGTTCCTGTAACCAAGGGTACCAACTCCATCACCGTATTGACCGATGCTGATGCTCATCGCAAGAAGGCTCAGCCATGTATCCGCTGTGCCAAGTGTGTGGATGCCTGTCCAATGGGCCTGGAGCCATACTTGCTCGCTACCCTGAGCGTAGTGAAGGATTATGAGCGCCTGGAGGCAGAGGAGGTAACATCCTGCATCGCCTGCGGTTCATGCCAGTTCACCTGTCCTTCACATCGTCCTATCCTCGATAATATTATCAATGGTAAGGGTGCGGTAATGGGCATTATCAGAGCTCGCAACGCCAAGAAGTAAGCGTTCACGTCAAGAATGAATTTCATTTAAGAAAGAATTTAAAAGATAAAATGGGAAAATTAATCGTTTCATTATCGCCACACGCTCATGGAAATGAGAGCGTAGAGAAGAACATGTACGGAGTGATTATCGCTCTCGTGCCTGCCATCCTCGCTTCTTTCTATTTCTTCGGCTTGGGTTCAGCAGTCGTACTGCTCACCTCTGTGGCAGCCTGCGTCTTTTTTGAGTGGGCAATTACAAAATATCTCCTGAAGGAGGAGACCAGCTTGCTCGATGGTTCTGCTATCATTACCGGTCTCTTGCTCGGCATGAACTTGCCAAGTAACCTTCCTCTCTGGATCATCATCATCGGTGCCCTGTTTGCCATCGGTGTAGGTAAGATGAGCTTCGGCGGTTTGGGTAACAATCCTTTCAATCCAGCTTTGGTAGGCCGTTGCTTCTTGCTCGTCAGCTTCCCTGCCCAGATGACTTCATGGCCTGTTGCCGGACAGATGCTCAGCTATACAGATGCAACAACGGGTGCTACTCCGCTGGCTATCATGAAGACCGCCATCAAGACGGGCGATGCTTCTGTTCTCAACCAGTTGCCTGATGCGATGAGCCTGCTCTTCGGTGCCACTGGCGATACCTTCGGTGCCGGTACTACCGGTGAGGTTTGTGCATTCGCCCTCTTGCTCGGTTTGGCTTACATGCTCTGGAAGAAGGTCATTACTTGGCACATACCAGTAAGCATCATCGCTACCGTATTCGTTTTCAGCGGTTTGATGCATTTGGCTAATCCTGTTTATGCCAATCCTCTGGCAGTCATCTTCAGCGGTGGTCTGATGCTCGGTGCCATCTTCATGGCTACTGATTATGTAACCTCTCCGATGACCCACAAGGGCATGCTTATCTACGGTGTATGTATCGGTCTTCTTACCGTCATCATCCGTAACTGGGGTAGCTATCCGGAAGGTATGTCGTTCGCCATTCTTATCATGAATGCGTTCACACCTCTTATTAACACATACGTTAAACCAAAGCGCTTCGGTGAGAAGCCTGTTAAGAAATAAGGAGGACAGAGACATGCAGAAATTAGAATCATCATTGAAGAACATGGTGCTTGTGCTGGTGGGCGTAGCGCTCATCGTAGGTGCTGTGCTTGCATATATCAATCATCTTACTTCTGGTCCTATCGCCGAGAAGGCAGCACAGAGTCTGGCTGCCGGTATTAAGAGTGTGATGGGTACCGAAGATCTCCAGGTGGCTGAACCGGAAGAGGTGAAGCAGGAGTTTGGCGGTAAGGAATTCTCTTTCACCATCCACAAGTGCTCAGACAAGAGCGGCAAGCAGTTGGGTGCAGCCGTAGAGAGTACTACCGGTGGTTTCGGTGGCGACCTGAAGGTGCTCGTAGGCTTCGATACCGATGGCAAGATAATGGGTTATACCGTGCTTCAGGCTTCAGAGACTCCGGGTCTGGGTGCCAAGGCTGCTACCTGGTTCCAGAAAAACGGAAAGGGTAGCATCATCGGTAAAACTCCAAAGGATGGCGACCTCCACGTATCTAAGGACGATAAGAGTGGCAATGCAGTAGACGCCATTACCGCTTCTACCATTACCAGCCGCGCCTTCCTCAAGGCTATCAATCAGGCTTACGCTGCCTATGCAGGTAAGAGTGTAGATGGCGAGAGCGGTGCATCTCAGAAAGCAGATGCAGAGAGTGGTGCATCTAAAGTTGAACATAACGAAAAGAAAGGATAAACCGATATGAGTAATGTTAAGATTTTGATGAACGGACTCATCAAGGAGAATCCAACCTTCGTGTTGCTTCTCGGTATGTGTCCTACTTTGGCTACAACAACCAGCGCCATCAACGGTCTCTCTATGGGATTGGCTACCATGGCGGTGCTGATTTGTACCAACTTTGTTATTTCCTGTATCAAGAAGATTACCCCGGATATGGTTCGAATCCCTGTTTTCATCGTAGTGATTGCAGCCTTCGTAACCATCCTTCAGATGTTGATGAGCGCTTATGCTCCCGACAGCATCAATCAGGCGCTGGGTATTTATATTCCGCTGATTGTAGTAAACTGTATCATCCTGGGTAGAGCAGAGAGCTTTGCTGCCAAGAATTCGCCTATTGCCAGCCTCTTCGATGGCATTGGTTGCGGTTTGGGTTTCACCCTCGGTTTGACCATCCTGGGTAGTGCCCGCGAGATACTCGGTGCAGGTAGTGTATTCGGTATCACTCTGTTGCCGGAGACTACCAACATTCTGATGTTCATCCTGCCTCCTGGAGCATTCCTCACCTTGGGTTACATCATTGCTATATTTAATAAGGTAAAGAAGTAAGCGTAGGCATCGCTTCAAATCAATGAAATAAAATAGAAATTATGGAATATTTATTGATATTTATCTCTGCGATATTCGTCAACAACATCGTCTTGTCGCAGTTTCTCGGTATCTGTCCATTCCTGGGCGTATCGAAGAAAGTTGATACAGCCATCGGTATGGGTGGTGCCATCGCTTTTGTCTTGACCCTGGCAACCATCATTACCTGGTGTGTTCAGAAGTATGTACTCGATCCGTTCGGATTGCAATATCTCCAGACCCTGGCATTCATCCTCGTGATTGCAGCCTTGGTTCAGATGGTAGAGATTATCCTGAAGAAGGTTTCTCCTGCACTTTATCAGGCACTCGGTATCTTCCTGCCTTTGATTACTACCAACTGTGCCGTGCTGGGTGTAGCCATCCTGGTTATCCAGAAGGATTACAATCTGCTAGAGAGCGTGGTTTACGCCTTCTCTACAGCTCTCGGCTTTGCCCTGGCTCTCATTGTCTTTGCCGGCATTCGCGAGCAGCAGGCTTTGGTCCGTATTCCTAAGGGCATGCAGGGCGTAGCTATCGTCATGGTAACTGCAGCGCTCCTCAGCCTCGCCTTCATGGGATTCTCGGGCGTAGATGGCGGTTTGAAATCGCTCTTCGGATTGGAGTAAAACTTTTACTGAAAGTTGATAAAATAATAATGGGAATTTGCGAATGGTATGAACCGATGCAAATTCCCATTTTTTGTACTTGATTTTTCTTACTCTCTTGCTTGAGGTCTTGATCTTCTTACTCTCTTACTTGAGGTCTTGATTTTCTTAACTCTCTGTCTTTATAAACTTGAAATTATAACTCTTTCTCTTTTCTTATCTTCTGTGTCCGAAGCTTCCACCGCCATTGTTCTTGCTTGGTGTAGAAGAGCGAGGGGTGAATCCGCCGCCACGGTTGCCAGACCCGCTGCTGAATGAACGGCTCATGCTGCTGCGGTTGCCCCCGAAGATATTACTTCTTCCGCTTCCGAAGCTGCTGTTTCCGAAACCACGGCTGCTGTTTCCGAACCCGCGGTTGTTGCTGGTGCTGCTGTTGCTGCTGCCGAACCCGCGGTTAGGGCGGCTGTTGCTATTGCCGAAGCCACGGTTGTTGCTGTTGCCGAAACCTCCGTTGTTATTTCCGAAGCCTCCGTTCTGAGGGCTCCTGCTGTTTCCGAAGCCAGCGTTGTTGTTAGGGCGGCTTGCATTACCGAAACCACGGTTTGGATTCATCTGAGGTCTGTTCTCGCGGTTCAGATTTCCGAAAGATCTTCCTCTGCCGTAATCACCACGGTTAAATCCGTCTCTCATACCTACTCTAGGATGTCCTCCTGGGTGAGGTCCGCCAAAACTTCTTCCGTGATACCAGCTTCTGTTTCCGTTTACTCGCCAGCTATGACCTCCACGGTAAGATACGTAGAAGTGAGGGCGACCGAAGTAGAAATAGTCGCGGCGAGGATAGCGGGCGTAGATGCCGAAGTGCCAGTAGCCCGCATTCCAGTAGAGCGGACGGTAGAAATAAGTGGCATTGAGATATGTTCTATACTGCCAGTCGAGCAGGATATAGCTCAAATCCATATTGCGCTGGCGCCAGTAAGCACCATACAGGTCATCGTATGTATCTACACTCATCAGGTAGTCGAGGTTCACCTCGTAAGCTGCCTCATACTGGTCTTCCGTAAGATTGAGCTCGTAAGCCATCTTGTCTGTCAGGAAGAGAGCCTGCTGTCTTGCCTGCTCATAACTCATTGCAGAAGCGGTAGTGAATGTCATCATGAACATGGCTACTAGAGCTATTATCATTCGTTTCATAATCGTATATCTTTAAATTGTTATACTTCATGTTTCTTTTTTCTGGTGCAAAGATACGATGTTTTTTGCTTCCACGGTCGGGATTTCCCCTAAAGGGGTGGGGGAAAATCCCTACTTCTTTATTTTGTGCCTGCGCAGTTCTATATATAATAAGGTATAGAACCGGAGTGGAGCGTAAAGGTTTGCGTGAAGTTTTTCGCTGTTTTTGGAACAATCAAACGAAATATTTACTACCTTTGCACTCAGAAAAAAAACAATCTGATGAATAGATTGGAATTTAAAACGAAAAGTAAAATAATAAAGACAAAATAAACAAATCATGAAAGAGCTAAAAGCATTAAACAAGCGCACTGCTCCTAAGAGCGTCGCTCCAGAGAAAATCATTCAGTTTGGTGAAGGTAACTTCCTCCGTGCATTCGTAGATTGGATTGTATGGAATATGAACAAGAAAACCGACTTCAACGGTTCTGTCGTTGTAGTTCAGCCATTGGCTGGTGGTATGGTTGACTGGCTGAACGGTCAGGACTGCCTCTATCACGTAAACCTTCAGGGTAAGGAGAACGGCCAGGCTATCAACACCTTGGAGCGTATCGACGTTATCAGCCGTGCACTGAACCCATATTCTCAGAATCAGGCTTTCATGGCTTTGGCTGAGCAGCCAGAGATGCGTTTCATCATCTCTAACACTACAGAGGCTGGTATCGCATTCGATGACTCTTGCAAGTTTACAGATGCTCCTGCAGCTTCTTATCCAGGCAAGTTGGTTCAGCTCTTGTTCCACCGCTACAAGTTCTTCGAGGGCGACCCAACCAAGGGTATGATCCTGATGCCATGTGAGCTGATCTTCCTGAACGGTCACCACCTCAAGGAGTGCATCTATCAGTATATCGAGCTCTGGAAGGGCGATATGGGTGCTGATTACGAGGGCTTCAAGGAGTGGTTCACCAACCACTGCTACGTTTGCGCTACATTGGTAGACCGCATCGTTCCTGGTTTCCCACGCGATACCATCAAGGAGATTCAGCAGAAGGTTTGCTACAAGGACAACCTCGTGGTTAAGGCAGAAAGCTTCCACCTCTGGGTTATCGAGAAGGCAGAAAATATGACAGTAGAGCAGATGCAGGAGGAGTTCCCAGCTCATAAGGCAGGTCTCCACGTGCTTATCACAGATAATGAGAAGCCATACCACGAGCGTAAGGTTACTCTCCTCAATGGTCCTCACACCGTATTGAGCCCTGTTACATACCTCAGCGGTGTAAACATTGTTCGCGATGCCTGCGAGCACCCGGTATTGGGCAAGTACATCCACAAGGTACAGTTTGAGGAGTTGATGCAGACTCTGAACCTCCCAATGGATGAGCTGCAGAAGTTTGCTTCTGACGTATTGGAGCGTTTCGAGAATCCATTCGTAGATCATCAGGTAACCAGCATCATGCTCAACTCATTCCCTAAGTTTGAGACTCGCGACCTGCCTGGTGTCAAGATTTATCTTGAGCGTAAGGGCGAGTTGCCACAGGGTTTGGTATTCGGTCTCGCTGCTATCATCACTTACTATAAGGGTGGTGTTCGCGAGGATGGTGCTCCTATCCAGCCAAACGATGACCAGAAGATTATGGACAAGCTCACCGAACTTTGGGCTACCGGCGATACACAGAAGGTAGCTGAGGGCGTATTGGGCTTCGACTATATCTGGCACGAGGATTTGAACAAGACAGTTCCTGGCCTTACCGAGTTGGTTAAGAAGGATCTTGACCTTATTCAGGAGAAGGGCATGTTGGAGGCTGTTAAGACTATCCTCTAATTAACATGTTCGTTCATAGGTTCAAATAACGATTAAGATTAGAAAAATAGTTATAAGGTTTTGTGTTAGTTGTTAGCTATAATCTTCTAGCTAATAGGTTAAAGGCGGGGAGCTTGTGAAAGCGCCTCGCCTTTTTGCTTATTGTCTGCTTTGTGATGTTTCAGAATCCTTAATAACCTTAATGACCTTGTCCTTAATGACCGGATGGTTGATGATGAGCGGCACTCTTTCTACCACTACCATGGAAGTGTCGAGGCCCAATGCCTTAGGCTCGTCAATACCTATCTTGCTGATAAGAGCGTAGATACTCATCAGCAGGTTCTGTTGGCGATTATCTGAACTCTCCGGGTAATATACGCGGTGAATGATGATGAATCGGAAATCGCCCGGAATTCCGTATTTGCGCAGCGAAGGATAGGTGCTTTGCAAATCTACCTTTCCGTCTGCTACCAGATCTTCCACTACTTGTCGCAGATAGAGACTCACCCTAGGCTCTATGCGGAAACCAATGTGCATGGTTACGCTGTAGAGGGTGTCGGGAATCAGGGTCTCGCAGTTGTACTCCAGCGTGTCAGGAGTGTCAACAAACTCCATGTTGATAAGCCAGTAATGGTCAGCACGTTTCGGCTGCTTGTTGATGATGGAGTAGAGCAACTTGTCATCTACGGCACCTTCCTTGTTGGCGTGGTTCACATAAACCAGGTTGGAAGCGTACTTAGGGATGCTCTCGTCGGCCTTGATGTCGGAGATAATCTGATAATAATCATCCAGCGGTTTGGTGCTGATATAATGGCGTCGTATCTTCATGGCTTTCACCCACACGTACATCATCAGGAACAGGATTCCTCCAATGAGCATCGTACACCATCCACCTGCAAGAAACTTTGACAGATTGGCAGTCAGGAAGATGGCTTCGATGATGCAGTATGCGCCCATAAACAGCATCGTGAAAATCCGTGCCACTCCCTTGCTGTGCAGGTAGAAACCGAGCAGCAGGGTAGTCATCAGCATGGTGATGGTGATGGCGAGTCCGTAGGCTGCCTCCATGTGCGAGGAGTCGCGGAAGAGCAGGATGATGAGAACCACGCCGATGTACATGGCGAGGTTGATCATCGGGATATAGAGCTGCCCCTTAACATGGGTAGGATGCTTGATTCGCATGCGCGGCCAGAAGTGCAGGTTCATGGCTTCGCTCAATATGGAGAAGGTTCCGCTGATGAGTGCCTGGCTCGCAACGATTGCCGCACCCGTGGCCATGATGATGGCGAAGAACAGCATGCTCTGCGGCATGATGGCAAAGAACGGATTCGCTGCCAGTGCCGTATCTGCATGATTCAGCACCCATGCTCCCTGTCCCAGATAGTTGAGAATGAGCATGGTCTTTACGAAGCCCCAGCTGATGGCGATGTTCTTTCTGCCGCAATGTCCCAGGTCGGAATAGAGAGCCTCGGCACCGGTAGTACAGAGAAATACGGCACCCAGAATCAGAAACCATTCAGGCGATTTTGCCAGCAGCATGGCAGCATAATAGGGGTTGAAAGCCTTCAGTATCAATGGGTAAGACGTGATGCTGAAAGCTCCCATCACGCCCAGCAGCAGGAACCATAGCAGCATAAATACGCCAAACGATTTGCCGATACTCTCTGTGCCAAACCGCTGCACGAAGAAGATGATGGTGATGATGCCCAGGGTGATGGGGATGACTGGCAGGTTGGGACTGATGCTTTCGAGTCCTTCGATGGCTGTGGTCACGGTGATGGCAGGGGTGATGATTCCGTCTGCCAGCAGGGTGCTTGCGCCAATGATGGCCAGTAGGTAAATCCACTTGCTCTTGAGTCGGCGCAGCAAGGCATAGAGGGCGAGGATGCCTCCCTCGCCATTGTTGTCGGCACGCAGCGCCACGCATACATATTTGATGGTGGTCTGGAGGGTGAGTGTCCAGATGATGCATGACAGTGCGCCCAGGATGGTGCTCTCGCTGATGCTTTCACCCGTATGCAGGATAGCCTTCATCACATAGAGAGGTGATGTTCCGATGTCTCCGAATACAATGCCTAATGTAACGAGCAATCCCAGAAAGCCTACTCTGTGATGATTGCAGGCTACTGAACTTTCTGCTTTTTCTTTCATTTTTCTTCTCTTATTTAAATTAAATATTATCCTTTTTGGGACATGAAAATGTCCTTTGTGATTGTAAATTTGCGTGCAAAGGTATAAACATAAGAGGTAAGATAGAATTTGTTTAACAAGATTTATCGGATTTAACCTTTATTCTTTGACGATATGAAGAGACGAATAGAGGCGAATGCCGATAAGACTACTCCCGAGAAACTTCTGAACTTTGCGAAACTTGAATAATAAATAAAGGCGGGGAGCTTGTGAAAGCGCCTCGCCTTTTGCGTATGTTTTGTAAGTTTCTTTTCAAGTGACTGTTGTAAAGAAAACAGTTATTCAATGATGTGGTTGATGACCATTCCTGCGATAGCCATTCCGAAGGTTGCGGTGATGTGGCAGAGCGAACCGTTGATCTGTGCCTTAGTAGAGCACCATTCGTGTTCTACCAGTTGCTGGTCGCCCGGAGCATCATATACGGCAGTATCGGTACCCCTCTCTCCGCTAATGAGTTTGGCTTTCGGACATAGGCATCCGCCCGTGCCGCAGGCTTTGTTCACCCCCTGGTTCTGCATCGGTTTTTCTTCACTGTATACGCACTGGAATTTTCGTCGTGGGAAGGTTTTGTTCTTCTTGAATTTCTTTCGCAGTGCTCTTGCCAGCGGGTCTCCATCCACCTTCCAGAATTCAGATTTTCTTACCATGAATGGGTCGGTGCGCAGGGCAGCTCCCATAGAAGATATAAAGGTGATTTCCTTAGGCAGGGCAGTGGCACGCAGAATGAGGTCAGCCTTATCCTTGAGCGAGTCGATGGCATCGATGATGAAGTCGTATTGCTCCATGTGGAATTCATCGGCAGTTTCTGCCTGATATATTTTCTGATAGGCTGTGATGTTAGCATCGGGGTTGATTTCGAGCAGTCGGTTGCGCAGCGCCTCTACCTTCACTTCGCCTAAGGTTCGGCTTGTAGCCATCAGCTGGCGGTTGCAGTTGGTTACGCATACCCTGTCGCTGTCTACGATTGTGATGTTTCTCACGCCGCTTCTCAGGAGTCCTTCAGCGCACCATGATCCTACTCCTCCGATACCGAAGATGAGCACTCTTGCCTTCTGAATTTTCTCAAGATTATCCTTTCCCAGGAGCAGTTCGGTGCGTCGCTGCATTCCCCGCTCCATTGTCGTTATTTTATTCTCCATTTTATTGTTTGTAAAGAATTCTAATGTATATATCTGATGCAAAGTTAGTGAATAAAATCCGATGTCGGCTGATATGAATAAATGTTTATAATTCTTTAACTCATTTAACTTCTGAACTTGCGAAACTTGAATCAACTTAAAAAAATAAATATGATGAAATCCTTTTCCATATTTTTTTGAATTTCTCTTCTTTACACAATAATTAAAGCCCGATAGGAGAGCGTTGCTGCTTCCTGTCGGGCTTGAATCAACTTAAAAAATAAATATGATGAACTCCTTTCCGAAATTCGGCTAGATGTGGAAATCTACCAACTTCAGCCATCGCTTGACATCAAACGACGGACAGTCTTTGTGAACGTTCGGCAAATCGCGATGGCCCAGTATCTCTGCATCTGGATAGGAGAGGCTGAGGCTCTCCAGAAGCGAATACAGAGCTTGATTCTGGGCTGGAGTACGCGTATCGGCAGGCTTGCCGTTCTTGTCGAGACCTCCCTCATAACAGATGCCGATGCTGTGGGCATTGTAATGACGGGCATGGGCTCCTACCTCCGATTCCGGACGACCCGGATATACCACACCATCCTTCGTGATGTAATAATGATAGCCGATACTCTTGAAACCGCGGGCAAGATGGCAGGCCTCCAACTGCTCGAATGTGAAATCCTGAGTCACTCTCGTGGCTGAACAGTGGATCACGATGAGTGAAATGCTACGATGTTTCTGTGTCATGGCAACCTCCCTTCTTTTAGCAGTTCTGTACACAGAATGAGCTGGCTACAGCTGTTAATACCGTGATGAGGAAATTGATGATGGTTTTCCAATTTACTTTTTTCATTTTGCTTTGTTTTTTAATGATTAATACTAAGTGGATAATGATAGTCACATGCTTGTTTTAGTGGTTGAAATTTAGTTTCAGTAAGCGTTTCTGGAAGAAGAAGGGCGGGGGAGAAACTGCCAGCCCGGATACCCGTAAAAGGCAGGTTCTTGGGTCATTATGATTTGCTGTTTATCCGTAATCGTCAGGATGAAAACCAGCCGCTTTGTGCCTTCGGAATATCCCTGTCGCCGGTCAGTTCACTCCTTCCTTCTTCTGTCGTTTCGCATATTTGAGAGACGGTTCACTACTCCAGGCCGTCTCCGTTGTCGCCTGTTCCCTCGGTGCTGCCACCTTGTGATGTACCGCCGCCTTGTGATGTACCGCCGCCCTGTGTGGTATCGCCAGTGGTGGTATCGCCTGCAGCGCTCTCGCTAG
>CAUFXJ010000009.1:0-118204 GCA_959596915.1 Segatella copri
TTATTTTAACACAAAAAAGCTCTCAAAAATTTGGTGATGTCTTAGGAATCATGATAACTGATATAATTGCTCTTGATTGTATACACGTTATATTTGGCTGACCATTCTAAAAAAATGGAATTAACTTTTCCTTTATAATGTGTCACATTAGAGATAGCAAACTTTATTTTCTCCCCATCTAGGAAATCCAACAAAGCCAGCAAATCTTTCTCCGTCTCTTCATCCCACAATTTATTATACTCACTGAATGTTATCAGATAAGGAGGGTCAAGATACACAAAATCATCCTTTGATAGATGACATGACGATAAGAACTGTCGGAAATCCAAGTTTGACCAAATGATATGTTTTGAGTTGGTTATTGAGAAGTAATCACTTAAAGCATTATACACATTTTTATTGAAATCAACATTGCCGACAGGCAAATTATAATTGCCCTCACGATTGAACCGCAACATTCTGTTGAATCCATAAATGAGCAAGACATATAAATGAAGCATATCATCTTTTTCCCCTTTATTGAAATCAGACCTCATACGGATAAATGCCTCCTTATTATATTTAGCAAAGTATGTCTTTGGAAAATCCTTTTTCAACTTGTCTGGTATTACATCATTCCGATACGAACATGAAAGACCATAGTGGTCAACCAAAGCAAAGAGTTCATCAAAAAACTGATCTTTGTTTTTATTTTGTCCACACAAATATTGATGGATGCCTACCACCCAAGAATCGATGTCATTAAGCAAATAATTCTCAGCCTCAACATTCATGAATACAGAACCACCCCCAACAAAAGGTTCGACAAATGTCCTTATCCTTTTTGGCAAATGAGTCTTAATTTCCCTCATAAGTTTATACTTATCACCCACATAAAAAAGTGGTGACCGAAATATTCCTTTATTTGTCATAACTATAAACCTTTGTAACGAATAACAATTCCTTATGATCTTTAAAATCTGTTTTACCAGCATTAAAGAACTGATAAGCATGCTCTAATATTTTTGTCTCTCCCTTGGTTTCCAAGATACTCCTAATCTCTTCAAGTGTAATCTTATTTTGTGAAGACTTGCTTCTTGAATGATAAGTATTATTATAAGAAACAAAAATATATTTAGCATCCATATTAGATATCAAATCAGCAAATGCATCCCTTGCTCTACAGGAACAATACTCACTCATATTCTCTACTTGCGGTTTCATTGCCACTCCAAACAAAGGCCGTTTGTCCCAATGCACAAGCGTTTCATATACATGGTAAAAACGGCTATACTGTCTTGAATTATAAGGAGGATCAACATAAAAGACGTCCGCTGCTACATGCCGAACCAATTGGTTGGAATCTTCTCGGAATATTCTGACATTATCAAAACAATGCGCATCTATTAATCGCATATTTATATAATGTTCAGGAATAGGCTTTTTAAGATAAGCTTCATAATGACCTATAGTGTTTGAAACTCTATCCATACTATAGATTAAGGAACTTAACAAAATATGGTATTCTTTTTCTGTCAAGTTTCTTTTTCTATCCTCGATATCTTGTCTGATAAAGCCAATTATCTTAGCCAGATCTTTTCCGAAATATTTATCGCCATAATTGAGAGAAAAATAATTGTCTTCAATGTTCTCTGCTTTTAATTGGTTATATTCTGCTATAATTTTCTCCAATTTTACCTTGTCCCAGACTCCATTCGCGAAAAAACCATTATAAATCACATGATTTGAGTACAGAAAGTCATTAACGATGATCTCTCTGTATCTACTAATAGCTTGACTAGACACAGTACCTGTACCTGCAAAAACATCACAAAATGTTTGAGCATTAGGTGCCTCCTTACTAATAATATCCATAATCCAGTCTATCAGCTTAGTTTTGCTACCAATATACCTTCTACTTTCTATTGAGAATGTATTCATTTTACTGTATACTTCTTCATCTTGCAACATTTACGTTACAAGATAATGTAATAAACTCATGCTTCACAAAGTCTTGAAATATTTGTTTTTCACTAAATATAACAAGACTTTTAAATCAGCACGCAATATTAAAAACAGCAAAACAATGGGCAAAAGATACTTTGCTCATGATTTGCACTATAGCCTTAAACGTAGAACTATCTTATAAGGAATGCGGGTGGCAAACACCTTTCAAATGGACAAAAAGAAGCGTAGGCTTCCCTTATCCATTCTCAGGTATTTGCCGAACCCGCATGTACGATAAGTTCCGCCCACGCTATAGCGCAGACGTTCACTGAACTTATTCATTCGTACATGCATTATTTCAATCTGGCAAATTTCGAGAATGCTCCGAATAAATAGTAAACGTTATTTTACTCTAATATAATTTTATTCTATTTTTTCTGTTTCTTATTCTATTATTTAATTTAACATTAATGATAAGCAGAAAATCCTCAAAAAAGATTTCTGCTCGATTATTTTGCAAAATTAGCAAAAAAGTTTGGAAAGTCCGCATTTCTTAGGGTTAAAACTCTTAAAAAACAATTACAAAAGCCACAATAAGTACTCAAAAGGCTTATTTCCCTAAAGAAAAAGACTTAATAATAGGATATTTATCTCCGCACATCAGCTAAAACACGATTGCACAACAGCTGGCCGACATGTTGATGACCCTTGTGTCGCGAAACACGACACAAGGGTAGTGACTGGTATCCTTTTTTGAACTGTTACAAGAAAAATGCAATAACCTCTTTTCTTTCCATAACCCAACAAAAAAGCATGGCGCAAATCACTGCGTCATGCCCCAATAAAAGAAAACCTTATAGTCAAAATAGAAATTAGCGATTTCTAGTACTTCGCATTCTGAGGATCAAAGTTGGTCCAGCCGCTCATCCAGTTGGTGCTGCCATCGAAGGCTCCGATGTAGGTTACGGTGTCGAAACCTGTCCAGCCGGCGAAACTTGCGGCATCGAGCAATGGGCTTCCGGCGATAGGAGTATAGCCATCTGCATCTACCAATGAGGTCCAACTGTCAAAATACTTGTTGCTCTGCTCTGAGAAGAAGAAGGTGTTGCTGTATGACTTCTGATTCTTGTCGATACTGCGACAAAGGTGTTACGGCTAAAAATAGCGTTTTCAATTTTTAGAGAAATAGAAGCTTTTGGTAGCATTTAGATATTGATTTAGGATAAGAAAATAATTTTTTGTAACAAAAAAGCGTAAATATTTGAATTTTTGTTTGGTGGTTAATGGATTTTATTATACCTTTGCAACCGAATACATATTTTATATAAAACTTGTAAAGGATAACTAGCAATATATAAAGAGGTGTATTCAAGATAAAGAGAGATAATAATTATAAGAAGAGACAGATATTATGAGAATGAAGGTTTTATTTGCTTCCCTGTTGCTGGCTGCTTCGGGGCAAGTGCTGGCACAGTCTTCCGCACAGGTGGGGGGGCAGGTCTTCGATGAGAACGGAGACCCTGTAGTAGGTGCCCAGATCATGGTGAAAGGTTCCAAGACCGGAACCGTGACCGACATTGACGGTAAGTTCAGCTTGCCAAGTGCTAAAAAAGGAGAGGCGATAGTCATCACCTATCTCGGTATGGATTCCCAGACATTGAAGGCGGCTCCAGGTATGAAGGTAAGCATGCACTCTCAAGACCGCCAGCTCGACGAAGTGATTGTTGTGGCTTATGGTGAGCAGAAGAAATCCTCTTTCACGGGTTCAGCAGGCGTAGTGGATGCAGATAAAATTGCCGTGCGTCAGGTAACCAATGTGGTAGATGCCCTCAATGGTCAGGTAGCGGGTGTGCAGATGATAAATACATCTGGCGATCCGTCTTCTACCCCTACCATCCGTGTACGCGGTATCAGCTCAATCAATGCAGGTCAGGATCCGTTGATCGTGGTAGATGGTGCACCTTATTATGGTTCCTGGAGTGACATCAACCCAGCGGATGTGGCATCTGTTACCGTGTTGAAAGATGCGGCAAGTAATGCACTCTACGGAGCCCGTGGTGCCAATGGTGTCATTATGATTACCACCAAGAATCCGCAGGTGGGCAAGACCGTCATCACTGTTGATGCCAAATGGGGCAGCAATAGCCGTGGCTCTCAGACTTATGATATGATTTCAGATCCCGGTCAATATTATGAGACACACTATAAGTCATTATATAATTACTATACCAATGGCAAGGGTATGTCAGCTTATGCAGCTCATGTGGCTGCCAATAACGCAATTGGTGGTTCTTCAGAAAAGGGCGGATTGGGTTATATCTGCTACAATGTGCCTGAGGGACAGTATCTCATTGGCGATAATGGAAAGCTGAATCCTAATGCCACATTGGGCAATAAAATCTTTTATAACGGAAAGGACTATACGATTAGTCCGGACGACTGGCTCAAGGCGGCTTACCGAAACACCCTCCGACAGGAGTATAATATGAATGTGAATGGTGGAAACGACAATTCCCAGTTCTATGCTTCATTGGGCTATCTGGATAACCCAGGTATCGCATACGGATCTCAGTTTAAGCGATATACTGCACGCCTGAAGGCTACCTATAAGGCAAATGAATGGCTGAAGGTGGGTGGTAACGTAAACTATGCCCATACCGTTACAGACAATGCCACAGAGGTAGATTCTTATGGAAACAACAGTACTACCAATACCTTCTACATGGTCAATACCATCGCTCCTATCTATCCGCTGTATCTCAGAGATGGCAATGGCAATATCATGACCGATGATAATGGTAAGATATATGATTATGGTAACGGAATGAATGCAGGCTTGAATCGACCTGTACTCTCTCAGCTCAACCTGTTGAAGGATGACCAGCTTCAGGCATCCCATTCTGTAGGAAATACTTTCGGTATCAATGGCTTTGCTGAGATTACCCCAACATTTGTCAAGGGACTGAAGATTACCTTGAACGGTACGGTGGATGACTATGAATATCGCTATCAGAGTACCCAGCAGCCTTATTATGGATTTGGTGCAACGACTTATCCTAACGGTGAGGTAACCGTAGGACATTACCGTTATTATACAGTCAACTTCCAGCAGTTGGTAAACTATGCCCGTTCTTTTGGTCTGCACAACATGACATTGTTGTTGGGTCATGAGAACTATAAGCAGACTTATGAATACGTATATGGCGGCCGTTCCAACATGTTCTCTTTCAAGGGAAACCATGAGTTGGCAGGTGCTATCACCAATGAGCCGACATATTCTAATCAGACCAATTACAACACCGAAGGTTTCTTCTTCCGTGGCATGTATGATTATGATGGCAAGTATTTCTGTCAGGTATCTTATCGCCGTGACGGTTCATCCCGCTTCTCTCCAGCCCATCGCTGGGGCGATTTCTATTCTTTCGGTGGTGCCTGGATACTGACCAAGGAAGATTGGATGGCAGGCTCCAAGTCTTGGCTCGACATGCTGAAGGTGAAATTCTCTTTCGGTCAGCAGGGTAACGATGCCATCGGTAACAACCGTTATCTGGATACTTACGGCATCGGTAGCATGAATGGCAACATGGCGCTGACCTTTGCTTCAAAGGGTAATGATAAGATTACCTGGGAGACCAATACCAATATCAACGCAGGTCTTGAATTCGAACTCTTCAAGGGTCGTCTGACCGGTGATGTGGAGTATTTCTACCGCAAAACCACTGACATGCTCTGTTTCATCAGCGTGCCTATGTCAATGGGTTATGCAGGCTATTACTCTAATGTGGGTAACATGGTGAACCGTGGTGTAGAACTGAATCTTGCAGGAGATGTAATCCGCACCAAGGATTTTGCGTGGAACATCAATCTCAATGCCACCCACTATACCAATGAGATAACGAAGCTTTATGAAGAGAACAAGAACGAGATGCTGAGCGGATATGCCGGTTATCATAACGGTTCTTATTATTATGGTGAAGGATTGCCTATCTACACCTGGAGATTGAAGAAATATGCGGGCGTAAATGAGAAAGGAGAATCCACATGGTATGTTGAGAACGAAGATGGTTCGCTGGGCAAGTCTGCAAAATGGTCGGAAGGCTCTTACTTTGCCTGTGGCGACCCTACTCCTGATCTTTATGGTGGATTTGGCACATCGTTGTCGTTTAAGGGTATCGATGTCAGTGTGAACTTCACTTATTCCATCGGCGGCAAGTCTTACGATTCTGGTTATCAGAGTCTGATGAGTGTTCCTTATGATAGCTGGACAGGTTTTAATTTCCATAAGGATATGCTGGATGCCTGGTCTCCAAGTAACAGAGAATCCAACATCCCTCGCCTCCAGTATAATGATACGGATGCAAGCTCATCTTCTGATCGCTTCCTGATTAATGGAAGTTATCTCAACCTGCAGAGCATCAATATCGGTTATACCTTGCCAAAGAGCCTGACACGTCGTTTGGGCTTGACTAAGGTTCGTGTCTATGGTGCGGCAGACAATGTCTATTTGTGGAGCAAGCGAAAGGGATTCGATCCTCGCACAAGTTTCACCGGCTCACCTAGCAACGAGCAGTATGCGTTTGTTCGTACCATCTCTGGTGGTATTACACTTCAATTTTAAACTGTTAGATAAGGAGATTTTTATATAGATTAAGGAGAATTTTATATGATGAACAATATATTTCGCAAGGTTTCTCTGTTCACAGTAGTGCTCTCTTCATGCTTGATGATGCAGAGCTGTCTGGAGGAGGAACTGCCAAAGGATTATGCAACAGACAGTCAGGTGCAGGGGTCTGAGACGGCTCAGCAGGGCTTGCTGACCGGCTTGAGTGCCTATATGGTAAAGAGTGGTGTGTATGGCGACGGTTCGGCTTACGACAACGGTTATCCCAGCCAGATGATTATCCGTGATGTGATGACAGAGGATTTTCCGGTTTACAATGCAGATTACGACTATTTCTCATATATAGAGAATGGTAAGGGACTCCGTAGCCCATTCAATTACACCTATTTCTACTATTATGGTTTAGTGAACAATGCCAACAGTATCATCTCGTCGCTCGATGTGGAAGGAGCATCTGAATCTGCAAAGGCGTCTGCCGGTGTAGCTTATGCTTACCGTGCTTTGGCATACCTGGATATGGCAAGAATGTTTGAATTCAAGAAGACCGGATTCTCTGACTTTGATGCCAAAGCAGCCAAGATAATGGGACTTACCGTGCCTATCGTGACTGAGAAGACTACAGGCGAGGAGGGTAAGAACAATCCTCGTGTACCTTATTATACCATGTATCGCTTCATCCTGCACGACCTGAATAAGGCTGAGGCATACTTGAAGGGCTATAAGCGTACGGGCAAGGAACAGCCGGATGAGAGCGTGGTAGATGGTTTGAAGGCACGCTTCTGGTTGGAACTGGGTTCTCGTTTTTATGATTCGGCAGATGATCTGACAGCCCAGTTGGCTCATGAGAATGATGCTGACGGCTATGATGCCTTGGGCATTACGGCGGTTAATGACTGTTTTGCCAAGGCTGCCTCATACGCACAGGCTGCCATCGACAATTCCGGTTGCCAGCCAATGTCTCAGAGCGAATGGTATAATAAGAAGACAGGTTTCAATACTGCTAATTCTTCCTGGATATGGAAGGCTTCGCTGGGAACAAAGGAGCAATTGGGCAGCTGGTTCTATTCCTGGATGGGTACGGTATCTTCTGAATCTACTGCATTCTCCATGGGTGGTTATGGCAAGGCTTACCGTATGATAGGTGCTTCGCTCTATAATCAGATACCTGATGCCGACTGGCGAAAGAAGACTTGGGTTGCCCCTGAGGATGCTGGCAAGGCTGAGGTTCCGGCAGGCTATTCTACCTTGCTGGATGGAGCAGGATGGGCTAAACTGCCTGCTTACACCAACCTGAAATATCATCCGGGTTCAGGTAACTTGTCTGATCTCTATGTGGGCTGTTTGTGTGATATTCCATTGATGCGTGTAGAAGAGATGTATCTCATCTATATTGAGGCCATTGCCCATACAGAAGGGGTGGATGCTGCCAAGACCGTCTTGAATGATTTCATGAATGCTTATCGCTATACAGATGGCTCTTATGAGTGTCAGGCTACAGACATCGAATCACTTGAAGATGCCGTGCTGCTTCAGAAACGTATCGAACTCTGGGGAGAGGGACTGCTGTATTTTGATTATAAGCGTCTTAAGATAGCTGTTGTCCGCACCTATACGGGTACCAACTTCCTGGAGAGTCATCGCTTGAATTCCAAGTATGGTTTCGTGGCTCCATGGATGGATTGTTATATCCCTGAATATGAGAAGAGTTCTAATCCGGCTGTGGTACTGAATCCAGATCCTACAAGTGTGGTAGAGGCAAAGAGTGAGTAAATGAGGAGATTTTTCAATCTTTAAAATGGAATTGACAATGAAGAATATAAAGTTTTTTAGATATTTGGGGCTTGCCATCTCGGCTGGTCTCCTGTTGGGGTTCTCTTCCTGCAGCGATGACGATGATTATGCGCCAGGCAATCCTGCCCCAGACAATTGCATGGGAGTGTATTTTGATGCCGGCAATGCGGCAGAGTTTATTCTTACTCCAGACCAGGAAACCGTTGATGTGAAGGTTTGCCGTAAGGATGCTGCTGAGGCTGCGAGTGTTCCTGTCAAGGTAGAATATACTGATACAGCTGCCATTCAGGTGCCTGCTACGGTGGAGTTTGCCCAGGGCGAGAAGGAGGCTACGCTGACCATTTCTGTAAAGGGCTTGACACCTAAAAAGAAATTTGGTTTCAAGATAGATGTCGATGAAGCCTATGCCGATCCTTATACCAAGCAGGATGGCAGTACGGTGCTGCAGTCGTCGGTGCTGGTTTCTCAGTGGACGAAAGTACTGGAGAATGTGCAGTTCTATTACGCAGGTTTCACAGATTTGCCTGTTACCTATTCTGATATCTACCAGCTGGAAGGTGTCAATCAGTTTTATATCACCAATATGTTGGGTTCGGGTGCTGATCTTTATTTCAAGATTAATGGCACTTTCAATGCCGATAATCTGGCTGATTGCTCCGGTGAACTGGTTCCTGATGAAGGAAAGGGTGCTGCCATATATGACTATCAGACCTATAAGGAAAACTATATCGTAGCTGGTGTTGATTCTTCTACAGGTGACTATTTGTGGAACTGGACGGTAGGAGATGTAAATATCAACTCTTTCATGTGGTATGGTGGATATGGCTATAGTACTTATTCTTATATAGACTTCACACAGAAATACATCTATCTGAATGGATATATAGATTCCAGTGTTGAGCAGCAGTCTGTAAATGTGTATGGCGTTTGGTAGAAATACCGAATGATTTCCTAAAGATTTTGGACTTATGAAGAAGATTCTTATATTTTCTCTGATGTTGGCTTCTTTCCTTTGCTCTGAGGCAAAGGAAAGAAGCCTTCAGCAGAAATTGGAGATAGCCAGTGAGGTGCTGGGGGAGCATTTGCCTTCTGTTGGCGGGAAAACTTCTCGTGGAGGAGTAGGTGAGAGCCTTCGGATTATGCGACAGACGGATGCTTATACGGTTGTAGGACGCAACCGGAACGGATTTGTTGTTCTCGCCAATGATGATGCGTTCAAGGCTGTGATAGGTTATTCTGACGAGGGTACTTTTGGCGATAATCCTGCCTTGGGCTGGTTCTTGGCTAGAATTAATGACGCTTCACTTCGTGCTGCTTCTACGGGTTATCAGGTTATCCCTGCAGGTTGTAAGTCGAGTGTTGAGCATCTTGTTGCCGTAAAATGGGGCCAGGATGCTCCTTTCAATAGCCAGTGCCCACAAGTAAATGGCAAAAACTGCTGGGTGGGTTGCGTGGCTACGGCTATGGCACAGATTATGTCTGTATACCAGTATCCATCTCGTGGCAAAGGTGTCGCTTCTTATAGCGTCGGCGATGAGAAACGTACTGCTATGCTGAGTATGGGAGAGTATAAGTGGACGGAGATGTTGCCTGCTTATTCGGGTGATAGCTACAGCTCGGAACAGGCTGCCGCAGTAGCCAAGTTGATGTTTCATTGCGGTTGTGTGGCTGGTATGAATTATTCTCTTGATGGCAGTGGCGCGTCTTTGCAAGATGCTGCGGCTGGCATGAAGAAGCATTTCGGCTATCTTACCCAGTATTATGGCTATAAGGATTATCCCCAGACCAATAACTATGATGATGCAGCCTGGAAAAAGGTTATTTACCGGGAATTGAGCGCCGGGCATCCTATTCTGTATGCCGGTACATCCAATAAGCAGGGAAACGACAAGACATCTTCACATGCTTTTGTGCTGGATGGTTATGATGCTGATGGAAACGTAGGAGTAAATTGGGGCTATGGTGGTTTAGGTGATGGCTATTTCGACTTGAGCCTCCTTCCTCTGGAGTATACGGATAATGGTGTCTCCGTTGATGAGGAGTATCAGTGGTATCAGGAAATGGTGGCTATTCATTGCCCTGATGATGGTGAAATAGATTATGATTTGACTTCGGGATTAACTCCTGTTGTCGGTGTTACTAAGCCTTGCAGTTCCGATGTTTATGATATCAATGGCCGAAAGGTATCGCTCCCGGCGAAACATGATGGTATCTATATCCGTGGTGGCAAGAAATATATAGTAAAGTAGATTTCTCATCAATTGCAGATAATTAACAAATCCCGACAGGTATGTTGTTGCCTGCCGGGATTTGTTGTTACATATAGGTATCTTTATTTCTCTCATCAGTCGGCTATCACCATGCAGAGTCTGAGCACATTTTCTTCGAAGTGCTCCTTGTCGATGGCATTGTTCTTGAGCAGGGAACGGTAGTTGTATACGGTTTGTGGCGAATAAGACAGGATGCCGGCTATCTTTGAACTTTCGGTAATGCCTAATCTTAACAGGGCGCACACACGGAGGATAGGGGGCATTTCTCCATTCTCTTTCAGCTGGATGTGTGCCGATTCTGTAAGCTGCTTGTTCAGCTCGGTTATAAAAGTTGGGTACAGAGACAGGAATGCCTTGTCAAATTCCGTCAGAAACTCCTTGTTCTCTTTCTCTGTATTGGTTGAGGAAGAAAGGAGGCTCAGCAACTCCTTACTCTGGTTGGCCTTTATCTTTCTTACAGCCAATGTTCGTAGCTTTTGGTTCCTCTCTATATTCTTATAGCTCAGGTCAATATATACCTTTACCAATCTCTCGCGTTTCTGATTGGTATTCTTCAATTCGTCGTTGATGAGATGCAATTGTTCATTTAGAATTTCCATTTTTGCCGACGTAGCTGTGATTTCATCTTTCTTTTGTTTCAGAAGCCTGTTCTTCTTGCGGATGAACAGACTGCTAATACCTACTCCAAGTAGGAGCAGGATAATGACCAACAGGGCGATGTTGAGCAATCTGTTAGTTGTTTTGATGTCATCTGTATAGGCATTGGTAATCATCTGCAATTTGGATGAAATCTCAATGCGGCGCAACCGGTTGTTGTATGCATAAGCATCTTCCAGGGATAGGTTGATGTATTCCTGGGCTTTGTTCAGACTTCTGGTCTTATGTTTGTAGATGAAGAGTGCGATGTTTTGCAGGGCTACGTTTTCTTTTATGGCAGAAGTGATGTCTGAGATGGCTGCAACCAGCAGGTAATGTTCCGTCAGTTTCTGGTTGTTGGCTTTCTGGTATACTTCGGATAGGGCAAAGGCGGTCATGGCATGGAGACGGCTGTCCGGCTTTTCCATACTCAGTGCTTTTTTGTAGTATTGGATGGTCTTGTTATTGTTGGAATGATTGCTGTAATAGTAAAACTCTCCCAGCAGGTAGTAATAGAATGCATCTTTCTTTGGCGACAGTTCTAATGTTTTCTTCAGATATTCCACTTTCTGCTGGTCGTAAATCTTGCTGAATTCATTGTTTTCACAATAGGTTGACCAGTTGTTGTATAGTCCGTAAAGTGTATAATAGTATTGAAACTGATAGTCAAGCGGATCTTCTTCCTTGGGTTCTATCTTCTGCATGATGTTTTTTGCTTCAGCATAGAATCCACGTGTGATAAGCAGGCTGGTTTGGCTAAGTTGGAATCTTTTATGATATAAGATGTTGTTGCTCTTTTGGGCAAGAACAAGGCCTTTTTTTATGTAAGTCATCGCCGAATCATACTCGTAGGCTTTGTATCCATTGGCGAGTTGCTCGTAAAGTTTGAGCTTGTCCTCGTTGCTGGTTACATACTTGGCACCCTGCTTGATGTCGTTCAGACTTTTCTCTTTTACTTCTACATAATGCGCACGTTTTTCTATGGCAGCATCCAGCTGTTTGTAGAGCTGGCTGTTGTCTGCTTTTGCGTATATCGGCTGTAGCATCAGCTGTGTGATGATTATAACGAAAAGATGTCTCATTTTTCCTATGTTTTTAGATTCTGCTGCAAAAATAATAAAAAACATTGAGAATCTCGCATCTACTAGCCGTTTATTTTTGAGAATTAGCAAAATGTTGATATTCAGAGAGGTGAGGAGGTTGGTAGATAGCGGTAATCTACCAAGAACCTACTATTCGTACCAACTTATCGATTTTTGCCGTACTTTTGCGGCATCAAACAATTTTAAACAAAAAATATGAAAAAACTCTTTTTGCTCGCAAGCCTTCTGATGGCTTTTGGCATCTCGGCAGATGCTGGAGACATTACTTCTCCTAACGGACAAATCAAGGTGAACTTCACCTTGGATGGCACTGTGCCTACCTATAGTGTGACCTATCAGGGTAAGACAATTATCAAGCCTAGCCGTCTGGGGTATCAGCTCGCCAAGGGCGGCAAGGATGGCAAGGATCTGCTTGCCGATTTTAGTGTCATCAATGAGAAGACTTCCACTTTCGATGAGACCTGGACTCCTGTTTGGGGAGAGAACAAGTCTATCCGCAATCATTATAATGATATGCTGGTAGAGTTGAAGCAGAATTCCACCGACAGTTATATGAACGTCCGCTTCCGTGTCTATGACGATGGAGTAGGATTGCGCTATGAGTTCCCTCAGAAAGGCAGTCTCAACTACTTTACCATCAAGGAAGAGCGTACAGAATTTGCCATGACGGGCGATCATACCGCCTGGTGGATTCCGGGTGATTACGATACCCAGGAGTATGAATACACCAAGACCCGTCTGTCGGGCATCCGTCCAGCTCTGCATGCTGCTGTCAGCAGCAATCTCTCACAGACTGTCTTTTCAGATACCGGTGTACAGACCTCACTCCAGTTGAAGACTGATGATGGTATCTACATCAATCTGCATGAGGCTGCCCTGGTAGATTATCCAGCCATGCATCTGAACCTGGATGACAAGACCATGACTTTTACCTCTTGGCTTACCCCTGATGCACAGGGTATGAAGGGATACATGCAGACTCCGTTCAAGAGCCCTTGGCGTACGATGGTCATTACAGATGATGCCCGCAAGGTGTTGTCTTCCAACCTGATTCTCAATCTCAATGAGCCTTGCAAGATCAAGGATACCTCATGGATTCATCCTGTGAAGTACGTAGGTGTATGGTGGGAGATGATTTCCGGTAAGGGTGAGTGGGCTTATACCCATGATTATCCTACCGTGAAGTTGGATGGAACCGACTATGTACATGCCAAGCCATCGGGCAAACATTCTGCCAACAATGCCAATGTACGCCGTTACATCGACTTCGCTGCAGCCCATGGTTTCGATGCAGTCCTGGTAGAAGGATGGAACATCGGTTGGGAAGACTGGAGTGGTTATATGAAGGAAAAGGTATTCGATTTCCTAACTCCATATCCTGATTTCGACATCAAGGCGCTCAATGAGTATGCACATTCCAAGGGTGTGAAACTCATCATGCATCATGAGACCTCCTCTTCTGTAATGAACTACGAGAAGTATATGGACAGAGCTTATCAGTTGATGAAGGATTATGGCTACGATGCAGTGAAGAGCGGTTATGTGGGCAACATCATTCCTCGTGGCGAGCATCACTACAGTCAGTTGGAAATCAATCACTATCAGCATGCCGTAACCCGTGCTGCCGATTATCACATCATGGTAAATGCCCATGAGGCTGTGCGTCCTACCGGTCTCTGCCGCACTTATCCTAACCTGATTGGCAACGAGAGTGCTCGCGGTACTGAATATCAGGCTTTCGGAGGTACCAAACCGGGACATACCGCCATCTTGCCTTTCACCCGTCTGCAGGGTGGTCCGATGGATTATACACCGGGTATCTTTGAAATGGATTGCGCCAATGGTTCTCATTGCAACTCTACCATCTGCGGTCAGTTGGCACTTTATGTAACGATGTATAGTCCATTGCAGATGGCTGCCGATTTCCCTGAGAATTACGAGAAGCACATGGATGCCTTCCAGTTTATCAAGGATGTGGCTGTAGATTGGGACAAGTCTATCTATCTGGAGGCTGAACCAATGGAGTATATCACCGCTGCCCGCAAGGCAAAGGGTTCTGATAACTGGTTTGTCGGTGGCGTTACGGGCATGAAGGCTCATCAGTCTACCGTAAAGCTCGATTTCCTCGAGAAGGGCAAGAAGTATGTGGCTACCATCTATCAGGATGCAAAGAATGCCAACTACAAGACCAATCCGCAGGCTTATGTCATCACCAAGAAGACTGTAACCAGCAAGTCTGTCTTGAAGTTGAACTCCGTTGCAGGTGGCGGATTCGCAATTAGCCTTCTTGCGCAATAAAATGCAGGATTTTGAGTTATTATGAAAGAAAGTTTTCTTGAATTAATAATGATGCTCATGAAAAGAATGAATAAAATGTTGTTGGTTGCTGCTTTGGCGGCAACCACACTTTCTGCTCAGGCAGAACAGAAGAAGGGACCGGCTTGGTTGAGTGATGCACTTTTCTATCAGATTTATCCATCTTCCTATATGGATACTGATGGCAATGGTATTGGCGATTTGCCGGGTATCACTTCCAAGTTGGATTACATCAAGTCGCTGGGTGTGAACGCTCTCTGGCTCAATCCGATCTTTGAGTCGGGATGGTTTGATGGTGGCTATGATGTCATCGATTTCTACAAGGTGGATCCTCGATTCGGTACCAATACCGATTTGGTTACATTGGTCAATGAGGCCCATAAGCGTGGCATGAAGGTTTGTCTCGACCTGGTGGCAGGACATTCCAGTACCAAGTGTGCCTGGTTTAAGGAGTCTTCCGAGAAAGATCCTAACCAGCGTTACAGCGACTATTATATCTGGATGAACGATATTCCTGAGAGCGAGAAGAAAGAAATAGAAGCCCGTCATCAGGAGGCAAGTCCGGAGTCTAGTACCCGAGGCAGATATGTGGAGGCGAATGCTCCTCGTGCCAAGTATTATGAGAAGAATTTCTTCGAGTGCCAGCCAGCCTTGAACTATGGCTTTGCTCATCCAGACCCAAATCATCCTTGGGAGCAGAGCGTAGATGCGCCTGGACCACAGGCTGTTCGTAGGGAGATACGTAACATCATGGCTTTCTGGTTTGACAAGGGTGTGGATGGATTCCGTGTTGATATGGCGTCATCGCTCATCAAGAACGATCCCGACAAGAAGGAGGTTTCCAAACTCTGGAATGAGATGCGTGCATGGAAGGACAAGTACTATCCTGAGACCGTCCTGATTTCAGAGTGGGCTAATCCGCAGCAAGCCATTCCTGCCGGTTTCAACATCGATTTCTTCATCCATTTCGGTCTTAAGGGCTATGCCTCTCTGTTCTTCGACCGCAAGACTCCATGGGGCAAATGGGAGCAGAGCTATCAGAACTGCTATTTCGACAAGCAGGGCAAGGGTTCGCTTAAGGAATTTAGCGAGAACTATACCAAGGCTTTCAATGCCACCAAGAATCTCGGCTACATCGCTGTACCATCTGCCAACCACGATTACCAGCGTCCTAACATCGGTACCCGCAACACGCCAGACCAGCTGAAGGTGGCGATGACCTTCTTCCTTACCATGCCAGGTGTTCCATTTATCTATTATGGTGATGAGATTGGTATGAAGTATCAGATGAATCTCCCTAACAAGGAGGGTAGCAATGAGCGCTCTGGTACCCGCACTCCGATGCAGTGGACCAAGGGCAAGAATGCCGGCTTCTCAACGAGTGCGCCTGATAAACTCTACTTCCCTGTAGATACGGAAAACGGAAAGTTGACCGTTGAGGCTCAGCAGGGAGATCAGAATTCTCTGTTGTCATATACCCGTAAGCTGACCGCTTTGCGTCATTCAGCCAAGGCTCTTGACAATGAGGGAGATTGGAAGCTCCTGAACCAGAAGGGTCAGGAATATCCGATGGTATATGAGCGCACTTTGGGTGATGAGAAGTATGTTGTTGTCGTGAATCCTGGTGCCAAGGCAGCCTCTCTCAACATCACCTCTGTAGGTGGCAAGGCAGTTTCTGTTCTTTCTACAGGCAAGGTTGTATATAAATCAGGCAAGAAGACCGATGCCATCAAAGCTTCAGGCATTAGTGCCGCTGTATTCAAGGTGGCTAAATAACCTGTGACCATGATTATTGCTAGCTTTATTAAATATCAGAATTCGCATGGATTTTAAGGAAAAATAAGAAAGAAAACAAAAAAATAATCCGAAACAGAAGCGTTGTCAGCTATCTGTTTCGGATTTTTTTTGCATTTCCATAACGTTTTATATCTATTTCATGTTTTATGTTACATGTTTTATGAAATGCCTCAACCGTACAGGGCGAAATCTGTTATTATTTAGGTTAAATCCGTAATTAAGTAAACGATTTCATACAATTATAATAAGGAATCGTGTGGTTATTGCTTTTCTTTTTGTATCTTTGCAGCCGTTTGGTTAACATACGTGCCAAATCATATCTAAAGGAAAAGAATATCTAATAATAAATAAAAAGTAATGACTACACTTACAATTTCTATTATTGTCGTTTTCGTGCTCGGCTATGCACTCATAGCTACCGAAAGCTTGACTAAGGTAAACAAGGCAGCAATTGCCCTGTTGATGTTGGTAGGTTGTTGGACCCTCTACATGATGGATCCAATGCAGTATCTCCAGTTGATGCACCCTGATTATACAGGCGGCGCTGCTGGAATGGTGGAGAAGGTGACCGGAATCATCCAGGAACATCTGGGCGATACCGCTACAACACTCTTCTTCCTGATGGGTGCGATGACCATCGTGGAAATCGTTGACCAGAACGGCGGATTCAACTGGGTTCGCAAGGTGATGAAGACCAAGTCGAAGCGTGCGCTCCTCTGGCGTATCGCAATCCTTACCTTCTTCCTCTCTGCAATCCTCGACAATCTGACCACCAGTATCGTGATGATCATGATTCTCCGAAAGCTCGTCACCGACCACAAGGATCGTATGGTTTATGCATCCCTCGTCATCATCGCAGCCAATTCGGGTGGTGCCTTCTCACCAATCGGCGACGTTACCACCATTATGCTCTGGAACAAGGGACTGATTACTGCTGCCGGCGTTATTGCCGAAATCTTCATTCCATCTGTAGTTTCCATGGTAATTCCTGCCCTCATCCTTCAGACCATGTTGAAGGGCGAACTCGTAATGCCTGAGGTTTCTGCCCAGCAGAATGCATCGGTCAGCGATTTCACCGAAGGTCAGCGCAAGGCTGTGTTCTGGTTGGGAGTAGGCGGTTTGATCTTTGTTCCTATCTTCAAGAGTATCACCCACTTGCCTCCATTCGTAGGAATCCTTCTGGTATTGGGCGTTCTCTGGACTGCTACCGAAATTTTCTATCGCGGTTTGCATCGTGGAGCTGATGCCGAGGGCACTCAGAAGCGAGTAACCAAGTTGCTTTCTCGTGTTGATATGAGTACCATTCTCTTCTTCCTCGGTATCCTGATGGCTGTATCCTGCCTGGCTGAGATTGGCGTATTGACAGCTTTGGGTCAGGGCTTGAACGTCGTATTCGATGGCAACCACTATCTGGTTACTGGTATCATCGGTGTGCTTTCAAGTATTGTTGACAATGTGCCTCTGGTAGCTGGATGTATGGGAATGTATCCTGTGGCAGCCGCTGGTGATATGGCTGTGGATGGTGTCTTCTGGCAGTTGCTCGCCTACTGTGCCGGTGTAGGAGGTTCTATGCTGATTATCGGTAGTGCAGCTGGCGTGGTAGTAATGGGCTTGGAGAAGATTACCTTCGGCTGGTATATGAAGCATATCTCCTGGATTGCTTTCGTAGGTTACATCGCAGGTATCGTTTGCTACTGGTTCATCCGCACCTTCCTTTATGCTATCTAAAGGATAATAGTTTTCTCTTACGTGAAAAAAGTTTTTTGAGAAAAAGTCTCAAAGTCTCATTTTCTATTGAAAATACCGACTTAAAGACTTGATGGATAATAAGATAAAGAGAATGAGACTTCTCGGTTTTTGTGCCGAGAAGTCTCATTAAAGTATCATAGAAGTATCATTATTTTACTTTTTCTTTACAAGATACTTCATTCCATCTGCAAATCTCTTATGTTTTAACTCACTCATATTCGCCAGTTTCCTGCCGAATCCCATCAAACTGTTCACCTTGAGCGATGAACCTATCTGCTTTTTCAGATAGTCGAAAATCTCGGCGGCAGTCAGATATTCACCCTCTTTCTCATTCTCAACCAAATCAAAATAGAGCTGGAAATACTGGTCTATCGGCTCAGCCACCTCAAACTGGCAGTTGTTCTTCATGATCAACTTCACCTGTTCCGCATCAAAATAACTCTTCTCGCCATTGTGCAAAGCGGTCAGCGCCTGGGCGAAAAGTTGCTGATAGTTCGGACGCACACTCACATCGATCGGTCCCGTCAGTTCCACGCCTATAAACCTTCTGTTGCCGGATGGGTCGGTGAGAATATCCTTCATGTTGCTCGTGGCAATGAACGAGGCGAGACGAGGAAATTCCATGACATGACTGCCATACGGAGGCTTGTATTTCAGCGTAGGCAACTGGATGAGGTTCTTCAGGAATCCCTGCTGCACCTGTGGAGAAATCTGGTTGAACTCATCAAGATTGATGACCATAAACTGCGCCATCGCTTGATAAACCTGACGTTTTTCTGACAGAATCAGATTATCGTTATATCCCCATTGCAGCTCCGGTGGTAACAGCCGGCGACAGAAAGTACTCTTGTTGTAACCCTGCTTGGAAATGAGAAGCGGAGCCACCGAGTTGCCATACTGGCGATGGGTAAAGCCGCGCCACTGGTCAACCATGCCCAGAAACCAGGTGTAGAACCAGTCTGCCCAGTAAGGATTGTTGGTAGGAACCGTACGAGCCAAGGCGCGTATATGGTCCTTCCCGTCCCATTTGTCGTAGCATTGGAAGAGATATTCATCTATCGGATTATAATTCTTGATGTAATCAGACTCCAGAAAATTCCTGACATCCTTGATGCTCACTCGGATATCAGCGAGCTGCACCTCCAGCGTCATGCGCTTCTGTACTCTCGGATCCACAGGTTGGAAACCATACCAACCTTTCTCTTTCGGCATGTATTCCACGAATTTCATCACCGTGTTGTATCTGAAGTTATATTTACTTTTCAGCAGCTGCATCATGCTCATGATATTCTCGCGAACGCTGTTCTTGTCAACTTTCTTTTCTTCTTCCGAAGTATCGGAACCAGGAATCATCTGCTGATTATCTTCCGTGTTGAAAGCCTGGCTCTGAGGGTGCATGTTGCTGTCAATTTTCATCGCTACCGCCTTATTGTTGAAATAAGGTTTCGCATCGAGCGTCATCATAAAACTGTTGTGCATCGAAGGCTCAAAAGACAGGTTAGCGCCCGCTTCTATAGAAGGTTTCGGTCCGTCTGTGAGCACCGAAGCCTTGGCAATCGCCTGATATACAGGCAAAATCTGCTGGTAAGCGATGCGGTACAGTCGTTCGGCATCCGCCTCCTCAGCAGGCAGCAAGTCATCTTCATTACTGAATTTCACCAATACGATAACCGACTTACCATCAGCACCTTCCAGCGCAGCAAAGGTAGAAGGCAGCATGGCAACCGAGCGTTTCACGCCCTCCACGCCGTCCGCATCCGTGATGTTTCCGAATTTCAGCATCAGGATACCGTTGCACGCCTTCATTTTCAGGTTGTTGTTTTCGTCTTTGGCGAATTCTGCAGCTGGATAGATGTGCATCCATGTTGGCATATCCTTGTAATATTCGTAGCCACTTTCCATATAGGTCACGTATTCGCGGAAATGGGTAACAGTAAGTCTGCTGTCATCTTTTGCGATACGTTGCAGCAACTTCTCCATCGTCTTGGTGCTGACGAGGAGCTGCTTCTTGTTGTTTGTATGAACGATTGTTACCTTCATTGAATATATTGTTTAGGATGTTTGTTTGTTAACTATTAACCATAAACTGTTAACTATAAACTCTTATCAGCGTTGCCCAAATTTCGGTTGGTAAATTGGGCACTCGTTTCCCGTTGTGCGGGCAATGGCTGCCCGTCGCTTGTTCTCTAGTAGCCCGTCACGTGTTCACCGGTAGCCCGTCACGTGTTCTCTGTGGGACCGCTTAAATGGCATGGCTGGAACATCTGGAGGGCAGAGAAAAAGATTAGCTTTTAGTGAAATCAATCTCTTCTGAGAAATGGTCGAATTCAACATCTTTATATCCATATCTGGCGAAGAGCTGTTTGATATATGCCTGTTGTTCCGGCAGGAGTTTCAGTTGTCCCAGTTTGTAACGGTAGTATTGTCCTTTGCTGCCGAGGTAGTCTCTCATTTCGGCGCGCAGAGCAGGAGCGTCTTTCACTTTCATTTCGGCAAAGAGTTTGTCGAATCCCCATGCCATTTTCACGACACGCAGCGGAGCGAAGTACTTGCAATTCCCGTTTTTCAGGGCATTTGGGAAAATGGCATCCCCTCTATCAGTCTTCTCGTTTTTATAGAGACCGGATAGATAGTGGATACATTTGTTTTTCATCGGACATGGTTCGGTGAAACAGTAGGTGATGTTGCTAGGTACGTTTCCGTACTCAAAAGCCTTTTTCAGTAATTCCTTTTCATCCATGTTTCTTAAGTATTATGAATAAAACATTCTGTTTTACTAAACGCAAAAACATCCTGTTTATTGCCTTGCAAATGCTATTATTATCACTTCATAAAGCATTTTTTTTCGATGCAAGCAAGAAATCATGATACTTCTCGCTAATTTATGATACTTCGATGATACTTCTCCCTTTATTTTTAGAGAAGTCTCATTTAAGTTAAGATGTTGTGTATTAAAGATATAAGTCTTATTTTATACCCAAAAATGAGACTTTGATACTTTTTTCGAGAAAAAACTTTTTTGCGTGAGCGTATCAATCTTTCTTTTGTTTTACAATTTTCTGCTGAAAGAGTAGTTACCATAATAGCTTTCTATATTAAATAAGATAAAAAAATAAGCGATGATTTGGTTGTATCGTAAGTCTTTTGTATCTTTGAGGGCAAAACAATTAACAGGAAAAGTCCATGCAATATCCTTTGATATCAGAATATGTGAGAGCAATACAAGATGCTAGCAATAATCTTGATAAGCTGGCTCATTTAGTACCAGTGCTAGATGATCATGGTGAACCATATCGTAGCAGTGGTGCCTTTGCTGTTGTGTTCAAAATGAAAGATGAGCAGACTGGGAAATGCTATGCCTTAAAGTGCTTTACAGAAGAGCAAGAAGGTAGAGCCGAGGCTTATCGACAAATTGCTGATGAGTTGGAGTTTGCGAATTCTGCGTATATTACTTCCGTGAAGTACTTAGAAAAAGAAATCTTCGTAGATAGCAGTTGTGAGGAAGACGAGTTTCCTGTCCTTCTGATGGATTGGATTGATGGTGAAACTATGGAGACTTACATTGCTGAAAACTATCAAGATAATTATGCAATGGCAATGCTTTGCTATCGCTTTTGCAAAATGGCTGCATGGCTACGTTCTCAACCATTTGCTCATGGTGATATTAAGCCAGACAATATCATGGTTCGTCCTGATGGAAATCTGACATTGGTAGATTATGATGGTATGTTTGTTCCTGCCATGAAGGGACAGAAGTCTCCAACAATTGGTACAAAGGACTTTTCTCATCCATTGAGAACTGTCGATGATTTTGATGAAACAATAGATGACTTTGCTTTGGCAAGCATTGCCTTGTCATTGAAAGCTATATCCTTAAAACCTTCTTTGCTTGATGAATATGGTGCAGCAGATAGATTACTCTTTTCTGCTGAGGACTATCGTGACTTGAGCAAAAGTAAGGTGTTGGCTGCTTTGCAAGAATTGATGAATGATAAAGAAGTTAATACGCTTCTTTCTATGTTCTTGCTGGCAAATGCCAAGAAGAATCTTGCTATGCATTCATTTAGATTATTTGTGGGGAAAAAGCCAGAAAGTAAAATCGAGATTCTTTCAACGGAAGTGCTAGATGAAGAATTGGAGAATGCAATTATGGATGAGTATGGTGTTAAGTATAGTAAGGATGGACAAAAATTACTGAAGGCTCCTAAAGAGTTTTATGGTTCGTATACGATAAAACAAGGAACGAAAGTCGTATGTGATAATGCTTTTTGTGGATGTTATCATTTGACAGATATAAAGATACCGAAAAGTATTAAAGCAATAGGGTTTATGTCTTTTCGAGATTGCGTAAGTATTAGATTATTAGGACTTCCTGCTAGTCTGATTAATATAGGTTTAGCTGCGTTTGTTGGCTGTGAAAACTTGATGATGATAGAAATCCCATCAAATGTTCAATATATGGAAAACCCTTTTGTAGGGTTGAAATGTCCAATTTTTGTCAAATCACAATATTTTAGCTATAAAAATGGCATTCTATTAAATAAAGAGGAAACATGTATAATAGCTTATCTTTCTTCTAAAGAACATTATGTTCTTCCATCCAAAATAATTAAAATTTCAAATGGGGCATTTTGGAGATGTGAACAACTTAAAAGTATCCAAATGAACGATGTTGTTAAAGAAATTGGTAATTGGGCTTTTTGTGCTTGTACGCATTTAAGGAGTTTAATGATACCAAAAAGTGTTGCTAAAATTGGTCATTCGGCATTTATGTTATGCAGGGATTTATATGAAATCTCTATTTTGAATAACAATGCAAAAATAGGCCGTAGTGCATTTTTGTATTGTTATTCACTTTCAGAAGGAAAAACAGATTTGCTTAAAAAACAATTTGGAGAACAAACGTTTGCGTCTCCTTTAATAATATCAAAACACAATAGCTAGAAGTGTATATTTTAAAGATGTCCCTTAATGTTGGGACATCTTTAAAATATAAATAACTATGCTAAGAATTATCTGGGCGATAATTGTACCAAAAGCATTCGAAAATGTATCTAGCATAAATCTTCTAAAGTTTGAATGCTTTTTAAAATTATAAATTTTTGCTACCATAATTTTATGTTTAAGTTAAAAATATATATGCATGGCATAACGAATAGTATCAATAGTGTTATCATTATGAAATCGAGTCTTACATACAGTGGAATTTATACTATCAGGTATGGGTAGCGCTGTTTTAGCTCCAATCCCAATTTCCTTTAGCAACTTTTGATATTGATTTAGCCAACTATTGATTTCTTTAATGGTTATTGGCTCATTCAGCTTTACTACTATCGCATTCCGTAGTTTTAACTCTAGCAGATTTACTATGTCTACTATATCATGAGGATTTTTTGTTAAATTAATCCTTAAGTCACACTTTGGAGCAGCTATTGTACTCTCATCTGTAAAATAAAAAAGAAAAGTTCCTTCCATAATTTTATCATTTTTAATTTTAATCAGTTATGTTATTAACATTATTAGAAACAATATTATAACTATTGTTTGCTTCTTTGTTCTTAGTACAATAAGAATAGTCTGCAATATCTTCTAAAAGATGAATGCAATGACTTCCAAGAAGAGGATGAATATGTTCTGTTTGTTCAATCATATTCTAATGATTTTTTTTATTATTAATAGTAGCCTAAACTACAGCCTTCAGTTTGATAGGCCATTGGCAAATGTAATACATTTCTTTTGTAAGAAAGCTATCGTTTGCAGAAAAATACTAATTATTAACTAATGGGGTTGATTTCTAAGTTATTATGTTTTCTATTATTAATGTTCTTGTTTAGTGAAAAGCTTGTCTGTTGGGTGCGCACAAATGATTCATAGTAATATTCTTCTTCACAAGGTTTGTGGGGGAAGAAATATTTATGATTACTTGGATATTTGCAGAAATAGTTGTACCTTTGCTTCTGGTAGTGTTACTACTATTAAATATGGTGAAAAAAAGTGGGAATGATTTTGTCAATTCAATAATCTTTCGTACTTTTGAAGACAGAAACAACTAAAGAGAATAGAAGCCTATGCAATATCCATTAATGTCAGAATATGTGAGTGCTATTCGAGATGCTAGTGAAAATCTTGATAAGTTGGCTCACTTGGTACCAGTGCTAGATGATCATGGTGAACCATATCGTAGCAGTGGTGCCTTTGCCGTCGTGTTCAAAATGAAAGATGAACAGACAGGGAAATGCTATGCCTTAAAGTGCTTTACTGAAGAACAAGAAGGTAGAGCTGAGGCTTATCGCCAGATTGCAGATGAGTTGGAGTTCGTGGATTCCTCCTATATTACTTCTGTAAAGTACTTAGACAAAGAAATCTTCGTAGATAGCAGTTGTGAGGAGGATGAGTTTCCTGTTCTTCTGATGGATTGGATTGATGGTGAAACAATGGAGAATTACATTGCAGAAAACTATCAAGACAATTATGCCATGGCTATGCTTTGCTATCGCTTCTGTAAAATGGCAGCGTGGCTTCGTTCTCAACCATTTGCTCATGGTGACATTAAGCCAGACAACATCATGGTTCGTCCTGATGGAAATCTGACTTTGGTAGATTATGATGGTATGTTTGTTCCTGCCATGAAGGGTCAGAAGTCTCCAACAATTGGTACAAAGGACTTTTCTCATCCTTTGAGAACTGTTGATGATTTTGATGAAACCATTGATGACTTTGCTTTGGCAAGCATCGCTTTGTCTTTGAAAGCTATATCCATGAATTCCACTTTATTAGATACATATGGTGCTTCTGATAGGCTTCTCTTCTCAGAAAGTGATTATCGCACCCCTTCAAGTAGCAAGGCAATATCTGCCTTGCAGGATTTAATGTGTGATAAGGATTTCTGTACACTTTACTCTCTTTTCATGCTCGCATTGGCAAGAAAGGATCTTTCTGCATGTTCTTTTAGATTGTTTATTGGCGAAAAGCCTAATATAATTCCTGTGATGAATGAAGATTTATCAACTGAAACAACAGAAGAAGAGTTAAAAGAAGCTTTTGTTGATGAATGGGGAGTGAAATATAGCAAGGATGGAAGAAAATTGTTGGAAGTTTCAGGAAAATTAAGTGGAGCTTATTCTGTTAAAGAGAGTACAAGGATAATATGTGATGAGGCTTTTTATTGTTGTCGTTCTTTGTCAGAGATAGTCATCCCTTCTAGTGTTACTAGCATAGGTAAAGGTGCATTTTTAAGATGTCATTCTCTGTCAGAGATAGTCATCCCTTCTAGTGTTACTAGCATAGGTGATAGCGCTTTTTATGGTTGTCGTTCTCTGTCAGAGATAGTCATCCCTTCTAGTGTTACTAGCATTGGTGATAGTGCATTTTCTGGTTGTCGTTCTCTGTCAGAAATAGTCATCCCTTCTAATGTTACTAGCATTGGTGATAGTGCATTTTCATGGTGTAGTTCTCTGTCAGAGATAGTCATCCCTTCTAGTGTGACTAGTATAGGTGATTGGGCATTTTCATGGTGTAGTTCTCTGTCAGAGATAGTCATCCCTTCTAGTGTGACTAGTATAGGTGATTGGGCATTTTCTCGTTGTAATTCTCTGTCAGAGATAGTCATTCCTTCTAGTGTGACTAGTATAGGTGATAGTGCATTTTCTTTTTGTTCCTCGTTGAAATATATATCCATCCCTAAAAGCGTAATTGGCTTAAACGGCAATCCGTTTGCTAGATGGGATGGCAAATTAGAATGTTTATCTCCTAACTTTGTTTATGAGGATGATATCTTGTTCAATAAGGATAAAAGTAGAATTATTTCTTTCAGAAATCAAAATATAAAATCGTATGTCATCCCTTCTAGTGTTACTATCATAGGTGATAGTGCATTTTCATGTTGTGGTTCTCTGTCAGAGATAGTCATTCCTTCTAGTGTTACTATCATAGGTGATAGTGCATTTTCTTGTTGTGGTTCTCTGTCAGAGATAGTCATCCCTTCTAGTGTTACTAGCATTGGTAATAGTGCATTTTATGGATGCAATTTCCCTGACAATCTTAAACAAGAATTAATCTCCCGGTTTGGAGATAAAGTATTTTGTGTGTAGTAAATTTATTTTAACAATTATGATATTAATAGAATCTAAACGTAAAAAATACGAAAACATATTAAAGAAACACCCCGATGCCATCATTGCGGATGTAACTAGCCATGCTAAAGATAGCTTAATCAAATTAAGTCCATTCTATCCGCATGGTGGAATACCAGTTCCATTCAGCAATGGAGTGACAGCCACATGCGTAGAGGCTATTTGGCAGGGATTGAAAGTGTTTGAAGGAGCAGATGTAGATGTGCGGATGTTCCAGAATGACACGATGAAGAATATCAAGCGAACTGTACGCAAGTATGGAAAGCCTTTGGGACATCGCAAAGGAATATATGGCAAGGAACTCCTAGGATATATAGAAGCAAGAAAGCAGATATATATTCCAACCTACCAATGGGTATTGGAGAATAAAGTGCCAACAATCATTGAACGATTGAGGGAGGCAAGTAAAACGAAAACCATCATCTTGTTGGATTATGATACCAACTGTGATGTGGATGACCCAAGCAAACCCTTGTCTCATGCCTTTTTGATCAAGGCATACGTAGATGGTATTTATCCTTATAGAGAAAAACCGGATACGGAGGTAAAACTACAGGTTGATAAGCCACAGGAATTAGAACTTTTTTGATAGAATAACAACAAAAATATAAATTATGAGTAAACGAAATAATTGGGAGGATTTTAAGAATATCCTTGAGCAGCATCATATTACAACGTTGTATCATTTTACAGATCGTGACAACTTAGAGAACATCATCAAGAATGGGGGCCTCTTTTCCTGGAAGGATTGTGAGGAACGTGGAATTACGATTCCTAAGCCCGGAGGTGGTGGCCCCGGTTCTACTTCCTGGTCGCTCGACAAACGAGATGGGCTGGAGCATTATGTGAGAGCGAGCTTTACCAAGCAGCATCCAATGATGTATGTAGCGATGAGCGAGCAACGTATATCTAACCCCGTAATTTTGGAAATAGACCCAGAGGTGATATTTGATGAACAGACTAAGTTTTCTGATAGAAATGCTACAAGAAGCGGTGCCAACGTTGGCGGAAACCTGGAAGATTTCAAGAAAATTCATTTTCAGACAGTCAAGGCAAACAAACATTTTGACCTGGATATAAATGAGCAGCCTTTCTATCAAGCAGAGATTTTGGTAAAGAATAGCATACCCCTGAAGTATATCAAGAACATTGGTAACTTTGGTATTCCAATTCCAAGCCAGCCACAGATGTTGCAGAGCAAGAATGCATATACGGCTCGTGTTGACCGTGAGCATCCTACGGCATTCATCTTCCTGGTGGACCAGAGTGTTTCTATGCGTAGAATTACCACCTTTAATGGTGAGGATATGACTTTATCTGAGGCTGTTGCCCGTATTGTAAATGCCCAAATCAACGAGTTGGTGGAGCGATGTGTGAAGAATAATGAGACTCGTCATTACTTTGATATTGCCATGATAGGTTATGGCACGGAGGCTTATAGTGCTTGGAATGGCAATCTTGAAGGACGAGACTTTGTTACTCCAGAAGAGATTCGTGATAATCCTTACCAAAAGAAAATGGTGAAGGAAGAGGTGCGTACTCGTAAGGGTATAACCGTCAAAGAAGTAGAGAAGAAACAATGGATGGTAGCTCGCCATGATGGTAGTTGGACACACATGGATAAGGCTTTCAAACGTGCAGAAGGTTTGCTTGAAAGTTGGATGAAAGAGCATCATGACAAGGATTGTTATCCTCCTACAATTATCAATATCACAGATGGTGAGTATAATGGAACTACGCATGATGAGATGCAACAACTTGCCAATCAATTAAAATCGATGTTTACCAATGATGGCAATGTCTTGCTCTTCAATATTCACGTTGTGCCAGGCCATGCTGAATCAGTAGTGTTCCCTGCAACTGCAGATGAATTGAACGGAAATGGATATGGTGAGAAACTTTATAATATGTCAAGTCTTTTGCCGCTCAACTACAATGAGCAGATCCGTAATATCTTTGGAGATAAGCAGGCTGATATCCGCTACCATGCTATGGGTGTAAATACGGGTATGGAGAGATTGGTTAAAATGATGAAGATTGGCACACTTTCGAGTATGCTGGTTAATCAGAATCTGTAATGATATAAAGAAAAGATATGAACAGAGGTGTTAGTATAGCAAAGTTCAATGACCATGTTGCAAATGAAGATGCTTTCTACTCATCGGATACTTGTATAGCGGTATCCGATGGGGCAGGAGGTTGCGGTTTGTTTGCTGATGAATGGTCGAAGTATCTTGTAAAACATCTTCCAAAAGATAACCCTATCGTCTCCTTCAAAGAACTTGACGAATGGGTAGATGGCATTTGGGAGACCTTTTATAATGATCATGAGGAAAGGGCAAAAGAAGGTGATGGTATTCTTTTGAATAAGTATTATAATGAGGGGTCTTGTGCTACAATTGCTGCGGCATGGATAACAGAGGAGAAAATTTGTAAATGGATGGCATACGGTGATAGCGTAGTCTTTCATTATAGCAAAGAAACTGGTGTCTTGGAACACAGTTTTACGAAATTGTCTGATTTTAGCAATCCTCCAAGGTTGGTTAGCAGTAAAGACCCCCTGGAAGAGGAAGGTTTCAGATGTGGTGACTTTAATTTGGATGAATCTTCGGTAGTCTTTGCTGCCAGTGATGCCTTATCGCATTATATCATGATGATGTATGAATTGACTAAAAGTAAGGAATATAGTGAGGAACTTGCTGAAGAATACCTAAAAGCATCTGGCAATTCACAACTTTTGAAAACAGCAGAGACCATGAAGTTTGAATTTGGGCAGGATGTGCTCCAATCTTTGTTGGATGCAACATCATCCGACAGTCTGTTTGAACAGTATCTGAAAAAACTGAATTCGGAAGGAATTTTAGATTTGGATGATTTCACGCTTGTTTATTTTAAAGGCTAGCGCCCATCTTCTTTATATTCCTATTTATTGTTATTAAGATTTGTAGAAACAGATAAAATTACAATGCCAATATGCAGTATCCATTGATATCAGAATATGTAAAGGCCATTCAAGAAGCAGGTGATAATCTTGAACAGTTGGCTCACTTGACTCCTGTACTGGATGATCACGGAGAGCCATATCGCAGTAGTGGTGCTTTTGCCGTGGTGTTTAAGATGCAGGACAAGAGTAGCGGGAAATATTATGCCCTGAAGTGTTTTACGGAAGAACAGCAGGGGCGAGCCGATGCCTATCGTCAGATTGCAGACGAACTGGATTTGTTAGATTCTCCATACATTACATCAGTAAAGTATATGGAGAAGGAACTCTTCGTTGACAGTCAATGCGAGGAGGATGAATTCCCTGTATTGTTGATGGATTGGGTAGAAGGGGAGACGATGGAAGCTTACATCGCAGCAAATTATCACAATCAATCAGCCATGTCAATGCTTTGTTATCGCTTTGGAAAAATGGCGGCTTGGCTCCGTTTACAATCTTTTGCCCATGGCGACGTCAAGCCAGACAATATCATAATCCGTCCAGATGGCTCTCTTACATTGGTGGATTATGATGGAATGTTTGTGCCATCCATGAAGGGCAGCAAATCTCCAACTATCGGTACCAGGGATTTCAGTCATCCATTGCGTACTATGGATGATTTTGATGAAACGATAGATGATTTTTCATTGGCAAGTATAGCCTTGTCATTGAAGGCTATATCCATGAATTCTACATTGTTAGATACCTATGGCGCATCAGACAGGCTTCTCTTCTCTGAAAAAGATTATCGCACTCCATCAAATAGCAAGGTCATATCAGCCCTGCAGGGGTTGATGTGTGATAAAGACTTCTGTACACTTTACTCTCTTTTCATGCTTGCTTTGGCAAGAAAGGAACTTTCTGCATGTTCTTTCAGGTTGTTTATTGGCGAAAAGCCTATCCTTCCTCAAACAATTGAAGACTTACCAACCAAAGCTACAGAGGAAGAGTTGAAGGAAGCTTTTGTTGATGAATGGGGCGTGAAATATAGCAAAGATGGAAGAAAATTGTTGAAAGGCCCCAAAAAGCTTGATGGTATTTATTCAATCAGAAAAGGAACAAAGATTATTTGTGAAGAGGCATTTCGTTGGAGTAAAACTATTGGTTGCCATTTCTTGAAAAGCCTGGTTATTCCTGATAGTGTTACAAGCATTGGGAATGAGGCATTTTCTGGTTGCCGTTCTTTGTGTTGCGTTGTCATTTCTGATGGTGTAACTAGTATTGGAAATTATGCATTTTGGGGTTGCAAATCTTTGAAAAGCCTCGTTATTCCAGACAGTGTAACTCATATTGGAAATGGTGCATTTAATGGTTGTGAATCTTTGAAGAGTCTCGTTATTCCAGCTAGTGTTGGCAACATTATAGGTAATCCTTTTTCTGGCTGGAATGGAGAACTAAAATGTTTGTCACCTTACTTTATTTATGATAATAAAGTATTGTTTGATAAGGACAAAAGCAAAATTATCGCATTTAGAGATAAGAATACGACATCATATGTCATTCCTGATAGTGTTTCCTGCATTGAATTTGGTGCATTTTGGAATTGCCATTCTTTGAAAAGACTTGTTCTTCCTGATAGTGTGTCTAGCATAGGAGATTGGGCATTTTGGAATTGCCGTTCTTTGACAGATATTGTTATTCCTGATAGTGTGAACAGCATTGGTGATAGGGTGTTTTCTGGTTGCTGTTCTTTGAAGAGTCTCGTTATCCCTGACAGTGTGTCTAGCATAGGGGAAAGGGCATTTGAAGATTGCACTTCTTTGAGTAGCCTTGTCATTCCTGATGGCGTAACCAGTATTGGACATTGTGCATTTAGGGGTTGTTATTCTTTGAGCAATATAGTTATACCAAATGGTGTGACAAGTATTGGAGGCTGTGCCTTTTCTCGGTGTAAATCTTTGGTAGAAGTTGTCATTCCTGATAGTGTAACTAGCATAGGTTATTGGGCATTTGATGGTTGCCGTTCTTTGACAGATATTGTTATTCCTGATAGTGTTACCAGCATTGGGGATGGGGCATTTGAGAATTGCAGTTTTCCATATGATCTTAAACAAAAATTAATCTCCCGATTTGGAGAAAAAATATTTGGGTAACCATGATGGGCTCTGATGTGAAATTGGGCTACCTGATTCTGGGAATAGAGTAAGGTGGCCTTTTTCAGAAAGATAGTTTCAGAAAAGATGTAATGAATTAATAATTATATAAGCTATGCAGTATCCAACAATATCAGAATATGTAAAGGCAAGTCAAGATGCTAGTGATAATCTTGATATGTCCACCGAAGCAACAGACGAAGAGTTAAATGAGGCCATTACGGATGAATTTGGTGTGAAATACAGCAAAGATGGAAGAAAATTATTGAAAGCTCCTTACAAACTTAATGGTACTTATTCTATTAAAGAGGGGGTGAGGATAATATGTAATAATGCATTTTGTCTTTGTAAATCTTTGCGTAGCATTGTTATTCCTGATGGCGTAACTAGCATTGGGGACGAGGCATTTTTCTTTTGCGAATCTTTGAGTAGTCTTGTATTTCCTAATAGCATCACTAGTATTGGGGATGATGCATTTGGTGGCTGCTGTTCTTTGAAGATCCTTGTTATTCCTAACAGTGTAGTAAACTTGAAAGGTAATCCTTTTTCTGGCTGGGATGGAGAACTTAAATGTTTGTCTCCGTACTTTATTTATGACAATAAAGTATTGTTTGATAAAGGCAAAAACGTAATTTTCTCATTTAGAGACAAAGATGCTCCATCATATGTCATCCCTGATTATGTTACCAGCATTGGGGATAGTGCATTTGAAGATTGCAAGTCTTTGAAGAGTTTAGTCATTCCTGATGGTGTAACTAGCATTGGGGATGGGGCATTTGATAATTGCTGTTCTTTGACTGATATTGTTCTTCCTGATAGTGTTACCAGCATTGAGGATTGGGCATTTTCATTTTGCGAATCTTTGACCAGTATTGCTATTCCTGACAGTGTAACCAGCATTGGGGATGGGGCATTTTTCTTTTGCGAATCTTTGAAGAGTCTTGTTATTCCTAATAGTGTTACAAGTATAGGGGAGTGTGCATTTGATAATTGCGAATCCTTGACTAGTATTGCTATTCCTGACAGTGTAACCAGCATTGGGGATAGTGCATTTTTGGATTGCTGTTCTTTGACTGATATTGTCATTCCAGATGGTGTAACTAGCATTGGGGATGGTACATTTTGGGGATGCGGTTCTTTGACTAACATAGCCATCCCTGATGGTGTTACCAGCATTGAGGAGAGGACATTTAGTGATTGCCGTTCTCTGTCTGATATTGTCATTCCAGATAGTGTAACCAGTATTGGGGAGAGGGCATTTGAAGGTTGCTCTTCTTTGAGTAGCCTCGTTATCCCTGACAGCGTTACTCGCATTGGGGATTGTGCATTTAGGGGTTGCACTTCTTTGACAGACATAGTTATTCCAGATGGTGTAACTAGTATAGGGGAATGTGCATTTGATGGTTGCACTTCTTTGAGTAGTATTGTTATTCCTTATAGTATTGTTGGTATTGTGAGTATAGCCTTTAAAGGTTGCGATCTTTTACGTAATATCGTTCTTCATTCTAGTGGTTCGGGTATAGGGGAATGTGCATTTGATGGTTGCGATTTTTTACGTAGTATCGATCTTCATGTTAATATTGTTCTTCCTGATGGCATTACCAGCATTAGAAATGAGGCGTTTTATTATTGCTCTTTTTTGACTGGTATTGTTATTCCTGATAGTGTTACCAGCATTGGGGAGAGGGCATTTGAAGGTTGTAAATCTTTAACCAGTATTGTTATTCCTGATAGTGTAACCGACATAGGAAAGTGTGCATTTTGGGGTTGCTGTTCTTTAAAGAGTCTTGTTATTCCTGATAGTGTAACCTGTATTGAGAATAGTACATTTTGGGGTTGCGAATCTTTGAGTAGCCTTGTTATTCCTGACAGCGTGACTAGTATTGGGGCATGTACATTTTATGGTTGCTGTTCTTTGACAGAAGTTGTCATTCCTGATAGTGTAACCAGCATTGGGTGTGATGCATTTGCATACTGTAAATCTTTGCGTAGCATAGTTATTCCTGATAGTGTAACTAGTATTGGGTATCGTGCATTTGAAGGTTGCAAATCTTTAAGCAGTATTGTTATCCCTGATGGCGTGACTAGCATTGGAAATGAGGCGTTTAGAGATTGCTATTCTTTGAGTAGTATTGTTATTCCCGATAGTGTAACTAGCATTGGAGGTGGGGCATTTGAAGGTTGTAAATCTTTGCGTAGCATAGTTATTCCTGACAGTGTTACTAGCATTGGGTATTGTGCATTTGATGGTTGCACTTCTTTGAGTAGTATTGTTATTCCTGACAGTGTAACCAGCATTGGGATTGGTGTATTTTCTCGTTGCAAATCTTTGGAGTGTATCGTTATTCCTGATAGTGTTTCCTGCATTGGTGCTTGTGCATTTGATGGTTGCGAATCTTTGAGTAGCCTTGTTATTCCTGACAGCGTGACTAGTATTGGGGCATGGACATTTTTGGGTTGTAGTTCTTTGACTAACATAGTTATTTCTGATGGCGTAACCAGCATTGGGGAGAGGGCATTTAAAGGTTGTAAATCTTTAACCAGTCTTGTTATTCCTGATAGTGTTACCAGCATTGGGGATAGCGCATTTAGGGGTTGCACTTCTTTGACAGACATAGTTATTCCAGATGGTGTAACTAGTATAGGGGAATGTGCATTTGATGGTTGCTCTTCTTTGAATAGTCTTGTTATTCCTGATGGCGTAACTAGTGTTGGAGAGTATGCATTCTATGGTTGCTCTTCTTTGAGTAGTATTGTTATTCCCGATAGTGTAACTAGCATTGGAGGTGGGGCATTTGAAGGTTGTAAATCTTTAACCAGTATTGTTATTCCTGCCAGTGTAACCAGCATTGGGAAGAGTGCTTTTGTATTATGTAATTTTCCAAACGATATTGAACATGAATTAATCTCCCGATTCGGAGAAGAAATATTTTGATAACTTTTTAGGTTATTCCTTGATTATTACGGCGAGAAAGAGATGCTGGCAAATCGATACAATCATAAATAGGAAGTCCTTCCCTCCAAGACATCCTCTTTTGCCTTCTCCTTTTTCAATATATAAAATAAGAGGTGGAGTATTATCTCCACCTCTACCCTCTTGTTTGGCGATTTACAGATGTACACGACATAGAAATGGGTTTTCTCTCATATATTTCCATTGGAATAGAAATAATAAGCGATGATTAATCAATTTTCTGCAGTTTCTTGTTGGAGGTTTTAATTTTAATGTGTACTTTTGCCATGTCGTCTGAAAATGCGACTGAATGAAATGATTAATTAATAATCGTGTAAACTATGCAGTATCCATTAATATCAGAATATGTAAAGGCCATTCAAGATGCATGTGATAATTTTGAACAGTTGGCTCACCTGACTCCCGTACTGGATGATCACGGAGAGCCATATCGCAGTAGTGGTGCTTTTGCCGTAGTGTTTAAGATGCAGGACAAGAGTAGCGGGAAATATTATGCCCTGAAGTGTTTTACGGAAGAACAGCAGGGGCGAGCCGATGCCTATCGTCAGATTGCAGACGAACTGGATTTGTTAGATTCTCCATACATTACATCAGTAAAGTATATGGAGAAGGAACTCTTCGTTGACAGTCAATGCGAGGAGGATGAATTCCCTGTATTGTTGATGGATTGGGTGGATGGAGAAACGATGGAAGCTTACATTGCTGCAAATTACCGGAATCAGTCAGCCATGTTGATGCTGAGTTATCGTTTTGGCAAGATGGCAGCTTGGCTCCGTACCCAGCCTTTTTCTCATGGCGACATTAAGCCAGACAATATCATAGTCCGTCCCGATGGTTCTCTTACATTGGTGGATTATGACGGGATGTTTGTGCCATCCATGAAGGGCTGCCAATCTCCAACTATCGGTACCAAGGATTTCAGTCACCCATTGCGTACTATGGATGATTTCGATGAAACGATAGATGATTTTTCATTGGCAAGCATTGCCTTGTCATTAAAGGCTATCTCGATGAAATCTACTCTGTTAGATATCTATGGTGCCTCAGACAGACTTCTCTTCTCAGAAAATGATTATCGCAATCCTTCAAATAGCAAGGTAATATCTGCCCTGCAGGAATTGATGTGTGATAAGGATTTCTGCACACTTTACTCTCTTTTCATGCTTGCATTGGCGAGAAAGGAGCTTTCTGCCTGTTCTTTTAGATTGTTTATTGGCGAAAAGCCCAATATAATTTCTGTGATGAATGAAGATTTATCGACAAAACGAACAGAAGAAGAGTTAAAAGAAGCTTTTGTTGATGAATGGGGAGTGAAATATAGCAAGGATGGAAGAAAATTGTTGGAAGCTCCAGTAGATTTAAGTGGAGCTTATTCTGTTAAAGAGGGTACAAGGATAATATGTGATAGGGCATTTTATTTGTGTAGTTCTTTGGCTGAAGTTGTCATTCCAAATAGCGTTACAAGTATTGGAGACCGAGCCTTTTCTAGGTGTGAATCTTTGACAGAAGTTGTCATTCCAAATAGTGTAGTATGCATTAATGGCAATCCGTTTAAAGACTGGAATGGTAATCTTGAATGCTTATCACCGAGTTTTGTTTATGAAGACAACATCCTGTTTAACAAGGATAAAAGTAGAATCATCTCATTTAGAAATCAGAAACTGACATCGTATGTCATTCCAAATAGCGTTACAAGTATTGGAGAATTTGCCTTTTTTAGGTGTAAGTCTTTGACAGAAGTTGTCATTCCAAATAGCGTTACAAGTATTGGAAAATTTGCCTTTTCTAGGTGTGAATCTTTGACAGAAGTTGTCATTCCGGATAGTGTGACAAGTATCGGAGACTATGCCTTTTCTATGTGTAGTTTCCCATATGATCTTAAACAAGAATTAATTTCTCGGTTTGGAGATAAAATATTTTAAGTTGTTATAAAAATATTTCGATAATTATGATATTAATAGAATCTAAACGTAAAAAATACGAAAACATATTAAAGAAACACCCCGATGCCATCATTGCGGATGTAACTAGCCATGCTAAAGATAGCTTAATCAAATTAAGTCCATTCTATCCGCATGGTGGAATACCAGTTCCATTCAGCAATGGAGTGACAGCCACATGCGTAGAGGCTATTTGGCAGGGATTGAAAGTGTTTGAAGGAGCAGATGTAGATGTGCAGATGTTCCAGAATGACACGATGAAGAATATCAAGCGAACTGTACGCAAGTTTGGAAAGCCGTTGGGACATCGCAAGGGAGTAAATGGCAAGGAACTTCTTGGATACATAGAAGCTAGAAAGCAGATATATATTCCAACCTACCAATGGATGTTGGAGAATAAAGTGCCAACAATCATTGAACGATTGAAGGAGGCAAGTAAAACGAAAATCATTATCTTGTTGGATTATAATACCAACTGTGATGTGGATGACCCAAGCAAACCCTTGTCTCATGCCTTTTTGATCAAGGCATACGTGGACGGTATTTATCCTTATGGAGATAAACCAGATGCGGAGGCAAAAGTAGAGGTTAACAAGCCACAGGAATTAGAACTTTTTTTGATAGAATAATACAGAACATAAATTATGAGTAAACGAAATAATTGGGAGGAATTTAAAAAGATCCTTGAATAGCATCATATTACAACGTTATATCACTTTACAGATCGTGATAACTTAGAGAATATCTCTTAGCTTCAGTGGCAGGAAGTCTGCCAAATCTTTCGAATAATAATTATCATACTCATGTATATGAGTCAAGAAGTAGGTTGTCCATTTTCGGAAGTCAACACCAGTCAGCTTGCAGCTTCCTATCATAGTGTACATGATGGCTGCTTCCTCAGCCGCATCATGGTTTCCACAGAACATATAGTTGTATCTGAAGGAGCATAAAAGGGAGTGTTACCGTTAAAAAAGTGAAGTTGTGTAATCGGTACAGCACTATTGCCAGATATGGATGACTTTACGATTGGTTGGTTGTATTAATGAAAAAAATATGGAAAATGAAACTATAAAAGAACGATTCCTCGGCACAATCTTCGGGCAAGCTGTAGGAGATGCCTTGGGACTGAGCACGGAGTTTATGTCCAAGCAAGAGGTGGATCGTTTCTATCCTAATGGGATAGAGGACTATTCACAAATCGTGCAGGATGATCATCGTCGTCGTTGGCAAAGAGGCGACTGGACTGATGATACCGACATGATGCTATGCATCTTAGATTCCTTTGTGGCTTGTCAAAAGGTAGATATTCTTGATATTGCCAGAAGGTTTAAGGAATGGATGATGAATGGAGGCATGGGAATTGGCCGGCATACCTATAATGTAATGGCTCTTGGCGACTATACCAAACAATATGATATAATGCCCTTGAATTGGAGGAGAAAGAGGATATATCTATGTAAATCTCATTCTGTTGGATAGAATCCTATAAGGTAACCACTCCTCCTTAAAAAACATATAAAAAATCGAAATCTCTTGTGGGAGATGTGCTTTTTGTTTATCTTTGCACCAATAGATAGCATTCGGACATTTGAAGGCAAACTTTCATGGCGCTCGTTCGCATGTGTTAAAGCTAAAAGGAATTTACAATTATGATGTTACTAAAGAAAATAACGGATTTACGGAGTGCACTTCTTCGTAAAAAAGGGAAACAAGAGGTGATGCAGGAGACAAAGGGGAGGGCAGAGTTGCCCTTTCCTACAACTGGTATCATTGGAGCAATCGCAGGCGATTGCTGCGGAGCTGCGTATGAATTTCATCCGGTAAAGCATGGGGACTTCGATATATACAAAGAGCCTCGTTTTACGGATGATACGGTTATGACCTTGGCTGTAGCAAAATGGCTGACGATTGATCCGGAACATAGCCACGAGAAGCTCGTGGAGTGCATGAAAGAATTGGGACGGAAGTATATGTTTGCCGGCTATGGGCAGAAGTTTTTACGGTGGATTATTAGTAGGAAAACGGAACCTTACAACAGCTATGGTAACGGTTCTGCCATGCGAGTAAGTCCATGTGGCTTTTATGCCAAATCATTGGATGAGGTTTTGCTACTTGCTAAGATTTCTGCAGAGGTGACTCATAACCATCCTGAGGGAATAAAGGGTGCGCAGGCTATTGCTGCTTGTATCTTCCTGGCTCGTCAGGGAAAAGACAAGAAGCAAATATGCGATTATGTTGAGGCTCATTTCGAAGGTTATAATCTCCATCGTACTCTTGCTGAAATTCGTCCAGATTATGGATTTACGGATACTTGCCAGACAAGTGTTCCTGAATCTATCATCTCATATCTAGAAGCAGATAGTTATACTTCGGCTATCCGTAATGCAATCTCGCTTGGGGGGGATGCTGATACCATGGCGTGCATGGCTGGAGGAATAGCTGTTGCAACCAAAGGGATGGAAATACCGGAAGAACTGGCTCGTTGTGTATATAATAATGTGCTTGATGATAATCTTCGTCAGATACTTGATGAGTTTAACAGAGGCTATTAAGCGTAGAATCCTGCCGGCATCACTGCCAGCAGGATTCACTTTTCAAAAACCGGACCTAAAATTCTACCTTGTAATTTCTATCTATGCAATATCTATTGTAACCTGAATAAGTCTAATTACCTTTAAAAACTAAATCCTATATATGAATAACGCTGCAAAATGAACTGTTCTTTATCTTTTACTCGGCAGTTGTCTGCTGCTCTGTAGCATTCTCTGTTGTAGCCTCTGTAGCATTCTCCTGCTGTGTAGAATCCTCAACATCTGCTTGTGGCTGGATAGGAGTACCTGTTGCCAATGTATCTGAAGGTGCTTCTGGAGCTACGGTATCAACTGGTGCTACCTCTGCGTTACTTACCATTCTGCTTGATGCAAAAACGTTGCTTACTGAAACCATTACCATAGCTGCGATAGCTGCAAACATAAACTTCTTCATAATCTTATCTTTTTAAAATTGTTACTATATTAATGTTACTTACTTTCTTTCTTTGTGGATTCATTATCGAACCCGCTATTCATAGTCACAATCTGTGTGCCAAAAAGAAGCGAGAAAATAATATGCGTTGATTATCAGACGTTTATGTTTTTTTGTGTCAAAAGTAGATAGTGTGGAAAATGAGGAAAGTATGTGGAAACATTCCACAAAAAGTTGGGGAATGTAAGGTACCCAACCATGTAATAATAGGTAAGCTATGATTTTCAAAAGAAAGAGTCCACTCATGACGAATGGATTCTTTCTCCGATTTCTATAATTGTTCCATCAAATCTGGCTTTAGCAAGAAATCCATTAACCCGACAATATAAAAGCCATTGTTGTCATGATATGGTTTTATGTCATCGCGCATTATGATTATCTTCTTAAAGGAATCGTCGATTCTTTTTAATGAAGCGCATTCTTGCTCTCTTTTTGCATCATCAGGCATTGCAAATGCTGATTGGATATAATATCTACGGTCTGCCATATTTGCAACGAAATCCACTTCCAGTTGTTTGCGTTCTTTTGCAGTCCTTGCCTCTACCATACCCACATCAACGCAAAAGCCTCGTAAACGAAGCTCATTATATATGACGTTTTCCATGATATGATTCTCTTCCACTTGTCTAAAATTCAGTAAGGCATTGCGTAATCCGATGTCTTGAAAATAGTATTTCGAAAGTGTACCTATATATTTTCTGCCCTTTATGTTATATCGCATTGACTTCTCTATAAGAAAAGCATCTTCCATGTAGGAAAGATATTTGGATATGGTTTTTCTGTCAAGGGTTTCATTCTTTACACTTTTGAATGTATTTTCCAACTTGCTAGGATTACATGGAGAGCCTATACATGAAGCCATCACACGCATCAACTCCATGAATTCTTCGCTGTTTTTCAAGTTGTTTCTCTCTATTATATCTTTGAGATACACTGTTTCGTGTAAAGAGCGGAGGTATGCAGCTTTCTTCTTATCACTATCTAATTCCAGTTACAATCTTTATGAGATTGTTAGACTTGCTCGATATGAGTTGCTGTAAATAATAATCTCTTTTTATAATCATAGTCGTTCCCGAAAAGTGTCATTAATGACAAAAATCGGGAATAAATCGGCTCCTTTGTGGGCTTTTGCATTCAAAATCTCGTAACGTAAGCCCCAGAAAGTAAGATGTCAATGGCTTTTCGTGTGTTCATTCCCGAAAAATGACACAAATGTCAAAAACTGGGAATGTTTAATAAAATTAAACTTTTGAGTATTAATAACTTATTTGATAATCGTCGGTCTCGTTTTAACGGGATACTAGTGTTATTATTTATTAAAATCGTAATTTTTCACTGCTAATTGTTCTGTTTCTTCAGGATTTGAAGTAACTTTGCATCGTTCAAATATATCAAGTAACAATGAAGAAGTTTTTCGTAGCATCGCTGGTCTTGGTACTTTGTGTATGTGCCCAGGCAGCGAAGAAGCCTACACCAAAGTTGGTGTTTGATGCTTCGAAAGGCGTGGCGGGGTCTGTTACCCTTCCTAATGGGAAGAAGGTCAACTATACTGCTTACACAAATTTGTATTATGTTACTCATGTAGAGGATTCTACGTATCAGTACATGAATGTGTTTGTTCCTGAGGGTGCAACGCAATCCACTCCTATCTTTATGCCCAATTATGTGGGTGGCTATATGGCAGCTGCTCCAAGGATGATAGATGAGGGTGATGCATCAGGTAGAGCTTTGGCAGAAGGCTATGTTGTAGCTATACCTGGTGCAAGAGGTAGAAACTCTATGATTGTACAGAAGGGAAAGACAGTTTATACGGGTCGTGCTCCTAAGGGACTGCTTGATTTGAAAGCGGCAGTTCGCTATCTGCGTTTCTTTGACAGGGATATGCTGGGTGATGCCGAGCATATTATTACCGATGGAACAAGTGCAGGTGGAGCTATGTCGTCTTTATTGGGTTCCACCGGCAATAATCCTTCTTATGAGCCTATGCTCAAAGCCATGGGAGCAGCTGATACAAGAGACGATGTTTTTGCGGCAGTTTGTTTTTGCCCTATCATCGATCTTGACCATGCGGATATGGCGTATGAGTGGTTGTATGGAGGTGTGGATGAAAAGATTCGACCTGTAACGAGCGAGCAAGTTGCTGTTTCTAAGGAGTTGGCTGCACAATTTCCTGCTTACATCAATAGTTTGGGACTAAAGAAAAAGGATGGAAGTGATTTGAACGCAGACAACTATCGTGATTATATCAAGCAGCTTTTGATGACAAGTGCTCAGGATGCAAAGGATTATGGTGCTGATATACCAGATAGTATTGGATTTTCATTCTCTTCAGGCATGAAGTTCATTGCTCCTATGAATGGTGGCAAGAAGCAGGGAGAAATGAAGTTTCCAATGGATGTGCCAAAAGATGGTCCTAAGATGATGCCAATGAGAAATAAGTCAAAGGGAGAATACATCACTGGTCTTGACTTGGATAAGTATCTTTCTTATGTGGCAAGTAAGACAGCCCTAAAAGGTGTGCCGGCTTTCGATAGTAAAGGAGTAGCAGGAAGTAAGGCCAGTGGAGAAAATGAGGAGTTTGGCAATAGCAAGGGTAGCTCTGTAAACTTTACCACCTATTCGTTGGTAAAAGCCACAGGAAATTCCAAAGCTGTTCTTGGCAAGGAAATAGAAGAGAATGTAAGGTTGCTCAATCCGATGTGCATGATGGATGAAGAAGGTTCTTGCATTGCACCTCATTGGTACATCCGTCATGGAGCCATAGACAGAGACACGGCGTTCCCTATTCCTATCAACTTGGCTACCAAGCTTGAAAACAAGGGTAAGGATGTTAACTTCAAGCTGCCTTGGAATCGTCCTCACTCAGGTGATTACGCCTTGAACGAACTTTTTGGATGGATTCGATCGATTTGCGGTAAATAGAGAAATATTTGGGATGAAACTCTTTCTCCTCTCTTGTGTCTTTGCAAGAGAGGAGATTTTGTTTTATTCTGATTTTACTGCTCTTTGAAGGCGTTATCGTTTCTTCTATCATACATGCTCTTGTCTTTGAAGACAGGATATTGGATTATGAAGATGTGATTGGCATAGCCAAACAATATGATGAACGAATCGTTCCATTTGTTGACTTGGCATATCATGAAGGTCTGGATTCTTTGTGTCTGGATGATGAAAAGAGTATGGGATATACGCTCAGAACTTTAGGGGCTGCCCTATGGGCTTATTGGCATGCAACCTCGTATAAGGAGGGTATTCTGAAGATTGTTTTGTCAGGCGGAGATGCGGATACAAATGCTGCAGTAGCAGGAGCTATCCTGGGTGCTAAATTTGGAATATGCCATATTCCTGACGAATGGAAAAATGGTCTTCTCTATGCTTCTATGCTCCATGATAAGGTGCAGGAATTCTACGCAATGTATCGCTAAAAGAAAGGATTCGATAATGAATGTGATGCAATTGAATACTGATATTTATAATAGCTTGGGCGTACTTTCTAATGACGAGAGCTATTTAGAAAAAGCTGCACGTTATCTTAAAAAAATAGCGCAAGCTAAAAGAGACGTGGAGAATGCAAAGGCTAAGGAAGAAGCCCTTGCCAGTATCGTTTTAGAGCATAATAACGCAGAATCCTGATGGCATCACTGCCAGCAGGATTCTACGTCTGTTTTATTTAAACAAATCCTCCATTTTAACTTCCTTTTGAACTATTCCGCTATGCTTGCCATACGCCACCCCATAGGTTGTAATCATCGTGAGATGAATGGACTGCTTGGGAGAAAGCGTTGCTTTTAGGGATTCTATGCGATGGCGCAAGCGCTGTTCCTCTTCCTTGCTGATGGTATAAGGAGCACTGGCAAATTTCATCTCGCATAAGTTTACTACATTGTCGTTTCTGATGATCAGCAGGTCAATTTGGGTGCCTTCTTTCTCCTCTGTTCCTTTCACGTTCCATGCAGAGATTGAGGTTTTTACGCCAGCAACTCCAAGAGCCTGCTTGATTTGCTGGAAATGTTGCCAGCAAACTTCTTCGAAGGCCACTCCATGCCATGCTTTTAATACATCAGAAGTCATGTTGTCGCTTACAAAACCGGTCTCCTTTCCATGGGGTTCGACGTATTTCTGCCAAAAGAGACAGAAGTTGTCTATCAGTTTATAGTATGTTGTACTTTTGGGCATCCCGTATGGCGAATAGCTTGTGATGAAATCACTTTCAGCCAAAGCTGCAAGGGTGTTAGACAAACCTCCTCCCAGAGGGAGACCTGTGTCTTGGCTGATTTCTTCACGAGTGAAACCGGAATGGCGGGTTGCCAATAAACGTACTACCTTTTTGCTATCTTCCGGATTGTTGAAGATTGCAGCAAAAAGCCTGTTAAACTCATCTTTCAGTCTAGGTCTATTGCCAAAAAGAATCTTATCTACATTTTGCTCGAAGCTTAACCCTTTTTGGAAGTACCCCATATAATAAGGTATTCCTCCAAAGACCATATAGCTTTGCAGGATGTCGTATTGACTCATTTGGATGTTAGCATGCTCGAAATACTCTTCGCATTCTTTCAGAGTGAAGGGTGAGAGCTTGATTTCTGCAGTCAAGCGTCCGTAGAGTCCTCCTTTGCTTCTTGATAGATTACTGAGAATCCAGGAAGTAGCACTACCGCAAACCACAAGCATGATATTGTCCCTGCCACTACACCAGCCATTCCAGAAGTTCTCGAAGGCAGGAAGAAATCCGGAACGAGGGGTATCCATCCACGGAAGTTCGTCGATAAAGATGACTTGTCGTTCGCCATTGTCTTGGTCTTGTAGCAACTGTTCGAGCAAGAAGAACGCTTCCATCCAGGACTTGGGCATCTTATAACCTTCCAATCCTTGGTTGAGAAGGGCATAATAGAAACTTTCCAGTTGTGTTTTCAGTCTGTTTCTGTCGTTATCTTGGTCAACAGGCGACACGCCTGTATGCTGAAAGGTGATACGATCTTTCAGTGCTTGTTTGATAAGGAATGTCTTTCCTACTCGACGACGTCCATATATTGCTACGAATTCGGGGCGGTCGCTATAGTACAGCTTATCAAGTTCTGCTATTTCTTCTTTTCTTCCTACAATCATATTTTCTTCCTTTCCTATTATTTTCTTGTATTTGATATTTTGTGCAAAAATACAAAAAATAACGATTGCGGCAAGATATAGTATATTATATTCTGCCGAAATTATGCTTTTTTATACTTTGTCGGCAAGATATAGGCTGTTATTTATAGCAGCTCTCTTGCTATCCAGGCACAGGCTTCGGCATCTGCCAGGGCGTTGTGGTGCTGGGTGAGGTCGTAACCGCAATAGGCGGCTACGGTCTGGAGCTGATGGTTGGGGAGGAGAGTGCCCAGCTTTTTTCGGGAGGCACGGCAGGTGCAGTGGAATTCGTAGTCGGGATATTCCATCTGATACATTTGGAATACGGCCTTCAGGCATCCTTCATCGAAGGGGGCATTGTGGGCTACCAGGGGCAGACCTTCTATCTTGGGCGCAATCTCTGCCCAGACTTTCGGGAAGACATCGGCATTCATCGTGTCTTCCAGGGTTAACCCGTGAACCCGGGTGTTCCAATAAGAGTAGTACTCCGGCTCGGGCTTGATGAGGCTGTAGAAGCTGTCTGCAATCTCACCATCCCTCACAATCACAATGCCCACCGAGCAGACGCTTGTACGCTGCTGGTTGGCCGTTTCGAAATCTATCGCTGCAAAATCTTTCATCAAATTAAGTATTAATGTTTTTATTTTAGGTACAAAGATACGATTTTTTAGGCTCAATCATCCTAAAAGTATAAGATTTAAGAAAGTTTTAGGATGAATCGTCCTAAAACTTTTTATCTATCCCCATATTTAGGTATTTCTGCGAAACCATCATTTTTAGGTATTGCAGATTACGGGAAAAGGGCGTATCTTTGCACCCGAAAATATAATGTAACTAAAAGAGATTAAGGACAAATGAAAACAACAATCGTAATTTATGGCTCTTCCACTGGCTCATGCCAGTCGATTGCCGAAACCATCGCCTCTAAGTTGGGCGTGGAAGCTGTAGATGTAGCTAACATCGATGACGCTACTATCACAAGTCATGAGAATCTTCTTCTCGGTACTTCTACCTGGGGTGCAGGTGAGATGCAGGATGACTGGTATGATGGCGTGAAGACATTGAAGAGTGCCGGCTTGGCTGGCAAGACTGTGGCCCTGTTTGGTTGTGGCGACAGCGAGTCTTACCCTGATACATTCTGTGGCGGCATGAAGGAACTCTATGATGCTGCCGTTGAGGCTGGCGCTACCGTATTGCCTGGCGTATCTACTGACGGATACACCTATGATGACAGTGAGGCGATTGATGGCGACAAGTTCCTGGGACTCGCACTCGACGAGGTGAACGAGGACGACAAAACAGAGGAGCGTATAGATACCTGGCTCGAGGCCATCAAGCCAGCGTTATAATTAAAAAAAATATCTTTCAAGAATTAGAGAATGATGGAATTCTCTGATTCTTGATTTTAAACTTGATTAATTCGGATAGTATGCAGCAGGAAATCGCAACACCAGTAGATTTGAAGGTTCTGATGAATCATATATATGAATATAAGAAGGGCGTGCGCCGCCTGGTGCTCTACACCTTCAACAAGAAATATGAGTCTTTTGCCATAACTAGATTAGAGCGTCAGAACATTGATTATATCATCCAGCCGGTTGGCAACGACCGTCTGAATCTCTTCTTTGGTAAGAAGGAATGCCTGGATGCTATTCGCATGATAGTTACCAAACCATTATGCCAGCTTACGCCGGAAGAGGATTTTATCCTGGGTGCCATGCTGGGATATGACATCTGTGCCCAATGCGAACGCTATTGTGAGCGCAAGAAGAAAGTTTGCTAAGCTTTTCTTTCATCATTGTAATGTTTTATGTTTATAAGTAGAAAGAGCGTGATTGCCGTAATGGTGATTACGCTCTTTCTGCATATTTCGGAATAATTCCTCTTTTTGATGCCTGTTCTGACGGAATAATTCCTGTTTTTACCTCCTATTTTAACGGAATAATTCCTCTTTTTGAGGGCTGAAATGAAAGAAAAAGTCTTGAATGCACTACTTATTTATTAGTACAGACTATATCAATACGTTTAACCTGATACCAACTTCTAAGTATAAAAAATGTGAAAATCACAATTTCTCGGTATTGTACAATTTCTAAATAAGCCTTACCTTTGCAGCCCGAAAAAAGGAATAGATATGAAAAAAGGATTAGGAAAAATTAGAAAGATTAAAAAGAAACACATCTTCCTGGCCTTATTGGCTGTGATTGTTCTGGGAGGTCTGGCGAAGGCTTACTCTGCCTGGGTGGGTACTACCCGCATCGCTTTCCTTAACTATCAGGCTATTGCGCTGGGACAGATTTCGCATGCCAACGACAATGCGATGATTAAATTGAGTGAGATCACAACCGATGATTTCGAACATCTGGATGATTACGATATGATTATCGTGAATGGTATGGGTCTCCGAATCGACGAGAACCAGCGCAAGCAGTTGGAAGAGGCTTCCTACAAGGTGCCAACCCTGACTCATGCTGCTACCAACCCAGCCAACAATATCGTATCGGTAGATAACTTCGATGCAGATTATCTGATGCAGTACATCGAGAACGGCAGCAAGAAGAATTATCACAGTATGCTCGCTTACATCCGTAAGTTTATCGACGGAAAGAAGTTCATGGCTCCAGAGCCGGAACGTGTAAATGAGCGACCAGACTATCTCCTGACTCATTTCGACCCGAAGGATGAAAAGGGCGATGAACTGGGTTTCAACAGCATCCGCGAGTACAATGCATTCCTGGTAAAGAACGGTTTATATAAAGAAGGTGCTCCTACCATCATGCTTACTGGTTTTATGGGTGCGGCTCCTGATATGGAAAAAGCTTTCGAGAAGAAAGGATTCATGGTGTATCGCATCAACCAGCTGCAGAGCTTTATTGCCGGTCATCATGCCGACAGTATTCAGGCGAATGCCGTTGTAAATATGGCGCACGGCAGACTGGGCGATTACTTCGTAGAGTTCCTGAAGCAGAAGAATATTCCTCTGTTCTCACCTCTTAATATCAACCGCTTGACCACCGATTGGGAGAACGACAAGCAGGGAATGAATGGCGGCTTCATGTCGCAGAGCATCGTGACTCCGGAGATTGATGGTGCCATCCGCCCATACGTGGTTTTCGGACAGCGCATCAACAAGGAGGGCTTGCAGGAGGTTTACGGCATCCCAGACAGAATGGAGAGTTTCGTGGAGAGCGTGCAGGGCTATGTGAATCTGAAAAACAAGAAGAACAGCAACAAGCGCATCGCCATCTTCTACTTCAAGGGTCCCGGTCAGAATGCACTTACCGCTTCGGGAATGGAAGTGGTTCCATCGCTCTACAATCTCCTGGTTCGCTTGAAGAATGAGGGATACAATGTAGGCAAGTTGCCTGCCAATCCTCAGGAACTGGCAAAGATGATCCAGGCTCAGGGTGCCGTCTTCGGAACCTATGCCGAGGGTGCCTATACCAAGTTCCTCCAGTCTGGACATCCAGCCTTGGTTACCGCCCAGCAGTTTGCCGGATGGACCCAGAAGGCTTTGTCTAAGAAGATGATCAAGGAGATGAACCAGCTCTATGGTTCCTTCCCTGGCAAATATATGGCTACCGATGATGGTAAGTTGGCGGTGGCAAGACTGCAGTTTGGCAATGTGGCCCTGCTTCCACAGGTGATGGCAGGCGTGGGAGGCGACTCCTTCAAGATTGTGCATGGCACCGACCAGGCACCTCCTTACACCTATGTTGCCTCTTATCTCTGGGCTCGTTATGGTTTTAGTGCCGATGCACTCATCCATTTCGGAACCCACGGTTCGCTGGAATATACCCCTAGAAAGCAGGTGGCACTCGGCAGCAACGACTGGAGTGACCGATTGATTGGTGTGGTTCCACATCTTTATATATATACCATCGGCAATGTGGGCGAGGCGATGATTGCTAAGCGCCGTACCTATGCCCAGACCCAGAGCTATCTCACTCCTCCTTTCAAGGAGAGCGAGTTGCGACAGACCTACAAGCAGTTGAGTGATGCCATCCAGTCATACGAGAAGAAGGCATCTGCCGAACAGTCGCTCAAGGTGAAGGCGCTGACCGTGAAGATGGGAATCGCCCGTGAATTGGGTCTCGATGCCAAGCAGATGAACAAGCCTTATTCTGCAGATGAAATTGCGAGAGTAGAGAACTATGCAGAAGAGTTGGCTAATGAGAAGATTACCGGCAAACTCTATACTCTGGGTGTGCCATACGATAACGATGATGTTCGTACCAGTGTCTATGCGATGGCTACAGATCCTATTGCTTACGGAATGTTGGCAGTAGATAAACTGAAAGGTCGTGCCCAGGAGGGTGTGGAGAAGCACAAGCAGCTTTTCGACCGTCTCTATCTGAGCAAGGCACGCAATACCGTGACCCAGCTTCTGGGTTCAGCCTCGGTTTCTGATGAATACATCTGCCGTTATGTAGGAATCACTCCTGCCGAACTCCAGATGGCTCGCAAGGTTGAAGCGATGCAGGCTGCTCCGGATCCTATCCAGATGATGATGCAGATGGCAGACCAGATGGGTGGAATGAAGGAGGCGAAGCCGAAGAAGGTGGACCACCGTACGGTAAGCGAGCTCCGTGCTGCCAAGGTTTCTCATAAGAAGAAGATTCCGCAGATGAGTCGTGAGGCTTTTGAGAAGATGGAACAGACCGGTCGCTTCCCTGACAAGATGATGGAAGCCATCAAGAAGGGTCAGAAATGGTATCAGGAGGATTTGAAGAAGGCGAAGATGGCGAAAGCCGGCAAGGGCAAAGCATCTCAGAAATCTTCTAAAGATAAGGGTATGATGATGTCTAAAGCACCTAAATATACCCGTCAGCAGATTCATCTGGCTCAGGCGATTACTACCGTAGAGCATGCCTTGCAGAATGTGGGCAAGTATTCGGAGGCGCTCCGTCAGAGTCCGCTCAACGAGATGTCTTCTCTGATGAATGCCCTGAATGGCGGCTTTACCGCTCCATCTCCTGGTGGTGATCTGATTGTGAATCCAAACACCCTGCCTACCGGTAGAAACCTCTTCTCCATCAATGTGGAGAATACACCTTCGGAGGATGCCTGGGAGAAGGCAAAGGAACTTTGCGACAATACCATCAAGATGTATTGTGAGCGACATAAGGGTGAATATCCTCGTAAGGTGAGCTACACACTCTGGAGTAGCGAGTTTATCGAAACAGAGGGTGCTACCATCGCCCAGATTCTCTATATGCTCGGTGTAGAACCGGTAAGAGATGCCTTCGGCCGTGTTACCGATCTGCGTCTTATCCCATCCAAGCAGTTGGGCCGTCCTCGCATCGATGTCGTGGTTCAGACTTCCGGTCAGCTCCGCGACCTGGCAGCATCCCGTCTCTTCCTCATCAACAAGGCGATAGAGATGGCGGCAAATGCCAAGGGTGACAAGTACGACAACCTGGTGAAAGCCGGTGTTACCGAATCGGAACGAGTGCTCGTAGAGAAGGGTATGTCGCCAAAGGAGGCCCGCGAGGTGAGTATGTATCGAGTGTTTGGAGGCGTAAACGGCAACTATGGCACCGGTATCCAGGAGATGGTAACCGCAGGCGACCGTTGGGATAAGGAGAGTCAGATTGCCGAGGTCTATATGAACAATATGGGTGCCTACTACGGTGATGAGAAGAACTGGGAGACCGTTCGCAAGGCTGCTTTCGAGGCAGCGCTGACCCGTACTGATGTGGTAGTTCAGCCACGACAGAGCAATACTTGGGGGGCTTTGAGTCTCGACCACGTATATGAATTCATGGGAGGTATGAACCTCGCAGTCCGCAACGTGACCGGAAAGGATCCGGATGCTTATCTCGCCGACTATCGCAACCATAGCAATATGAGAATGCAGGAGGTGAAGGAGGCTATCGGTATCGAGGGCAGAACCACCATCTTCAATCCAGCCTATATCAAGGAGAAGATGAAGGGTGGAGCCAGCAGTGCCAGCACATTCGCCGAAATCGTAACCAATACCTACGGCTGGAATGTGATGAAGCCAAAGGCAATCGACAAGGAGATGTGGGACGAGATCTATAATGTATATGTCAAGGACAAGTACCATCTCGGAACCAAGGAGTTCTTCGACAAGCAGAATCCGGCTGCGCTGATGGAGATGACCGCCGTGATGATGGAGAGTGCCCGCAAGGGAATGTGGAAGGCTACTCCTCAGCAGCTCAAGGACATCGCTAAGCTTCATACCGAGACCGTGAACAAGTATAAGCCTTCATGCTCCGGTTTTGTCTGCGACAATGCCAAGCTGCGTAACTATATCGCCAGCAAGACCGATGCTGCTTCTGCCAAGGAATATCAGCAGAATGTAGAGCAGATCCGCGATGCTGAGGCTGCGAAGAACAGCAGCGACAAGGGTATGGTGATGAAGAAGGAGACGCTGAGTGAGGATGCTCAGAAGACCACCACTGTGGTGAGCGGCATCGTAGTAGGTGTCATCGTCATCGTAGCATTCGTTGTGCTCGCAGTATATTTGCGACGTCGTCGCAAAATGATGCGTGAAGAATAATTCAACACTTAACAGTGAAGAATAATTCAACATTCAACATTTAACATTCAACATTTTAAAAAAAGTGGAGACATTAGTTTTAGTAATGATGATATTGGTTTGCTTCAGTTTTGTGCTGAAGCAGACCTTCCACGGAGTGAAGGAGATTATGATCATCTCGGTGCTCGTAGCTTTCTTCGTGGGAATGACCTGGCCACTTGCCATCGAACAGTCGAAGACGCAGATTGCGGCTTGGATAGCCGACCAGAAGCTGATGCTCGATATGGCGGTGCTGCTGAGTATCGACGTGGCACTCACGATGCTTTTCTGTGTGCACCACGTAGATCTGAAGACTTCGGAACATGTGAGCCGCCGCAAATGGGTGTTCTTCATCTTCCTGAAGTATTTCCCGGGTTTGCTGATTTTCCCAGTGCTTTTCAGCGTTCTGGTGATGACCATCTTCCTGCTTCCCGGCGTATCGTTCCAGGTAGTGGCATGGGTGCTTGCCGTAGTGCTGCTGGTCTTGACGCCGGTATTCACCTACGGTTTGAGATGGCTCTTGCCGGAGCGACCAATCCGCTTGGAACTGCTTTTCCTGGTAGAGGTGCTGCTCGGATTGATGGGCATCATCGGTACAGTGAATGGCAGGACAGCCGTGGCAGGATTCAACAGTTTCGATGCCCTCTCGCTTCTCGGCGTCATCGCCATCGTCATCGTAGGAATGGCTATCGGATGGGCAATTTACAATTATCAAATTAAAAAATATAGAGTATAATGAATTACATATCAGACGTATTGTTTTGGATTTCCACAGGCATGCTGGTTCCTGTGATTATTTTGTTGATTTTCTTCTTCCTCAGAGCCTTGCTGCTCCTCGGAGGTTTCTTCGGACAGTATCTTGTAAAGCGCAAGTCGGGGGCGGAGATTCGTGAACAGATGAACACCCTGACACTCGATAACATCGATACCCTGGGCGATCGCTTGCCAAAGAACAAGCAGGCTGTCATCGTTTTCTATATGAAGAAACTCGTGGACAACCGTCAGAGCAAGGCGCAGGTAAACCGCATCCTCGACCAGTATGCCCAGTTTGTTGAGAAGGATCTTTCTCTTCCTTCTACACTCCTGAAAATGGGTCCGATGCTCGGTTTGATGGGTACCTTGATTCCGATGGGTCCAGCCCTGGTTGGTCTTTCTACCGGCGATATTGCTTCGATGGCTTACAACATGCAGGTGGCTTTCGCTACCACCGTTGTGGGATTGTTTTCTGCAGCCATCGGTTTCGTAACCAAGCAGACCAAGAACCGCTGGTACACTGAGGATATGAGCAACCTCGAGTTTATGGCAGACCTGATTGATGAGAAAAAGTAACTCCTTAACATCTTGAAAAGAATATGAGACAAAGACGTAGAAGTCGTCTCTCGCATGATGGCGAGGATGATGATCCGATGAGCGTAGTGAGCAACCTCTTCGATGTGGCGATGGTGTTTGCCCTCGCCCTGATGGTGGCACTCGTTTCGCGCTATAATATGACGGAAATGTTCAGCAAGGATAACTTCACGATGGTGAAGAACCCTGGCAAGGAGAATATGGAAATCATTACCAAGGATGGACAGAAGATCAATCGCTATACTCCTTCTGAAGACCAGAGCAATAAATCTGGCAACAAGGGAAAGAAGGTGGGCATCGCTTACCAGCTGGAGAATGGCGAAATCATCTATGTTCCGGAAGATAAATAAATGGGGATTGCAAATCCCCTCAAACAGAAAATATTATTGTAACTAAAAGAAAAATAAAGAAAAATGAAAAAGTTTAAGACAATGATGGCCATGATGTTGGCTTTGGTTTCTATGTGTGTAGCATTCAGCTCTTGCAGCAGTGATGATGATCCTGTAGCAGTAGCTGCGGCAAAGGAAATTGCGGATACCTATACCGGAAGTTTGGATATGACTGTAATGGGCACGGCTTCTACATACGATAACCTTACCATGAAGATTGAGGCTGTTGATGATGCTACAGTCAAGGTTACATTGCCAGCTTGTGGCGAGGGCATGATGGCTCTTCCTGCTCTGGAGGTTCCTGCTGTGAAGGTTTCCGGTTCTAACGGTGCTTATGCTTTCTCTCAGGAGGACTATGCAGGTACTATTACCGTGAATGGTGCAGAGAAGAAGTACACAGTTACTTTGCAGGGTACATTGAAGGACAAAACCCTGACCGTCAACTATTCTGTGCAGTATGGCAAAATGCCTATGCCAATGATTGGTAAGTTTGTTTGTACAAAATAAAAGGATTGTTTCAGGATAAACTTTGATATAATTCGATGAAACAAAAGATATTCGCACTATTCCTGATCCTTTGCGGATTGTGCCTGAATCTGAAAGCCGAAACCCAGGGCGATGTCGTGGGTAGGGTGCTCGATGATTCGGGCGCACCTCTGGCGGGTGCTACCGTCCAGATTTTGCATGCAAAGGATGGGGTAACAACTGATGAAGACGGATATTTCCGCATTCCTTACAGCAAGGATGGAGCGGTGAGAGTGAAGGTGAGCTTTGTGGGCTATCAGACTCAGACTTTCGTACTGAAAGCGGATGAGAGAAAAGGTGAGCAGCATGTGCTTCGCCTTCAACCGGATGCTACTGCCCTCGATCAAGTGGTAGTTACCGCAACCCGAACTCCGAAGGCTTTGAAGGATGCTCCTGTGGTAACCCGTCTGATTACCGCCAATGATATCAAGATTGCAGATGCTACCAATATTCAGGACCTCCTCACCGAGCAGATGCCGGGTCTGGAATTCGGCTATGCCATGAATCAGGAGACTTCTCTCAACATGAATGGTTTCGGTGGAAATGCCGTGCTCTTCCTCGTAGATGGCGAGCGATTGGCTGGTGAAACCATGGATAATGTAGATTATAGTCGTCTGAACTTGGATAATGTAGGACGTATCGAGATAGTAAAGGGTGCTGCTTCGGCGCTCTATGGCGCCAATGCCGTAGCCGGAGTCATCAACATCATCTCCCGTGAAAACAGCGAACCTTGGACTGCCAATGTCAATACCCGCTACAACGACTTCAACAAGGAGTGGCGCCACGATGGAAGCTTCAGCTTCAATGCCGGAAAGTGGAATTCTCAGACCAGCATCCAGCGCACCACATCGGATGAGGTTCAGCTCACCAGTCCTTTCGATACAGAATCCAACATCCTCCATATCTATGGTGGAGAGACCTTCAATGTGAAGGAGCGTCTTACCTACAAGCTCTCTGATAAGGTAAAACTGATAGGTCGCGGCGGTTATTTCAATCGTATTAGCAAGCGCAGCAACTATGATGATCATTACATGGATTATTCTGCCGGACTGAAGACCGTGATGAATCTTTCGGAGAATGATAATCTGGAGATTTCTTACGGCTTCGACCAGTATGACAAGGCTCGATATGTGAATGATGAGCGTACTCACGACCACGATTATACCAACCGTCAGAACACCGTCCGTGCCCTCTATTCCCATATCTTCGGCAAGAATACATTGACGGTAGGTGCAGATTTCCAGAACGATTATCTTACCACCTATCAGTTTGAGGATAATGAATCAAAGAATCAGAATTCATGTGATGCCTTCGCCCAGTTCGATTACAATCCTTTGCAGTGGTTGAACATCGTGGCAAGTCTTCGTCATGATTACTTCTCTGCATCCAGCCAGCATGCCACTACTGGTCGTCTGGCTCTGATGACCAAGTGGAAGGGTTTCTCCATCCGTGCCAACTATGCCGGCGGATTCCGTGCCCCAACGCTCAAGGAGATGTATATGAACTTTGATATGGCAGGTATGCAGATGATTTACGGTAATCCAGATCTGAAGCCGGAGAAGAGTAACAACTACAACCTGGCGCTGGAGCATACCGGAAGGGTGAAGAATGCTGGCTTCTTTACCGGTCAGTATAGTCTTACCCTGATGGGTTATTATAATAAGTATGATAAGCGCATCACTACCGAGGATTATGCCGATTATACCCCGGGAACCGGTCAGCCGGATGTGGCTTCGCGTTATTGCAACGAGGATGGAGTAGAGGTGAGCGGCATCGACTTCAGTGCCCAGTACCGTTCGGATATGGGACTCGGTGTGAAACTCGACTACAGCTATCTCCATGTGGGTGGCAGAAGCGTAGATTCCCAGTTCTCCCAACCTCGTCCGCATTCTGCAACCTGGCGTCTCGACTACGATCGCCAGCTCTGTTCGTTCTATCGCATCAATGCCGCTCTGTCGGGCAGATACCTGTCTTCTCCTGATACGAACATCAAGAAGCATGACAGCAGTTATCAGTTGTGGAAGTTCACGCTTCAGCAGCGATTCCTGGATGCCGTCAATCTGAATTTCACGGTAGATAATCTTTTCGGTTATACGCCAAAGAACTATTATTGGAGCTCGGCGATGACCACCGGTCGCACCTTCACGGTAGGCCTTTCTATCGATATCGACCGTTTCGTAAAGGTATTCTAATAAAAATAGCAGGGTGGACCAGTCTTCCATCCTGCTTCTTTTTTATTAATAGCACCCCTCTAACTGTATAAAAACAGGTAGTTAGGGCGGTGCTGTCGCATTTTTTTATATCCTTTTTGGGAACTGAGACTGCCCCTATGTGATAGGGATATCATCCTTTAAAATCAGTTGAAAAGTAGGTGCTCCTTCATAAAATGTGATAGGAGAGTGAATCACTCCTTCATGATTTTTGGAAATGTAAATCTCCAATCTGCAAACTTCAACAGGTTGGGGATTTATGTTTTATATTATCTTCTTGTTTTACCAAAAACGTCGGAATGTGTGCCTGTAGTCAGCATGAGGAGCGTTAACTCCTCATCATTCTGTTCCCATACTAGCAGCCAGTCAGGTTTTATATGAGCCTCCCATTCTCCTTCGTGATTTCCGTGAAGAATATGTGGCTTATATTCTTTCGGCAGGCATCCTTTTTCTACCAGAATGGTTATGGCTTTTCGTAGGTCTTCTATGGGATAGCCGCGCTTTTTGCAAAGTTTTAAAGCTTTGTCAAATCTCTTAGTAGTGTCAAGTTTATACATTATTCCCCTAAGATAGTATCAAACATTTCATCAACAGAATTCCAATGGGTAACTCTGCCTTTCTCCTTGTCTTCTTCGGCAAGTTCTAGATTTGTTTTCTTTGGTTTCATGACAGAAATAGAACTAACGCCATTCAGCATTTTGATAGCGTTCTTCAATTTTGTCAGCATTGCTGGATCTGATACTGTTACCAGCAATTGAGGCTCGTTTATTGCTAATGTATTCATACTTACTCCTTTTTAAAAACATTCATCAATTTACAGCAGCAAAATTACGTTTTTTTCTCTAAACAACCAAGCAAATTAAAAGATTTTTTTAATTTTGGTATAGTGTACCCGTTTTTATGTGCTAACTTCAAGGATTTACAGTCTCCTGACGGTATGATGGATGGAAGTCTCATCTTAGGGCGATTTTCCTTATTTTGCCTAGAACCATCTCTTCCTCATTTTCTTTAAGAAATCCTTGGTGATAGGGAAGCCGGAGGCATCACCTATTACGGAGTCGGTAAAACAGAAGGGACATTCAGCTGTAGGCGGCTCATCAGGGAGGTAATCCGTGATTTCGGATGGCGAGAAGATTTCGCCGCAGAAGAAACAGCCGCACTTTTCTGACTTCTCAATCTGTTCCTTGTTGCTGTAGCTGCAATCGTGAGCCTGGCGGAAGATCCTGTCTTTCTCCTCCTCTTCTTTCTGCTTTTTCTCAGCCTTTTCCAGATAACCCTTGAATCGTCTCTGAAGATAGAGCGGCACATGATAGTGAGGGGCGAAGACATGCAGCGATGGAACGTGGTCGTGGTATTCGTAGCCGGGACCATCTATCACGGTATAGCTGTCATCCGTCTCATCATATGGCAGTTTATCCAATCCCCTTTTATCCTTGGCAGCCTGGTTTCTCTCCCAGATCCATTCGGTGGTAAGCGGAGTTCCGACAACGATGGCAAGTTTTACCTCATCGCCACGATATACTTCCACGATGTCACCCTTCTTGAATCTGATCTGTTCTGCGTTTCTGCCTCGGAAGGTCTCGTCAGGATGACGGTTGTATGCAGGCAAATCGCAGACTCCGGGATAGTAAATGCTGAAACGCGAACAGCAGTAAGACCGGTCGATCAGTTTTCCTTCCCCGTCATACACCCTTTCCGAAAGACATTCCCGGTCGTAGTGCAACAGTCCCATTGGAATCTCCGAGATATAATAGCAGAAGGTATCCAACGGATAGTCGTCTTCCTCCTTCATCTTCTTGCGGTAAAGGACATCCTGGTGCATCAGTCTCTCTGCCTCCTCCAAAGTTGTGGTGAAGGCTTGCGGACAATAGGTGTTCACCTTGTATTTCGGATAATGTGAACGCTTTTTCTCCTCCAGCTCTTCTGTTTCTAATACTTCGAGCTTGAAGATGGCAGGAACATCCCGATGCTGTGGATGTTCAGCCAATTGCTTGAATTCTTCGTATGTCATGGGATGGTTATTTTAAGAATTTATGAAACTTGAGAATCTGAGATCTAAGTTCAGGTATTCTGATGCCTTCAGAGTCTTTGCCTTCTTGATTGTTAAGATTCCTTTTGCTGATAGTTTTATGAATTTTCAGTTTTCTCATGTCCGACTTGCCGTTAGCTTTATGGTTCCACCAAGGCTTGGGATATGCATGTCTTTTTTTGTATCTCGTGCCATCGCAGTTCTGGATAAAGATTTCCAATACTAATCCATCCATTTGACAATCATGCGGGATGTTGATGGCACGTCTTTGAATATCCATTTCGTAGAAGATACTTCCGTCCTTTTTGCAGAGCACGATATCCAGATAGTCTGGCATATCAGGTATAGTTCCAGGCTCTGACATTTGTGGTTGAAACTCCCCAAACTCTTCCTTCACATACTCGAATAGTCCCCGAGTATATTTTTCGATATCCACCCCTACATATCGAGTATAGGTGTATTTGATAATACATAAAGACATTTTATTTGCCATTTTATTCTTTCTTTTTGGTTATACCTTTATAATATAGTAATATGAAGGGAAAATTTCAAAAAAAAAGCGCCAATATTTTGAAAAAAAAGTATTGGCGCTTGATTATTGAATTCGCTGGCTTATAAGTCCGCCCTAACTATGTTAAAAAAGGTAGTTAGGGCGGTGGTATCCTAAGTGAGGTAAGGATGAGTGCCCTTTTCTTAGTCTTTTAATGTAGCCAAAGGTATAACCTTTACTCCATCTTCCCTGGTATAAGCCATTTCGCCTCCTGTCATGACAATCAGCAGGTCTGGCTCTCTGAGTGGCATCTGATGCTCTGTCTTGTTCTTCTCACGAATCAAATCCCGTAGTTGCAGGAGATGCTTGGCACCATCTTCTATCTCCCGACTACCCAACTTGCATTCTATCAAGGCATAGCGGCCATCTGCAAGATGAAGCACGATGTCTGCCTCCAGGTCATAGCGGTCGTGATAGTAAGAGACTCTACCTCCCAAGGCTTGCGAATATACCTTCAGGTCGCGAATGCACATACACTCGAATATGAAACCAAAGGTTCGAAGGTCTAATTCCAGATTTCTTGGTGACATACCCAAAGCAGCAACAGCTATGGAAGGATCTACAAAGCAACGCTTGGCTCCCGAACGGATTGCAGCGGCTGAGCGGATTGCCGGACACCATGCCTCCACATCTTCCATGACAAACAATCGTTGCAGGGCAGAAACATAATCATCAAATGTTGGCATCGACGTTTTCTCCATTTCTACCGTGATGTCTGCCAACATCTTGGATTTCTTGACGAGGGTGCAGATGTTCCGGGCATAAGAACGCATGATGAGTCGAGCCAAAGCTGGCTGTCTTCTTACGCCATCTACCCTCGATATATCTTCATCGCAAATCACATTTACGTAATCCTGTGCTATCAGTAATTGTGCCTCCTGCGAAGTGACGTCCAGTGATGCTGGCCAACCGCCTCGGCAAGCAGCGAAAATCAGTTTCTCCACGGTCATGTCTGACAGAAATCCATCAATATCGTAAGCTGGGTCATCAAACAATAAACGTAAAGATATGGAGCCTGTTGATTCCTTTGACTCATAAAGGCTCATAGGATACATGGGCATCTTGGAGATGCGACCAGTACCCGTATGCATGATTTCTCCGTTTTTGTCTTCGACGACTGTAGAACCGGTTAAGATAAACTGACCTTTCTGGTTTCGCTCATCTACGGTATTCCGAACAGCATCCCATAAAACTGGTGCTACCTGCCACTCGTCTATCAGTCGTGGTGTTTCGCCTTTGAGCAGCAAGGATGGTTTGGTGCGTGCCGTCGCCAGGTATCCTTCACGCTTATCTGGATCTTGCATCTTGATTACGCTCTTTGACTGCTGCATGGCCGTAGTGGTTTTTCCGCACCATTTTGGTCCAACAATCTGTACTGCTCCAAAGGCTTCCAGACGAAGTTGGAGCATTCTGTCTGCTATTCTATCTAAATACTTCATGTTCAATATGTTTTTGTTTGCAAAGATAGTAATAAATAGTGGAATCTACAAATAATTTTGTATTTTTGTGGTACTTTATTTTGTGTTTTAACGGTATTTTACTTTGTGTTTTTGCGGTACTTTACTTTGCGTTTTTGCGGTAAACGGTATTTTAATGTCCGTTTTCATAACAGATACTATTCTTAGGAGGAAAATAAAAAACACTCATGGCATTCGCTATTATATCAATAGGAAAGCCATGAGTGTAATTGGTTTATTGAAGTCTTAATTTTCTAGAACCTGCCCAACTTACTTTGAAGATAGATTCTGAGGTAAGTTCAAGTGTCTTGTAATCTTTGGAAACGGTACCTCGTAGGACTAAATCGTTGGCGTAAACGGTTATGTCATAGCCATTCGCTTCCCATTCTCCACTCCAAGTGGCGTCGTCTTGCAAGGTTTCCTTGATGCTGACTTTGCCATTGTTCTTGAAGGTAATGCGCAATGACTCAGTAAATGTGCTCTTATCCAAGTCTCTTTCGTCATCATATACGATGTCGTCTTCTACTTGGCGTGTTACCTTATATACCATTTTCCCTCTTTGTGCAACTGTGTCGCTAAAGATTTTTGTAGAGTCCACTTGTGGCTCTACTTTTTCGGAAACGATGGTGTCTTTTATTGCCGTACTGTCTACGGCTTCTGCATCTTTAGTCTGTTTGTTGCCACAGGCGGTAAATGATGCGACTAGGCAAACGCCTAATGCTGTGATAATAGAATGTCTCATGAGGCTTGTTATTTGATTTCCTTTACAATTTTTGCGGATGCTGCACAGTCCTTGGCTCTAACCAGAGTGATGTCACCTTCATAACTGTCTGGCAAAAGGGTAAAGTTGAGATGATCACATTCAGCAAAGCCGTTCTTCATGTGATAACTAACATTTGTGAGAAACTTCTTGCCGTTTTGTATCAACACCAAGGCATCTCCTTCGTGTTGACCATCAAATGCATCTGCATAATCTTTCTTGACACCAGGCTTCTGTAATGCCTCCTTTACAGACATACCTACTGCCAAATTGTTTGATTTAGCAATACTGTCTGCTTTTGCAATACTATCAGCACGAGCTATGCTATCGCATCTGGCAATACTGTCTGCTTTAGCTTGCGCTATGGCAACTGAATCTATTCCATTCTCCTCCTTGTTATTCTTGTTGTTTGAGCAACTTGTGATGCTTGTTGTGAAACATACAAACATCATGATTAAAAAATGTTTCTTTTTCATTGTCTTGTAATTTGAAATTTACACTTTATAGAAGCTACTTTCCCGTTTTGGGTATAGATCCTTATTGTAATCTAAAAACGACAGGTGTTGTACATTTGGTTCGTACAGGTATTCCTTTTAGTTTTGCTGGTGTCCATTTCGGCATAGCCTTAACAACACGCAGGGCTTCCCTGTCAAGTGACGGGTCAACACTTCTAATAACCTTAACGTCAGACATGGAGCCGTCTTTCTCTATGATACTCTCTACGATTACACGTCCTTGTACGCCATTTTCCTGTGCTACATCAGGATATTTTACATTGCTGTTCAGATAAGACTTCATTGCACTTTCACCACCAGGAAAAGATGGCTTTTCATCAACTTTATCAATTTCATTGACTTCGTTGTAAACTGACTCTTCGTTTGGATTCCAATTTACAAGTTCATCGTATTTAAGTGAGTCGCTCTGCAATTGGAAAAACAGATCTTCTAAAATGACCCCATCGGGATTAGTTTGCCATGTTATCTTCTCCTCCTTCATCTTGACGTTGTCAATCTTGATATAGATACTTCCGTTTGCAGTGATGTTGTATGAGAATGAGAGACCAAGTTTAGATATAGGTATCACGATATTTCCACCGCCTTTTCCTTCAGTATTAGCAGGTTTGAATACTATGTCCCACTCATTATTGTTCGACTTATTGTTGAAGAAATAATGGTTTTTGATTTTTTTGTTAAAGTCGTTCACCAAATTTGGGCTTGGCTTAGTGACAGTTGTTGTATTGGCTTTTTGTGTAGTGCCTCGTCTTGCTTGTCCGAAGGTTGGGCTTCCTGTTAGCATAACGAATATTGCTAAAATGATACTTTTTCCGATTTTAGAGGAAAAAGTGGTGCTTAATGTTTGTAAAAATGAATGCTTCATAATAAATGTAATGCTTTTATGAGTCCACTTAATAATGTTATTAATATATGACATTTGTAACCTTTCCGTTTCTAACCTTTACGATTCTAGGGAATACCTTCCCAAGAAGATTAGCCAGTCGGAGACCATAGGAAGGGATATATTGTTTGTAAGTACCAACTAAGTCTCTGTAAGGACCATTGTATTTGTACATTTGATATCTGCTACCATCAGTCTCAAAAGTCTTGAATTCAGTAAGGATACCTTCTGGCATACCTATATAAACCTTTCCCTTTTTGATGTTGTCGTATGCTCTCTGTCCATATTTCGCTACAAGACTTTTTTCTTGTGCTATCCTTGATTTATAATTTGGTAAATTGGCCAGAATAGTTTTCATGTCTTGATTTCCTTGTTCAGCACCAATTTTCAGATACTTAACAAAGTCAGCGTAAGAAAGATATTTGCTAATGCCAAAATCATTCTCACCTTCCATTTTCAAACAATAGGCACCAACCAAAGCCTGAATTGCATCAAGGTTTTTTAGATCAGCTGCCTTGCGCAAATATTTGACTCCTTCTGGTATGTTTTTTGTTACACCCTTTTGCTTGTCACCCGCTAAGAGCATTGCACCATAATAATAGGCTGCTTGTGGGTAATTGTTTTTTACCGCTTTGAGATACCATTTCATAGCTTCCGAATCATTCTTAGCTACACCTTCGCCTTTATCATAGGCTTTTCCCAGTAAGTATTGAGCCTTCGCATATTCTTGGTTGGCTGCTTTTGTATACCATTTCACGGTTTCTTCAAGGTTTTTTTCTACCCCGTTGCCATATTTATAGCAGACTCCCAAGTTGCATTGTGCCATTGGTTGTCCTTGTTCAGCAGCTTTTGTATACCACTTTACGGCTTCTTTATAGTTCTTTTCAACTCCTTCGCCAAATTCATAACAGTATCCTAAGTCGTTTTGTGCTTCAGTATATCCTTGCTCTGCCGCTTTTGTATACCATTTTACGGCTTCTCCATAGTCCTTGTATTGTACTCCATAGCCATAGTAATAGCAGTTGCCTAAGTTGTATTCTGCTTTAGCATTTTCTTGTTCTGCAGCTTTTGTGAACCATTTTACAGCTTCAGTTAAATTTTCCGTAACCCCTTTCCCATCATAATATGCTTCGCCCAGAGCATTCTGTGCTTCTGCTTCGCCAGACTTGGCTTTTAGCATGAGGGTGACAATGTTGGTTGTTTGTGCAAATACTCCCGATGCTGTCGCAAAGAAGAGTATCATGATTAGATAAATCTTTTTCATATTCTTCTTGTTTTTAATTGTTATTATTCCCAATATTGTTTACAAGTGTAAATGTATCATATCTAATAGATGGTTTGCAAAAATTGCGTTCCAATAGTTTGCAATAGGTGAGCCCTTAGGCAAAACAGGCATCTCTTGAAAATATGGATGCGTTACAACCATTGTATATTGATGAGTCCTTGCAAAATTTTTGAGATAGGCGAATGTCCCATGTTTTGTACGACAACATCCAACGATGATTTTGATAGTTGGAATGCTTGCTACAATATTATACCAATCTTCAAATCTACTATCGACTCCATCACCAATGGTAATAACTGCAATTTCTGCCGTTCCATTGCGTTGTAGAATAGCCAGTTGCTCTTTCTTGAGATTGATGGAACGGCTATCATAAAGCCATCCTTCACGATGTGAAATTAAAAGTTCTATCAATCTGGTAGCACTTAGTGTCTTGCCATGATTGCCTAATGCGCTGATGGCTATCAGTAGCTTTTCTGGCTTTGTATTTTCTAATTTTTCCATAAGCTAATCATTTACTTTTTGGTTATTTCATTTTTAGGCATAAAAAAGGTGCGAACCGATTTCATTCTGTTCTGAAGGTTCTGGACTACCTGTACACAAAGAATGAAAATCAGCTCACACCAAAGGGTATATATCAATGTCCATCCCGCCGAAGCGGAATGGATACAATAATACACGGTTGGGTGAACAACTTCTGTCTTCGTTCTTGTGTACAATGAATTGTCCAGATTCTCAGTACGAACTAAGCATGGTTGTTTCCTTAACATGTCTGCTGCTTGTTTAGAACAGCACTGCAAATATACCATTTTTTTTCTAAAGTTGTTCATTGTGAGCTGATTTTTTTGCAAAAATAGGTGTTTTTTCTGCTTTTTCAGCGTTCCATTCCGTTCCAAGTTCAAAATATGAGGTGTTTTTAGTCGAAATATTGGCTTTTTTGTGTGTTGGCTGGATTTGTTTCTGTATCTTTGCAGCATGGAACAGATATTACGTGAAATGATAGAAAAGATGGTGGGGCGCAAGATGGTTGTGCCTCGCGACTTCGCTTGGTTGAGCGAAAAGGTGGAGGAGCGTACCCAGCAGAGGGTGAGTGCCTCTACGCTGCGACGGTTTTGGGGATACGTGAGCGAAGGGGTTTCTGCCAGTAAGTTTACCAAGAATGTGCTGGCTAATTTTCTCGGTTATGCAGACTTTGAGGAGTTTGGATTGTCGCAAGGAACGGGAGAGCAGCAGAGTCAGATGGTTATAGGCAAGGAAATCTCATGCGATGATCTTTATGAGGGACAGATGCTCAAACTTTCCTGGCTGCCCGACAGAACCTGCATCATCAGGTATCAGGGAAACGGTAGTTTCAAGGTGGTGTCATCAGAAAATACCAGATTGGCGAAAGATGATACCTTTGAGTGCCGTCATTTTATCAATCATGAGCCTGCTTATCTCCATGCCTGGAAACATGGAGATAGGGAGCCGGTCACTTATGCCATAGGTAAGAAGGATGGCATCATCGTGGAGCATTATTTGGAAGATTGAAAACTCGACAGGGTTGGCTTCACATATCTTTCAGAGGTATAAGAGGACAGCTCGTAGATGATATCTGCCTTCTTGCTGCCGGCGATGTCTCTAGAGAATGTCTGCGGATAAGTGGTCGTGATGAAATCATTGCTCTTATCTATAAACCGATAGAATGCCTCGCTCTTTTTCTCTACAGAACGGATGGTGTCTATGCCGGATTCCTTCCACATCTTGTCGATTGTCTTCTTGCCTTCTGATAGGAGTTCGGCGGCTTGTGCCTGTGATGCAGAAGATGGCTCGGTAGCTGTTGGCTGCAGGGATTTCTGGCCATAGGAAAGTGGGGCTGGCTTCTTGGTTTGCTGGCGGATGGATGTATCCTTCTTGGCTTCGGTATGTTCAGGGGTAGTGTTTATGCTCCTCTCCGGCTGATGCAGTAAAGGGTAACTGATGAAACCTAATAAGATGATACAGACCAAAGCTGCGATTGCGATACGCTTGATACCGAATAGATGCCTGTTTCTGCGAGCCATGAAATCGGCTTTGAGTTCGTCAACATTGGCATATCGCTGGGTTATGGGAGCCTTGCATCGCTTGATGATAGCTGTATAGGGTTTGCCGGGAAGTATCTTTTCCAGGATACAACCGATGCTGAAGATGTCGTTGCGGATGTCTGCCTGTTGGGATACAATCTGTTCTGGTGAGATGTAGCCCGGTGTGCCGGCAGGCTGTTTGAGGATGGCAAAGTCATCGGTATCTGAAAGTCCGAAATCGATGAGCTTTACATGATTGCCGTTATGGGTAATCATGATATTGGAAGGCTTTAAGTCTCTGTGTACTATCTGCTTGGCGTGGATGTAATGCACAGCATCAAGCAACTGGAGGAAGATGTCTTCTCCCTCAGTCTTCCTACCGCTCCAGTGTTCCAGCGTGATACCATCTATCCATTCCATTACGATACAGGTACCCATTTCCGGTATTTCTTCCATGCTGTAGGCTGATACGATGTTGGGATGCAGCAGGGATATGAGGATATCGAACTCTTTGTGCAGCAGGTTCTTGTAGTTTTCGTCTTGACGGTATGGCTCCTTCAACCCCTTGAGTACCCACCATCTGCCATAGCGCTTTGCCTTGCAAAGAATGTTGAAACCTTTGCAAGGTATGGGAGTAAAGTCTGAAAATTGCTCAGACCTTCTACTTTCTTCTATGATGATTCCAGAATATGAATCCATGTTACTCAGACTGGGTTGATAATTCGGTTACAAAATTAACTAAATAGAGATACCCATCCCACAGAAGCGGGGTGGATATGAGTATACATATTGGGGCAAACAACTGGAACTGTCATTCTTGTGTACTGCGAACTGTCCAGATTCTCAGTCCGAACTAAGCGTAGTTGCTACCTCTTTATGTCTGCCGCCATTACTAACGGCATTGCAAATATAGGCATTTTAAAAGAAATTTTCAAACGGAAACGAAACTTTTAGTATTCTTTAAACTTTGACGATTGGTTCAAACTCATTCCTCCCCGAGCTTATAACTTATTTTATGTAGGAACTGGTTGTCGCAAATCCACTCTCTTTTTAATACCTGGCAGGTTGGCTATCAAATCACATCAAAGCGGTCTTTGCCATGGCTGTGCGGGATGGGACCGCCTGGGGATAGCTTGCTATGGGGACGCCTTACTATAGCTTGCTGATTGGAACCGCTGAGTATCTCTGAATCACAATGCAAAGATACGAAATCTGTGAGGAGGCAACTCACAGTTGCTCATACTTGCTCGCAGTTGCTCATACTTTTTCATAGATTCTCTTTGCTCTGGTGTTTGTAAGCCCTTTTACATGCCTTGCTTGGTATCACTTCTAAATGCCTGGCTTGTTTGATTTTTAAGGGCTTTATGATTGGATTGCGGTTCGTAAACCAGGGGGTTACAGGGCGTAAGTCCCTGACTTTTGCGTCGTAAGTGCCTGACTTTTGCACCGTAAGTCTTTGACTTTTGATTCGGAAGTAACCTGCTTCTGGATGACAGGGTGACACTTATGACAGTGATTTCTGAAGATTTACTCTCGCGCGGGCAGGCAGGAAAAATCAAGCCGAAAGTTCCTGCCTGCCCGCGTGCGAGGCGAAAAGTTGAAAAACTAGTGTCATCGTGTCACCGTGTCACCGTGAACAGAGCAGAAGATGTTTGGTATCGCTCTTTGGCTTCAGACACAAATTCCCCTGTCTCCGCCTCCGTTGGCTTTCGGAAGTAGAGATCCACAAATTACTGTTTTTGTCGTGGCGCCTCCAAAGTGGTAATCTTTTGCAAAGATAGAAAAAATAAAATAAATGAGAGTTCCCACTATGGGAACTCGTAATAATATTTATTAATTTTTATAATCTTTTAAATGATAAATGCTAGAATTTATACTCGATTCTCGCAAGTTGTAGAAGGATTTTGGGGGCATCTCTCTTGTTTGAAAAGGGTATTGAGAAAATAGTGAAGTGGTATCTCTTTTCGAAAATCACCCCGTCCCTCTTTGTTGATCAAGCGAGCTGCACTCGGCAATTTGAAAGCAAGCTTTCATTGCACTCATTGGCATCGCTTTTTCCCCTTAAAGAGGGCTCCACCTCTCATCTCGGTCTTCTCCCCTCAGGGAAGAAGAGGGAAACCGCCCTACTCGGTGCTCGGAACCGCTACGCTCTAAGGATGGCGGGGCATCAAAGCCCTCGCCAAATTGTGCGGGATGGGACCGCCGGGGGAAGAGAGTTTACAGTTAATAGTTTATAGTTAACAGTTTACAATTAATAGTTTATAGGTTGCTGTTTTCTGATGATTTTGGGTAATTGGCTGATAATTTGCAGATTTATTCTGATTTTCTTGGTGGTTTCGTAGAAAAAGCGTATTTTTGCGGAAAAGTTGAACGTTTTAAAGGAGATAATTATGAATATAGTTGCTTTAAGTAATAGGCTTGCAAGTAAGGTTCCTCATTGGCATGAACTCGAAAAGTTAAGTAAGGAAGATAAGATAGAGGTTATTGCTTTACTTTCCATGTCGATAGCTGATGCAGAGGAAATTAAAACGCCAGCAGATAGGACTAAAGAAATGGTAGAACGTTGCTGTGGTTCATGGGTTGGCGAACAGTCGGCAGAAGATATTATAGCTAATATCAACGAGAGTAAAATGTCAAAGTCAGAACCTGTCAATTTTGGATGATATGAATTACTTGTTGGATACCAATATTTGTGTATATTTTATGAGGGGTAAACGTAATGTTGCTGCTAAAATTTCAGAAATTGGTCAAGAACATTTCTTTATCTCTGAGATGACTTTGGGAGAATTACTTTATGGGGCTCAGTGTAGCGATAGACCTTCTGAGAACATTAGAGCTGTTCATGTGTTTTGCCAGTATGTAACAATATTGCCAACGGCAAATATTTGGAATGAATTTGCTGTACAAAAGGCTTTTCTTCGTAAAAAAGGTCAACTTATTGAAGATGCTGACATAATTATCGGTACTACAGCTATCATAAATAACATGGTTATGGTTACAGAAAACGTTAAGCACATAGGGAGGCTTAATGGTATTGTTGTTGTAAATTGGATGGAAAAATAATTAGCTGTAGGAGTAACCGCCCATGGTAACGGCATGATTAAAATTCCATACGGATCGGATGCGGATATACACTTTAATTGCCTAATATCTGGAAAACACAAAAGGATAAAATTTTAAATTTTAATTATATACGATAAGATGGGTTGAGCTTTGAATAAAAGTTCTGCTCATCTTGTTGGCTTATTGCCTTTTCATATTTTTCTACTTTACTCTTCTTTAGTCCCACAGATTGCATGAATTACACTGATTGTGGAGTTGTGCGGCTGTGGTGAAATGGTTTCTTGACAACCATGACACGGGCGAAGTGTACGCCAGGACTCATCGTAGTGGATGAGGCGCACCACGCCATAGCAGACTCCTATCAAGACCTGTTTGACAGGAACAGAAAGGCTTGATATGCAAATCCCCAACCTGCTATGGGAAAGCTGGTTGGGGAAATTATGATAGATTTTGCTTCCATCAGAAAATATCCGATTGTGAATTACAATGGATACTCCTCGAAAGCGTAGAGTACAGTGCTTAAATAACGCTCGCCGGTATCTGGCAAGAGGGCTACAATCTTCTTGCCCTTGTTCTCAGGACGTTTCGCAATCTCGGTGGCTGCAAAGGCGGCAGCACCTGATGAGATTCCTACCAAGAGGCCCTCGGTCTGAGCCAAGTCACGACCCGCCTTGATAGCATCATCGTTCTGAATATCCAATACCTCATCGATATATTCTGAAGAGTAAGTCTCTGGAATGAAACCGGCACCGATGCCCTGAATCTTGTGAAGACCGCTCTGTCCGCCGTTCAATACAGGCGATGTGGCAGGCTCTACGGCAATCACCTTCACGTTTGGATTCTGCTCTTTCAGGTACTTGGCGATACCCGAAATGGTTCCACCTGTTCCTACACCGGCTACGAAGATATCAATCTCGCCATCGGTATCTGCCCAGATTTCTGGTCCGGTTGTGGCATAGTGTTTGGCAGGATTGGCTGGGTTGGTAAACTGTCCCAGAATCACGGAACCCGGAATGGAATCGCGGAGCTCCTCGGCAGCCTTGATGGCGCCAGGCATTCCGTCCTTACCGCTGGTCAATCTCACTTCTGCGCCGTAAGCCTTCACCAGGTTTCTGCGCTCCACACTCATGGTTTCTGGCATGGTGAGGATGAGGTGATAGCCCTTTACGGCTGATACCAGAGCCAGGCCTACACCCGTGTTACCGCTGGTTGGTTCGATGATGGTGGCACCTGGTTTCAGGATGCCCTTCTGCTCAGCGTCTTCGATCATCGCGAGGGCGATACGATCCTTTACGCTTCCGCCAGGATTGAAGAATTCTACCTTAGCAATCACAGGAGTCTCCAAACCCTTGGATGCTGAATACTTACCCAATTCTACCAATGGGGTCTTACCGATTAAATCAGTAATCTGTTTATATATCTTTGCCATAATGATTTTTTTAATGTTAAGTGTTGAGTGTTGAATGTTGAATTTTAATGTTGAGTGTTGAATGTTGAATGCCGTTATTGTCCGTCAGGCAATTCAACATTTAACATTCAACATTCAACACTGAAATTACTTCACATACGTAAATGCTTCATCGAGTGCCTCAATCAGGTCGTCGATGTTCTCGATACCGATGCTCAATCGAACGGTAGAAGGATAGATGTGCTGCTCCTCCAACTCCTCTGGGCTCAACTGAGAGTGGGTGGTTGTTGCTGGGTGGATAACCAGTGACTTCACGTCGGCTACGTTAGCCAGCAAAGAGAAGATGCGCAGGTGGTCGATGAACTCCCATGCCTCTTTCTCGCCGCCCTTGATATCGAAGGTGAAGATAGAACCACCGCCGTTAGGGAAGAGCTTCTTGTAAAGTTCATGATCTGGATGAGAAGGAACGGCTGGGTGATTAACCTTTGCCACCTTAGGGTTGTTTTCCAGGTACTCTACCACCTTCAATGCATTCTGAACGTGACGCTCTACACGGAGGCTCAATGTCTCCAAGCCCTGAAGAAGAATCCAGGCATTGAATGGAGAGATGGTTGCACCGGTATCACGAAGGATGACCGCACGGATTCGGGTTACGAAGGCTGCTGCTCCGGCTACATCTGCGAATACGGCACCATGATAAGATGGGTCTGGCTTGGCGAGAGTAGGGAACTTGTCGGCATTTGCCTTCCAGTCGAACTTACCGCCATCTACGATGACACCACCGAGAGATGAACCATGACCGCCGATGAACTTGGTAGCAGAGTGAACCACGATATCTGCTCCGTGCTCGATAGGGCGGATGAGGTATGGGGTGCCGAAGGTGTTATCGATAATCAATGGGATGTTGTGGCGATGAGCAATCTCTGCCAACTTATCGATATCGGTTACATCTGAGTTAGGATTTCCGAAGGTCTCTGCATAGAGTGCCTTGGTATTGTCCTGGATGGCAGCCTCTACCTGCTCGAAGTTGCGAGGATCCACGATGGTGTAGCTGACACCCTGTGTGGATAATGTATGGGTGATGAGGTTATAAGTACCACCGTAGATGTTGTCGGCAGCTACGATGTGGTCGCCATTCTGAAGGATGTTCTGCAGAGCGTAGGTAACGGCGGCAGCACCAGAAGCGACAGCCAAACCTGCTACACCACCTTCGAGGGCAGCTACACGGTCTTCGAATACACCCTGAGTAGAGTTGGTCAAGCGACCATAGATATTACCTGCGTCACGGAGTCCGAATCTATCGGCAGCGTGCTGAGAGTTGCGGAACACGTAACTTGTGGTCTGGTAGATAGGCACCGCACGAGCGTCGGTAGCTGGATCTGGATTTTCCTGACCTACATGCAACTGAAGTGTCTCAAAGCGAAGTTTCTTTTCTGTACTCATAATCTATGTCCTTTCTTTAATTTTACGTTAATATTCAATCTTATTCATTTATATAAATATGTCGCCCAGTTATCCAGTCATGATTGGCATCAGACTGTTTGTTCTGATTGACGCTGCAAAGGTACGGCGATTTTTTGGATTCTGAAATAGCATATGAGTAGTATTCCTGCTACCACGTTTGTGGTATTCGGGTATTTTTTAGGTGCTTTGATGGGTTTACACCTTATTATATATAGGAGCAATTTTTATTATATATAGGATTTTTGAGTCTGTATCCCATCCCAAACTAGTCTTTCAGGCAGCCGATAGGTACCACATATACTCCGTCTTCTCTGCGGTAAGCATAGTCTCCTACGGCAGTGAGTACCATCATGAAAGATGGAGCTTTCATCTTGGTCGTGTCTATCTTATCTGCAAGAGCAGTTAGTGTAGAGACTCCTTTTTCGATGGCTTGTGCACCACCCAGCTTGATTTCGATGAGGCCGTATGAGCCGTTGCGAAGATGGATAACTGCATCACATTCCAAACCGTTCTTATCGCGGTAATGATATACGTTGCCGTCGATGGCATCAGCATATACACGAAGATCACGGACGCATAGGGTTTCGAAGAGCAAACCGAAAGTCTCCAAGTCGTTGATGAGATCATCAGGACCTAGACCTAAAGCAGCCACCGCAATGGATGGATCAACGAAATATCGGGTTTCAGCCGAACGGATGGCAGTCTTGCTGCGAAGGTTCGGATTCCAGGCAGGCATGTCTTCTATTACGAAGATTTTTTTGAGCGCACCGATGTAACTCTGTACAGTTTTGTCAGCCAGTGTTTCATCATCGTTTTCCATCATATCTTGTCTTATGGCTCCGATACTTACTTGGCCACCTTGTGAACGGGCGTATGAACGCAGAAGCAGCTTGGTTCGTTCGCTGTTTCTGCTGATTTCATCCACTCTTGAAATATCAGTTTTTACCACCGCATCATAATAGTCATAAGCCTGTCGCAAGGCGGCTCTTGGGTTCTTGGTAGTGGCACTAGGCCATCCACCTCTGCAGACGAGATATGCGATGTCTTCCAGTTTCAATTTGTTGAAACCTTCCAGGTTTGCATTTCCCTTGAACAGTTCGCTGATGCTAACTTCTCCTGTAGATTCTCCTGATTCCCATAATGACATAGGTCGCATGGTAATCCAGGCGAAACGTCCTGTACCCGTGTGATGTATTTTTTCGGAAGATGCAGGCACGGCAGATCCGGTGAGGATAAACAAGCCTTCCTCACCCTGGTGGTCCACTTCAAATCGGATGGCATCCCAGATTTGCGGTATGATTTGCCATTCGTCAATGAGTCGTGGTTTTTCTCCTTTCAGGAGCATTTTTATCTTTAAATTTGCCATTTCCAGATAGTTGTTTTGGTTGTCTGGATCTGCCATATATAGCACGCTTTTGGCCTTTTGTTCTGCTGTGGTAGTTTTTCCACACCATTTTGGTCCTTCTATCAATACGGCTCCAACTTCTTCGAGTCTGTATTCCAATAGTTTATCTGCAATTCTTTTCTTGTATTCTTTCATGTTGAATCTCCTTTGTTTCGGCTGCAAATATACGATAAAATCTTGGAATTACCAAATTTGGCGGCATATTTTTACTTAATTTGGCTGCGATTCGTTACCCAATTTGGCTGTGATTTGTTACCCAATTTGGCTGTGATTCGTTACTTAATTTGGCTGTGATTTTCGAAATCTGTTACCCAATTTGGCTATATTCAACTCCCGAATTTGGCCGAATATTTTTCCCGAATTTGGCCGTTTTTAATTCCCGAATTTGGCAGAATAAAAAACTGTCCTCATCTGAATGGGTGTTTCAGATGGGGACAGTTTCAGTTATGTTTTGCTACATTACAGCTATATTTCTGCTACATTGCAGCTATGTTACAGTCTAAATCCTAAGCCGATGGTCATCGGGTAGCACTCGGGAGCCTTGGTCTTGTTGAGCAGCGGGGTTATTCCGGCACGGGCGTAGAGCATCACTCCTGAGTAGCCGGCACGGGCCTCGAGGTTCAAGCCGATAGGGTTGAGGTTGATATCGCCCGTTTCGGTATGCTTGTGCTTTCCGATGAAGTAGCGGGAATGCTCGTGCCAGCGGTATTCTACCGATGGACCTAACGCCAGGAATGCATCATGGCATCCTATGCGCTTCTGCCACTCCAGCATGATAGGCAGGCGGAGCACATTGTAGCTGATATAGCTTTTCTTCAGCGTCTCGCCATCTATCGGAGTCATTGCCGATACCCCGTTTTCGGTACTTAATACATAATTGTCCTTGAAATGGTGGTGTACCTGTCCGATGGAGAGAGAGGAGGTGAGTGCCATTTCGTTGGAAAGGCGGAAGCAGAGACTGGTGAGGGTAATGCCCCATTCCCACGACTTGGAGTCGCGACTGTGCATCTCGTTGTTGCCTCCTATGCTTCCCCTGCTGCCTGGCAACTGGCTGCAGCCGAAGAAGAAGGTTGGATAATGACTCTCCAGACTGCGCTTGTGCTTTCTCAAAGTCTGAGGGATGAATGGTGAGGTGACAAATACCTTTTCTACTTCCTGACCATCTACGAATTGGGTTTCGGAAATCTTGGTCATCTCGTTGCCGTTCATCTTATATATCTTCACAGAAGTCTGTTCACCATCCTGCTTGATGACGATGTTCTGGTCGTTCACTCTGATTGTGGTGTCGTTAGCCTCTACAGAGACTGGTGCACAGTTGCTGTTGGTTTCAGCAAGGGCGAAGGCTGGCATCATGGCAGCCATCATCATTACGTTTTTGATATTCATAATACTATATTTTATGTTGTTTTTTATTCTTATTGAGAAGATTCCTGTAGGAAGATGTTGTTTCTATCTTCTGGAATAGCAGAGTTGCATGATGTCTTCGGGCGACAGATTGCCTTCGATATAAATCACGGTTCCCTTGCTTTTACTCGGGTTACTGAAGAGGATGAAGCGGTTGTTGCCATTGTTCAAGGGTGCCATCATGTAATAGCCGCTCACCATCTTGCCATTCTCCACCACCTCTCTGATCTTTTTCGCAGCTTTGCGGTCGGACTTCAGATAGTGGGCTATTTCCGTGGCATGGTTCTTATATACCAGGCTCTTGTATATCTTGAGCCTGTAACCTTTGAGTTGCGCATTCTGCATCGTAACCATCTTGCATCCCTTGGCGTGCCCGAATCGTTGGAATATACTTTTTACGTATAGTCCCTCCTGGGCATAAGCCGAAATCGAGGCTACCACGATAAGAAGCAGTCCGATGAAGAAGCGTTTTATCAAGTTGCATCGTTTCATATTCTATACCTTATTATATATATTATACTTTATAGTTTGATTGATTGTTTCATCTAAAAGATAAATTTATTGTTTCATCATATCCAGGGCACTGAATGGATCTTCGGAATCTGCCGAAACATCTTCCAGGGCATCCAGGGCTTCGTTATGAACGAACTCCTGGTCGGTATAAACCTTTCCATCGATAACCGCATAACATTCAGGCTGAGGCTGGGTTATCTTCTGGATGCCCACAATCAGGAATGCGATGATAGCGGCGGCTGCCACAGAAGTGCCGAAATATTTGAGCCATCTGCTGCGAGAAGCTTCCTTCTTATCTATCTCCTTCTCTTCTTCTTTTAGAATTTGAGAAAGATTCATCTGTTCGAATCCGATATAGCCGAAGAGGGCGCGGTAGGATTCCCATTCTTCCGGAATATCATTGGCATGCTCTTCGAAATATTTTCTGAGCGTTGCCTCTTCCTCATTGGATGTGGCACCATCCATATACTTGTCGAGCAAGTTCTGTATTCTTTTTATTTCATCATTCATAACTTTTCCTCCTTCTTTATTTTGTTCTGTTTCACGATGTTTATATAAGTCTCTCTGATTTTGAGTCGGGCTCTGGAGAGATTCTTTCGGAGATTATCAGCTGTGCATCCCGTTATCTGCATGATTTCATCGGCAGTATAGCCTTCTATCTCCTTCATGCGGAATATCTGCTGCTGCAAGGGCGGAAGCTGTGCCACTATCTGCTTGATGAGGTTTACCTCGTCCCGTTGCTCTGCCCGCCGGTCTTCTATGGGTACTTCCATTACCTTGTCGGTGGTGAAGTTCCGCTCCTCATGTCGGCACTGGTCATAAAACTTGTTGCGCATGATGGTGATGGCGAGCGCCTTGAGGTTATCTTCTGCCTTGATATTCTGGCGCATGTCCCACAGCCTGAGCATGACTTCCTGCACGAGGTCTTCGGCATTGTCGTCACTCTCAGTCAACCTTAGCGCATACGCTTTCAAGTTGCTGCGCATCGGTAGGATGATATGGTTGAATTCTTCTGTTCTCATAACCTTAACACTCTATAGACGTATGAAATTGAAAAATCGGACATCTAAAAAAAAAATTTTTTTCAAAAATGCTTTCTTTTTTCAAAGAAAAATAGTATTTTTGCAAGTGAAACATAAAATTTAGCAATCGAAAACATTAAAAAACTGAATGGCTTATGGCATCTGTAGTTTCTATTATTCCCATCGTGTTGCTGTTCATCCTGATGCTCGGCTTCAAGATGGCAGGTCATAAAAGTGCCTTACTGACGCTCGTAGTTACCGTGTTGCTCGCTCTCTTCGCAGCTTCGCCGCTAGGCATGATAGCCCCGGAACATGCGGAGGATAGCGTGATCGCCCTGACGGGATGGGCGGTGGTGGAAGGCATCCTGAAGGCGGTATTCCCGATTCTCATCATCATCCTGATGGCTATCTACAGCTATAATATCCTCGTGGAAAGCAAGCAGATAGAAGTGATCAAGAGGCAGTTTACATCGATTACCGATGATAAGGGACTGCTCGTGCTGCTCCTCGTATGGGGATTCGGCGGACTGCTCGAAGGTATGGCGGGCTTCGGAACGGCGGTGGCGATACCTGCTGCCATCCTCATCGGACTCGGCTTCAAACCGATGTTCTCGGCTCTGGTTTCCTTAATCGGTAATACCGTGGCTACGGGATTTGGTGCCGTGGGTGTACCGGTTACTACGCTCTGTAACGAGGTGGCTGAAAGCGGATCGGCTTCGGCGGCACAGATTTGCGAGACTTCGGCCTTCGCCATTATCCAGCTGGCACCTCTTTTTATCATTCTGCCTTTCATCATCCTGACGCTTACCGATAAGCATAATCTTATCAAGAATCTCATTATCGCCCTCTGGGTGGGAGTGATTTCCGTGGTAGTGCAGTTTGTCTGCGGCTATTATCTCGGTTCGGAGACTCCAGCCATCATCGGTTCGCTGGCTGCCATTATCGCCATCATCGCATACGCCAAGGTATTTGCCAGAAAGAGCAAGGTGCAGGATAAGGAAACCTTTACACTTGCCGAAAGCCTGAAGGCATGGAGCGTTTACCTTTTTATATTGATATTCATTCTGGTTTCCGGAGCACTCTGTCCTCCGGTCAATGCTTTCCTCAAGAGTCATCTGGTGAGTACGGTTCATCTGCCTGTGCTCGACAGCACCTTTAAGTTTGGCTGGATATCCAATGCGGGCCTGATGCTCTTCCTGGGTGCTACGATTGGTGGACTGATTCAGGGATTGAGTCTTAAGCGACTGATGGTGATCCTTGCCCGTACCACGGTGAATCTGCGCAAGACGGTGGTGACCATCTGTTCGCTGATAGCCCTGGCGAGTGTGATGAACTATTCGGGAATGATTACTTCCATCGCCTCAGGTCTGGTGGCTGTGACGGGTGATTTCTATCCTTTGGTAGCGCCGATGATTGGTGCCATCGGAACCTTCGTAACGGGTTCTGATACCTCTTCGAATATCCTCTTTGCCAAGCTCCAGGCTCATGTTGCCAACCAGTTGGGTATGACGGGGCAGAGCACATTCTTCGGTATGGAGGGCGGTCAGGAAAACTGGCTGGTTGCTGCCAACACCACGGGAGCCACGGGTGGCAAGATGATCAGTCCGCAGAGTATCGCCATTGCTACTGCAGCCTGCGATATGGAGGGAAAGGATGGAGAGATTCTCCGTTCGGCCATCCCATACGCCCTGCTTTATATCGTATTGGGCGGACTGATGGTTTATTTCGGTTGCTGATCTTCTTTTTTTATATAACAAAAACTGTCCTCATCTGTTATCTCAGATGGGGACAGTTTTTGTTTTCTATCTTTTACGCATGTCTTTTCTCGTAAGCCAGACTGTGGTCGTGCTTGTCGATATCATGTTTAGACTTGCTCTTTACCACGAGCCATACACCTGAGAACACGAGGGCGGCGGCAATCGCCTGCATGCCTTTGAATACGGCGAGACCCACGATAACACTCACGGTGACCGATACCAGCGGCTGCACATAATTATATACACTCACCACGGTAGGGCGCAGGGTCTTCTGACCGATCATCATGCAGATATAGCCCAGATAAGTACCGAAGAGAACCACGTAGCCCGTTTCCCACCAGGTGCTCATCGGAACATGGGCAAAGTCGATGCTCATCACATGACTGATGGTGAAAGGCCATATCAGGACCGTTGCCCAGAGGAACATCCACTTGTTGATGGTGAAGAGTGAATACTTGGACAGCAGGTCCTTGAAGAGCGACAGGTAGAGGGCGAAGGAAAGCTGAGCCGACATACAGAGCAGGTCGCCCCAGATGTTTCCCACCTTGGCATTGCCAGCCGTAGCACTTGTCATGATGATGATGACGGCACCAGCACATCCCATCAGTACACCGAGCGCCTTCTTCCAGGTGATAGGCTCCTTCAATATCAGGAAGGAGAGAACCATGGCGAAGATAGGCATCGAGGTGGTCATGATGCTGGAGTTGCTAGGCGAAGTCATGTTCAGACCGATGGTGTAAGAACACTGGTTGAACACGAGGGCGAAGAGTCCGGCAGCAGCAAACTTGAAGATGTCTTTTACTGGAACATGCTCTTTCTTGGTGAAGAGCGAGGTGAGCCAGAAGAGAATGGCACCACCCAATACACGGAAGCTCACCAGGTCGATGCCGTCGATGCCGTGAAGCATGGCATCCTTGCCTACGGGAGCCATCAGTCCCCAGAATGCGCCGGAACAGAAGAGGCACAGGTGGGCGATAAGAGGTCGTTTGTTATCCATTTTTTCCTTATTTCTATTTAAATCTTCCTATTTTTGAATAAAATCGAGTGCAAAGGTACAAAAATTCGAGGAATTTTACTATATTTGCGGTATATTTTTTGAAACTTAAAGGAGTTAAGAAGTTAAGACAATAGTCTTTTTCCGTTCTTGACTATTAAAGATAGGAGATTATTCTTATGCAGAAATATGCTGATTATATCAAACAGATAGAGATTGAATCTCTCTGGAGCGGTACCAAACATATTCTTTGGAACCTCGACCGCCGTGTCAATATCCTGAGTGGTGTAAACGGCGTGGGCAAGAGTACTATATTAAATAAGGTGGTAAAGGGTCTGGCGGCTGGCGGTGAATTCCCTAGTCACATGATCAAGGGTGTGCATCTGAAGGTGGAACCGGAGGAGGCAAAGTGGATTAGATATGATGTAATCCGCTCGGTAGATAGACCATTGATGAATGCCGAGATGATCAACAAGATAGACCTCACTCTGGTTACCGAACTCGACTGGCAGCTCTTCCAGCTGCAGCGTAAGTATCTGGATTACCAGGTGAACATCGGCAACCGCATCATCGCCGTCTTGCAGAGTGGCGAACCGGATGCAGCCTTCAAGGCTCAGAAACTGAGTGAACCGAAGAAACTGTTCCAGGATATGGTAGATAATCTTTTCAAGGATACCGGCAAGACCATCATCCGTACTGCCAACGAAATCCGCTTCAATCAGATAGGCGAGCAGCTCCTGCCTTATCAACTTTCGGCAGGTGAGAAGCAGATTCTCGCCATCCTCCTCACCGTGCTGGTGGAGGACAACCAGTCATACGTCCTCTTTATGGATGAGCCGGAAATCAGCCTTCATTTCGAATGGCAGAAGCAGCTCATCGGTCTGGTGCTGCAGCTTAATCCGAATATCCAGATCATCATGACCACCCACAGTCCTGCTGTGGTCATGGATGGATGGACCGATAGGGTGACGGATGTGAATGATATTACGATTTCGTAATGTTGAATGTTAAGTGTTGAATGTTGATTTTTTCAGCTTATGGCTAAACGTTTAACCGATAATATCAATTCCCAGTTCTTCGAGGCAGCCAACAGGATGACTTCGAAGAAGGCTCGGCGCAAGATTGTGGCTTACGTCGAGAGCTATGATGATGTCTTCTTCTGGCGTTCTGTACTGGGAAAGTTTGAGAATGAAAAACGCTATTTTGATATCATGCTGCCTACCCGTAACCAGCATTTAGACCGAGGCAAGAAGGCTGCTATCTCTAGTATGCTGAAGGGAGTAGGTAGGGATATGATAGCCTGTGTAGATGCCGATTACGATTATCTGCGTCAGGGCTCAACCGAGTCTTCCCAGCAGATGTTGGAGAATCCTTACATCTTCCATACCTATGCCTATGCCATTGAAAACTTCCAATGTTATGCCAGAGGATTGCACGAAACCTGTGTGATGGTGACGCTCAACGACCGTCGTATCTTCGATTTCGAGCGTTTTCTTGAGTCTTATTCCCGTACCATCTGGCCTCTCTTCTTATGGCACATGCTGTTCTATGTGCGTCATCGCAAGATGTCGATGCATTTTGATATGGCGGAGTTTGATAAGGTCATCATGCTGCCTTCTGTCCGAATCCAGGATCCTAAATGGGCGATAGATTATTTGGGAAAGAAGGTGCGGGCAAAGCTGTTCCAGCTGGAGCGCCGCTTCAAGAAGTTTAAGGATGAGTTGGATGATATGGCTCTTTACCTCAACAATCTGGGTGTAAACGAGAGCAATACCTATTTATATATTCAGGGTCATCATCTCTTCGACCTGGTAGTAAGTCCCATCGTCCAGAGCGTCTGCGATGCTTTGCGCAATGATAGGGAGAACGAAATCCGCGACCGTGCCCTCCATTCCGAGCAGGCCCGCACCGAAATGGCATGTTATGAGAATAGTCTGGGCAAGGTGAAGATGATGATGAAGAAGAACACCTTCTACCAGTTCTCTCCCGAATTCCAGAAGATACAGGCGGATGTGGAAAAGTATTTGGAAAGGTAAAAAGGATATTTAAAGGTAAAAGGGTAAAAAAGTAAAAAGGTAAAAGGGTAAAAAGATAAAAAGAAAGCAGGCAGATGACATCCCGCCAGGCTCTTTTTACCTTTTTACTTTTTTACCCTTTTACCTTTAAATTTATACGTATGTCTCCAGGAACTTCAAGGTTCCTTCTACCTTCAATGTCTGGGTAGAGGCAGGAACTACGATGCTTTCGCCGCCCTGGAGCGTAATTTCGTTACCCTCGTTGTCGGTAATCTTAGCCTCACCCTTCAAGCCAATCAGAATCACGAAGCTGTCCAACTCTGAATAATCCAGCGTCATTGGCTCATCAAGATCATAAACGGCGGTGGTGAAGTAAGGGCACTGCACCATGCTTACACCCTGATTCTTGGCAGGAGTGTAGTGCTGGCGATAGTCTGGCAATACGGTGTAGTCGATGCACTCAGCAGCCTCCTTGGTGTGGAGCTGACGATAGTTGCCATCCTTGTCCTTGCGTTTGAAGTCGTAGATGCGATAGGTAACATCGCTGGTCTGCTGAATCTCGGCAACGAAACAGCCTGTTCCGATGGCGTGGATTCTGCCGGCTGGGATAAAGAAGCAGTCGTCCTCCTTCACGTTATACTGAGCCAGGGCATCGGTGATGGTATCGTTCTCTACCATCTCCTTGTACTGCTCAGGAGTAATCTGCATCTTCAAGCCGTTGTAGAGCTTGGCATCCGGCTCGCATGGCAGCGCATACCACATCTCGGTCTTGCCGCGTTCCTTACCTTGCTTCTTGGCAATTTCATCATTAGGATGCACCTGGATAGAGAGGTCGCGGTTGGCATCGATAAACTTGATGAGCAGTGGAAACTCATTGCCGAAACGCTTGTAGTTCTCTTCTCCGAGGAAGCTTCCCTTCCGTTCTGCAACAACCTCGTTGAGGCTCTTGCCCTGCATCTCGCCATCGGCTACGATGCTTTCATTTCCTGGTACTCCAGAGATTTCCCAGCTTTCTCCCACATTCTCTTGCTTTACGTCGAGATGCTTGAAAGTGATAATCTTACTGCCACCCCAGATGGTGGATTTTAATAGCGGTTGAAATTTTAATGGTTTCATTTTTACCTATATTTAGTTTATAAATGTACTCTTCAGTACGGTTTCTTACTCTCCGGTAAGGCTCTTGCTGAACCTATACCTTATTATATATAACGCTTTTTGTGCGAAATATACTTAGTCTAGTAAGCGTATTTCTTACTTCAAATATCAACTTCTCTTTTATTTTCTAACTCCCCCTCTGGGTATGTTAGTTCTCTCTCCAGAATGCTGGCGTTAAGATAACCAGCACACTGAATATCTCCAGACGACCGATGAGCATCATCAGCGAGCAGAACCATTTTGCCACATCCGGCAGTTCGCTCCACGACATGGTTGGTCCGATTTCCGTACCCAGCGTAGGTCCCACATTACCCACACAACTCAGGGTGATGGTGATGGCATTGGTATTGTCGATGCCCATGGCTATCATCGTGAACGATATCACCAGACAGATGATGAGATAAGTGGTGAGGAAGGCAAGCAGCGTAACACGCTTCTGCATCGGTACGTTCACACCATCAATCTTCAGCGGCAGCACGGCGTTAGGGTGCAGAATCTGTCGGAACTCATTCTTCACCATTCTCACCAGCATCACGCCACGGATACATTTCAAACCTCCACTCGTACTGCCCGAGCAGGCTCCGAAGAACATGCAGGCTGCCAATACCACCCAGGTAACGTGAGGCCACACTGCAGCATCGTCGTTAAATAATCCCGTGGTGGTGATGAATGATACCACCTGGAAGATGGAGCTGCGGAAGGCATGTTCCACATCGTAGTTGCGCATCGCTATCAGCTCTACCATGATGAAAGCCGTGAAGGCTGTAACGAGGAGCATATAGAACTTAAACTCTGAATTCTTGAACAGATCCTTGATCTTGAACTTGATGACGGCTGCATAGAGCAGGGTGAAATTAACACCCGACAGGAAGCAGAAGAAGGCACAGATGTATTCCAGCGCCGGCGAATGGAAAAACGAGGTACTGCTGTTGTGGGTAGAGAAACCTCCCGTAGCCGTAGTGGTCATCGCATAGTTGAAACTGTCGAAGAGATTCATTCCTGCCACATAGTAGGATGCGATGCAGGCGATAGTGAGCATCAGATAGATACTCCAGATCCATTTAGCCGAAGTGGAAAGCCGGGGATGCAGTTTTGTCTTGATAGGTCCTGTTGCCTCGGCAGCAAACACCTTGGTCTGTCCTCCTACAAGCGAAGGCAGCAGGGCGATGGTGAAGAATACGATTCCCAGACCGCCTATCCATTGGGTGAGCGAACGCCAGAAGAGCAGTCCGTGGGGGAAGCATTCTACATCGTCTAATATCGTGGCTCCCGTTGTCGTAAATCCCGACATGGTTTCGAAGTAGGCATCGGTAAAGTTGTTGATGTATCCACTTATCATGAAGGGGAGGGTTCCGAAGAAACTGAATACAATCCATGAGAGCGTTACCACGAGATAGGCATCACGGCGCGACATTGAGTTATCTGCTCCGTGTCCTCGCCATTTCAGCACCAGTCCGCCTCCGATGGTGGTAAGTGTTGCCACAATGAAGGCAAAGATGTCGTCCTGCTGGTAATAGAAAGCTACCAGCAGACTGACGAAGAGCAGGAATGCTTCTATGAAAAGCAGTTGCCCTAAAATCTTATATATTAATTTTCTGTTTATCATATATGAAGTATGTCTCTATCTCCTTCACGCTTAGATGAAGTATTTCTCAATTTTCTTCATGTTGATGTTGTGGCAGAAAACCATCACCGAGTCGCCCGGTTCTATCTGTGTATTACCCGAAACGAGCATTCCTTCTTCACTGCGAACCAGTCCACCGATGGTTACACCGATAGGCATGCCGAGTTCCTTCACCGGTTTCTTGGTTACCTTCGAACCTTCTTTGGCTATAAACTCAGCCACATCGGCGTTAGCGCTCATCAGGAATCTCACGTTCATCACGTCGGCATCGAGCATCATCTGGTAGATGTAGCTGGCGGCAATCATCTTCTTGTTGATGATGGTACCGATATCCAGACTCTCTGCCATGCTCACGTAGTCTACGTTTTCTACGGCAGCCACCGTCTTGCGCACACCCATTCTCTTGGCGGTAAGACAGGCCAGGATATTGGTTTCGGCGTTACCGGTTAGTGCCACGAAGGCTTGTGTGCTGCGGATACCTTCTTCTACGAGCAGCGGAATGTCGCGTCCGTCACCATGAATGATGAGCGTCTTGTTCTCATCGAGAATATCGTTGAGATATTCGCAGCGCTCCTCGCTCATCTCGATAATCTTGCATTCCATATATTCCGGCATCTTCTTTACGGCTCTTACGGCTGTGCGTCCGCCACCCATAATCATCACGTTCTTCACATCCACATAGTGCTCCTTGCCCACAATCTTGCGGATATATGGGATATAGTTGCGGGTGGTCATGAAGTAGGCGAGGTCGTAGAGTTTCAGCTCGTCGTTACCGCCAGGGATGATGGTATCACTGCCTCGCTTGATGGCTACCACGTGGTATGGGTCGTTAGGACCGCTGATGTTCTTGAGCGGTTCGTTCAGTATCTCGCATCCTTCGCGCAGTTTGATGCCGAGCATGACGAGTGCGCCGTCGTGCACATCCCAGCGCTGACGTACCCAACTCATTTTCAGTCCGTTATTGATATCTACGGCTGCGAGCATCTCCGGATAAATCAGTTTGTTGATACCTAATCCTTTGAAGAATTTCTGAGCCTGAGGATCCATATACTCCGGGTTATCCACACGGGCCACCGTTCTTTTGGCACCCAGGTTCTTGGCAAGGATGCTAGCTGTGATGTTGGTACTTTCTACCGGAGTAACGGCGATGAAGAGGTCGGCATCTGCTACCCCCGCATCGCGTAAGATGTGAAGACTGGTAGGCTTGCCCAGCATGGTGAGCAGGTCGCAGTCGGAGCCAATGCTGGCCAGGCGCTCTTCGCTTTCATCGATGAGCGTAATCTCTTCATTGCTGCGTGACAGGAGTCTCGCCAGATGAGTACCTATGGCATATGCGCCAGCTATGATTATTTTCATTTCTTAATTGCTTCTTTGATTGATTCTTTATCGAGATGCACGATTTCCCTGAGCTGTGCCACGGTTCCGTGTTCCACAAACTCATCTGGCAATCCCATTCGGGTCATCTTTGGCTGATAGTCATGGTCGTTCATCCATTCCAGTACGGCAGAGCCCATACCGCCCATACGAACGCCGTCTTCGATGGTGATGATGCGGCTGAACTTTTCGCCCACCTCTTTCAGAATGTCTTCATCGAGTGGCTTGAGGAATCGCATATCGTAGTGGGCGATGCTCATTCCGGTTTCGGCTTCAACCTCAGCGATAGCCTGAGCGGCATCGTTTCCGATAGGGCCGATGGTGAGAACAGCCACATCGGTTCCGTCTTTCAGCTTTCTGCCGGTACCGGTCTTGATTTCCTCCATCGGGTTGCGCCAGTCTACGAGCACACCCTTGCCTCTCGGATAACGGATTACATAGCTGCCATGACCTGGCAACTGGGCTGAATACATCAGGTTGCGCAACTCATGTTCGTTCATCGGAGATGCGATGGTGAGATGCGGAATCGGACGGAGAGCCGCCATATCGAAGGCACCATGATGGGTAGGTCCGTCTTCACCTACCAGTCCGGCACGGTCAAGACACATGATAACCGGCAGGTTGAGCAGTGCCATGTCGTGGATGATGTTATCGTAGGCACGCTGTGCAAACGAACTGTAGATATTGCAGAATGGGATGAGTCCGTCTTTCGCCATACCTCCAGAGAAGGTAACGGCATGTCCCTCGGCAATACCTACATCGAAGGTACGGTTTGGCATCGCCTTCATCATGATGTTCATGGAGCATCCTGTAGGCATGGCTGGCGTCACACCTACAATCTTCGGGTTCTTCTGAGCCAGTTCCAGCAGCGTCTCACCGAAAACATCCTGATATTTAGGAGGCTGGTTGCTGGTATCGGCAATGATTCTCTCACCCGTTTCTGGATCGAATTTGCCTGGTGCGTGCCAGATGGTAGCACTCTTCTCGGCAGGTTCGTAACCCTTTCCCTTGGTGGTATGCAGGTGCAGCAGCTTAGGACCCTTCATGTTCTTAAGCTGTTTGAGCACTCTAGCCACTTCCTTCACGTCATGACCGTCGAAAGGTCCGAAGTAGCGGATATTCATACCCTCGAAGATGTTCTGCTGATGACTCAGTGCCGACTTCAGTGCATTGTTCAGGCGCAGGATACCCTTCTTGCGGTCTTCGTTGAGATAACCTTTGGAGTGCAGCCACTGCGATGCCTTGAAACGGAGGCGGTTGTAGGTCTCGTTGGTATCGAGATTCAGGAGATATTTCTCCATACCTCCCACAGCCCGGTCGATGCTCATATCGTTGTCGTTCAGGATGATGAGCATGTCGTTAGGTGTACTTGATACGTTGTTCAGTCCCTCGAAAGCCAGTCCGCCGCTCATGGCTCCATCGCCAATGACGGCTACCACATGCCTGTCGGTATCTCCGTTTTCGCGTGCGGCAACGGCCATACCGAGTGCTGCGGAGATGGAATTGCTCGCATGTCCGCAGGCGAAGGTATCATATTCGCTTTCTAAAGGTGTAGGGAATGGACGGATGCCGTGCAATTTGCGGTTGGTGCAGAAGTTGTCGCGGCGTCCTGTTAATATCTTATGTCCGTAGGCCTGGTGTCCCACATCCCATACAATACGGTCGTATGGGGTGTTGTAGATATAATGTAGGGCTACGGTTATTTCCACCACGCCAAGAGAGGAGGCAAAATGACCGGGGTTGACGGCAACCTCGTCGATAATGTCTTCTCTTAACTCTTTGCAGACTTGTGGCAGCTGGTCAATGCTCAGCCGTCTCAAATCTTCCGGGTATTTTATACTATTTAATAGACTAAACTTGTTCTTGTCCATGTTTTCTTCGTGAAAATCTTGTGCAAAGATAATGCTTTTTTCCTATATAAAGCACTTTTGAGGCAATATTTTCGCTTTTTCCGATTATTCTTTGTATTTTTGCAAAGGAAATTTCTGAAAAAGGAATGAAATCCGGAATTAGTTATATAACAATAAGCAAATAAATACCTTTATCGTGATGAGAAAAAACGTATTACTTTTGGGAGCCATGATGATGGCTTCCATGTCTTTGATGGCGCAGACCAAGGGTGGCGGCATCAGTCAGTCTGCTCTCCAGCAGATGGAGAAAAGCCAGCAGGCAGGTGTAGCCAACAAGGCACTCTTCAATGCGATTGCCAACAACAGCATTGATGACCTTGTGAAGAATCATGCCAACGAGGCCCCGGTTGATACTCATTTCAGCATCGAGACTCCTTCGCAGAGCATTCACAACCAGAAGAGTTCGGGCCGCTGCTGGATGTTCAGCGGTTTCAATGTGCTCCGTTCTAACTTTGCTGTCAACGACAAGCAGGGTAGAGTGGTGGAGTATTCTCAGGATTATCTCTTCTTCTATGACCAGCTGGAGAAGGCTAACCTGATGCTCCAGGGTGTCATCGACCTCGGCAAGAAGAGCATTGAGGATCCTCAGGTGCAGTTCTTCTTTAAGAATCCGCTCAATGACGGTGGTACTTTCTGCGGTGTTGCCGATTTGGCAAGCAAGTATGGTCTCGTACCAATGAGTGCCCAGCCAGAGACCTTCTCAAGCAACAATACTTCCAAGATGAGCCGTCTCATCAGCAGCAAGCTCCGCGAGTATGGTCTCGAACTCCGCAAGATGGTAGCCCAGGGCAAGAAACCTGCTGCTATCCAGGCTCGTAAGACCGAGATGCTGGCTCAGGTTTATCACATGCTCAGCCTTACTCTGGGTGAGCCGGTGAAGGAATTTACCTATGCTTTCCGCGACAAGGATGGCAAGCAGATTGGCGAGGCGAAGAAGTATACTCCTAAGAGTTTCTATGAGGAGACGGTGGGCAAGGACCTGAACGGTACCTTCCTGATGGTGATGAACGATCCACGCCGTCCTTACCACAAGACATACGAGGTAGAGTACGACCGCCATACTTATGATGGTCATAACTGGAAGTATCTGAACCTGCCTATGGAGGAGATTGCCCAGCTCGCCATCGCCTCTCTAAAGGATGGTCATAAGATGTATTCAAGTTATGATGTTGGCAAGCAGCTTGATAGAAAGCGCGGCTATCTGGCACTCGACAACTTCGATTACGCCAGCCTCTTCAATACCTCATTCCCAATGAACAAGGCTGACCGCATCGCTACTTTCGATAGCGGTTCTACTCATGCCATGACGCTGACAGCTGTAGATCTCGATGCCAATGGCAAGCCTGTAAAGTGGAAGGTGGAGAACAGTTGGGGTGCCGACAATGGTTTTGCCGGTTGCTTCATCATGACCAACGATTGGTTCAACGAGTACATGTTCCGCCTGGTAGTAAACAAAAAGTATGCTTCTGAGCAGCTCTTGAAGGAATTCGACCAGAAGCCAACCATGCTGACTCCAGATGATCCTCTGTTCCAGTTGGAAGACTAATTCATCAAGAAATATAGATTTAAACCGTATTTTTCTCGAGAAAAGAGAAGAATACGGTTTATTTTTTGTATTTTTGTACCCGAAATAATGGTAAGAACGTTTTTTATATAAAAGCTATATAGATTATGTTAGAGAAAAGTAAGCGTGAGCGCATCATTGCGCTCGTTAATAAAGAGGTGGTTCCTGCCATCGGCTGTACCGAACCGATGGCTGTGGCACTATGTACAGCCAAGGCTGCTACTACATTGGGCAAGCGCCCTGAACGTATTGAAGTTCTTCTGAGTCCTAATATGCTCAAGAATGCGATGGGTGTCGGCATTCCTGGCACGGGTATGATCGGTTTGCCTATCGCCGTATCGCTGGGTGCGCTCATCGGAAAGCCTGAATATCAGCTGGAAGTGTTGAAAGATCTTACTCCCGACAGTCTGGAGCAGGGCAAACAATATATCAAGGATGCGGATATCAACATCAAACTGAAGCAGGGTGATGTGGATAAACTCTATATCGAAATCATCTGTCATGCCGGTGAAGACCAGGCTACGGCAATTATCTCCGGTTCACATACCCATTTTGTGTATGTTGAGCGTAATGGCGAGGTGGTGCTCGATAAGCGGGGCGGTACTGTGGGCGATGAGGCTGCTGACGACATCCAACTCAATTTCCCGATGGTTTACGAGTTTGCTACAACAGCTCCGCTCGATGAGATTTCTTTCATTCTCAAGACCAGAGACTATAATATGAAGGCTGCCGAGTTGAGTATCAAAGGCAACTATGGCCACTGTCTGGGCAAGACGATGGACCGTCCGTTGAGTCATGGTATCTTCGGCGATAATATTTTCTCGCACATCATCTCCCGCACCGCTTCAGCCTGCGATGCCCGTATGGGTGGTGCCATGATTCCGGTGATGAGTAACAGCGGCAGCGGCAACCAGGGCATCTGTGCAACGAACCCTGTGGTGGTTTATGCGCTAGAGAACGAGAATACCGAGGAGGAAATGATCCGTGCCCTGATGCTCAGTCATCTGACTGCCATCTACATCAAGCAGAGTTTAGGCAAACTTTCAGCTCTTTGCGGTTGTGTAGTAGCCAGTACGGGCAGCAGTTGCGGCATTACCTATCTGATGGGTGGCGATTATAACCGCATCTGCAATTCTGTCAAGAATATGATAGCCAATCTCACCGGTATGATTTGTGACGGAGCGAAACCAAGTTGTGCCCTGAAGATTTCCTCTGGTGTCAGCACCGCCCTTCTTTCCGCCCTCCTTTCTATGGAAGGTAAGTGTGTCACCTCTGCCGAGGGTATCGTAGATGATGATGTGGATAAGTGCATCCACAACCTCACGAGCATCGGTGCCGATGCGATGAGAGCTACCGATGATATGGTGCTTGATATCATGACACATAAATAATATAGCTTTTGATAAGTTATTTAAATAGTCTTAGAAACCTGTATTATTTACCTTTTAAATATAGTTTCGTATGGTTGCCGGCAGCTGCCGGCAACCTTGCTGACGGCTGCCGACAATTAGATAGACCTACTTCTTCATGCCGATAGATACAGTTCCTGTGGCTAATTCACATGCTTGCAATGGATGATAAAACAAAGCTATAATGGACTTAAAGCATGATGTTTATACCATACCAATATTATGTATCTTGCGTATCGTTATCATCTTATTCCTAAAATTAAAAGATATTAAAAAAATGGCTTTTTCTTGGAGATAATCGCGGATATGTGTATATTTGCACCATCTGATAATCGCGGATATGTGTAAATAATGGGAAATATTAATCGCGGATAGGTGTATTTATCCGATATCATTAATCTAGGATAGGTGTAAATTATGAGAAGAAAAGTATATGATCAACTCAAGAAATGGAAAGAAGAACAGAACGGAGAAAGTGCTGTTCTTATCAATGGGGCTCGTCGAGTAGGAAAGAGCTATATCGTAAAGGAATTCGCTCAAAAAGAATACAAGAGTTATATTTTACTTGATTTCAATAAAATAGGAAAGGACATAAAATCCTTGTTCGAAACCTATCTGGATGACTTGGATACGTTCTTTATGTATTTAAGCAGTTTCACCAATACACCTCTATATCCAAGAAATTCGGTTATAATCTTTGATGAGGTGCAATTGTATCCCCGGGCTCGTACAGCTATCAAGTATCTGGTTGAAGATGGTCGTTACGATTATATCGAGACTGGTTCGCTCGTTTCTATCAAAAAGAACGTAGAGAATATCATGATTCCTTCTGAGGAGGAAGAAATATTGATGTATCCTATGGATTTCGAGGAATTCTTGTGGGCACTGAACAATGAAACCCTGATGCCGCTTATACGAATGAACTTTCAGAAAAGGCATGAGATGGGACAAATGATGCATCGCATGGCAATGGACTATTTCAGACAGTATCTCATTGTTGGAGGAATGCCGCAGGCTGTAGCTAAATTTGTAGAAACCAGAGATTTCAATAAGGTGGATCGTGTGAAACGCCAAATTCTTACTTTATATCGTAATGATATCCAGAAGTATGCGTCAACTTATGTATTTAAAGTTACTCAGATTTTTGATACTATTCCTTCTCAGCTTCAAAAACATGAGAAGAAATTTATGTTGAAGGCACTCACCGAAGGGGCGAGAATGCGAGATTATGAAACGGCATTCTTTTGGCTGTCAGATGCAATGATAGTCAATATGGCCTATAATACGACAGAGCCAAGTATCGGTCTTGGCATGAATACCGATGATACGACATTGAAATGCTATATGGCTGATACGGGGTTGCTCATCAGTCATGCTTTCAATGAAAATACAATAGTGTCGGAAAACTTATATAACAAGCTTCTGATAGATAAGCTGGAGTTTAATGGTGGAATGATAGTTGAGAATATTGTTGCTCAGATGTTACGTTCGGCAGGGCATAAACTGTATTTCTTTTCCAAATATAGTAAGGATGATGCCCAGGAAAGGATGGAACTGGATTTCCTGATAGCCAAAGATACCATAACGTCAAAGCATAATATTTCACCGATAGAAGTGAAGTCAACTAACAGATACACGCTCACTTCTCTCAAAAAGTGCATCGCTAAATATGGTAGCTATCTGGCAGAACCGTATGTTTTGCATACTGCTGATTTGAAAGTAGAGGAGGGAATTACTTATTTGCCATTGTATATGACAGGGTTATTATAAGTGGTTTTAGTTGAATGGAAAAGGCTCGCAAGAATTCGAAACTTCTTGCGAGCCGTTTTATTATAGTGATGCAAGTGAATTCTTCACTCTTCGTTCTTCACTCCCAATTATACGAGTGTTGCAACGATTTCCTCACGGGTTCCTGGCAACATATCGATAACTGGAATCTCTGGCATGGTGTAGCAACCTGGCTGCAGACGGAATGAAGCACGAGCCACGTTAACCAATACCTGAGCGGTGAGGGCTGGGTTGTTGATGCTCATATTGAACTCGAAACGCTGGTTCTGGGTCTTGCCTGATACACCCTTGCGAACGAGGTTCACACCATGACCCATATCCTTTACATCATCTACAGATGCTACGGCAAATACGTGGGTCTCATCGTGAGCGAAGTATGGATCTGCCTTGATTTCGGCTGTTACATCCTCAAGCTTGGCACCTTCTTCCAACTCTACATAAACCATACGGCGGTGGATACCCTCACCCAATGGGATGGTTACAGAGAGCGCTTCCTTTACGCCCTTCTTGCTACGAACACAAACTGAGTGACCCATACTCATACCAGGACCGAAGTTGGTGTATGTCAAGCCCTTAGGAGCAAGGCTCTCCATCAGAACACGTACGATAGAATCAGAACCTGGATCCCAACCAGCAGAGATAACGCTTACCTTGCCAGCCTTCTTGCAGTTCTCCATCTGCTTGGTACGGTAGTCGAGGATGCTGGTGTGGATATCGAAGCTGTCTACGGTGTTGATACCGAGAGCAACAATCTTCTCTGCATACTCAGGGCAAGAGCGGGTAGGGGTTGCGAGGATAGCAACATCTACATCCTTCAACTTGGTGATGTCATCTACTACTTCATAGTTTGCCAACTCAGCTGGTTTGTCCTTAGCACCCTGGCGACGTACAATACCTGCAATCTCAAAGTCAGGAGCTGCTTCGAGTGCCTCAACAGTAAACTTACCGATGTTGCCGTATCCTACTACGGCTGCTCTAAATTTCTTCATTGTCTTATTTCTTTTATTTTGTTGTTTTTATTTCTTTTATTTCTTGCGGTTTAGTCATCCAACGGATATGTTTTCCGCTTTTTATTCTATTTCCGGTTGCAAAAGTATAGCTTTTTCTTGAAATACGTGACGTTTTAATAGAATTTTAACTCATAAAAGTTGCAAAAAGTAGTAAAATCATAGTTTTTAGGTATGAATAAGCGGAGATTTGTAAGGTATCTGCTGCAAGAGCCTTACAGTTTCGTTATTTTGTTGCGAAACATCATACACCCCCTTTCCGATACCTCCCGATATGCTTTGAATTACGTCGGGACGTAGCTTTTGCTGCGTCCCGACGTCTCTGGCTCTGCGTCGGGACGTATTACATGCTACGTCGGGACGTAATTTTATGGAACTCTATAACAATAATCCCGCCCTTCGCACGTTATTAATATATTAATTTAATTAGGAGAAAAAGAAAATGATAGAATATATTCATGGCGATCTGACAGAGCTGACACCTGCGCTGGCTATTGTTGAAACTGCGGGGGTGGGCTACGGACTCAATATATCGCTCAATACATATACTGCCATTCAGGGCAAACAGGAAGTGAAACTCTATGTTCACGAAGTGCTGGTGGCTGGTGGAAGAGATGACTCTTTCACCCTTTTCGGCTTTGCTACGAAACAGGAACGTGAACTCTACCGCCTCCTCATCACCGTTTCTGGAGTAGGCGGAAATACAGCCCGTATGATTCTCTCTTCACTCTCGCCACGCGAACTCTGTGAAATCATCTCTACTGGTAACGACAAGGTGCTGAAAACCGTGAAGGGTATCGGACTGAAGACAGCACAGCGAATCATCATCGACCTGAAAGATAAAATCGTGAGTCTCGGCTTCGCTGACGAACTGCCAGCCAGCGGAGGCAATGTGGTGATGGTGAACAATGACGTAAAGGATGAGGCGGTAAGCGCCCTCACCATGCTCGGCTTCTCACCGGCACCATCTGCCAAGGTAGTAGTAGATATCCTCAAGGCACAGCCTGATCTCCCGGTAGAACAGGTTGTGAAACTGGCATTGAAGCAAATCAAATAAGTTAGGAGTTTTTTATCGATGAAACAGAAGCAAAGATTCATATCTTTTCTATTGGCTTGGCTGATGGTGGCAACCTTCGGCTATGCGATAGCTTTGCCTCAACTTCAGGACGATAAAAAGAAAACCCGTACCAGCACAGCCCAGCCCGTGCAGCTCGATGAAGATACCATTCCCGATTCATTGCTGCATACCCGCTGGCAGATTCAGCGCACCCAACCTTACTCCCTGAGCGACCTCTATCAGAGTCCGCTCGACCTGAAACGTCCTGATAATCTGCAATATCAGGTAGTCTACAACGATACCCTCGACCGCTATATCATCGGCAACCGCATGGGGGCAACCTGGCTTTCGGCTCCTATCATGCTCACTCCGAAAGAGTATCTTGCATGGACCGAACAGCAGCAGCGCAACAGCTACTTCCGCAAGCAGAACGATGAAATCTTCCAGGCAAAAGGCAAGGAGAAGTTCGATTTCTCAGATATGCACTTCGACTTGGGACCTGCCGAGAAAATCTTCGGTCCTGGTGGCATCAGAGTGAAGACTCAGGGTTCTGCCGAACTCAAGTTCGGTATCAACAAGAAAAACATCGACAATCCTTCGTTGCCTATCCGCAACCGAAAGACGACGATGATGGATTTTGATGAGAAAATCAATCTCAACGTCAACGGAAAGGTGGGCGATAAGGTGAACATGAACCTGAATTACAACACCGATGCCACCTTCGATTTCGATGCACAGAACATGAAACTGAAGTACGACGGCAAGGAAGATGAAATCATCAAACTCGTTGAGGCGGGCAACGTCTCCTTCCCTTCCAACTCTTCGCTCATCAAAGGCGCCAGCAGTCTGTTTGGTGTTAGAACCGATATGCAGTTTGGCAAACTCAAGCTGCAGATGGTAGCTTCGCAGAAGAAGAGTGCATCGAAGAGCGTATCTACCAGGGGCGGTGTGCAGCTCACTCCTTTTGAGTTGAATGTAGCCGATTATGAGGAGAACCGCCACTTCTTCCTCTCCCAGTATTTCAGAAACCATTATGATGCCTGGATGCAGAAACTTCCTAATCTCACCACGGGCATCACCATCAACCGCGTGGAGGTGTGGGTTACCAACAAAACCGGCAATACCACCAATACCCGAAACATCGTAGCCCTGACCGACCTGGGCGAGAACCAGAAACTGAGCAACCCGATGTGGGCGGCGAGCGGACAGGTGCCTTCTAACCAGGCGAATACAGAGTATGCGGCGATGACAGGGCAGTATGCTGCTGCCCGTGACATCGACCAGGCAGCAACCACTCTCGATGGAGGCGGACTGGTTGGCGGAGCCGATTATGAGAAACTGGAGAGTGCCCGTCTGCTCAATTCTTCTGAGTATACGGTCAATACTGCATTGGGTTATATCTCATTGAAAACCAGTCTGCAGACCGACCAGGTACTTGCCGTAGCCTATGAGTATACATCGGGAGGCGTTACCTATCAGGTGGGCGAGTTTGCATCCGATCTCAGCGATACCAAGCAGGCTCTCTTCGTGAAATCGCTCAAGAATACCAGTAACAATCCGCGACAGGGCAACTGGGGGCTGATGATGAAGAACGTTTATTATCTGGCTTCTACCGTAGAGAAGGAGAAGTTCCGCCTGGATGTGAAATACCAGAGCGATACCACCGGCGTATATCTCAGTTATATTCCTGAGCAGCAGGTGAAGGAGCAGCCTATCATCCGTGTGCTGGGCGCCGACCGTCTGGATAACAACAACAAGGCACACAGCAATGGATATTTCGATTATGTAGAAGGCTATACCATCTCTAACGGACGCGTGTTCATTCCGAAGGTAGAGCCTTTCGGCAGTTATATGCGTGATTATCTGGTCAAGCGGGGCGTGGCTGCCGACAAGGCTGAAAAGTATGCCTTTACCGAACTCTATGACAGTACGAAGACCGTAGCCAAGCAGATAGCCGAAAAGAACAAGTATCAGATTGTGGGACAGTTCAAGGGCTCTGCAGCCAATGTCATCTCGCTCGATGCCTACAATGTGCCACAGGGCTCGGTGGTCGTTACGGCAGGCGGTATCACCCTGAAAGAGGGCACCGACTATTCGGTAGATTACAGTGCCGGTGAGGTAACCATCCTGAACCAGAGCATCATCGATGCCGGTACGGCTGTCAACGTTTCTCTGGAGAGTAATACCGATTTCGGACAAACCCGAAAAACGATGTTCGGACTGAACTGGGAGTATGATTTTACCAAGAACTTCCAGTTGAGCGGTACTATCCAGCACCTCTCCGAACAGGCGCTTACTACCAAGGTATCCATGGGCTCTGAACCGCTGAAGAACACCCTTTGGGGCATCAATCTCAACTGGCGCAAGGAGAGTCAGTGGCTCACCAATGTGCTTGACAAGATACCATTCCTGCATCTTACCCAGCCATCGCAGATATCCTTTACAGGAGAATTTGCCCAGCTCATTGCCGGTGAGGCAGGTGGCACACAGGACAATGCATCTTATATCGATGACTTCGAGGGTACGAAGACCACCATCGATGTAACAACTCCTACCTCCTGGTTTATATCCAGTGTGCCTTCGCTCAATTTCAAGGACGATTACAGCGATAAGACCGGTCTGAGCAGCGGTTTCCACCGTTCGCGCCTAGCCTGGTATACCATCGATCCGCTGTTCACCCGCCGTGGAAGTTCGCTCACTCCGGGACATATCAAGGGCGACCTCAAGCAGTTGAGTAACCATTATGTTCGCGAGGTCTATACCAAGGAGCTCTTCCCATTGCGCGACCAGAGCAGTTATCAGGGCGCTACCAATACCCTGAATGTACTCAATCTGGCTTACTATCCAAGCGAGCCGGGACCATACAACTTCAATGTAACAGATTTGCAGGCTGACGGAACCCTGCAGAATCCGCAGCGCAACTGGGGCGGAATGATGCGTAAGCTGGATACCAACGATTTCGAGCAGGCAAACATCGAATACATCGAGTTCTGGATGCTTGATCCGTTCATCTATTCCCGCGAAGAGGCTGATGCTGCCGATTACGGTGGCGATTTCTACATCAACCTGGGCGAGGTGAGCGAGGATATCCTGCGTGATGGCAAGAAATTCTATGAGAGTGGTATGCCGGTGGATGGCAGCAAGAGCTACACCTATACCCAGTGGGGTAAGATTCCTACCCAGAGCACCGTGACCTATGCCTTTGCTACCACCAGTGGCAGCAGAGCCTTGCAGGATGTGGGTTTCAACGGACTGACTGATGCCGAGGAGCAGGAATTCTACAAGAGTGCTTATCTCGACCAGATTCAGGGCAAGGTGAACCAGGCGGTATTCGACAGCATCTTTGCCGATCCGGCACGTGATGACTACCACTATTTCCGCGGTTCCGACTGGGATGAGATGCGTGCTCCTATCTTGCAGCGATATAAGTATATCAACAATCCTCAGGGCAACTCGCCTGACAGCGACAGCCGTTCTGAGAGCTATGATACTTCTTATAAGTCAACGCCGGATGTCGAGGATATCAACCAGGATTATACCCTCAACGAATATGAGAAATACTTCCAGTACCGTGTCAGCATCCGTCCGGAAGATCTCGTGGTGGGTAACAATCATATTGTAGATAAGCGTGAATACAGCCAGACCTGGCGTGATAATACCAAGTCTACCGTTACCTGGTATCAGTTCCGCATACCTATCGATGAGTTTGAGAGCCGTCAGGGTAACATCAACGATTTCTCCAGCATCCGCTTCATGCGTATGTTCCTCACCGGTTTCAAGAAACCTATCGTGCTGCGTTTCGGTACCTTCGACCTCGTGATGGGCAAGTGGCGTACTTATGACCAGCCGCTTAGTGCAGCCAGTGGCGGAACCCTCGACGCAAGCAGCGTGAGTCTGGAAGAGAACGGCGAGAAGACACCGGTCAACTATGTATTGCCTCCGGGTATCAGGCGCGAACAGGATCCTAGTCAGCCTCAGTTGGTTGAGGCGAACGAGCAGGCGTTGAGTCTGGTGGTCAAGAACATGAGCACAGGCGAGGCGAAGGCGGTTTACAAGAATTCTACCCTTGATCTGCGCCAGTACAAGCGCATCCAGATGTTTGCCCATGCCAATGCCCTGGAGCAGAATACCACCCGTCTGCAGGATGGTGATCTCTCAGTCTTCATCCGTCTGGGTAGTGATTACAAGAACAATTACTACGAGTATGAAATCCCGCTGAAACTCACCGAGCCACGCTCCAACTACAACCGCTATGTGCTAGCCGACTGTAAGGCGGTATGGCCTGAGGAGAATATGCTCGATGTGCCGCTGAGCGTCTTTACGGCATTGAAGAAAAACCGCAACAAGGCGAGGGCACAGGGTGTGGCTTCTTATCTCGCTCCTTATTCCATGATGGATGCAGAACATCCGCAGAACAAGATTACCATCGTGGGTAATCCGAGTCTCGGCGAGGTGAAGACCATGATGCTGGGTGTGAGAAACAATTCTGCCGACATCAAGAGCGGTGAGGTATGGATAAACGAACTCCGACTCAAGGAACATAATAATTCGGGTGGTTGGGCTGCCAATGCCAACCTCAACGTACAACTCTCCGATCTGGGTAGCGTGAATGCCACCGGCAGATACATCAGCGAGGGATTCGGCGGTCTGGAAGATGGCGTGGCAAGTCGCACTACCGATAATTACGGTACCTACAGTGTGACCACATCGCTCGAAATGGGTAAGTTCTTCCCTGACAAGGCGAAGGTGAGCATACCTTTATATTATAGTGTTACCAAGGAGAAGACCACTCCTAAGTATAATCCGCTGGATACCGATATGGAGTTGAAGGATGCCCTCGATGCTGCCGGATCCAAGCATGAGCGCGATTCTATCGAGAATATCGCTGCCACCAAGATTACGCAGACCAACTTCTCCATCTCGAATGCCCGGGTGGGTATCGCTACCAAGCGCCATCCGATGCCATACGATCCTGCCAACTTCTCATTCACCTACAGTCATCAGCATCAGTATACTACGGGTGAAACGACGATGTATGAGCGCAAGGACAACTGGCGCGGAGCCTTGGATTATTCGTGGAGCCCGGTTTATAAGGCTTGGGAACCATTCAAGAGACTGAAGAACAAGAGTAAGTGGCTCGACATACTGAAACGTTTCGGACTGAACTGGCTGCCGCAGAACATAGCCTTCAATACCGAGATGACGCGCGACTACTACGAGTTGCAGGAGCGCGATATGGAAACTCTGATGAGTGGATCTGCCGGAGTAGACTCCAAGTTGCCGCTCACCTTCAGTGAGCAGTTCCTCTGGAACCGTGAGTTCTCCATCAACTGGGATCTGACCAAGAACCTGCACATGAACTTCCAGAGTGCTACCCATGCACAGATAGAGGAACCATATACACCGGTCAACAAGGATCTTTATGCCGACCAGTATCATGCCTGGAAGGACTCCGTATGGACCAGCATCCGCCACTGGGGTGCACCGCTCGACTACAGTCAGAATTTCCAGGCATCCTACAAGGTGCCTCTCAATCTGCTGCCTGTCTTCGACTGGGTGAACAGCGATGCCTCTTACAATGCCAACTATTCTTGGGAGCGCGGTACAGAGGATGAGGAGGGCAACTCGTATGGAAATACCATCAATACCCAGCGCGAACTGACATTGAACGGTAACTTTAACCTGGTGAAACTCTACAACCATGTGCCTTTCCTGAAGAAGGTAAACGATAAGTTTGACCGTACCCAGAGTAGGGCACAGATGCAGCGCAAGAAGCAGGAAAAAAAGAAAAAGAAGCAGGAAGCAAAGGAACAGGCGGCTGATCCGAAGAAGGCGCTGCCTAAGAACAAGCGTGCCTTCGAACGGGAAATCACCCTCCTGCCTGATACTACATTCAAGATACGCCACGGTAAGAATACCAAGCGACTGATTGTGAATGCCAAGACGGAAGACGGCAAAGTGTTCCCGCTTAAATATAAAAAGGTGGATAATAACCAGATCAGAATCATCTCAAAGGTAGATACTGCCATGAAGGTGAAACTCTCCGTACTGGCTAAGGAACCGCTTGATGATAAGAAATGGTATAAGGGATTGCAGTTGGCTAGTCGCCTGGCAATGATGGTGCGCAATGTGAGCATCAACTATCGCAGCAGCTATCAGCTCACCCTGCCGGGCTTCTTGCCTAGTGTGGGTGATGCCTTCGGACAGAAGAAGGTGGGACAGATGGCACCGGGTCTTGACTTCGCCTTCGGTATGGTTGGTGACGATTATATCGAGAAGGCTAGAAACAACGACTGGCTGCTCTGCAACGACAGTATCGCAACACCAGCTACTACCAGCAAGACGGATAATCTTACGTTGCGTGCCACCCTGGAGCCTGTCAAGGATTTCAAGATTGATCTCTCTGCCACACGTACCAAGACCACGCAGAAGAGCATACAGTATATGTATGAAGGAACGCCAACTACCCAGAGTGGAGCCTTCCAGATGACTACCATCTCGCTGGGTTCGGCTTTCGAGGGAATGGGCAATGCCAATTCGGGGTATCGCAGTAAGACCTTCGAGAAGTTTGTCAACTCGCTGGCTGGTTTCAGAGATAGGGTAGAGGCTCAGTATGCAGGTACCGTTTATCCGGCTGGTTCGGCTCTGGCTGGCGGCAAGTTTGATGCTTCCCGCACGCCGGTCAACCAGTATAGCAGCGATGTCATGATTCCTGCCTTCCTCAAGGCTTATACCTCGATGGGTGGCAATTCGCTCTCGGTATTCCCGGCATTGAGTCGGATGTTGCCAAACTGGACCATCCGTTACAGCGGACTGGGACGTCTGCCTTGGTTCAACGAGCACTTTAAGAGTATCAACATCAACCACTCTTACAAGAGCGTCTTTGCGGTAGGCAGCTACAACAGTTACAGCACCTTCCAGGAGTATATGAACGGTCTCGGCTTCGTGAGTGATGCCACTACGGGCAATCCATCTCCAAGCAGCATGTTCAACATTTCGCAGGTAAGTATCAACGAGTCGTTCTCGCCATTATTGGGTATGGATGTCACATTCAACAATAATATGACGGTGAAGGCAGAATATCGCCAGACCCGTGTGTTGAACCTCAGTATGACGAGTGTGCAGCTGAACGAGGCATTGAGTAAGGACTGGGTAATCGGTATGGGTTACCGCATCAACAACTTCGATGTTTTCGGCTGGGGTGCCAAGGCATCCCGTTCCAAGTCGAAGGGCGGCAACAAGAATGCAGCCAATAAGAATGCGTCGACCACCAAGACGGTTCAGAATGGTACCAACCATGACCTGAATCTACGTCTTGACTTCAGTTTCCGCAAGCAGGCAGCCATTGTTCGTGATATTGCCTCAATGGTAAGCAGTGCCAGCAGCGGCAACAATGCTCTGAAACTGAGTTTCTCTGCCGATTATACCTTCAGCAAACTCCTTACCATGAGTTTCTATTATGACCGTCAGACTAACACACCGCTCCTGTCGAGCAGCAGTTATCCTACCACAACGCAGGATTTCGGCCTGAGCATCAAGTTCTCGCTGACGAGATGATGTTTTTATCGCCCAACTGAGGTGCAAAGGTACAATAAAAAAACATTGCTTTATAAGAATGGGGTCATGTAAATCGGAATCAGGAGTGTTTGCCCATCATTCTGCAGATCTTTGGTGTAAACCAAGTACGGATTTACTATCCTGTTGGAGAATTTTTGACAGAAAGCATCAAGCGAGGCATGCGTTTTGTATCCAGACGACTTGACCTCTATAGGGCACAACTTACTGCCGCGTGACAACAAAAAGTCGATTTCGTAAGAATGCGTGGCATCCTTTGGAAAAGTATAGTAAAAGAGTCTGTTGCCTGAGGCTCTCAGCATTTGGGCAACCAGATTCTCAAATACGTATCCCATGTTGGTGGATAGCTTGTCGCTCAACAGTTTCTGGTAGATGATGTTCTCCGTATAATCCTTGTCCCAGAAAGCCAAAGTTACGAATAGTCCCGTATCGCCTATGTACAGTTTGTACTTGTTGATGTTGGCTGTCAGTGGCATTCCTACATTCGGATCATCCGTGTGGTACGCAATGTTAACAGTCTTGCTGTCTTCTAAGTTGAGTATCAACTCATCTATTTTCTCAGCAGCCATTCTTCCTACAGCAGAAGTAGGCTGATAGCGGAGCTGGTTCCTGCTCAATTGGGCTGGGATAGACATGAATAGTTTGGATATTTTGCCCGATGGGTCTATCTTTCTGAAATCATCAGCATATAGTTGGAGAATCTGTCGCTTTACGGTATCTACTTGCTGTAGATTGTTAGTGTTAAGATAAGCATTGACAGCTTGTGGCATTCCTCCTACCAACATATATAGGCGTAGCTCTCTCATCTTCAATCTGTTGACTCCCTCGCCTAGAGATATTTTCTTATCGAAAACTTGACGCAGCAGAGGCACGCTAGCCGTGTCCCCCATGGCCCATCTGAACTCTTCGTAATCCATCGGAAACATCTCGATACGATGTTCTTCGCTAGGGATGCTAATGTCCTTAGTGCTCTTATGTATGCTGATAAGTGAGCCAGTCTCTATATAGTCATATCTACCGTCTTTTACCAAATACTTGATGGCTTGTCGGGCTTTCGGACATTGTTGTACCTCATCGAAGATGATAACCGACTTTCGCTCATGCAATGTTTTATTGTAAGCATTCTGCAGGAAAAGAAAAATGAAATCCATATTCATAAGATCATCAAAGAGTGCTTTCACTTCCTTGGAAGCCTCATTGAAATCTATCATAATGTATGATTCGTATTCATTCTTGGCAAATTCTTCTACGATAGTTGACTTTCCAATACGGCGAGCACCCTCTACAAGGAGGGCTGTACTTCCCTTGGAAATTTCCTTCCATTCAGCCATTTGGCTATATATTTTTCTCTTGAATACCCTATTCTCCATATTTTCAATGTTTTATGGGTGCAAAGTTATATAAAAAATATGTTTTACCAAAATCTTTTTAGCAAAAATATGTCGTTTTACCAAAATTTATTTTTGCGATTTATGTCGTTTTACCAAAATCTTTGCTGCAAAAGTGTGGTCATCTATGTCATTAAGAATTTGAACTTTCCTGTAGGCAAAGAAAAAGCCGCTAGGATATCGTGTGAGAATATCCTGGCGGCTTTATATGGTAGCTTGAAAAAACTTTATTTCTTGTCGTAAGCATGAACAGGGTAGTCGATGGTATAGTGGAGACCACGGCTCTCCTTGCGTTCTATCGCCATGCGGGTGATGAGATAACCCACGTTGATCATGTTGCGGAGCTCGCAGAGTTCCTTGCTTACCTTTACACGCTTGAAGAGGTTTTCTGTCTCTTCGTAGAGAAGATCGAGGCGGTCCCATGCTCGCTTCAGACGGAGGTCGCTGCGCACGATGCCTACATAGTTGCTCATGCATTCGCCCACCTCTTTCACGCTCTGTGTAATCAGCACCTTCTCTTCGTTGGTCAAAGTACCTTCATCATTCCATGCTGGTACCTTCTCATTGAAGTCGTACTCATCTACATGTTCAATACTGTGCTTGGCAGCAGTCTCGGCATAAACCACAGCCTCGATGAGCGAGTTGCTGGCAAGACGGTTACCGCCATGCAGACCGGTGCATGAACACTCGCCCAGGGCATAGAGACGGTTGATGCTTGAACAGCCGTTCAAATCTACCTTGATACCACCACACATATAGTGAGCGGCAGGACGAACAGGGATATACTCCTTGGTGATGTCGATGCCGATGCTCAGACACTTGGCGTAGATATTAGGGAAGTGACGCTTGGTCTCCTCTGGATTCTTATGGGTTACATCGAGACAGACATGATCCAATCCGTGAATCTTCATCTCCTTATCGATGGCACGAGCCACGATGTCACGAGGAGCCAGACTCAATCGCTTATCATATTTCTCCATGAAACTTTCGCCGTTAGGCAGACGCAAGATGCCACCGTATCCACGCATCGCCTCGGTGATGAGGAAGGCAGGATGGGTTTCGCCCGGATGATAAAGAGCGGTTGGGTGGAACTGGACAAACTCCATGTCGGCTACAGTTCCCTTGGCACGGTATACCATCGCCTCGCCATCACCCGTAGCGATGACAGGGTTGGTGGTAGTCTGATAAACAGCACCACATCCACCGGTACACATCACGGTAACCTTACTCAGATAGGTATCCACCTTCTGGGTATCAGGATTCAATACGTATGCACCGTAACAGTTGATATAAGGAGTGCGGCGAGTAACACGGGCACCCAAGTGGTGCTGAGTGATAATCTCCACGGCGAAATGATTTTCCTTGATATCGATATCCGGACAGTTGCGCACAGCCTCCATCAGACCGCGCTGGATTTCTGCACCCGTATCATCGGCATGATGAAGGATGCGGAACTCGCTGTGACCGCCCTCACGGTGGAGGTCGAACTTGCCGTCCTGCTGCTTATCGAAGTTGACGCCCCACTGCACGAGCTCCTTGATCTGCTCCGGTGCCATGGTGACAACCTGCTTCACTGCTTTATAATCGCTGATATAATCACCAGCAATCATTGTATCCTGTATGTGCTTGTCGAAGTTATCCACTTCCAAGTTGGTAACTGACGCCACACCACCTTGTGCGAATGACGTGTTAGCCTCGTCGAGCGAGGTCTTGCAAATCATACACACCTTACCTTTATGCGCTCTGGCTACTTTCAGGGCGTAACTCATACCGGCAACTCCTGAGCCGATAATCAGAAAATCATACTTATAAACCATTGAGTTTATTCTTATCTAATTTCAATTTTAAGAACGGGTGTTTTTATCTATAAAACAGCCCCATTCTCTCAGAATTAATTCTTAATTCGTTGCAAAAGTAATAATTAATCTTTAAAATGAGTAATAAGAGAGGGATTTTTTGTAATTTTGCAGCGAAATTTAAGGTTATATAGTCTTTTAGACTATCAAAAGGTCGTAAAAACGACAATAATATAAGGTAATAAATCAAAGTTATGGCAGATAGAACTTTTCATAAGCGCTTTACGCTGACGGCACGTATCGGTGTGGCGGTGTTTGCAATCCTGGCTCTCTACTTCTTCTGGGTCAAACTGGCTATCATCGGCATCTTTGTGGCTATCATCATCGTGGGCATGATAGAGCGCATACTGAATACAACCTATACCTTCAAGATGGTAAAACCGATAGACCTGGATGAGAAAATGGAATATCTCATCATCAATGAGGGCAGGTTCTCTTCCAACAGAAATGTGCCGCTATGTGATGTCATTGATGTACACATCGCCAAGACTTTCTTCGGATTAGACCATTGTGTGGTCATCGAATACGGGCATAAGAACATTGTGACCGTTCAGCCGGATAATGAAGAGGCATTTATGGAGAGAATCAAAAATAAATAATTTCTTTTAAGTTCAGGTGAACTGATTGTGATGAAAAAGATAATATATATGATGTTGGGTCTGATGATGGTATGGATATCCGTACCGGTGCAGGCCCAGAATGTGATTGAAGATGAGGGAATAGAAACGGTTGATGAGGAGGATGTTTCCGACTCTACACTCGTTGACTCCCTGGCTGCGGATACGCTCGCGCAGAAATTGCCTTGGCCCGAATCGGTGAAGGTGGGTATTGATAAACTCCTTGAAAGCAAGATGTTCGAAACATCACAGGTAGGACTGATGGTCTGGGACCTGTCTGCTGACTCTTGTATCTATCAGAGAAATGAACGACAGCTGATGCGTCCGGCAAGTACGATGAAGCTCCTGACTGCCATTACGGCGCTCGATAAGTTGGGCGGTTCTTACCAGTTTAAAACCACTCTGAAATATACTGGTACCATTGAGAATGGAGTGTTGACGGGTGATGTCTATTGTATAGGCGGTATGGATCCCCGTTTCAACAGCGATGATATGTCGGCATTTGTTAATAGTCTGAAGGATATGGGTGTTGACACCATCCGTGGCAGCATCTATGCCGACCGCTCTTTGAAGGATGCAGATTTGTTGGGTGAAGGCTGGTGCTGGGATGATGACAATCCGGTGCTTTCGTCACTGGTGTTCCAGCGCAAGGACATCTTTATGGACAAGTTTCTTGCCAAGCTCCGTGAGGAGGGCATCGAATATTCCTGCTTTGGGGCTTCAGAGAAGACTTGCCCTGCGAGTGCCTTTACGGTCTGTACCCGATTCCATACGATGGATCAGATTCTGCACAAGATGATGAAGGAGAGTGATAATCTCTATGCCGAGAGCATGTATTATCAGATTGCGGCTTCTACGGGCAATAAATGGGCGAGTGCCAAGAGTGCCAGAAATGTGGAAAGACAGCTTATCCGTAAGATAGAACTCGATCCGGCAAGATATAAACTGGCTGACGGCTCGGGACTTTCGCTCTATAATTATCTCAGTGCTGAACTGGAGGTGAAACTGCTGCGTTATGCTTATCTTAACGGTAATATCATGGACCATCTGAAGCATTCGCTGCCTATCGGTGGGGTTGACGGTACGTTGAAGAAGCGTATGAAGAACAGTTTTGTGCATGGCAATGTGAAAGCGAAGACGGGTACGCTGACGGGCATCATCTCATTGGCGGGTTACTGTACCGCAGCCAATGGTCATGAACTCTGTTTCGCCATCATCAACAATGGTATCATGCATGGCAATAATGCCAGACACTTTGCAGATAAAGTATGTACTTTGCTCTGCCAACCGTGAGCGTTAGTTGATAGTTTATAGTTGATAGTTAATAGTTTTATGGAGGAAATTCGTAAGTTTGTAGATGAAATGATAACATGGGCAGGAGTCACCGGTGATTTTGTGCCCATGCTGCGCCATATTTTGCTCACCATTACTGCCATCCTCTTGGCGATGTTGAGCGATTTTCTGTGTCGCAAGATACTGGTTCCGCTCATCAGTAAGATTACTGATAAGACGGACATCACTTGGGATGATGTGCTGCTGAACAAGAAGGTGCTCACCTCGGCTTGCCATATTGTGCCGGCTGTGGTGATATGGTCGCTCATGCCGCTGATTTATCTGGAGTATCCGATATTCAAGGAGATATTGGAGCGGGCTACGGGCATTTATATCGTGGTGATGTCGGTGCGTACGGTTCTGGTCTTCATCGGGTCTTTCAAAGGATTGGAGGATTCTCAGGAACGACGCTCGTCGGCTCAGCAGTATTTCCATACTTTCTGCGGTGTTCTCAGGGTATTGATGCTCTTCGTGGCTGCTGTGGTGGTGATTGCCATCCTGTTAGGCAAAAACCCGATGACCCTCTTTGCCGGTTTGGGTGCTACCTCGGCTGTCCTGATGCTGGTCTTCAAGGATACCATTACGGGATTGGCGGCTGGTGTGCGTCTTACCAGCAATGATATGTTGCATAAGGGCGACTGGATTACGGTGAAGTCGGTGGATGCCAATGGTATCGTTGAGGATATGTCACTCACGACCGTGAAGGTGCGCAACTTTGATAACACCATCGTTACTATTTCGCCTACTACCCTGGTGAATGGTTCGTTCCAGAACTGGATTGGTATGCAGAAGAGTGGTGGACGAAGAGTGAAGCGCGTGGTTTACTTCGATTTCCGTAGTGTCCGTCTGGTGGATGAGACATTAAAATGCACTCTGCTTACCAAGCATTTCGCCACCGAAGATTCGTTTAAGTTGAAGGAGTCGTTGCAGAAGGCGATAGATAAAGATATACAAGAAGGGAAGGATATTGAGGATTTAAAGAATCCTGCAGCCCTTGCCCCTACCAATCTCCAGCTTTACCGTAAATTCATGGAGAAGTATCTGCGCCAGCGTCCGGAGGTCAATACCGATCTCACATTGATGGTGCGCCACATGGAAGCCACGCAATGCGGTCTTCCTATCGAGTTCTATTTCTTCATCAAGGATAAGGTATGGGTGAATTATGAGCACATTCTCGCCGATATCATGGAGCATGCCTATGCCTTAGCGAATGAGTTCGGTCTGAAGATTTACGAGCAATATCCGGAACAGTAATTACTTTGAACATTGAGATTTGAACATTGAATTTTATGAATAGTTTTTCGGCTGTCATTATCCGTTGGTTTCGTGAGTATGGTAGGGATTTGCCTTGGCGCGAAACCAAGGATCCTTATGCCATCTGGCTGAGCGAAATCATCCTTCAGCAAACCCGCATCGCACAGGGATGGGAATATTGGGAGCGGTTTATGAAGACCTATCCCAAGGTTGAAGACTTGGCTGCTGCCAGCGAGGATGATGTCTTGAAACTCTGGCAGGGATTGGGGTATTACTCGCGAGCCCGCAACCTTCATGCAGCTGCCAAACAGATTGTGGTGCTCGGTCATTTCCCTGATACGCTTGAAGGTATCAAAGCCCTGAAAGGGGTGGGCGATTATACTGCAGCAGCCATCGGTTCTTTTGCCTTTGATATTCCGGCGGCAGTAGTAGATGGCAATGTGTACCGGGTTCTTTCACGTTACTTCGGAATAGATACTCCTATCAATTCAACGCAGGGGAAAAAAGAGTTTGCTGCGTTGGCTCAATCACTCTTGCCTGCTTCGTCTGCTCAGCAACTTTCTGATACAGCATTATCGCCTGTTGCTGCCTATAACCAGGGTATGATGGATTTCGGGGCTATCCAGTGCACTCCTCAATCTCCAAAATGTCTTGTCTGTCCGCTTGCCGAAACCTGTGAGGCTTTGAGGACTGGAAGGGTAGAGGAGTTGCCGGTGAAGAACAAGACATTAAAGGTGAAAACGCGCCATCTCTCCTATATATATATAAGGTGTAAAGGTGATGTGGCTATCCACCGTCGCGGCGAGGGTGATATCTGGCAAGGATTGTGGGAACCATATAACGCATCAGATGCTCCGCAACTGCCTGCCTTTGTCCATAATCCTCTTCTCCTGGCTAAGGATGTGAAGCATGTACTTACCCATCGCATCCTCCTTGCCGACTTCTATCTGCAGGAAACAGAAACCCGCCCCCTGCTCCCTGATGATTATTTCTGGGTGAAAGAGGACGAGGTAGAACAGTATGGTGTTCCAAGGTTGATAGAAATCATGTTGGAAATGGTTCAAGCTAAATCATAAAAAAGAGGGTGTGTCATAAGGCCATGACACACCCTCTCTTATTTATATATGTTCTGTTAGATATTTCGTCTCAAGCAAGAATTAGTAATTCTGTGCTTCAATCTGGAAGTAGCTCTGTGGGTGGTTGCAGACTGGGCAAACCTCAGGAGCCTTCTTGCCTACTACGATATGTCCGCAGTTAGAGCACTGCCAGATGCAGTCGCCGTCACGAGAGAAGACGAGCTTGTCCTGTACGTTCTTCAAGAGCTTGCGATAACGCTCCTCATGATGCTTCTCGATTTCAGCAACCATCTCAAACTTAGCTGCAATCTCGTCGAAGCCCTCTTCACGAGCCTCCTTTGCCATGCGTGGATACATATCGGTCCACTCATCGTGCTCACCATTGGCAGCAGCTTCCAGGTTCTTCTCTGTATCCTGGATAGCACCGCCCTCCAGATACTTGAACCACAACTTAGCGTGCTCCTTCTCGTTAGCAGCTGTCTCCTCAAAGATATTAGCTATCTGTACAAAACCGTCCTTCTTTGCCTTGCTTGCAAAATAGGTATATTTGTTACGAGCCTGTGACTCACCAGCGAAAGCCTCCTGGAGGTTCTTCTCTGTCTTTGTTCCTTTTAATTCCTTCATAATGTATTCTGTGTTAAGTTATTAATATGTTCTTTATTAAATTCTTAGACAAAGGTATTGAAAATATTTCAAATATACAAACAAATTAAGAACTATTTAACTTTTTGGCGCTTATTTAAATAAAATAAAGCAAAACAGAGCATGGCAACACCGAATATCCACGAGATGATGGCACTCGTTACCATACCCAGCGTATGAGTGAATCCCGCCACAATGAAGGTGAGGAAACTCACAAAGGCTACTGTCAGGGCGTATGGCAACTGTGATGATACATGATGCACATGCTTGCATTCCGCTCCTGCACTCGCCATGATGGTGGTATCGCTGATAGGAGAGATATGGTCGCCACATACCGCTCCAGCCATACATGCCGAGATAGAGATGATGCGCAAAGGATCAGCACCAGGGAATACGGCGATGCAGATAGGAATCAGAATACCGAAGGTTCCCCAGGAGGTACCCGTTGCAAATGCCAGGAAGCCTGCTACCAGGAAGATGATGCCCGGAAGAAGCATCTGAAGTTCTGAGGCACTGCTCGCTACAACCGATGATACATATTCTGCCGCACCCAGCGAGTCGGTCATACTCTTCAGCGTCCATGCCAAAGTAAGAATCAGAATGGCTGGTACCATCGCCTCAAAACCCTTGATGAGACTACTCATCGCCTCATCGAAAGGCAAGGTCTTGCGAATAGTAAACATCATGATGGTAAGAATCAGGGCAGCCAATGAACCGATTACCAAGCCTACAGAGGCATTGCTCGCAGCAAAGGCATCTACAAAGTTGAGATAGTTGGCATTATCGGCATCGAAGAATCCGCCCGAATATACCATGCCCGCCATGCAGAAGATAATCAGCATGATGATTGGTATCACCAGGTCGCTCACGGTTCCCTTGTTCTTGGAATCCTCTTTCTGTTTGGCTCCCACACCATGCTCAACAATCTGCAGTTTGGTATCGCTCACCTCATCGAGTTTCCCGCCATTGGTTCGTTCGTACCATTCCTTCAGTCTTGCATCATATTTGCTCATCGCCTTGAAGTCGAAGCCCAGTATCACAATACCAAACATAAAGAGGATGGTAAAGAATGCGTAGAAATTAAAAGGTATCGCCTTGCAGAAAAGTGCCAGTCCGTTCTCTCCGCCCGATACGAAGCCCGATACCGCAGCTGCCCAACTCGAGATAGGGGAGATGATGCAGACCGGAGCGGCTGTAGAATCAATGAGATAAGCCAGCTTCTCCTTGGTAACACCATTGCGCACAGCGATAGGACGCATCACCGAACCCACGGTAAGGCAGTTGAAGTAATCATCGATGAATATCAGAATGCCGAGCAGGATGGTAGCAATCTGTACGCCAACCTTCGAGTGTACGTGCTTGGAAGCCCAACGGCCGAAAGCAGCCGAACCACCCGCCTTGTTCATCAGTGAAACGATGCTGCCCAACACCACCAGGAATACCAGAATGCCTACATTCCAGGGATCGGAGAGGCAATGTATCAAACCGTATGCCTTGGCATCATCGCCTTCACCTACAGTGTGGTTTGTCAGGTGAACGAGGAATCCGTCGAAACCTGTTCCCATCGAAATGCAATATTGAACGGCACCCAGTATGATACCGATAAAAAGAGAAGAATAGACCTCTTTCGTCTTCAGTGCCAGAGCGATGGCGACGATAGGAGGCAGTAACGACCATGCGGTCCCAATCATGTTGTAATCCATTTTATTGTTTTTGGGCAAAGGTAGTTTTTTTTGGTAATATATGCAAGCTTTTTGGCAGAAAAAATGGTGCTTATGGGTTGATATGGGCAGTTTTAGCATATTTTATCATTATAAAGTGTCGTTTTTCTATATTTTTATTGTATCTTTGAAAACTCAAATTGCAATTCAATCTGAGATAGAATGGAAACTCAATTTTAACAACTTAATAATGGAGGACTAATTATGAACATCAATTCTGGTATTAAGCAAGCCGTGATTTTAACCATCGGCATCATCATGCTTGGATTTTGTATCAAGTCGGGACTTGAAAGTGTGATTAGTAAAGACCGAAAGGTTGTAGTGAAAGGTCTTGCCGAAAAGGAGGTGGAGGCTGATAAGGTGACGTGGCCTATCGTTTCCAAAGAAATAGGCAATGACCTGCCTGAACTCTATCAAAAAATCAATGCCACCACGAGAACCATCAGAAACTTCCTGGTGGAGAATGGCGTTAAGGCTAATGAAATCAACGTGAATGCGCCTGTGGTCATCGACCTCAATGCTGAACGGTATGGCGAGAACCGACAGGGCTATCGTTATAACATTACTTCCATCATCACGGTTACATCGAAGAATGTGAAACTGGTCCGCAGTATCATTGCCCGTCAGGGTGATCTGCTTCAGAAGGGGGTTGCCATTGTGGATGGTGGTTACGAGAATCCGGTGAAGTATGAATATGTTGCTTTCCGTCAGATGAAACCTAAGATGATGCAGGAGGCGATAGAGAATGCTGAGCAGACTGCTACCCAGTTTGCTGAGAACAGCAAGAGCAAGATTGATAAAATCATGAATGCTGACCAGGGCCAGTTCTCTATCGAAGACCGCGATTCCAATACCCCATATATTAAAAAGGTAAGGGTTGTTACTACCGTTACTTATTCTTTGAAGGATTAGGAGTAGTGATTATTTATTAGTGATTAATTGTAATAAGAGGGTGGGTTATAGCCTAATGGCATACCCTCTCAAATTAAAACAACGAAAAACGATGAAGAAAATCATATTAGCAGCTATTTTATTTCTACCATTTCTTGTTTCTTGTACACAGAACAGGAAAGCACCTGCTGTTTCTCCTCAAACGACTGTAGGGAAGTCTGAGAAGAATGAAACTGCCAAGGTGCAATATCTCACCACATCTGATTTCAGAAAAAAGATTATGGATTACGAGGCTCATCCGGATGAATGGGTATTCGCCGGTTCCCGTCCTGCCGTCATCGATTTCTACACCACCTGGTGTGGTCCTTGTAAGATGATGGCTCCCGTAGTGGAATCTCTCGCCGAGAAATATGCCGGCAAGATAGATTTCTATAAGGTGGATATCGACCAGGAGTCCGAACTGGCTTCTGTTTTCGGTATCAGCAGCATCCCTACCTTCCTCTTCATCCCCGTGAAAGGCAAACCATCTGTGCAGATGGGTGCTATGCAAAAGGAGGATTTCGAAGAACGGATTGATAAAATTAAAATAAAATGACAATTTGGTAGCATCTCAAATTTCCATGCCTCTCCTTACCTATATGTAGGTATTTTCGGGCGATACCTACTTTTGATGATGTCCGAAATTTGGAGATTTGTCAGATAATACCTAAATTTGCACTCGGAAAATTTTTTTTTATGTAATTAAAAGTATTATAGAATTATGATTATTGAAAATGTTCATGCAAGAGAAATCTTGGATTCTCGTGGCAATCCTACAGTAGAGGTTGAAGTTTCTTTGAAGTCAGGTATCGTAGGTCGTGCATCGGTTCCTTCTGGTGCATCAACTGGCGAGAACGAGGCTTTGGAACTTCGTGATGGCGACAAGAACCGCTATGGTGGCAAGGGCGTCTTGAAGGCCGTGGAGAATGTGAATCAGGTGATAGCTCCGGCTTTGGTAGGTCTTTCTGCCTTGGAGCAGCGTGCCATCGATTATAAGATGTTGGAACTCGACGGTACCAAGACCAAGTCTAATCTGGGTGCCAATGCCATCCTCGGTGTTTCTTTGGCTGTGGCTCATGCTGCTGCTGAGTATCTCCACATCCCATTGTATCGCTATATCGGCGGTTGCAATACTTACACTCTTCCTGTTCCTATGATGAATATCATCAATGGTGGTGCTCACTCTGATGCGCCTATCGCCTTCCAGGAGTTCATGATCCGTCCTGTGGGTGCTCCTTCCGAGAAGGAGGCTATCCGTATGGGTGCTGAGGTGTTCCATGCCTTGGCTAAGCTCCTGAAGAGCCGTGGTCTTTCTACTGCCGTAGGTGATGAGGGCGGTTTTGCTCCCGCACTCGATGGTATTGAGGATGCGCTCGACAGCATCTGCCAGGCTATCAAGGATGCCGGTTATGAGCCAGGAAAGGATGTGAAGATTGCCATGGACTGTGCTGCCAGCGAGTTTGCCGTTCAGGAGAATGGTGAGTGGTACTACGATTATCGCCAGTTGAAGGATGGTAAGAAGAAGGATCCTAATGGTAAAAAACTGACTGCTGCTGAGCAGATCAAGTTCCTGGAAGAACTGATTACCAAATATCCTATCGATTCAATCGAGGATGGCCTTGACGAGAACGATTGGGACAACTGGGTAAAGTTGACTGCTGCCATCGGCGATCGTTGCCAGTTGGTAGGTGACGACCTCTTTGTTACCAACGTGAAATTCCTGGAGAAGGGTATCAAAATGGGTGCTGCCAACTCTATCCTCATCAAGGTGAACCAGATTGGTTCTCTTACCGAGACACTGGATGCTATTGAGATGGCTCACCGTCATGGTTACACCACCGTTACTTCCCATCGTTCTGGTGAAACCGAGGATACAACAATTGCTGATATTGCCGTAGCAACAAACTCCGGTCAGATTAAGACGGGTTCTATGAGCCGTACCGACCGTATGGCTAAGTACAACCAGCTTATCCGCATCGAAGAGCAGTTGGGCAATAGCGCAGCTTACGGTTATACGAAGTTGAAATAGAAGCGATGATATGAAATTGGAAAACACCAATTTCACCATAACAAAACATAATTAGTAATAACTGAATAGATCAGATACGAAATAGATGGGCATGGATGACTGTGAGGGTTGTCCATGCTTTTTTTCTTCTATGATGTATCTGCATCTTCATGTGTTTAACTGGATAACTTCAATATATTATATTGATTATGACAAACGTATTGATTAGTGCTGCCGGACTTTGCGGTGCCACGATTATAGGTGCCATTTTGGGATTCTTCGTCAAGGAGTTGCCTCACAAATGGAACGATGCCGTATTGGGATATTGTGCCGGAATCATGCTGGCAGCTTCCACTTTGGGACTGATAGTGCCAGCCTTCGAGCAGACCAGTCTTTGGTGGCTGGTAGTAATCGGCGTAATGGCAGGAGCCTTGTTTCTGAATGTGCTAGATCTGGTAACTCCCCATCTTCATCACATCACGGGACTCGACCCCGAGGAGCATCGCAACAATGCCCGACTCAGTCATGTGATGCTTTTCGTGATGGCGATAGCCCTGCACAAACTGCCCGAAGGCATGGCTGCTGGAGTGAGTGTCTGTTCTGCAGAGGGCGCAACGGAGTGGGGCGTTTCTTTCGGTATCGCCCTGCAGAACATCCCTGAGGGTATGGTGATTATTGCTCCTTTGATGATGGCTGGTGTTACAGCAGTCCGCACCTTTTTTATTTCCATCTTCATCGCTTTGCTCGAAGTGGTAGGTATTCTGTTGGGTTTCGGTTTGGGTTCAGCCTCTTCCACCTTCCTCCCCGTGATGCTGGGCTTTGCCGGTGGTGCCATGCTTTATGTAACGAGCGATGAGATGATTCCTGAAACCCATGCCCATGGCTTTCAGAAGCAAGCCACCTATGCCCTTCTCCTGGGCTTCATCACCTTTGTGTTGATGGAGAAATGTGTATGATTAGATTCTGATACCGAGGCAGGTAGTATATCCTAAATACAGAGTGTACTTAGGTGTAGGCTTTTTGGGGAAATAAAAAAGCGGAGCGTGATTTCACAACCACACTCCGCGCAAACTTAAACAACCAATAAAAGAAATAGATTGATCGTTCAATTGTTATATCTGATGAAGAGTAGCTCTTGTTAGAGCTTTGTTTTTTTATCTGTCAGAAATATGTCTTATCTTTTTTGAAGACATTGCTGATTAGCGGATGAACAGGAGTTCACGATACTTAGGCAAGGTCCAGAGCTCATCGGCTACAGTCAACTCCAACTTGTCAATCTGATAACGGATCTCCTCCATCTTTGGAGCTACCGTGTCATGATAAGCTATCGCCTTATCGTGCTCATTCTCAATCTTGTTGGCTACCTTGCGGGCATTTACCAATTCCTCAACACCTGTCTCGATGATCTGAGTGCGCTCGGCAATCTTCTTGATGATATTGATGTTGCGGGCTGTCAACTTCTTGCCTTCCTCGTCGCCGAAGATATCAATCATGTTCTCTACATTCTTTGCCAACTGGCTCTGATAGTGAGTAGCTACAGGGATGATGTGGTTCATGCTCAAATCACCCATTACACGAGCCTCAATCTGAATCTTCTTGGTGTAGGTCTCCCATTTCACCTCGTTACGAGCTTCCAACTCGTTCTTCTTCATGACGCCCATATCCTCGAACATCTTGATAGAGGCAGGGTCGAGATAACGCTCGAAAATCTTAGGACAGCTCTTCTCGCAGTCCAAACCACGCTTAGCTGCTTCCTCTACCCACTCATCTGAGTAACCATTGCCGTCGAAACGGATTGGCTTGCAGGTCTTCAAATCCTGACGAACGATATCGATGATGGCAGATGTCTTGTCCTCACCCTTGGCAATCAACTCATCCACACGCTTCTTGAAGTCGGTCAAAGCCTCGGCTACGGCTGTGTTCAATACAATCATTGCTGATGCACAGTTAGCCTCAGAACCTACGGCACGGAACTCGAAACGGTTACCGGTGAAGGCGAATGGAGAAGTACGGTTACGGTCGGTGTTATCAATCATCAACTCTGGAATCTCTGGGATATCCAATTTCATGCCCTGCTTGCCAGCTACGGTGAAGAGATCCTTCTTGTCGGCTTTCTCAATGTGCTCGAGAAGGTCGGTCAGCTGCTTGCCGAGGAATGAAGAGATGATTGCTGGAGGTGCCTCGTTGGCGCCCAGACGATGTGCATTGGTAGCGCTCATGATAGATGCCTTGAGCAATCCGTTGTGCTTGTATACACCCATCAAAGTCTCTGTGATGAAGACTACGAAACGGAGGTTATCCTCTGGTGTCTTGCCAGGACCATGAAGCAGAATGCCTGTATCTGTAGCAAGACTCCAGTTGTTGTGCTTACCGGAACCGTTGATGCCTGCGAATGGCTTCTCATGGAGAAGTACGCGGAAACCGTGATGGCGAGCTACCTTCTTCATCAAGCTCATCAGGAGCATGTTGTGGTCAACGGCAAGGTTGGTCTCCTCGAAGATAGGTGCCAACTCAAACTGGTTTGGCGCTACCTCGTTGTGACGGGTCTTGCAAGGAATACCGAGTTCAAGAGCCTGGATTTCCAAATCCTTCATGAATGCCTGAACACGCTCTGGGATGGCGCCGAAGTAGTGGTCGTCCATCTGCTGGTTCTTGGCAGAATCATGACCCATCAGGGTGCGGCCTGTCAGCATCAGGTCAGGACGTGCTGCATACAAGCTTTCATCTACCAGGAAGTACTCCTGCTCCCAACCGAGATTGGAAATAACTTTCTTGACATCTGGGTTGAAGTAGTGGCAAACCTCTGTAGCTGCTACGTTTACAGCGTGCAATGAACGGAGCAATGGAGCTTTATAGTCGAGTGCCTCACCTGTGTAAGAGATGAAGACGGTAGGGATACAGAGTGTATCGTCGATGATAAATACAGGAGATGTTGGATCCCATGCAGAGTAACCGCGTGCCTCGAAGGTTGAGCGGATACCGCCAGATGGGAAAGATGAAGCATCAGGCTCCTGCTGAACGAGCAACTTGCCTGAAAATTCCTCGATCATACCACCCTTGCCATCATGTTCGATGAAGGCATCGTGCTTCTCGGCAGTACCTTCTGTCAATGGCTGGAACCAGTGGGTGTAGTGGGTTACGCCATTCTCGTCAGCCCACTGCTTGATGCCTTTGGCTACGGCGTTGGCGATGTTACGGTCGAGACGTGCTCCGTTGTCAATGACGTCTACCAGTTTCTCATAGACATCTGCAGGGAGATACTTGTACATCTTCTGTCGGTTGAATACCTTCTTTCCGAAGAATTCACTTGGTCGCTCGCTAGGAGCGGTTACCTCAACAGGCTTTCTCTTGGAAGCCTCTGAAACAGCTTCAAATCTTAAGTTGCTCATACCTTATATAATTTAAAATTTCTGATTTTCAATGTTTTTATAATCTGTTGAAATGTTTATTTTCCCAGCCATTTGGCAATTCTCTCCATGGCTTCCTTGCAGTCCTCATGCTCGCCGAAGGCGGTGAGTCGGATGTAGCCTTCGCCCGATGGACCGAAGCCGACACCTGGGGTGCAGACTACGCTGGCACCATAAAGCATCTCTTCGAAGAATTTCCAGCTAGGCGTGTTGTTTGGCGTCTTCACCCAGAGATAAGGTGCATTCTCGCCGCCATATACTCTCAAGCCGAGTTTCTGGAGTTCTGCTCTCATGAAGTGGGCATTCTCCATATAGTAGTTGATGGTTGCCTTCACCTGTTCCTTACCCTCAGGGGTGTAGATGGCTTCGGCAGCACGCTGGCTGATATAGCTTGTACCATTAAACTTGGTGCACTGGCGGCGGTCCCAGATAGGATTCAATGCCACTTCCTCACCTGCCAATGTCTTTGCCTTCAACTCTTTAGGAACGATGGTGTAACCACAACGCACACCAGTGAATCCGGCAGTCTTCGAATAACTGTGGAATTCTATCGCTACCTTTCTGGCTCCACGAATCTCGTAGATAGAATGAGGAATTGATGGGTCGGTGATATATGCCTCGTAGGCTGCATCATAGAGGATGATGCTCTCGTTCTTGATAGCATAGTTTACCCATTTTCTGAGTTCTTCTTTCGAGATGACCGTACCCGTAGGGTTGTTTGGATAACAGAGATAAATCATGTCCACACGGTGGTCTGGAATCTGAGGGATGAAGTCATCGCTCTCATCGCAAGGCATGTAGGTTACATTGCTCCACTTGCCGTTCTCGAAGACTCCGGCTCTACCTATCATCACGTTAGAGTCTATATAAACCGGATAAATCGGGTCGGTAACGCCGATGTTGTTATCCCATCTCAAAATCTCCTGGATATTTCCCGTATCGCTCTTGGCTCCATCGTTTACGAATACCTCGTTGGCGTCAAGATGAATGCCACGTGGCAGGAAGTCGTTCTTGATGATAGCCTCGCGGAGGAAGTCGTAGCCTCGCTCCGGACCGTAGCCTCTGAAAGAAGCCTGCTCAGCCATCTCGTCTACAGCCTTGTGCATCGCCTTGATGACGGCAGGGCAGAGAGGCTGGGTTACGTCACCGATGCCCAGACTGATTACACGCTGCTTTGGATGTGCAATCTTGTAGGCGTTCACCTTCTTTGCGATGTCGGCAAACAAGTAGTTGTTGGCCAACTTCAGGAAATGTTCATTAACTAATGCCATATTTTGTTTCTCCTTTTATTTGTGGTCATTATCGACCATTTGTTATTTAAGTTTGCGTTCTCTTTTTAAAATGTTGAGTGTCATATTGTTTTAATGTTGAGTGTTGAATGTTGAGTGTTGACTTTGTGGGTACAGCTAAATTCAACATTCAACATTCCACATTCAACACTCCAGAGACTTTGTGGGTGCAG
>CAUFXJ010000010.1:0-116050 GCA_959596915.1 Segatella copri
ATCTTGCTTTCGTCCTTGTTGATTGAATTGTATTCTTTCTCTCCGAGGACGACAAGTCTGTTTTCTAAGTCACTGAGTTTGTCACTCACTGCTTTCTGAGACATTACCTTATCCTCAGACTTTCCTAGTTGCCGAGCCACTTCCAGCAAGGTTGTGTTTACCCAGCTGCTGCCATTCTCAGAATAGAGCACATTGATGCCCTGAGGAACTACGAGATTATCAAAGTTCTTATACGTACCAGCTACGGTCGCAAAATAATACATCTTGGCACCGATAACCTTTGCTGGCACAGTGTCAAGACTAGCCACGCCCATATACGTGGCACCTCTTATGAGTTTAAACTTCTCAATAAGACTCGTTATCAACTCATCCCAATAACTATCTCTCTCGGCATTCACACACCAAGTGCCTCTGGGCGCATTCCAGTAATGTGCCCAGCCTTCTATCACCACAAAGTCGCCAGCAACACCTCCTGTAGGGAACTTCTTGTTCACCTCATAGATGCTGCCAAAATCACCCTTGTAGTGAGGACTTGTTTTATCTATATCGTTAGCCATAAAATATTATATTTGAGATAATTGGTTATACTTTTCTGCCAGTTCGCTTTCCTTCTTACTTACAAGGAAGATTGAAACGGCACGATAGATAAGATATTTCTTGCATTCATCTGTCAGGGAAAGGATGACCTTCTGGTCGGTCACTTCGTTTTCATGCCCAGTATCAGTAGAATACACATTCTCTAACTTTTGATAAGGGATATACGTGAACAGTTCAACCTCATGATCATATACAGCTCCAACAGGAGCATGGTTGGCATCATACCTTCCGGCAGTCCAGTACATCAGCACTCGCTTTCCTGTAGTTGGCGATGTGGTAATCATGCCCTTTGGTTTCTGTGGCGTTCCCCTGGTCCACCGGGAGGCTTGCATCTGAGCCTCCTTGCTGCCCGGTTCCATCAGCATAGTCAGCGTGCTTTGCCAACTTTTCAGTTTCAGTTCTACCAATCTCAGCCAGTCTTCAGGAATTGTCAGGCATCCATGACCATCTGTAAACTGGGTTTGGATGGCATCATAATCCTGCTTGCCGCTTTCGTTCAGCGAAACTTCCACCCTTTTGGGGAGAATCATCTGTGCCGGTGCTTGCAGCAGAATCTGTTGTGCTGCCGTTTCAATGGCTTGCTTCATTTCCGTGTCCGAATCATCCGTAATGATGTCATTCACCTCATCATGGATCACTTCGTCCATAGCTATGCGCATTTCCTTCACTAGGTCACTCATAAGAACTTCCATAAGCAAGAAACCTATTATAAATTATAAACTACAAACTAAAACTCAATCACCACGCCCAGCTCTTTAGCCTTGGACTTTACCATCTCAGGTGATTTCAGTTTCCTTACATCTACCTTATATGTCTTCTGGAGATAATTTTTTGCCTTAGTGATGTTCTCGAAATGAAGGGCATTCTCGTCCTTCACCTGCTCTTCTTTTTGTTGCTGAATCTGCTCCTCTTCCGGCTGGCTCTCATCAATGATACGGCCTTCCTTCGTAAGAGGATGTTTCCTGATGCATTCTGCCACCTGCTTGTTATCCGTAATGTACGAATAGGCATCGTTGCTGCACCGCTCAAACTCAATGTTCTTGATCAGTCCGCTCGGCAGAGTCACTACAAAAATGAGCATGCTCTTAGCTACAAATCTATACATATCTATTTGTGTTTATGGTGAGAAGGGATAGTGAGACTGCATTAGCCTCAACTATCCCCTAGATTGATATATGTAGAAAACTATCAGTTTCCTATACGATGATTACGCTGCCTCCTGAATCTCCTCATCGGTCACGCCATCACCAGTGAAGACTGGTCGGGCAACACGCGCATGAGCATCCGGGAAGGTCAGTACCCAGCAGCTATACTCCTCCATCACAACACCTGCTGTGTTACGAATCAAGAGATCCTTAGCGTTAAACTCATTTCTGGTCCATGTGCCGAATACATACTTATCCAGATAACGAGCATCCAGGCAGAAAGCTCTACCATCCATACCCCAGGAGTTAAAAGCATCGTGACGATAAATCAGAATCTTAGTACCCATACTTTCGAACTTCTCGAAATCAAGTTTCCAACCCTGATAGTCCTTTTCTGTCTGTGTAATGATACGCTTGTTAGAGCGAAGGTTAGCAAATGCCTGATAAATCAAGTTGTCAACAAAGAGGAGTTTGGTACGGCTAGAGTTACCTGCACCCTTCAACATAGCAGCAATAAACTGAGTCAACTCTTTCTCGCTGATTACATACTCGTATACCTGCTTCACAACCTCAGTTGCACCATCAGAGTTTGTAACCTTTACCTTCGTTGTTACAGGAACAAGATCGCCTTTATCGTTCCTTTGCATCTTTGGCTCCCAGTGACCTATCTGCAAATCCTTTCCAGCTTCCCAGAAGATGCCGCCCATAGTGTATACCATACCAACATCCTTTCCACCATTCGACTGAGAGCGATAGCCAAAGAGACCACTCAACTCCTGGCCCTGACGCATATCGTCCATCGCCATTTTCTCCTGTCTGGTGAAGTCCCACTGAACCTGGGTCTTCATCATACGGTCAATAAGAGATTCCTCTACCTGCATAATGAATCGCTGGCAATACTGGAAGCTCTTGTCAGGCATAGAATAGTAACTACCTGTTTCAACCTCCTTTTCTCCAGCGGCTCTACCAAGTCGCATTACTACTGTTCCAATGGCAATATCCTCAGGAATGTCTCTGTTACCACGTGATGAATTCTTTTTGCCATTCAGTGCATAACAGGTTGGATTACCATCGTTGTCAACAGACGTAACTCGCAACTGCAGAGGAATCATCTTGCTTCTGTCGGTACCATTATCATCATAACCCAGCATGCCGTTAACCATGATAATATCACCAATACCAAACACTGTAGGATTTTCTACCTTAAATGTCACTGAGCCACCACTTGTAGTTTTAGCAAGTTTCTCAGTTAGTTTGGTTTTGATTGGTCGCTGACCGATGGAATAATATTCGATGCGGTTGCTGTCAACAGGAGTCATTCGTTTCGAAGCTCGAAGAATCTGATCGATAGGGCAACTCTCCAATTTCATTTCTACCACGGTTGGGTTAACATGTGCTACATAGTAGTCCCAATTTCCCATTTTTTCCTGTTGCTCCTGACTAGCACCTGCCCATTTAGGACCAGTACCACCACCACCAGGACCATCTATAGGACCAGTTGGACCACCACCACCTTCACCAGGTGGAACAGCAGGAGGATTTTCTGCCATTGCATAAGAACTTCCACCACTAAGGATCATGACGAGCACCGCCATCATGAAACCAAACCATTTCTTAAACTGTTTCATAATCTATACATTTAAAATTATTAATTATAAATTTCTAATTCTACATTCCAATCATCTTGCTGTACACCTGTTCTGTACGGCTCTTCTCTTTTGGGAGAGAAGGAGCACCACCGCCACCATCAATGTTGATGTTCTTCTTACCACCTTGTTTCCCATCGTGAAGCTGCCTCTGCTGGTCTATCTTCTCGTTCTTGCCACGCTTATAGCCTCGCTCTTCTGCATCAGCCACAGCCTTGTCGAAGTCCTTTATCTGGAAGAGGCGCAAGAAGTCTTCTTTCTTCAGATCATAACGAGCTGCACGCCATACGAAACCATCATCATCATGATCCTCGCCATCATCGCTACGCTTGTAAAGCCACTCTATCAACTCAGTAATAGCCTCAGGTTTCAACTTCGCTTCTTTAATGGCTGCATCAAGTTCATCATCCGACTGCTTTATATTGGCTGCAAGAAGATCCTTTTCTTTGGCAAGTTTCTCGCTGGCTTCAAGTTTCTCTTTTTCACTAGCCTTCAAACGAGCCTTAGCCTTCTCGTCACCATTGATGGCATCAATATAGTCCTGACCCATTTCATCAATAATGAAATCGATAAAATTGAAGTCGCTGCCATCGGCATTTTTCTTTGTCACAAGACCTGTCACCAGACTTGGAGCATGAGGGTTGTCCTGCAACATTTTGTTGAAGTCATCCATTTTCTGCTTATTCTGGTCATACTGGTCGTAATCGGTCGAAAGTTGACCATAAACAGCCTCATCATCGTCCATATTCAAGTCCGGATAACACTGAGCAAGACGCTCTCTGAAAGAATCTCGCTTTGACTTAACATTCTGATTATCAATAGTTTCTTTTGCCATAAATATTCATTTTTAATATTTGTGTGCTAAATTAAGGAAAATTTCGCATTACTTTGTGATAAGTTCTGCATCTTGATGAATTAATTTTGCTGGTATGAAACATCTAAATTCCATATCCGAAATTTACCTTAAAAGAGATCAAGAAATGTATCTGCTCTTTCGTAAGGCCAAGAGGATGGTAGAATATCCTACCACCATGGCTAAGATATGCGATTACATCGCCAAGATGCCTGCCTCTTGCTATTATCTCGCCGATAGCACAGCCTATCGGTATGTATGTAAACGCATCAAGGGGGAAAAGCCTAAATTCGGCAAATACCAAGCCATGAAAGAAAAACTCTTTGAAGATTTCTATCAGGATTTCTTGCGTCTCCGGCAGATGGATCAATACAAGGAATACAATACCAAAAATCTTGTGTATGTATGCCTGAATCTTCCTGCGCCCAATTTGGGCATGGCTCCTAGATATATACAGATGAAAATAAACAATTATTTCCGCAATAAGAAAACATCATTCATAACTCGATAAATCACTTCCATTATGCGTACATTATATATTACACTTCTCATCATCCTCCTGATGGCTTTCATCATTCCGCTTCATGCTTCGCTGGCAGTGTCTCCATCATCGCCATTATACACCCATTTCGCCTATATGTTCGGTCATGCCAACTTTATACACTGGGGTATCAACGGTTGGTGTATACTGATGGTTCATCATCAGTTCCGCTTCCATCGCCTACTTGCTGCATGGCTCTGCTCTGTGTTGCTGTCGTTCATATACTATCCGGCATTACCTGTATTGGGTGCATCCGTATTGATTTCTTTCTTCATGGGATTCTCTGCGCAATGGTATTATCGGTATCACCGCATCTACTTCTGGCAGATGGTGCTCGGTATGGCTATAGGTTTCCTTCTCCCTTACATAGCTGGTATCTTCCACATAGTCCTATTCTGTTTAGGTTTCATCTATGCCAAGGCAGAGAGATTTATCCGGCATGCCAACACACTTAACATTTAACATTCAACACTTAACATTATTATATATAACGAATGCCAGTAGCAAAATCCTCCTTAAAGGTTCGACCTCAGCAGCAGATTTCTGATAAGAAACTCAAAGAGATTCTTGAAGAAGATAAGAGAAGACTCCAAAGTCTCCTCGCTACTTATCGTCCCATTACAGGAGAGAATGCCCCTGGTCTCCGCTTTGAATGTGTCATCTCGGATTTCTTAAAGGGAAAGAAACTCTGGCTCCCGGTGGAAATGCTGAAAGAAAAGAAGTTCTGCGCCATCATCAAATGTGGTTCTATAGAGGCCTTCTGCGATAAGTACATGCCTGACTTCGACCAAGAGAAGGCTCGTGATGCAGTCTTCCGGTATCTCATCCGCCTGCGCTGTAAGCACGATTTCTATTTCTTCGCCTACGCCTATGCCCGAATCAAGAATAAGGATGGTGGTGAGGATATACCTTTTCTTCTTCGCAATGCCCAGATCAAACTAGCCAAGGTCTTTGAACAGTTACGCCTTCACAGTCTGTACCACTATATCCGTGTCATTCTCTTGAAGTGCCGTCAATGGGGTGGTTCTACCCTCACCGACATCTACATGGCTTGGCTGCAGATCTTCTGGAAGACAAACTGGAATAGTAATATCGTTGGCCACCAGTCTTCATCTGCCACACAGGTATTCGATATGTACGAGAAGTTAATTAATGCCATTCCTACATGGCTCTTCTACGATATTGGTGTACCATTCAAGAACGACCCTCGCAAAATCAAGACATCAGGAACCATACAGAATATCAAGTATCTCATTCCACGAGATTGCAAGATACAGACAGGTTCTGCACGTAACCCAGAATCTTGTCGTTCTGGTGATGCTGCCCTTGCTCATATTACTGAGGAAGCCTTCTTCCCTAACACCACAGAGTGGACTCCGGCTAAGGTGATCAAGGCTGCATCATCATCTATTCAGCCAGATCCTTTAACATTCATCGTCAGAGAGTCAACACCTAACGGACGTGAAAACGAGTTCCACGATGCCTGGGTAGCCGCAAACTCAGTAGACAAAGACGGAAAACCTCTGTCAGCATTTACTCCTGTCTTCGTGGCATGGTTCGAAATTGAAAAATATATATTGCCATTTGCGTCCGAGGATGAACGTGCCGATTTCGCCATCTGGCTGTGGAAGAATCGTAATGACGAGCAAGGTCATGGCAAGTATTATTGGTGGCTCTACGAATGTAAGGGCGCATCCTTCGAGGGCATCCATTGGTACATTGAGAAGTCCAAGGAGTATGAGACTCTTGACGATATGCGTCAGGAGTTTCCTTCTGATGATGTAGAAGCCTTCCTCTTCTCAGGTACTACAGTCTTCGACCCATACAAGTTGAAGGAAATGGAAGAGGACTGCAAGGGTATTGAGCCTATCATGGTGGGTGACATTGAAGGTGACTCTTATGATGCTGCCGATGATGCTTGCATGAACAATATCCGCTTCATCGAGCGTTCAGGCGGCCCATTGAAGGTGTGGGCTGGACCAGACAACTCTGAGATTGTCAGACATCGGTATATCGTTGCCTGCGATATTGGTGGTTCTCATAAAACCTCCGACTTCTCTGATATAGTAGTCCTCGACCGCTACGATGAAATCTATGGTGGTGTACCGGAAATCGTAGCTGAATGGCATGGTCACTGCGATGCCGATCAGTTAGCCATGCGCTGCGCCCAGATAGCTCATTTCTATAATGATGCTTATCTGGTCATCGAGAACAATACCGCCTACTCGCGCATGAACAATACCGAGGGCAATCAGTCAGAGCTGTTCTTCCCTATCCTTCTGCCTCTATACGATAATCTCTATAGCGCATCACAATCCAAACTGAAGAAGGTGAAGAATATCGAAATGAAATGGGGATTCAATACCAACAAGGCAACCAAGGTGGCAGTAGTGAAGACCATGGCTCGCATCATCCGTGATGGTGGCTATATGGAACGAGAACTTGCGGCAATAGACGAATGTACCTACTTCCTCTATTACAAGCAAAACGACTGTTATGGAGCCGTAGCCGGAAAGCATGATGACCGTGTCATGGCCAGAGCCATAGCCCTCTACGTAGAGAAGGATATGCCAGCACCGGAAATCGTTCCATTCCGTTCAAAAGCAGAGATAGAACGTGAACGTCTCCGCAATCGCCCTCCAGTAGTAGCTGAGTTGTCAGGCATAGGTGGTGGCAGCTAGCCTCTATCTAGCCAGCAGCATGATACGCCCCTGTATAGTCACCGTTCCAGGCGATTCTATCGCCTGTCCATATAAGTTAATAATTAAAAGTAAAAAGAAAAATGAAACAAAGTTATTCAAACCTGCTGCGTAAGATGCTCATAGCCATCTACCAGCCTATTGTCACTCGTATCGAACTCTTCCGTGCCACACGCATGTGGCAAAAAGGAGTCAAGGCAACCATTGCCAAGTATAAAGAATGTGGTGCGCCAAGATTCTACATGCTCTACGACCAGTCGCATAAAGATTTTGCGATCATGACCTACGATCCTAACAGAAAGAATATGCTCGCATATCGAAGATTAGTCCAGATGGGCAAGTGGAAAGCCACTCGCTATTTCAAAAACGTAGAAGACATCAAGGCTGCCTCCTACTACTACACTCCTTCCAAGTGGGGAGCCATCGGCTGCGATGCCGACAACAAGGTTAGAGCCAAGAAGTTGAAACAATGGCAAGAATACTACATGCACCGAGTTTCTACACTTATGTTTAAGTTACGCATATACAAGAAGAAACATGGTATTGACTAAACAAAAAGAAGAGGAGACCATCACGGCTTCCTCTTCACAATCAAATAACCTTAAAACTAAAAACCCTATAAAATAATCTAATCTAAGAACTGAACAACATTTCGTTCAATATTATGAATTAACTAAGAACTTCTTTTCTACATAGCTGCCGAAGGAAGAGCTGCCAAATCATTTGCTCCATCACTGGAATCCTTCAGGTGCGTATCTGGTGCTGCAGTCTGCTGTCCTCCGTCAGAAGGCATCTGTCCATTGGCTGCTTGCTGTGCCTGAAGAGCTTCTAGTTTTTCCAATTGCTCCTTGAAGTATTTCCTCATTCTTCCTGTACCAGGGAAGTTAGCTACCGTAAGCATCGTATATGGGTCCATCTTGCCGCTCACCATCATCTGCCAAGCCATATCTTTGTTGGCATCTCTGATAAGTGGGCTGTATGCATCCAAGTCGATAGAAACATCTAGATCCATATCTCTCATGGTCTCTGAATTGAAGTGAATTTCAAATTCATCACCTGTCAGTTTCACGCTGTCAGCATCAGTACAAAATTCCTGTATCAGGTAAAGTTTCTTCTTGGCAACCCGTACCTTAAAGTTATTGAAACTCTCAACAAAGTCCTGTATGGTGGTAGATGATGATTCTCTTTCCAACTGATATTGCTTACCGCTGGTATTCCGGTGCTGGCCTTGAAGAGCACCCTGCACACCACTTCCCTCGCTCGCCATCGTCTTGGCAAAGTTCACCATGAAGTCAACACCTGCCGGAATACTCTTGTTGACCAGTGTCTGAGGTGGTTTACCTCCATTCTTCGAGTTCCACAAGATAATACTATCTGTTTTGGTATAGTTCACCTGCATTTCATCGATGCTCTGTTTCTCGCTCAATGCGTTCTCGTCCACAAGCATCGTTCCCTTGGCACCATTCGCTACAATGAAGTTGATCATCATCATATAATGGTTCAAGGTGCGCTGGTTGTTCTCGGCACGCATAGAGAAACTTCTTATCTCACCATTCAGGCAAGGATAAGCCGCGAAGGTATATGGCATGATAGAAGTTCTGAAACCGTCTCTCAGCACATAGTAGGGCGATTCCCTGGCATCCAGCAGATAGCCATTCGGGGTAAGGTATCTTCTGAACCAATAGGTCTCAGCCTCATCCTTAATTTCGATAGTCTTAAGTTCAGAAGGGTCTACATAGTAGATAGGCTCACCATTCTCATCGAGCATAGGTAGGCCATTCTCATCTTTCATGATGTTGGATTCCTCTATCTTGCGTTTCTTCTCCTCATAGAAGGCACGCTGGTCAGGAGAGGCATAGCCGCAATCTCCACTCTCCCAGTCATGTACCCAAATGGCTGGTCTGGTTTCTTTTGTCCAGATTTCCAATACCCGGTACTTGCCTACTACTGAAGAATGGGTGAAATCATCTATTCCGGCATACTGGGCTTCACCAGTCGGGTGATAAGTCTGTTCGGGCGCAAAATGGTGCTGCGTCTGTAGATAGATCTCACTGAGTTTATTAGCCTCTTCCTTGCTTCCATTTGTAAAGGTAGCAATAATCTCACGCCAAGTCAAATCATGAGCCTCAGCAATAAATTCCACATCGCTCAGGTCATACTTAAAGAAAGGTGGTAAAGCTAGCTTAAAGATGTCTACAGAATAGTCAAAGATACCATTCTTGCCATCCCTTCTGCCATAATAGGTTTTCATGCCCACAAAGGCGAAGACACAGAAGGCGTAAAACATTCTCGCGTCTAACTCTTGCCTGTCGTTCAAGTTGTCGTTCTGACGAAGATATTCATTGAAGAAACTGATATAGTCTTCCTCGTTTGGATCCACGGCACTACATGTAGCAGTACTGCGCTGCTGGCGCACAAGACCTACGAGCGAAAGCAATTTGTCTCCGATTACATCGTATTCCAGTATTGGCATACCTTTCAGTTCCATATACTGCCGGATGGTAATCTTTCTTCCATTCCATTCTATCAGCTCTTCCAACTGTCTTCCCATCACGAAGTCTTGCGCTCGCTTCCACTTCTTTCTCAGTTCTGCACCATCATAGAAGTATTGGCAAGCCCATTGCAGCAACAGAAGATTACTTTGGCTCTGCGTAAACCGCTCCCGGCTCACTCCTTCAAGTGAGTCTGGTCCCGGCTCTGCATAGTTCGATATGTCATTTATTACATGATTGTCAACCATAATTCTTAATTTTTCGCCAAAAATACCGCATTTTTCTCGCTTATTAGTGATAAGTTGCGCAACTTAACATTACTTTTCCATCATTTCCTAGTATTTTTGTTCCGCATTTCATTTAAAAACGTTTTTAAGTATGAGTAAATCAATCAATGTTCACGAAGCCTGCGTCATCACAAAAGACGATAAAGGCAACCTCTCCCTGGTAGGCAAGGCTAAAGAAGCCCTCACCACCTTGAAGAAGAATAAGGTTTCCGTCTGCATTCTCCTTTGCGACAACAAGAAGGAGGATGTGGAGAAGTTTCTTAATGACAATAACGTGCCTTTCGCCTCTATCAGTACCAAGGAGGAGACCGATAAGGATGGCAACACCAAGCGTGTTGATCCACCAAAGGCAGATGTAACCATCATGCCAAGTTCCAAGGTCATCACTCTTCGAGACGATTGGCAGTGGTGTTTGGATGATATTGCCCAACGTCTCTGGGGCGAGAAAAAGAAGGAGAATCCAAAGAGTGAACAACAGCGCATGGATGACAGCATGGCTGATTACATTCGCTGGGCATCACCAAAGAAAAAGGAACCAGAGAATGCATCTGGTCCTTCTCTCGGATAACATCGCTCCAACATCTTCAACTTTAAACACACAAATGATTCATTAATCATAACTATTATAAATTTATTTGGATTTAGATTTTTTATAACTATCAAAAAGGGACTCGCTGTGAAGCAAGTCCCTTTTTCTGTTTGTAGAAATATCGAACATAAAATTGAATTAGCCAAAGCCTATTTTCGGAAATATAGAACATTTTCTAGAGTGAAGTAGCCCGAAGGCTACTCCATTCCGTTCAACGTTTTAAGCAGCTCCTTTCTGGTATTCCGAATCTCTACCAGTTTGGCAGCATCGTTTGTACCATCCATTTGTTTCTTAGCCTTATTCATCTTCCTCTTGGCAGCAGAGATAGCCTTTCTGACCGCAAACAGTCGCTTGTTGGTCTTGCTGTTCTTAAAGGCATTTGCCTTCGCCTTATCAACATCCTTCAAACGCTGATACTCCTGATAAGTCTCCATGGTTCCGTTCCAGACGTTCTGTATTCTCCAGTCCTCCGTCACGTCCTCTGCCTTAGCCTTCATCAGGTACTTGCTTTCAGCCTTCTCCATTTCCTTCAAGTCTTCATCACCGTTCAGATAACCCTGCACCATGTCCAGAGCCTCCTTCTGGGTGAAAGCCTTGTAATCACTCTGCGAGAGGAATTTCTTCATCTTCTGGCGCATCTTCTTCTTTTCCGTGATACTCTTGGCAGCATCAAAGCGTTTACTAGCCTCCTGTAAGGAAGTCACTCCATCGCTCATTTCTGCACTCTCCAGTGCCTTCACCGAACCGATGGCAGCCTTAATCTGAGCCTCAGGATCAATACCATTGCGCTGGCAGCTCTGATAGGTCATCACCACGCCCTCCATGTCACCGCTCAGGATAAAGTCCTTGAAGTAACTCTGAGCCTTCCATGGAGAGAAACCCTTGCTGGAAGGGAAGAAGAAATCAACGGCCTTGAACTCCTTATTCTCCTGGCTCGGAATCAGGAAAGGTGCCCAGTACAAAGCATCCTTATAAAGCAATCCGATGGTCTTGCCATACTTGCGCTGAATCTCCTGATCCGCATGGCTGGCTTGGAAATCGCTCAGATAGTTTATATCATCCAAGGTCATTCTCACCATAGGGTTAGCCTTACCTATCATTCGCTGAACCATAGGTCCAGGGAACTCTAGTTCTCCCTTATGATTGAAAAGGTATTCCGGAACCTCACGGAACTGCTTACCATGTCTCACATACATTTCTGTACCATCTTCATATCTGCCTAAGAAGATCTTGCTCTGCTGGCCAAGGCTGTTGCCTCTCATCAGATAGTCATACCATTTCATGCCCTCGTCACCATAAGCCAGTTCATACATGCTCTTATAGCTTGGGTTGGTCTTCCTGATCTCCTCAGCCTTTTTGCGCTCCTTCTCCTCGTCTAAGGCACGGAAAGCAGCATTGATGCCATTGGCAATACCCTCATAAAATACCATGAATCCGATACCATAACAGAGCAAAGCCGAAATCTGTCTGCTTCTTCTACCTTCATCCTCCGGTGTAAGTTCCTTATGTTTGAGCCTCTTGTAATACTGTTTGAAGTTCTCAAAGGTAGCCTCATTCCATATAGATCCATAACCGGTTAATGCCAGAAAGTGACGTGTAGTAGAAGCATTCCAGTCTGGAGAAAGAAGAACTCGTCCTGCATAACGCAAAGTTCGATGGCTGGCTCCCAACACATCCCAGTGCTGACCGCCAAACATATCGTTCACAAACTGTCCGTCCTCGTCCAAAGCCCGGCTCAGTTCCTCCTCAGTCCAACCCTTCTTCTTGGCACGCTCTTTGGTCTTGTCTGCCCTCATACGATAGGTAGCAAGTTTCAGTCCGTCATGAAGATAATCCCACAAAGCTACATCCATGCCCTTATTGATGAGCGAAAGCATCTGCGTTGCCACCTTCAATGGCATAGAAGCCTTAGCCACCGTTCCGGAAATTTTATTTCCGTCCTTCAACTTCTCCTGCACCTTCATCATCGCATCGCGCATATTGTCAAACATGTTCTGTACATCCGCTGCAGCATAGTCGTTGGTCGCTCCGAACTTCACCAGATGGGAAGCAGCCTCTTGAAAATCCTCAGGATTGGCAAAGCAAGGCAGCTCATGGTTCTTGGCTGTATCTGCAAAGATATACTTCATAAAGTTGGCCATGGCCTTCTTAGGACCAAACTCCACCATGTTTTGTACCATATAAACCTCCGTCAAGGCTCCAGCATGGAAACCACTAAAGCCCAATTCCAGTTTCTTGGCACTAGAAGCAAGCGTATCAAACGTTTTCCAGAATGGGGATGACTGATAGGTATCAAACACAACTCCAAATCTGTCACCGGCACTAGCCTCACTATAGATCACCTTTTCGTTGTCAGTGATAGGATTCTTCACCTTCACTTGCTTTGGAGATACATTATATACCCATACAGGGCCTACGCCCGGAATCTCGAAGTACTTATATTGCTCCAAATTGAATGGAGCAGAAGAAGAAAGTAGTGGATCAGTTGAAATCACCTCTCCTTTTTCATTCCTCTCAATTACGTTCAGTCCAGTCAACTCCTGCAACATGGTCTTGTTTGCCCATGCCTCAATATTACTTCTGCTGTAATATGCCATCATCTTCGTAATGTCAGTAGTTTTTGGCACAAGTCCGGCATAAACACCTTCCATCAAAGTGCTGATGGTTCGCTTCTTCTCATTAGGGCTCTTCGTGCGCTGCCTATTCTCCACAAAGGTAGCATACGCCTCAGGATCAGATTTCTCTTTATCCCAAATATGATTTACGTAGTCAACATTATAACCAGTGCCAGCTTTCAAAGTATGATTATCCATCAACCAGTCGTAGGTATAGTTATACCAATCACGGATGGAATCAATGGCAGCCTGCATTTCAGGAGAAAGTTCCTTATAATTGATACGTCCAGGCACTACCCTCTCTTTTACGAGTTTCAAAACATGTTTACTGAGGATGTCCGTTCCATCACATGGTACAAAACCTTCTTCGCCCTGGTGATTGGCATTAATTGCCTGAGCCATTTTGCTTGCCACCTCGCTCACAGCCTTAGGATCATCGTATACCTCTATCTCCTTGCCTTTTTTAATCTCTGTATGCTTTTTTGCTGTCTCGGTAATCAAGTCTGTCACGTATGGCTGGATTGCCTCAACATCAGCTGGCTGGATATGGATATGTCCCTTATCAAAGACACCAGTTGCATTCAGATTGTGAGCCATGTCACGCAAACGTCTAGGAGCCTCTATTATATAAGGTATAGTCTCAGCCAGTTTTTCTGCCCGGTTTTTCTTTCCCTTGTAATCAGAAAGCAACTTCTCGAAAGCACCGCTATCAGCCATCTTCTCGATTCTGTTCTTCACATCATTGATATAGATAGCATCATCAGCACTAGCCTCTTCCATGTTCTTTCTACGATGTATAACGGCATGCTTCACGGTCATCGCAGCACCCTCCTTGCTCACGTCCGTACTGGTCACCTCTGCTAAGTCCTGCATTACCTGCTGCTCCAGTGCATCAGCCTTCGGATTGGTCTCTGCTGGGTAAATCTTACCCTCATACAAGTCCAGATCGGCTTGTTGCTGCTCCAGCAAATCATGTTTGGCCAGCCAGTCCTCATACTTGCGTTTCACCTCCTCCTGCTTCTTCTTTTCGAAGGCAAACATATCAGGCAAAGGGTCTTCTTGGTCCTTCATGGCTGCCTGCCATTTCTCATATTCATGAATACGATTCATGTAGGCATCATCCTCTTCATTTTCCATTCGGATAGGCATACCAGTAGGTTCCTCGCCAACAAGGTGGTGGCGTTCACGCCAGTCTTTATTGAGCTGTGCCCATTCCTTTTTGCCTGCTTCATCCTTATCAATGTCGTAGAACATTGGAGGCTCTGGGTTCTCTTTATCTTCGCGTGCATTCTGCCATTTACGCCACTCCTGTACACGTTTCATGTACTGAATAGTGCTTTCGCCCTTCTTCTGTCTCGGCTTGCCCTTACCAGCACCATCAGATAGCGCATCCTTGATTTCAGCATTGCTAGCCTGCTTCATCATGGCTTCCTGCTTCTCCTTAGGCATATTGTCCCAAACATGCAGAGCCTTGCCAGCCTTCATCAGGTAGTATCTCAAATCCTTGTCATTGAGAAGTCCCGGCACACGAACACCCAGTTTCTTAAGCACCTTGATAAGATAATGCTTAATCTTGGTCCAAAGAGAAAAGTCCTCAGCAGTCTTAGGACCCTCCTCGGCAAGATGAGCGATATACTCCTGCGTTCCCACATTCATGCGGTCAGAGTTCTTCCAGTCCGGATCATATTTATTGGCAAAGTCAATAATCTTGCCTCGAACATCCTTACCTACGGAACGATAAACGAAGTTGGCGAACTTTCTCACGCCATCTTCGCCACCAAGAAGTACTTCCATACCCTCATGGCCTATCTTCTCATGCAGCACCGTTCTCTCTGCTTCGTTGGCATCAGCACAATTAGGCAGATAAACATGTACCGTGTGCGTAGTAGGGTCATACCATCCTGTAGCACCATTTTTCACATCACTCAGATAAGCATCTGGAACCTCATCCACAGAAGTGTAAACTGTAGCCTCAGCACCACCCAGTTTGTTGGCAGTGTTCACTACCCGGTCGCTCACTTGTTTCTGCTTGTCTGCATCCCAGTTGTTCTTGAAGATAGAGCTGCCAAGTCGTGCCAATACATTTCTGCCCGACAAGTCATCCTTATTCAGCAGAGGAGCAATCACGCCCTGAGTCAACTGCACCGGAATACCATTGCCAATTATGGTATGTGCCAAAGATTCCGTTTTAGGCAATTTATAGTCATCGCCCAGTCCGGTAATCCTAGCCAATACCCTGCCATCTGCACGCAATACCTTTCCACCCGGCATGATGATCACATCACCACTCTTGGTTCTCAGCGTAGGCAGAATCTCATCCCCATAGGCATGAGGAATCTTGCCATCGGCATAAGCACTGCCCATTACGTAAAGAGGCTTCTCCACCTTCTGCCAGTCAATTCCGTCAGCCTTCAATCTGGCATCCATCCATGGAGCCACACCGCTTTCCTTCACCGTCAGAGTAGGAAGAATATCCTCCACAGCCTCTAGCCATCCACCCTTACGTGGTTGCTTCTTTGGCTTTTCAGGCAGTTCTCCATCCTTCACGGCTCTGACAATTAGTCGCTCCCTGCTGGTATAGCCTCCAAAATCTGCGGCATTATACACGTCTACATCCCATTTGTAGCCGTTTTTATCCAGCGCCTGGGTGATAATCTTCATCGCCTCAGAGTCCTTGTAACCCTTCACGTTCTCGATAGTCACCACTCGCGGTTTAACGGCATCAATGAAGTCGGCAGTACTCTTGGCAGTCTCCTTGTCAAGTTCCACCTCTCCACTATTACTTTTGGCCTGCGAATAGTTCTTGCATACAGGCGAAGCATGGAAATACTCCACCTCGCCATCAATATGCTTCACCAGTTCCTTAGGGTCCACGTCTCTCACGTCAGCCGTAACAATATGCTGCCCGAAGTTGTTGCGATATACACCGCTTATCTTCCGGTCATATTCCACAGCCACTACAGGGTCGATGATACCCTTCAAACCTTCCTCTACCAGTCCACCACCACTAAAGTAAGTGCCAGCCTTCATCAGCGAATCAGGATGCTTCTGCAACTTCTGCTCCACGATAGGAGATTTCACCTCAGTCACTCGATGAAATCGGACATCGCTCTTGCGAGAATTGAAACGCTTAGAAGGAGGAATAACATCACCCTTATCATCATAGGTAACAAGGTCGTTCAACTTTCTGTTGTTCTTGGCATTCTTGTATTTATACTCCTTGCCATCATCAAAGCCAAACTCGTTTGCGTCATTACCATCCCACCACAGTTGAGTAGCAGGCACTTCATCCTCGATGATACGATATTTGCCTTCCAGACGGTTTGTTCCGTGCATTTCGGCATATTTCTTAGAAGGAGTAACCCAGTCACCATTACGCAAATTACTTTCCTTCACCGAAGTAGGAACAGCACGATAAACCTTTACCTTAACATCCTTCTCACCATTCTTAATGGCATCAATAGCCGCATTGATGGCTTTCACAGATTCCAATCCATGAGGAGTGTTCTGAGAATAACGCTCAGGGTGAGAGAAGTAATCATCCGGCTGAGGAGTATAGCCCAAAGCCATATCCTCCAGGTTCACATCCGAACCGCTAGATTCCCAATCATCACGTCTCGCCTTGTCGCTTTCATATCCAGGGTTTCCCGGTGCTTTCCATGCACCTACACCCTGATATGAGCTTTCTGTATCATCATAGCCCTTGCGTCTGGCAGCCTCATCAAGCATTTCCCTGGCAGTAGCATCATCACCCTTAGCAAGAGCATCCATATACTGCTTGTCAAGTTGATCATCAGGAATCAGAGAAAGTTCCTCCAAGTGCTTTTGTCGCTTGGCTTCCTCTTCCTCTGCTCTCTTTCTAGCAGCTTCCATGGCGTTACGCTGCGCCTCCATCTGCTGCTTGCGTTCCTCTATCATGGCATCAACGTCACCAAAGTTCTCCTTCAAGGCTTCATTTACAGGCACGGTGTACTTAAGAAGTTCCTTGAAAGAGGAAATCTTATCTTCATTTGCCTGCAACAAATGGCGTTTGATGTTTGCTCTGGCACGTGCAGCCTCAGCAGTAGAACCCTTCTTAATAGCATTGGCATACATCGCCACATCTGCCTCATCTACACCAAATTGCTGAGATACAGCCTTAATTTTATCCTCCACAGATAAATTTCCACCATTTTCCTTGGCAGTTTCAGAATTATTATCTACCTTTGCACGCATAAAAGCATTTCCATCATTGTTATGTGCTCCTTCGGGAGTGTTTGTGGAGTTTTCAACTACCCTAGACGTCTCTGATGGATTTGCTTTTTTATTTGAATAGAAATCATTAAAAAATTCCTTGTTATTCTTTGGTTCTGTTACTACAGTGTATTTTACTTGTGAAGTTGGATCTACATAAACATAGGCAACTCTGCCATTATCGCTTACTTTGCGTTCACCTTCTTTTAATACTGTAGGAATCAGCAACAAATCATCAACATTTAAAGAATTAGCTTTTACACCATAATGACGGAATACGCTATGCTTTGTTCCTGCATGATTATCATTTCCTTGGCGCATGATGATTTTATTGCTTCCATCTTCACGCTCCACGGTTAATGATACATTATCCTTTTTCCCAGAATAAACATCAGCAACTGCCTGTTGAGCCTCATCAAGTTCTCTACCTTCTAGTTGTGTAGAAATGTCCTTCATACGTTTCTTAGTAGTAGAACCCATAAACTTGATGTCATCAGCATTCTCTGCCTCATGAAGTTTAGTTCGTGGATCCACCCCATTCGCCAAGTCTCTCAACACAAGATTACGAATATCCTCCAAGGTCATTTTCTTAATGTCCTCAGGCTTCCACTTCGTAAATGTATCAAGAGTCCAATACCAGAACTTCTTCAGCCACTCCTTCAACTTATTGATAACGCTCAGTTCCTTTGCTGTATCAAGCGGATTCTCCTTGATAGCATCCTTAGCCATCTGTTCCAGAATGGCAGCTCCGTCCTCACCGGTCAAACGAGCAAAAGCCTCATCGCAAATCTGCTCATCTGTCAGATGATTATAGTTAGGGTCCTCCTTCAAGTCGGCAAATAGCTGGGTCTGCATGATGAGTTTATCACCATGCTCTATAAGTTCCGGATTCATGTTTTTGGCAGCAGTACGCCAAAGATGTTGATACTCATGAATAGGAGTGTTGGGATTCAGATGCTCTTGATTCAGCACAATCTGCTTGCCATCAGTGTAGCCGTAAACTACACCTTTACCCTGCGCAAACTTGGTATGATCAACAATCTGGGCATTGTTCTCGTCAAAGACCACATAGTTATAATCACCTTCCTTGGCACCACCATGAATCATGCCAGCAGGGTACTTGATGCCGACAAAGCCTATTTCGCCCAAAGCCCTTGATGCTAATTCTGCACCATACGAAGGTCTTTCACGGTCAAAGAAGTCTTCCAAAGCATGATAAAGTTCTTCACCTTTCAATGTAGGAAGTTTCTGCATGCCATTCTCTGGCGATTCAAGTTTCATTTGGGTGATACGCTCAATCCTATCTATATCATATCTCGCTCCACCATCTTTGAAATACTCGTTTTCACTGAAACCGTTGTGGGTTATTTCCCAAAGTCTATACCATTTTTCCAATGGAAAATTCTGAGATTCGTTCCATCCAAGATAGTTGCTGCCATTATCATCAGGAATATCCACATCATATCGATATGCTCTATTACTTGGTATAGCTATGCTATCATCGTCCTTTGCAAGAATTTCGTTTAGTTCTTGCAGATAATCTGTATCAGGGAATTTTCCTATAACATCTTTCAAATCTTTACGTGCATTCTCCAAGCCCTTTGCCACATCTTGATGCTTATACATATAATGTCTCAGCATATCCTGTGCCTCTTTTGACATACTTTGTGGATTTACAAATTCAAAGCCAAATATTGCCTTCTTATCCTTAGCTCTCTGTGCATAATCTGTGCCTATCTCCTTAGAGTTCGTAACATACACACCATGTCCGAACGTCTCGCTTCCTTCGCCCTCCAAGGCATGAGATAAATCGAACTTGTCAAACTTAGCACCAGTACCATGGTAAGTACGCAAGAATCTTACTCCCGGCTCAGCAACAGCCTTCAACTGATTATCTAACTCAACATACTTATGGAACAAGTCATCAAGTGTATCTTGATACTTTTCAAAGGATTTATCCCTGTAGTCAGTCCAAACATCATCTGGAATATCGTTCTCAGAAGATAAGCCATGCTGATCCATATAGTCCTGCATTAACTGATTTTGATACTCTGCGCGCTCTTTCTTCTTGGCATTATAGGAATCCTCGGTTTCTTTAATCTGCTTCTCTAACTCGATTCTCTTATTGAGCAGAGATTCTGCCTTATAAGGGTCAAACTCACTAGGAACATCACCCTTAATGTCCTTGATTTGTTCCTCAAATGGCTTATTGAGATTAAATGCCTTGTAGTTTCCAATCTTCCAGGCATTGGTATAGTACTTGCGCCACTTCTCAGCTAAGGCCTTCTTTTCAAAGTACTGAGGAGGTTGGTTCGGATTATCCATATTGACGATGGCATACTGCTTAAATTTGTCCGGTCTGTTCCCTGCAGCCCAGTCATAAGCAGCCTTGGCCGCCTCCTTCTGCTCAGGAGTCTTAATATAGAAGCGAAGACGAGGATCATTCAAAAGCATTTCTACTGCCAGATTATCCTGCGCCTCAGCCACCTTCTCCATATCCTCATTGCTAACAACCTTCACAGGGATGCCAGCCTTCTTAAGCATAGTAGATACAGCATCATAAGCCACCTTCTGCGCCTCCGTCATTTCCGAAGGCTTCACCTCCTTCACATCGCGGTCAAATTTCGCCTGTTCCTTCTGTACCATAGCATACTCCGCAAAAGGCTTAGTCTTGCGGTCAGAAGACTCCAGCCACTTGTCAAAGGTAGCCTTAGTCACAGAAGTAACCTTACCAAGTCCCTTCCAGCCCTTGGAGTAGTTGGCAAGATAAGCCTCTGTAGCAGCCACCTCAGAAGGATAGCCATACATCACCTTATGCTCGTCAAACTCACCAGTCTCTGGGTTCACCTGGTCAACAACATAAACGTTACCATCAAAAGTATCAAGGTCTGCAGCATCATTGATGAACATATCAATATGGTCACCATCAACGCCAATTTTACCAAGAATATAGCCATAAGTATCGTGCATGGTCACGCTCCAAGGCTTACCCTGCTCGTCCTTACCGCTGCGAGTCACGCCCTTTGGTGTTTCTACGGTATAATCGTAGCCACCAAAAGACAAATGACCCTTTTTGTAATTGCCAGCCTTCTTCTGAGCCTCTGTTGGTTCGGTCTCAGTTTCGGCAATGGCACTCTTTAAACGTTCTCCGAAGGATGCTTCTTGCGGTAGATGTGAGCCTCGAACAGCTGAGCCTTCGCTAGGTTCCATGCTGCCAGTCTCTTGTCGCCCTTTGCGTCCGCTATCAGAGCCTTCTCCAATCTCGGACTCAGAAGATGCTTCTCCGTTACCAACTTCTTCGCCTTGGCTATTTCCTTCATCAACTCCTCTCCGTGAAGAGTCGCTACCCAGGCTACTGCCTCCTCCATATCCTTCTTCATTGCTTCTGTCATCATAATCAGCTAATTCTGGTAAAATTGATTTAACATATTGTTTGTACTCTCGATCACGATCCTCAATCTCCATCATACGGTCAAATTCAAGTCCATTGATGTGATCAAGTTCGCTTTCAGACGGCAAAGATAACTCTTTTTCGTGAATATACGATTTATATTGCTCAATTTCTGCCTGTCTTTCGATAATTTCTCGCTCTTTCTGTGCTTCGTAATACTCTTCCTCGCTTGAAAGTTCATCTTCTGCAGCAGCTATGCGGTTCATCAGAGCCACATTTCTCATTTCCTTCACGCTGTCATAAGACTTGAACATATCAAGAAGGGCATTACGAACATCTTGATCGGTATATCCCATATCCTGCAAGTTTACAGGAAGGTCATTATATACTCTCACAGCAAATTCGTTAACCGACATACCGGTTCCTTTCTTTGCAATAAGATAATTGAACTTATTAGAATCATACCCCTTGCCAATACCAAACTTAAAATTGCTCTTGCCCAACTCATATTGAAGAGATTCTGGATTCAAGCTATGAGGAAGCAAAGACTCTGATACAGCCTCTTCGAGAGTCTGAGGAGTTAAGTCCATCACATCAACGGAAGCATCCTTATATATATCATGGATAGCATTCATATCGTTCTTCTTCAGCGCATCAGCCACCAATGCCTTACGTTGCTCTGAAGGTGTCATGCCCAGTTTCTCCATTTCCTGCTTGCTAACTTCCGTTTTGTAGAGTCTGCTGAGTTTATTAGCCTGAGCCTTCAAACCCTTGGCAGCAACAGACAAATTAGTCTGCAGGGCCTCCAGTTGAGCCTTTGAAGTATTCAATTCCATAAGTTGGCTAGGGTCCAGCTCTGTTTCGCCATTGATATACTGATCCAGCATATCATTCACACCATTTATCTTGCGCTCCACATCCTCCTGGGTATGATAGATGTCCTTGCGTTGAGAGGTAATATAGTCGGTAGCCTTATCCATAGTTGGATATTGCTTCTTCAATTCTTTATCATCAAGTACGAGTACATGGAAATCATCAGATGGCACGATGGCAGATTCATCAACACCAGCCTTCTCTACCTCAGCCTTGCGCTCCTCCTTCATAGCTTTCACCTCATCAGGAGTCATCACACTGTTGCGGATAGTATTCCAGTTCTTGAAACGAGCATCAAGATCTGCAATCTGCTCATTAACCAGACTCAACTCATCCTCCACTTTCTTAGCTTTTTCCGGGTCAAGATCGGCATTGGTATCAAGCCAGTTCTGATATTCAATAGCAGCCCTTCTCTTGTTGGCAAGTTGCGTTTTGATGTCATCACGGCTGCCATTAACCAGATTCAAAAGTTTGCCATGGTCTTCCCCAAACTGCTCCTGAAGATACTCAGCAGCCACTTTTGGATCTGTATCCTTAGAAGAATAGTCCGGCTGGCCCTCGCTCAGTCCCACGATGCCATTAGCATAACGCTGCTTCTTATCAGCCTCAGCCTGAGAAGCTGCTTCCTGTTCACGTTCATCATCCTCGGCATCCAAATGCTCATTGATTGTGTTGTCGAGCGCATTCTTGCGCCATGCTGCAAACTCTTCTTTAGATAGGGGAAGATAATCTTTGCCATCAGTAAGTACAATCTTTCCGTCCTTGCTATATCCGGCAAAGGTCATGTTGATATTAGCATCACCCTCCTCCATGGCAACTGTTACCTGATCATTCGGCTTCAAGCCACTACCATCAAACTGACTGATAAACTGCTGCGCTCTCGCTTCCTTCTGCTGAGCCATAGAACTCTCAATGTATTCATCAAGAGAAACAGGAGTGCCCACCTCTTTAATCTCGGCATTAGATACCTGCTTAATCATAGGCTGTCCCTGCTCATCTGGAACGACAACAAAGGCTCCACCATATTCGTTAGCCTTCTTCAGGAACACCTGTTTTCCGCTATCCAAAGTAGCTGGAACTATGTTTCCGTCTTCCGTCTGGTATGGCCAGAGCTGCTGCTTCAACGCCTCACCATAGCCATCATCAGCATGCTGCAGAGCATCAATAGCACCATTCTTGGCATCCATTGCCTCTACATACTTACTTATAGCCTCTTTCTGTGCCGGGGTCAGACTGGCACGCTGAGCCACAAACTGCTCCATATCTCTACCTTCATTATAGGCATTGGCTACAATATCAGGCATCTTCTCGTTATCAGCAAACGCTCGTTTCAAACGTCCTATTGCTAAATCACTATTATAGTCGATAGCCTGCAAAGCCTCAGAATCCCCATTCTTATAGGCATTCTGTCCCATAACAAAAGCATCAGAAGTAATAACATCAGCAGATGAGTTATCTACATTTACAGTCGAACCGCCTTCACCTTGACTAGATGAAGCATCGGTATTACCTTGATAAGGTGAAGAACCTTCTGAAATAGGAGGCTCCTGACCACCAGCAGAACCCTCTACAGAAGCTGGTCCCGCAACAGGAGTAGCTGGTTTTGCGCCATCAACATCGCCCTGCTCTATACGTTTTTTATCATCTTCTATCTGCTTCATTTCACGTTTCAGTTCAATGGAATTGTAAAGCTCCTTAAGATAAGACTCTACCAATGGCGAATATTTTTTATCTTTCGACTCCAAAGCCTTACGAAGTGTACCGCGCGCCACACCATGTGAATCCTCAAACGTATTGACGAACTCCCTCATCACAGAACTGTTCTCCAAAGCACTGTCATAATAATGACGATAGGCATTAACCTGCTTCTGCTCCTCGTCAGTAAGGATAATACCCTTCTGCTGCTTATCCATGATCTCCTTGATGGCACCAGCATTCTGATGAAGATAAACCGCTGCCTTATCCTCATCTGTCAATTTCTCACCCATATTATATTTCTGCGCAGCCTTGTTGTATAAGCCATCAAGATGCTCCTGCGTAAACTCATTGTGGAACTGACTTTCCAGCACAGAAGCCAAACCAAGAGTCTTCTCATACTCCAGTTTCTTATCTGCTTTCTGAGCCTCATCAAGAGAAGGATACTCCTTTCTGTCAACAACACCGCCATCCTTGTTCAAAGTTTCGAGATAAACCTTGCCATCATTCTCCATTGGCTGAATGATGATGGAATCAACAATAGGCGAGAAAGAAGAAGGGCGTTTGCCTTCAACAACTGCCATCATCTTAGCCTTCAACACCTCCGGAACACTCTTGTCGTTCATCAGGTTCATATACTTCTGGGTTAACTGCCCATCAAGTCGCTGAGCATTCTCACCAACCACAGCATACTCCCCGATGCCCATCTTCTCAAAAGCATCACGAAGACCATCATAGCCGAATCTCTTCAACTCTGCAATATCCTGATCAGAAAAGTCAAACTTCTTGTTAAACTCCCTTGCGTCCTTGAATCGAGCATACTTGCCCACCATGCCCAGCAAGCCGATAGCAGTAAGGTTCGCCATGCTCTCCAAGAAACTCTCGGCAGCATCCTTACCGGTAGGCTTGAAGTTCGGATCCTGCGCCATACGCTCCAACAACTGCTGACCAGTCATAATACCGGAATCCACAACCTTACCACCAATATCAGCCAGAATATTGGTAGCTAAGCCTCTGCCCTTACCTACCATGTTAGCGATTGTTCCACCCTGCATGATAGCACCTACGGCACTCTGTTTAGCCACTTCGCCCAAAGTGTTGGCAATAACCTTACCCACGGAAGGATTGTAAATCTTGCCATTCTCATCGAACTGACCTGTACGATAAATCTCATCAATAGGCTTCGAGATTGCAGACTGACCACCAAAGGTAACAGCACCATGCGCGGCTCCACTCTTCAAAGCCGCGGCCTTACTTTTACCGATAAGCACCTTGGCAGCTCGCTCAGCCATCTTGCGCTCCATACCCTTAGCCATGAGGTCACCAGCCAGTTTACCCTCTGCCTTGGCTACCATGCTCTTAGTCAACTTGCCACCTGCGGCTCCCGGCAGCCAATAACTCCAGGCATCACCTGCAAAGGTTAGCGCACCACTAGCCACGTTCTCCCAGAAGCCAGGCTGATACTGCTGATTGGCAATATCCTCCAGCCAGTTCTGGTAATCCGTCTGAACAGCCTTGCGAGTAATCTTACCCACAATAGTATTACCCAAACCAGTCTTCATGATGTACTCAGCACTACCCTTAGGCATCATACCCTTAATCTCCAACTGGTCGAGTTCATTCTTAAGAACAGAATTGATCATCGGCTTGAACTGCTTAGGATCACTACTCTGAGTGCCATTCAAGCCATATCGCTGCATCACCTTAAATGCCGCATTGCTCATATCATTCAGGAACTCCGGATTTCGGTAGAGCCTGCCAAACTTCTTCTGCAAACTAGAAAGCACCTTTGCAGGATCCTTGGCATCGTTTGCCTCATACTGAGCACCAAGTGCTGTACCCAGACGAAGATTAGCCGGAATATACTGACTTCCTTCCATACCTTCGTTGAATGCCTTGCTACCTGCCTCCTGAGCCTTATTATACTCTTCCACTACAGATGGATTCACATACTTATTGATAACGCTAGAAAGCGCATCATTGATGTCCTGATTCATCAGTCTGTCCTGTACATTCTCATCGTGAGAATAGAGGCGTGTTGCGATGCCCTCGGCTATATTGCGATAATTCGGACCATATTTGTTCACCAGACTCTCTACCATAGCTGGCTTCAGGAACTGAGCCACATAGTCATCATAGCTGATACCCATGCTGTCTGCCTCCTGCTTCAACTTATCCTGCACACCATGGCTATACCATTGCGCTTCAATACTCTTCTCTGCATCCTGCACAGTATCATCAGGCAAAGAAGAAACTACCTGGTTGGTAACGTCCATAGCCGAACGGTTGGCATATCTGCCCAGAGCAGACTTCACTATGCTCACTGCCTCCTCATTGCTATTGGCAGTGCCATCAGCCAACAAGTCGGCAACCATATTCTCAAAGTAATCGCCCTGCTTATCCGGTCTCTGCTTCCAGTTCTCCAGATAGTTGGCAAGTTTGGCATCCATCAACCCCTCATTATTCACCACACCGGTTGGAGTCGTAACAGGAGCCGCCTCTTTAGATTTAGGAGAAGCCGCATTAGCTGATGAAGAAGAAGCTTCTTCCTTCACTGGCATTTCCTCACCTTTTACAACTGGCTGAGGAATCTCTGGTGATGGCTGATATGTTCCGTTGCTCGTCTGAACACCAGTAGGAATCATATCCAAAACTTTTGCTATAAGACCAGGAACCTTGTCTGTTGTTTCCTGCTTCTTTGCTGGTTGAGCCACCTGCGGCTTAGTTTCAGTAGAAGCCTTCTGCTCTACACTCTGAGTCGTAGCAGAAGCATCTACCTGCTTACCACCACCAGAAGCAGATGCAGCAGGCTCTAGCACCATCTTGTCAAAGTCTGCCTGTGTTCCCACATCATACCCCATGTTCTTGGCCTCATTGTAGTACCAGTTACGATCTTCCTCGTTATTCAAGTCCTTTTTGAAGTCATCATAGCTACCTACTTCATAGCCATTGTTCTTGAACTCATTATAAAAATATTGTCTGTCTTGCTCGTCAAACATACCTTATCTTATTTTTTGATTAATAATCAGTTACTTTGTTCTCCTTGATGGTGGAACCTTACTGCCGCCTCTACGTGAAGGAGGTACTTTACTGCCACCCCTACCTCTACGAGAAGGAGGAGTCCGGTCTAACTTCATCTTAGCCTTAGCCCATCTAGAAGCCTGCTGACGATTTTTCTCATTCGCCCAAGTGCCACCTCTGCCATCATTACCACCGATAGCCATACCATTGTTTTTAGCCCATTCATTCACATGTTTCTTGAAAACAGGGTCGTTCACATACCTGGTGTTGAAATCATCAGCCTCTTTCTGGTTGGCATTCCTCTGATTCTGTCCCTCTGTTTGCGAATTGATATGCCTAACTTGCGCTCCCTTAACGTTAACGCTAGCATTATGATCAGCAGCTCCGGCATTGGCATTATTAGTTTGAGCATCAAGTAATTTTCCCTTTTTGCCTCTTAAAGCATCCTCAGTCTCCTTCTTCGATGTACTAAGTGCAGCCTGTGCAGCAGCAGCATTGCCTCTCTCCTTCTCCGTCTGAACCTTTACAGGAGTGAGAGCATCCGTCTGATTCTTCTGTGAACCACGATAAGCTGCCAGTTCCTCATTTGCCTTTGCAGCAGCCTCTGCCTGCATCTGTGACTGTTTATCTTGACGGTCCTTATAGATATTCACCATCATCTGGTTATATCCCTTGGCACGAAGAGCCTCAGTAGCATCTCTTATCTTGCGTTGGCGATCAGTAAGTTCTTGTGCAGATTCTATTTTTTGCGATGGAGCACCTTGAACCGTACCAAAGAAGTTACCCAAGTGCATAAAAAGATTTCCCCATTGTTCCCATTTGGCTTGATTCTCTGCCTTCTTTTGCAGAGCTGCATTTGCAGCCACTGTTTTATCGGCATCACCAAGTGAAGAAAGCCAAGGCATGAAGGCAGACCAGTTTCCATCACCATTCTTCTGGTAATCCCTCATAATGTCATAAGGCTTCATCTGCCTCAATAGAGGGTTCTGCTCTATCTCGCTATAAGGTCTACTCCAGTCAATCTTGATACCCTGATTAGGCTCCACCTTGGTAACTTCCTCGGTTGGCTGCAGGGCAAAAGATTCCTTGCCACCATTCTTAGTAATACCAGTCGTATCTATGGCTGTACCCTTTCCCGGTTCAGTATCAGTTGTCTGAACTGATACTGCAACCTCCGGCTTCACCGCATTATCATCAGGGAAATTAGTAACAGGAGTAACGGCAGTAGCCGGGCGTTTAGGAGTTAAATCATCCAATGTAAATCCCATAATTACCTCCTTCCTTAAATTGGCAATTTACTTGCAGCTCCAGCCAAGCCGCCAGCTGCATCCGTGATACCCTGAGCAGTAGAAAGAGCCTTCTCCTTCTTGGCAGTGGCTATATAGTTAGTCATAGCATCAATCTGAGAATCCGCACCATTCCACACATTTTCTTTGTTCTGAGCACCTTGCACAGCAGCCTCTTGCATCATCTTACCCACCTGCTCCTGGGCAGCCTGCTTACTCAGCGCAACCGCTTCATCAGATCCACCACTAACAATATTGGTGTTCTTTGCGGTTGCTGTAGCATTATCCAATACCTTCTGGGCATTGGTCACGGCTACCTGATTCTCCGCTGACTGAGTAGGATCCTGATAATACAAGTTGTCACGATGATCCTTCACCTGTTGCATACGGTCTTGAAACATTTTGATATAATCATTATATCCCTTGTTTCTTGCTTTAGCTGCTAGAGCACCACCTACAGCAGAGGTCACTCCACCAGCAATACTTCCAATAATTCCCATAAAATTCGAATTTTAATGTTTAAACTGTTCAAAAGTAATGCGTTTTTCTTACCTATCTGTGATAAGTTCCGCAACTTGAACACCAAGTTTCGTAATTTTTTTCTATATTTGCACCCGAAAACTATCAGTAAACATTAAAAATCAATAGAATATGGCAGTAAAACAAGACAATAATAATGAGCCGAAGCCAAAGAGGAAGAAGACTGGCGGACGTAAGGCTGGCACACCTAATAAGGTTACCAAAAGTGTCCGTGAAAGTTTACGCGATGCCCTTACTGGCTACATCAATGGTATCAATGAGAAGAACTATTCACTTTTCACAGATCTCATGCAGATTCAAGAGCCTGCCGGACGTCTGGCGATGGTGGCAAAGTTCCTTCCATACGTGGCTCCAAAACTCCAGTCTGTATCTTTCAATAATGATGAGCATCGAAGCCTGTCAGTGGAAGAGTCATTCATGGAGCTGGAGGAGAAATTTGAGAAACAAGAAACCACTATCAACATCAAAAATCTCAAAATTGTTAATAATGGCTAATTATAAAAAATGGGTAGCCCTCTCTAAATTTTCTTCAACTTTAGAGAAGACTACCCTTGACTTGGTTATCAAGCAAAAACGCTCTATTTTAACTTATATTGGGTCAATTTTAATCTGTATTAACACAAAAATAGCTATTTTATGTCCCTGACTCGTTCAAAGTACTTCGTCTGGTCCTTGGTGATATTCTTCACCTTAATCTGTATCGTACAGTTAGTAGGCACAGTATCATTTATGCTGGCCATGAGCTGTTCTATTATCTCATCTGTGTTTTTGTAGCCCTTGCCCTCCACATGAGCCACAACCTCACCCATAAAGTAGGCATCAGCACAAAGTTCAAACGTCTCCTCGACCTTATCAAATTCAGGCACATGATACTCCTGCATTCGCCTGCTTGGATCATTGGTAAAGAAGACCTTCTCCACCACCTTCTCATTTAGTTCCCAAGCCCTAGAGAAATCCGGCTTCACATATCCGCTTGTTATCCTATGAGCTGTTGCATGATTCATAGCAAAGCCAATCTCTGCATAGTTGGCACCAATATCATTCTGGGCTACTGTGGCCCAAGTGTGCCGGAATGTATAAGGAGTATAAAAATTATCATCAGGCATACCCAAATAGTTCTTACAGATAGCTTTAATGAAATGTACCAAATTCGTATCCATAGAACGATTAGTGGAATACATTTTATGAAAAATAAATAGATAAGGGTCACTTTCCTCAGAAAAATATTTCTCCAAGGTTGGTAAAAGCATATCCGGCACTCTCATTTCTATATACGCTTTATCATAACGACGCGTACTTGTTTTCTTTCTCTCATAGTGCAAGATTCCATCATAATAGTCTACCTTTTTCATTTTCATGAGGTCAGCTACATTGATGCCAGCCAAGCACAATATCATCTTGCAAACATCCAGAGCCAACTGCTGCCGTGGATATTCAGGAGTAACGGCAAAAAACTTTCTACACTCCTCCAGTGTGATGGCACGCTTGTGTGGACCTGCTTTTTTCTCTATCTTTATCTTATTCCAAGGATTGAATTTTATTGGCATAAGACCTGCCTCCTCATCATTAAATTTCTTGATACCTTCCAAATAAATACGCTTAACCAAAGAAGGATAATAATTTCTGCTACTAGGCTTATTCTCCATGCTTTTCATCCATGCTGTCAGAAAACGTACAGTTAAGTGCGAAAACATTACCTTATCAGTACCAGCAAAGTTTTCCAAATGTTTCAAAGCACTTTCATAAATTTGGCGTGATGAAGGCTGCAAAGAAAGTGATTGAAGATAAGAACGAGCAAATTCAGAAAAACAAATATCCTGTGCAGAAGTCAAAAGGTAATCTCTAACCTTATAAACAGACCAGTCAGTTATATCAAGTCTGTTCAATTTGTCAACCCAGCCATTTATTTGGCTCATACAGGCTGCGAGCACGAATGAGTCCTTCACCTCTTTCGTGCCCTTAACCAATCCTTTGTCTGTTACAAACTTATCGGTCTTAACTACCAACTTTTGACGGTTATGCAGTATTCTAATGTAAACTGGATAATAACCATCAGAACGTTTTTTTGAAACTACCACTTTAAATGTTGCCATATTACCATATTTTTTTTGCAACTGTTTTGCAACATTGCATTGCACATGTCCTATTTAACGTGTCAAACGTAAAATTTTAGCACGAAGATAAGTGCTTATACATCAACACATTAGATATATGTAGCTGATATTCAGATATTTATCAAAAACCATGATATAAAATCACAGTTTTAATCATATAATTATCCTAAAAACGTTGTATTCTTTATCTTGTCAGAACAGCTCCAGCTTGTTCTTTCTAGCCTCTGAGAGCGAGGCTATCTTAGCCTGCTCTTCGTGATAGTCCTGGCGAAGTTTCTCGTAGCGTTCCTTCAGTTCCGCCTCAAACTTAGGACATTCTGCCTCGTTGAGGAAGCGGGCACAGATTCCGGCATTGAGCGATGCGTCCTTCACCCAGATGACCGGTCCGTCATATTCAGGCGCAATCTTCAGAGCCACATGCAGTTCGCTCGTCGTTGCCCCACCTACCATGATAGGAATGCGCAAACCAGCTTTCTGCATTTCTCGGGCCACATGAACCATTTCTTCAAGCGAAGGGGTGATAAGTCCGCTCAAACCGATTGCATCTACCTTTTCATCGATAGCTTTCTGTACAATCTGTTCGGCTGGAACCATGACACCTAAGTCGATAATTTCGTAATTGTTACATGACATAACCACGCAGACGATGTTCTTTCCGATATCATGAACATCGCCCTTCACGGTTGCCATCAGAATCTTGCCGGCAGTTGTTGCTCCACCCTGTTTTTCTGCCTCGATATGAGGCTGAAGGATAGAAACTGCCGATTTCATCGTGCGAGCCGTCTTGACAACCTGCGGCAAGAACATTTCGCCTTTTCCGAAAAGTTCGCCTACCAGGTTCATGCCGTCCATCAGAGGACCCTCAATTACGTTTACTGCATGAGGATATTTGGCAAGTGCTTCGTCAATATCCTGCTGCAGGAAATCGGTGATTCCCTTTCTCAGCGCATACTTCAGACGTTCTTCCACACTCTCCTTTCGCCATTCAGGAGCAGCCGGTTTCTTGGGAGCAACACCGCCTGCCTTAGCTGCAGCCTTGGCAGCATCAGCCTGGGCTTTTATCTCTGCCGCAAGCTCGATGAGTTCATCAGCTGCACCTTTTCTCCTATTCAGCACCACATCCTCGATGAGCTGAAGCTGTTCTTCTGGAATCTTATTATAATCCATTCTGGCTTTGGCATTTACAATACCAAAGTCCATACCTACCTGCTGGGCATGATGCAGGAAAACACAATGGATAGCCTCACGGATATAAGTATTGCCACGGAATGAGAACGAGAGGTTGCTGACACCTCCGCTGACATGTGCACCAGGCAGATTCTGATGAATCCACTCCGTTGCGCGGATGAACTCAACGGCATAATTATCATGCTCCTCCATACCGGTAGCTATGGCAAGTACGTTCGGGTCGAAGATGATATCGAGCGGATTCATGCCCAACTTGTCTACCAGAAGATGATAAGCACGTTCTGCTATCTCGATGCGGCGCTCGAAAGTGGTAGCCTGTCCTACTTCATCAAAACACATCACAACGACTGCCGCACCATAGCGCAACACATCGCGGGCATGAGAAAGGAATACTTCCTCACCCTCCTTCAAACTGATGGAATTGACAATACACTTGCCCTGGCAGCACTTCAAGCCAGCCACGATGACGTCCCATTTGGAAGAGTCTATCATCACCGGAACCTTCGCACTGTCTGGTTCGGCAGCAATCATATTCAGGAAGTTAACCATCTCGGCTTTCGCATCGAGCAAACCATCGTCCATATTCACGTCAACGACAGCTGCTCCATCAGCCACTTGCTTTCTGGCAATACCGATGGCTTCTTCATAATTCTTTTCGTTAATCAAACGCAGGAACTTCCTGCTACCAGCTACGTTACAGCGTTCGCCCACGTTGACAAACCGACTGGCGTCAACCGGCAAATGTACGGAATCATCGACCTGCAGAAGGTCTAATCCCGAGAGCCACATATACTTAGGTTTCTCCACCACTTTGTGCGGTTTCTTACCCTCAGCGATACGGGCGTAATGAGCGATGAATTCAGGACTTGTACCGCAGCATCCGCCTATGATGTTCACGATGCCTTCATCGATGAATTCGGCTATTTGCGGAGCCATCGATTCGGCTGTCTCGTCATATTCGCCCATTTCGTTAGGCAAACCGGCATTAGGATGCGCACTAATATAATAAGGTGCAACCTGAGCCATGTGCTCGATGAAAGGTTTCATCTGAGGAGCACCAAAGGCGCAGTTCATGCCGACAGAGAAGATAGGATAAGGAGAAAGCGAAGCAAGGAAAGCATCTACAGTCTGACCGCTGAGCGTTCTGCCCGCCAGATCACTTACCGTAAGACTGATCATGACAGGCAACTCTACTCCATGTTTCTTCATCATGGTGAGCGCTGCATCTATCATCGCCTTGCAGTTGAGTGTATCAAAGATGGTTTCGATGAGAATCACGTCAGCACCGCCTTCGATAAGTCCGTCCACCTGTTCGCATACATCGGTGAAAAGCTCATCGTAGGTAATCTCGCGGGCGGCAGGATTGCTGACGTCCGGACTCATGGAACATGTCTTGTTGGTTGGTCCCACATCTCCTGCAACGAAGCGTGGTTTATCAGGTGTAGAAAACTTATCGCATTCGATACGTGCCAGTCGGGCACCCTCGAATGCCATTTCGCGGGCGCAGTTCTCCAGGTGATAATCAGCCTGCGAAATGCGCTGGCACGAAAAAGTATTCGCGGTAATAATATCGGCGCCAGCCTCCAGGTAGCGTCGGTAAATATCAGATATCACATCAGGACGAGTGATGTTGAGCATGTCGTTGTTGCCTTTCATCATACCCGGCAAATCGCGGAACCGCTCGCCTCTGAAGTCTTCTTCTGTAAGATTATACTTCTGAATCTCAGTACCCATGGCACCATCGAGAATCAGAATTTTCTCCTTCACAATCTCTCTTAAATTCATCATTGTCTAAAAGTGCTTGATTGCTCTATCCATCTCTCTTCTGTCTTCCTTCTCCTTCAGAGTCTGGCGCTTGTCATACTCCTTCTTTCCCTTACAGAGGGCAATATCCACCTTGGCTCTACCGTGATTATCGATAAAGATGAGGGTTGGAACAATGGTGAAACCAGGCTGCTTGCTGTCCTCTTCAAGACGGCGCAATTCGCGCTTGGTGAGAAGAAGCTTGCGGTCGCGGCGAGCCTCATGATTGCTGAAAGAACCATAAAAATAAGGAGAGATGTTCATTCCCTTGACCCAAAGTTCGCCCTGATAGAAATCGCAATAACAATCTACCAGCGAAGCCTTTCCGCCACGGATTGACTTTATCTCTGTACCCGTAAGCACAATGCCTGCGGTATAAGTATCAACGAAGAAGTACTCGAACGAAGCCTTCTTGTTGCGTATCTGTATCGGACTCTTCTTACGGAGTTCCTGTTCTTGCTTGTTCATATATATAATAATGTATTATAAGTTTATAGTTTGACAATTTCGCAGAAATTGTCGATATGATCATCGATGTAGAAGGCAACCTTGCTGGTCCACTCTTCTTCGTTCTCAACGAACTCATCGTCAAAATCATCAAACTCAGGAAATTTTTCGTAGAGTGCCATAAACTCCTCATCGGTCAGATCGCGCTCAATCTCCTCATGGTTTGTCTTATACAGGAAATGACTCTTCTTGATGAGTTTGGCGAGTTCTGTCAATCCCCAGTTTTTAAACGCCTTGTCGGTAGGGTTCTTCCAGAGGAAAGCACCGTAACCGTTATGTATGAGCTGAACCATTCCGCCATCCATCATCTCCTCATGCAGGATATCCCAAGCCAGAAGAGTAATCTGGTCGCTGTTGAGCTGCGCCATGGTTTCGGCAGTCAGTTCACCACCAATCGCTTCGCGGATAGCGTCCACGAAAGCCTTTACAAATTCATCCATGCCCGCCTCGGCAGCATGCTGAAGCTTGGCATCGTTTATCTTTACTTCGATCATAATCTACAAAATTGCAATTTTCAGTTTGCAAAGATACATGAAATTGTGCATAAACCCAAGAAAAAATCTAAATATTAGGTTAAAGAGTTAAAAAGAATACCCAATTTTAGGTATTTTCCGGATTTTTTTTGTACTTTTGTGCTCGGAATTGAGGTGATGGCACCGATGTTTCAGCAAAACAATATGAATTAAGTACAGAACTTTATACTTATAATATTCATTAATATAAAATTTAGCGAATATGATCTATTCTAAAGAAGTAGACAACATGTGCGTTGTCGCTAAGGGTCCTAACCACGGACCAGCTCCAATTCCTGAAGAGGGAAAATGGATTCAGGCAAAAGAGATCAAAGACATCTCTGGTTATACTCACGGTGTGGGTTGGTGTGCTCCTCAGCAGGGTGCTTGCAAGCTCTCTTTGAACATCAAGGAAGGCGTTATTCAGGAGGCTCTTGTTGAGACTATCGGTTGTACTGGTATGACTCACTCAGCTGCTATGGCTTCTGAGATTCTCCCAGGCAAGACTATTCTTGAGGCTTTGAACACTGACCTCGTATGCGATGCTATCAATACAGCTATGCGCGAGCTCTTCCTCCAGATTGTTTACGGTCGTAGCCAGAGCGCTTTCTCTGAGGGCGGTCTCGTTATCGGTGCAGGTCTTGAGGACTTGGGTAAGGGTCTTCGTTCACAGACTGGTACTCTCTATGGTACTGTAGCTAAGGGTACACGTTACCTCGAGTTGACAGAGGGTTACATCACAAAGCAGTTCCTCGATAAGGACAGCCAGGTTTGTGGTTATGAGTATGTTCACCTCGGCAAGATGATGGAAGCTATCAAGAACGGTATGGACGCTAACGAGGCTGTCAAGAAGTTCACAGGTAGCTACGGTCGTACAACTGCTGAGCAGGGTGTTGTTAAAGCTATTGATCCACGTAAAGAATAATAAGGAGATACAGATATGATTAGAAAAGTAAGTTACGAAAGTCAGGAACGTCGCGAGAAGCAGGTTCTTGCTGCTCTTAATGCTAACGGTATCAAGAGCTTGGAAGAGGCTAATCAAATCTGCGAGGACGCAGGTGTTGACCCTTATCAGATGTGTGAAGATACTCAGCGTATCTGCTTCGAGAACGCTAAGTGGGCGTATGTAGCTGGTGCTGCTATCGCTATCAAGAAAGGTGTTAAGACTGCTGCTGATGCAGCTGAGGCTATCGGTATCGGTTTGCAGGCTTTCTGCATCCCAGGTTCTGTAGCTGACGACCGTAAGGTTGGTCTTGGTCACGGTAACTTGGCTGCTCGTTTGCTCCGTGAGGAGACTCAGTGCTTCGCTTTCTTGGCTGGTCACGAGTCTTTCGCTGCTGCTGAGGGTGCTATCAAGATTGCTGAGATGGCAAACAAGGTTCGCAAGAACCCATTGCGCGTTATCTTGAACGGTCTTGGTAAGGATGCTGCTCAGATTATCAGCCGCATCAACGGTTTCACATACGTACAGACAAAGTTCGACTACTATACAGGTGAGTTGAAGGTTGTTAACCGCATCGCTTACAGCGACGGTCCACGTGCTAAGGTTAACTGCTATGGCGCTGACGACGTTCGCGAGGGTGTTGCTATCAACTGGAGCGAGGATGTAGACGTATCAATCACTGGTAACTCTACAAACCCTACACGTTTCCAGCACCCAGTAGCTGGTACATACAAGAAGGAGCGTATTGCTGCTGGTAAGCCATACTTCTCAGTAGCTTCTGGTGGTGGTACAGGCCGTACTTTGCACCCAGATAACATGGCTGCTGGTCCTGCTTCTTACGGTATGACTGATACAATGGGTCGTATGCACTCAGACGCTCAGTTCGCAGGTTCTTCTTCAGTTCCTGCTCACGTAGAGATGATGGGCTTCCTCGGTATGGGTAACAACCCTATGGTAGGTGCTACTGTTGCTATCGCCGTAGCTATCGACCTCGCTATCAACAAGAAGTAATTTCTTTGAGATACAAAACATATAAAAGCCTTGAGAATCAACTGATTCTCAAGGCTTTTTTCTTTATTTATCCTACTGGAATAATCCAATATCCTACTGGAATAAAAAAATATCTCCGAAAGATATTTTTTTATCTTTCGGAGATATTCTTCTATCTTTCGGAGAAAATAATTTATCCTACAGTATTTCTATTCTTATCTAACCAGTTTTCTAATTTTCCTAAAACTAAACGATGTACTCATGAGTACAATGATTACGCCAATCAGCCAGTAAAGCCAATCACGATAACTGATCATGAAAACCAGGAACAACATCAAGAGCAGAATCAGAAGCTGAAAGATACAGAATCTGAAACCAAGAGCGGATAACCGATAACCATAAACGGCTCTGCTGAAAGCCAATACTGCTAAGGTCTCTATGGCATAAGCAACGGCAATACCCCCTCCTACTCCTCTCAATCCATCTAACTGATAGCCAGCTATTTCACAGATTATCAGCAAGATAACACAAAAACTTTCCTGAATGAGAAATAGCCTGGAATCGCCTCTTGACAACGGGAGATATTCTATCGGAAGATAAACGGCCTTGAACAACATGGCAACAGCAGCAAGCTGAGTCATCTGAAGCATCCCCATAAACTGGGCATTGTATAATATCGGAATAATGAGAGGCAGACCTAAAATGATAGCTGCAACGATAGGCCCCAGCAACAGGACATTCATTTCAAGCTGGCGGTTCACACAGAGATTGCGCTCTTTAACAGACTCCTCGTTTTTTCTGGAACCCGAAATGCCGGAGAGACGGGGATAAAAATCCTGATCCATGACCGAGAACACCATTCCCGCATAAACAAAGACAATCGTTATACCGGCATTGAAAAGTCCAACAACTTCCAGATTGCCTTGTTGGTTCAAAAAGGCACGAATCAGAAATTCGCATCCGCTATTCATCAACCCCGAAAGTACAAATGCCCCGCCAAGTCGCAAAAGTGGGAAACCTGCAACTAGCGTCATTTTTCGCATATTTACGCCCCACCGTACAACTCGTCGGGAATATCGAAAATTCAGAGCCCATTGCATAAATGCCAAAATAAACAGAACGGGCAGAATACCTCTCTCACCAAATATCCAATAAACCGGAACCGAAACCAAAAGCAGAAGAATAGCCAGAAGACTTGCCTGCATCGCCAACGCACGCAACTGTCCGGTAGCTTTCAGAATGGCTGTTTCACCTCCAGCCAGAATCGTGAAGAAAATGGTTGGTGCCAGGAGAATGAAATGTAGCGTATGATTGCCCCAGGAAAAAGTAAACCCATTGAGTAACGGACCCAGAAGTACACAGACGATGGCTCCGAAAAATGCAGCAAGCAGACTATAGGTGCGGACAAGAAGAACCGCCCCGGCGATATCAGCCTTTTCGGACTGCGATTCATCTGCAGCATGTTCCTTTTCAGAAATAAATTTAACACCACTTGTAGGAATGCCGAAATTACACGCAGAACTGAGAACAGAAATCGTTGAGCTGAAAAGAGACAGCAGTCCCATTCCAGAAGGTCCGAGGAAGAACGCCGTAAATTTATTGCGCAAAACTCCTACAAGAATTCCCAATCCTTGCACACTGCCAAACAATCCTGTATATTTCAGAATATGCGAATAACTGTTTTCCTTTTTATCACCCATAATCAAAAGAAACAAAAAAAAGGTTGGATTTCCCGAAAGAGAAATTCAACCTTTATACTTTAAAATCTCAAAAGAAGATTCTGTCGAAGATTAAGCCTCAGCTGGAGCCTCCTCTGCAGGAGCTTCCTCAGCAGCCTTAGCCTCTGCCTCAGCAGCAGCTGCAGCAGCCTTCTTATCAGCTACCTTCTTAGCGATTGCTTCGTTCATCTTCTTTTCAGCCTCGAGCTCCTTAGCAGCAGCTTCCTTCTTTGCCTTAGCATCGCCCTCGCGAACAGCAGAAATCTTAGCTTCCTTGCTATTCTTCCAAGCGTCGAAACGCTTCTGAGCCTCAGCATCGTCGAATGCGCCCTTCTTAACGCCACCCTTGAGGTGCTTCATCAAGTAAACGCCCTCGCCCTTGAGGATGTTGCGAACTGTGTCTGTTGGCTGTGCACCTGTCTCTACCCAGTAGAGTGCGCGCTCGAAATTCAAATCTACAGTAGCTGGATTGGTATTAGGGTTGAAAGTACCAATCTTCTCAGTAAATTTACCATCACGTGGTGCTCTAACGTCAGCGATTACGATGCTGTAGAAAGCATAGCTTTTACGACCGCCGCGCTGCAATCTGATTTTTGTTGCCATTTTTAAATCTTAATTTTAATTTAATTTATAATGAGGTTTGAATTTTATGCTGCCATCTCGTGACAGCGGGTGCAAAATTACTACTTTTATTTGAATTGAGCAAACTTTTATCGATATTCAAATGCTTTTTTAGCATTTTTTATCTGATTCGGTCTGCTGCTCTCAAGAGTTTGATGTCATCGTTCACACCTTTCATTGCCATCCATTCGAATATGATTGCTACCAAAGGAAGGCAAGCGGCAAACTGAAACTTCATCGTTCCTTCTGCTTCAGGAACAGGAATCAAGCCCATGAACATCACGATATAATCTACATACCATAAACCTGCAAAAAGCATGGCAAGTGAACAGAGTGATTTCTGAAGCTTCAGATTCTTGTACAAAAAGATGTTTACCAATGCTATGATGGCTGAAACGGCGAGCAGAAGGAACAGAGGAACACAAGTAGTTGAAATCTGCATTCCTGCCTCCCCTACCACTCCGAGGTTATAAACCATAGTGTCTCCTCCCATCGTCTTAGCTGCGATACTGGCGATAGGAAGGAAAAGACAGATAGCAATGGCGATGACAGCAAAGAGCAGAAATAATGTCTGTTTACGCTGTATCATATAGCTCTGGAATATTAAATTTCGCTCTCGTGAACCATTGGTGCAGATGTCTTGGTAGGATCGCGCCAATAAATATTATTCTCAATAAACTCTTCTGTAGCGAGCAAAGTTGGCTTTGGCAACTTCTCGTAGTAGCGAGAGATTTCAATCTGTTCGCGGTTCTCAAAAACTTCCTCCAAAGAATCGTTATAAGAAGCAAACTCCTGAAGTTTCTTGCTCAACTCCTGCTTGATTTCGATAGAAATCTGATTAGCGCGCTTTGCAATGATAGCTACGCTCTCGTAGATATTATGGGTATCATCGCAGAGATCCATAATGTTGCGAGTTACTGTGTTTACTGGTGCCTTTGATTTTTTGAAATCCATAATTATAGTACTATTATTATTATATTGTTTTTACCTTATTATATATATGCTTTTTTTTAATTGGCATTATTGCCAAGCTGGTCGAGAGCTGACTCCGGATGCTCTTTCTCGTACTGCTTGCACTTCTCAATATACTTCTCGGCAAGTGCACGGTCCTTTGAATCAGGATATTCGTTGATAAAGCCATAACACTCATCCTCAGCATCCTGATAGCGCTCCAGCTGCTTTTTCTCGACACTCATCTTTGCCAGTTCGTATTTACCTTTCATGATGAGCGATGCAAACTCCTCGCGTCGGTTGCTGTAAGGATAATCCTTAAGCGCATTCTGTGCAGTTACGATACAAGCCTCATAATTATTGCCTCCGCTGGTACAGTTGCCGAAATAGGTGCCCATATCAAAATAGAGCTTGGCACTCTTATACTCCTTCTCAACCAAGAGGTCCTGAAGAGCAAAAAGGCGGTTTGTAGCCTGCTGCTTGAGTCGGGCATCCGGATAAAGATCCAGAAACTCCTGGAAGGCTGCGATGGCTGTAATCGTGGTACTCTGGTCAAGACGAGGCTCTGGAGCATTCTGATACAGACTCTCTCCCACAAAGTACTTTGCATTTTCAGCAAACTTACCTTTAGGATAAGAAGAGTAATACTTCTTGAAATACTCTGCAGCAGTCTCATAATCCTTCATACCATACTCGGCCATAGCCAGCATGTACAAACATTCCTCACCCTCGGTAGAACCTTTCTTCATCGTTACCAGTTCCTGCAGAAGAGGAATGGCACGGGAATACTTGCCCTGGGCATAGCTCTGCTTGGCGTACTCATACTTATAAGTATAATCGCCTGATTTCAATACCTGGTTATATTCGTGGGCACAACTCGACAAGAGCAATGCAACACACGATGCAATAAGAGTCAATTTTTTCATAATTCTCATTTTGAACTGCAAAGTTACTCATAATTTACTTATTATCAAAAGAAAAGATACATTTTTTCGTAAAAAATTAATCTTTATAACGATTAATGGCGTTTTTTTTGTAATTTTGCACCTTGAAACAGAACTTTTGAGAAGAAATCAGGAAGAAAATGGATTTTAAGATTACATCAAAATATAAGCCGACTGGCGACCAGCCGCAAGCCATCAGGCAACTCACAGAGGGGGTGCTTGAAGGAGACCCTGCACAGGTGTTGTTGGGTGTAACCGGCTCGGGTAAAACCTTTACGGTGGCAAACGTGATTGCCAACGTGGGGAAGCCTACGCTCATCTTGAGCCACAACAAGACTCTTGCTGCCCAACTGTATCAGGAGATGAAGGGTTTCTTCCCTGAGAACGCTGTAGAATATTATGTTTCATACTACGACTATTATCAGCCGGAAGCTTATCTGCCAACGACTGATACATATATAGAAAAAGACCTCGCCATCAATGATGAAATAGACAAGTTGCGACTCGGTGCTGTTTCTGCCCTTCTCTCGGGCAGAAAGGATGTCATCGTTGTCTCATCCGTATCGTGCATCTATGGTATGGGCGGACCTGTGGCGATGCAGGAGAACATCATCAAGATTCATCGCGGGCAGCGACTCGACAGAAATGAATTTCTGAGAAAACTCGTTGATGCACTTTACGTTAGAAATGACATAGAACTGCAACGTGGCAACTTTAGAGTGAAAGGCGAAACGGTTGACATCTTTATGGCTTACAGCGATCATGTTTTGCGCGTAACATGGTGGGACGATGAGATTGACAGTATCGAAGAAGTGGATTCGCTCACTTATCACCGCCTTGCCTCGTTCGAAGATTACGAGATTTATCCAGCCAACCTTTTCGTAACAACAAAAGAACAGCAGGAAAGTGCCATTCGCAGAATTCAGGACGACCTGGTTAAACAGGTAGAATTCTTCAAGAGTATTGGAGATGGAATCAAGGCACAGCGCATCAAGGAACGTGTAGAATATGATATGGAAATGATCAAGGAATTGGGCCACTGTTCGGGCATCGAGAACTATTCCCGTTATTTCGATGGCAGACATGAAGGCGAACGCCCGTATTGCCTGCTCGATTTCTTCCCTAAAGATTTCCTGCTTGTGGTTGACGAGAGCCATGTGAGCATCCCGCAGATTGGAGCCATGTATGGAGGCGACCGGGCACGAAAGAAGAACCTGGTAGAATATGGTTTCCGTTTGCCTGCAGCCTTCGATAACCGTCCGCTGAAATTCGAGGAATTTCACGATCTCATTCCGCAGGCCATCTACGTAAGTGCAACTCCGGCAGACTATGAATTGAGAGAAGCCGAAGGCGTGGTTGTAGAACAGTTGATTCGTCCTACAGGACTCCTGGACCCGGAAATAGAAGTCCGTCCAAGTGAGAATCAGATAGATGATCTTCTGGATGAAATATTAACAAGAACACACCGCAACGAGCGAGTTCTGATTACGACTCTTACAAAGCGTATGGCAGAAGAACTCACCGAGTTCCTGCTCAACCACAACGTAAAGGCTGCCTATATCCACAGTGATGTGGCAACCTTAGACCGAGTAAAGATCATGAACGATCTACGTGCTGGTGTATACGATGTACTGGTGGGTGTCAACCTGTTACGAGAAGGACTCGACTTGCCGGAAGTTTCGCTTGTAGCTATTCTCGATGCAGACAAGGAAGGCTTCCTTCGCAGTCACCGTTCTCTGACCCAGACGGCAGGCCGTGCAGCCCGAAACGTGAACGGAAAGGTAATCATGTATGCAGACAACATCACAGACAGCATGCAGAAAACGATAGATGAAACTGCCCGCCGCCGAAGCATCCAGTTGAAATACAATGCAGACCATGGCATTACACCAAAACAGATTGTGAAAGCAATAACCTCAGCTCTGCCTACTAGCAAGGAAGAAGGAGCAAAGATTGTTCCGATGGGAGCCGAGGGTTCCAAGCCTCGCGTTTACGTGGAACCGGAAAGTGCAGCCTTCGTTGCCGATCCTATCGTGCGCAGTATGAGCAAGGAAGAACTGGAGAAGAGCATTGCCAATACTACAGCATTGATGAAGCAAGCAGCCAAAGACCTCGACTTCATGCAAGCTGCCCAATATCGCGATGAAATCATCCGATTGCAGAAGGAATTGGAAGAAAAGGGATAAATTCAAAAGAAATAACCATCAAAAAGAGGGTGTATCATAAATTAATGATTCACCCTCTTTTTATTTACCCAGCAGTTATTCATCTGTCTGTCAGTTATCTGCTATTCAAACGACAGCTTTTTCAGACGAGAACGTAACTGCTCAGCCTCGCTCTTTCTGATAGAAAGTTTGATGCTGCAAGTATTATCGAAAGTCTGATCCAGGATACGCGGATTCATATCTTTGACTATCCTCATCACATCATTCATCATCGGATAAGTAAAATCATAGGTTACTATTTCCTCTATCTGTTGCGTAACCTCCTCACAATGAGCCAAAGCATCAATGGCAGCTTCACGATAAGCAACAATGAGTCCGCTGGTTCCCAATTTCACTCCTCCGAAATATCGGATGACGACAATTAAAATATCCGTCAATTCTGATTTCGTGATTTGGCCGAGGATTGGTTTTCCTGCTGTAGAAGAAGGTTCGCCATCATCATTGGCACGGAACTCTGTCCGTTCAGGACCTAGCATATATGCATAACAACAATGTCGGGCATCGTAATATTTCTTACGGTACCCGGCAACAATTTCCTTCACCTCGTCAACAGTTGTAACATGGTGAGCAAAGGCGAGAAACTTACTCCTTTTCTCGGTGTAATATCCCTCGCCTATCGTATCTGATATAGTCTTAAATTCGTCTATCATTAATCCAACTTGTGAATAATCAAACCGCTACGCAACTTAGGTTCAAACCATGTTGCCTTAGGTGGCATAATCTTACCACTGTCAGCGATATCCATAATCTGCTGCATAGTAACCGGATGCAAAGCAAGTGCCATCTTCATCTCGCCGCTATCCACACGACGTTTCAACTCACCGAGACCGCGAAGACCACCCACAAAATCGATGCGCTTATCAGAACGTAAATCCTTGATACCCAGAATTTCATCAAGAATCAGACGAGATGAAATATCAACATCGAGCACGCCGATTGGATCAGCATCATCATAGGTTCCCGGCTTAGCAAACAAACCGTACCATTTACCGTCCAAATAGAGGAGGAAAGAATGGAGAGCAGCTGGTTTCAGAATATCCAAGCCAAACTGACTGATAGCATCATCAATAGCCATCTTTTCATAGCAAGGAATGCCCTCTTCATCACCAGATACATTCACATTGATTGCATCAATATCTATCACCTCGAAGTTCTTTGTCAAAGCATCGAGGAACTGATCAGAAGTCAGACCATTCAAATCCTTCACAACTCGATTATAATCGAGAATAGTAAGCTGACTTGCCTGGAAACAAACAGCCATAAAGTAGTTATATTCCTCCTTACCTGTATGATTAGGATTCTGCTTAGCTTTTTCTGCACCTACCAGAGCTGCTGCTGCAGAACGGTGATGGCCGTCAGCAATATAAAGGCTAGGCATCTTGGCAAATTCCGCTGTAATTGTGGCAATATCCTGATCATCGCTTACAACCCAGAACTGATGACGGAAACCATCAATTGGAGCAATGAAATCATATTCCGGTGTTGTTGCTGCATAACGCATCAGAAGTTCGTTAAGCACCTCATTATCAGGATAAGCGAAGAATACGGGTTCGATATTGGCATTGCATACACGAACATGTTTCATACGGTCTTCTTCCTTATCGCGGCGTGTCAGCTCATGTTTCTTGATGACACCCGTCATATAGTCGTTTACATACGCACCTACCACAAGACCATACTGAGTCTTGCCGTTCATCGTCTGTGCATAGATATAATACTGTTCCTTATCATCCTGTTTTAACCAGCCATTCTCCTGGAACTTTCTGAAGTTCTCGGCAGCGCTTTCATAAACGCGAGGATCGTACTCAGAAGTTCCTGGTTCGAAATTGATTTCAGGTTTAATAATATGATAAAGGCTCTTCTCGTTATCGCCTGCCTCGGCACGTGCTTCCTCAGAATTGAGAACATCGTAAGGACGAGACTCAACTTGCTCGACGAGATTTTTAGGAGGTCTTACTCCCTTAAAAGGTTTTACTATTGCCATAATATTTTGTTCAAATTGACTAGTTTAATAAAAACATGAAAAGCCCATCAAGAGTGCTTCTGTGAAAAAGCACCCTTCATGAGCTATATGTATGGGAAGAATAATTACTTATTTACCTGGAACTTAGTGCATCCATCCTTAAAGAACGCATTGATCTGCTTAGCTGCAGCAATACCGGCATTGATATTTGCTTCTGCAGTCTGTGCACCCATCTTCTTAGGAGTTGAGAAGTAGCGACCCTCGAACTTGGCAAAGTCTGCATCAGCATCAGGCTTGATATCAGTGATGAACTTCAAGTCCTCACGCTCAGCGAGAAGTTTCAGGAGCTCAGGCTCATTGATAACCTCCTTACGCGCTGTATTGATGAGGATGCCACCCTTAGGCAACTGGTTTACAGTCTTGTAGTCGATGCTCTTGATAGTCTCTGGAGTAGCAGGGATATGAAGAGAAACGATGTCGCAAGTCTGGAACAACTCATCCTGTGACTTTACAGCATGAACACCGGCAGCCTCGATAACATCAGCTGGGCAGAATGCATCGTAAGCAGCTACTTCCATGCCGAATCCCTTGGCGATGCGAGCCACATTTCGACCTACATTACCGAAAGCAAGAATACCCAGTTTCTTACCCTTCAACTCGCTGCCAGCCTTGCCGTTGTAGAAATTACGTACAGTAAAGACCAACAAGCCGAATACCAATTCAGCTACTGCATTAGAGTTCTGACCAGGAGTATTCTCAGCCACTACATTATGAGCAGTAGCAGCAGCAAGGTCGATGTTATCATAACCTGCACCAGCACGAACGATAATCTTCAGGTTCTTTGCTGCATCGAGCACCTCGGCATCAGCCTTGTCAGAGCGGATAATCATCGCGTCCACATCCTTCACTGCATCGAGAAGCTGAGCTTTCTCTGTATATTTTTCGAGCAGCACCAATTCGTTGCCTGCTCCCTCTATTTCTTTCTTAATGCCTTCCACAGCAGCCGCTGCGAATGGCTTTTCTGTTGCAACTAATACTTTCATACAAATTCAAAAATTAATGTTGTGCTTCAAAATCCTGCATGGCCTTGACGAGTGCCTGAACACCCTCCATGGTCTGTGCATTGTAGCAGCTGGCACGGAAACCACCCACTGAGCGGTGACCCTTGATACCTACCATGCCACGCTCTGTAGCGAAGTCGAGGAATGGCTTCTCAAGTTCCTTGTACTCATCGTTCATCACGAAGCAGATGTTCATCAAAGAACGGGATGCTTCTTCAACAGTACCCTTGAAGAGTTTGTTGCGGTCGATTTCTGCATAAAGAACTTCTGCACGTTCGTGAGCTCGCTTGTCAGCAGCCTCAACACCACCATTAGCCTTCAACCAGCGGAGATTCTCCATCAAGGTATAGATAGGAACAACAGGAGGAGTATTGAACATACTGCCCTTCTCAACGTGAGTACGATAATCGAGCATTGTAGGAAGCTCGCGAGGAGCCTTGCCGAGCATATCATCCTTTACGATGATAACGGTAACACCTGCCATAGAAAGATTCTTCTGAGCACCTGCATAGATGGCAGTATACTTAGAAACATCTACTGGACGGCTCATGATATCTGAAGACATATCAGAAATCAATGGTACGTTTACGTCTGGATCTACACGGAGTTCAGTACCATATATAGTATTGTTGCTTGTCAAATGCAAGTAATCACAATCGGCTGGTACAGTGTTAGGAACCTGTGGATAGAAAGTGAAATTGGCGTCGGACGATGATGCGATCTCCACGACCTCACCAAAATGCTTTGCCTCTTTCATTGCCTTCTTAGCCCAAGTGCCAGAATTAATGTAGGCAGCCTTCTTGATGAGGAAGTTTGCTGGAATCTGCATAAACTGCAATGACGCACCACCACCAAGGAAGATTACGGAATAACCCTCAGGAATGTCAAGAAGCTCCTTGAATAAGGAGACTGCCTCATCAACTACTGGCTGGAAATCCTTAGCACGGTGGCTGATTTCCATCAATGAAAGACCTGAACCATTAAAATCCAAAATCTGCTTTGCTGTGTTCTCAATCACTTCGCGTGGAAGCATTGATGGACCTGCGTTAAAATTGTACTTCTTCATCTTTGTATAATTATTTAAGTTTTATACGATATAATCCTGTTAGCAGGAAAAATTAGTGCACAATACACCCATATAGGATACATAGTAAACCTTTGGATTGTATTTACGACTGCGAAATTACACTTTTTATTTGAAACTACCAAACTTTTCTGCACATTTTTAGCGTTTTGCGCAGATTTCTTTCATTTTGTTAGTCATTTTAGTATAATAACTGCATATTTATGTCTATTTTTACATTTATTATACATTAGCAAGCAACAGAGAAAAGATAGCAGCAGTTTGTCAACTACCTTACCTCTTCCACTATCGTTTTGACACCTTTTATCTTTTCGCCCTTTACATTATTCAGTACGCTGCGCAACTTCGTTCGGGAAATGGCAGCATAAGCATAACGGTCATTAACATCAATCTTACCGATTTCAGCCGACTGCAGCCCACCCTTCTTGCAAAGGAAGCCTAAGATGTCACCCTTGCTGATTTTATCCTTTTTGCCTTTACCTATATATATAGTAGCCATCTTAGGTTTGGCTGGCGCAGGAAGCTGATCAGCAGCAGGCATCTCATAATTCTCAATCTCTGCATCCACATATTCCGGAATATGCTCTTCAGGACCTAACAGGAAGAAAGCCTTTCCCTGGGCTTCCCATCTTGCTGTACGTCCTACACGATGAATATAACCATCTTCGCTCTCCGGCATGTGATAATGGATGATATTATCTATATCTGGAATATCAAGTCCGCGCGAAGCCAGATCCGTACTCACCAGGATATTGGCACTTCCGTTGCTAAAACGGTAGAGAGAAGCCTCGCGTTCCTTCTGTTCCAATCCACCATGGAAGAAAGAGGTTGAAAATCCCTGCTCCACCAGATATTTATTGGTGCGCTCCACACTGTCGCGATAATTGAGGAATACAATGGTACTCTGATCGCCTAAACTGCGTAGCAAAAGTGACAGACTCTCCAGCTTATCCTTTACCGGACTATCCACCTTATATATATGTACACGGTCAGGAACCTGATCTTCATCCACACGGTAATCTATCTTTTCTACCCTACCCATGTGTACGAAATGAGGAATCTCCTCCGCCTCGGTAGCAGAAAGCAGGAAATGTCGACGCAAGCCAGGCAAAGACTTGATCAGTCGGCTCATTTCGTCCTGGAAGCCCATCTCCAGACACTTGTCAAACTCATCAATAATCAGGTATTTGATGTGATATGGAGAAAGATTTCCCTTATCCAGATGATCATTGAGACGACCCGGAGTTCCAAATACAATCTGAGGACGAACCTGTTTCATCACGCGATGCTCATCCATCGTAGCACGACCACCATAGCAAGCCATCGCACGCAAACCGCTGCCCATATTCTTCAATACGTTAGCCGACTGCAAAGCGAGTTCTCTACCAGGAGTTACCACCACCGCCTGTGCCTCGTCATCAGTAGCATCTATAAGTTGTGTAAGAGGCAAAAGATAAGCCAGTGTCTTGCCACTACCTGTTGGCGAAAGTATCACCACATCCTTGTTCCCGTGCAAGATTGCCTGCATGGAATCCTGCTGCATATCATTGAGCTCAATGCCCAGTTTATCTAAAATTCTGTCTATCATAAATTTCTAATAATCAATTTCTAAAGAGAAGTATTCTTTTATTAAAGAGAAGTTTTCTTTTCAAGAGAAGTTTTCATAAATTCCTCATCATGAGGCATTATTTCTTTTTCTGATTGAGTAGTTTGTCTATCTCATCAAACTCCTTACCCATGTTCAGGTTCAGATAGATGGTATATAGCGGCAAAGCCCACTGGTCCTGCATATCAGGCGCCATCGTTCTGTACTTCTGCAGATAAGGCATTGCACTCTTGTAAAGTCCGTCTATCACCTGATGCGTTTTGCGGGATTGCAGTGAATTCTTATCCATTTCAACCGCCTGATTAAAATAAGCCAAACCTATATTATAATAAGCACCGGATAACGAATCGTTCACGGCAAGTGCCTTTTTGCTCACTTCGATGCATTGCTTGAAATCACCCATATTCAAGAGAATGGTTCCCTTGGTAAAGAGATAGATATCATTGTCGGGAGCTATCGCCAGCGCCTTATCTGCTACGGCGAGTGCAGAATCGAGTTGGTTTTCCTGCGAATAATACTCTACCAGACGCGGGAAGAAGAACGGGAATTTCGGATCCCGCTCAAAACCTTCCTTCAAGGTCAAGAGATAGCGCGCAGTATCCTTCTCCAGTTTGTAAGTCTCAGCCAGATACTGTAACATATAGTTATAATGAGCCGTATCTTTCAGCGCCTCATAAGAATGATGAAGCGTAGCTTTGGTATCTTTCATCTTATATCCGGCATATACAGCCCAATAAGCTGCCGAAGAAAGATATTTGTCTTTCTGGGCATACTTATAAGATTGGAACATCAGGGCTGTACTGCACTCTATGTACTGGTCAAAGAACTGATAAGCCTCCTTGTATTTCTGCTTCCTGATAAACCAGGTTCCTCCGTTATAGAGGTTCGGCCGTATCCTGTTCAAATATTCAGAATGAGACTTGCGGAAATCAAACTCACATTTTCCTTTCTTGTTAGGAATCATCTCAACGGAATCAAGTCCTTGGGCTATAACGAAGAGCTGTCGAGTTGCATTGAAGAGTTGGGCTGTATCATACGCCTGTTTGAGGTAGAGTTTCTCATTACCCTGTTCATACTGCTTCTTCACAGCATCGAAGAGAATATTCCAAATTTTCTTGTTATTCCGGTTGGCAGAATCCGTCAGGAGTTTGCGCATACTGGATTCGGCCTTCGCCAAATCCTTGCCAGCCTTTACCAGATCTTTGGCTGCAGAAATCTCCTTCTTCTGTGCCTGCAGCCCTAATGGCGCCAACAGAAGAAAAGCTATCTGTAAAACCCATAAGTTTCTGAATATCTGTATTTTCATATTAATCTTCTAAATTAAAGCTTTCATTTGTTTCCATACTCATAATAATACCAGTAGGTATTTCCATAAGTATCCCGAAGAGCATTCTGCTTTTCTGTCTCATTAGCATATTTGTGATCCATCTGCTGGAAATCCTCAAAGTCTGTATCCATCACATTATCGTGATAAACGATACTTGGATTACTGCGGCGATGCGTATAAAGAACCAACGCTTCCTTATAATGAACAGGCAGTTTGCCCGAAGTTACTTTGTAATGTTTCTGCACCTCTGCTACGAACTTGTCTAGTTGCTTGTCCAACAAGAGTGCACAAAGCTGATAGTCAACAGGCAGACGATACTTGAGATGATGTTTAACCATCCATGCTGAAGGTTTCTGCATCCATTTTGGCGCCTTCCACATCATAGCCTTCACGGTTACGCTATCCGGCATCATCGCCTTACTTCCACCTACCAGCGGATAAGTAAAGAGACGGCTGCCCAGCTCGCCTGTTTCGTTGAGACAGGCTATACGGAGCATCGTCAGCGAAGAATCTGTTTTCAGAGATTTTTCACCTACTTCCAAAGCTTTTTCATACTGTTTTTCTTTCATCAGATGTTCCATGCGCATACGTTCATGAAACAGCCGATCATTGCTAGCAACAAAGTTGACAAGCAATATTATCACCAGCATCTGGAGCAGATTCACCCACATATAGCGGGAGAACCAGCCGTTACTGTGAGGCTCTGTTTCTATCGGCTCCAACTGGCGGGCTATCCATATTAATCCGCCCCAGAGAATCAGACAGAGTGGCAGGATAATCCACCACGCCCCCAGCGAATGATAACGGTCGATATCAACGGGGATATCGGTAATCATCGTCAGGATGAGGAACGAAGGGAAATAAGTAAGCCCGTGGAAACGGCGTTTCACACGGGTTACCGCGTACACTCCCACTTGCAGCAGATAGAGTACGAGCGTGATAAGCAGTGGAGCCAGCGTGTAACTGTAGTTGGTCAAACCGCCTGAGAAAACATGCTGAGCCACTGCCAGTACGTCTGCCTGGTAAAATGCCAGGTAGACGTAGGTAAATGTGATAAAGATGATAGCACAGGCGATTTGCATCTTCGCCGTACTACTCCTTTTATTTTTCATAAATCAATCTATTAATTTTTCTTCAGCACCAAAGCTGTACGAGCTGGCAGATAAAGTTTCAGCCACTCCTTACGGTCTTTCACATAAAGTGGATCGTAATTAGTCAGATGCGTCATCGTGTCATCATTCAAGCCATTACCGCCGAAATCCTTGCTGTCAGAATCAAGCACTACGCTGTAGGAACCGGTAGGAACCAGGAAGCCATAGTCGGTGAAAGAGCGGGTTGGCGAGAAGTTAAACACGAAGAGCAGATCGCCACGCATAAAGGCGAGAACCTGATCGCCATCATTATGCCAGATTTCTACAACTGGTGTCTTGTTAAAATTCTTTTCGCTTGTAATCGTCTTGAGCATTTCTCGGTCGAAATCTCCAAGATAGTGGTAGCAGAGTTCATGATTATCTACCAGATTCCACTGTCTGCGGGCATATTTATGGCTCCAGCCATTACCCTCGCGAGGGAAATCGATCCACTCTGGGTGACCGAACTCATTACCCATGAAGTTGAGATAACCGCCATTGATTGTAGAGGCGGTAACCAGACGGATCATCTTATGCAGAGCAATACCACGATGAGCCATTTCGTTTTCATCGCCCTTCTTGAAATGCCAGTACATATCGGCATCAATCAGACGGAAGATGATGGTTTTATCGCCCACCAATGCCTGGTCATGACTCTCACAGTAAGAGATGGTTTTCTCATCCGAACGGCGGTTCTTTACCTCCCAGAAGATGCTGGATGGTTTCCAGTCTTCATCCTTCAGTTCCTTGATGGTCTTGATCCAATAATCTGGAATATTCATCGCCATGCGATAATCGAAACCATAACCGCCATCCTCAAACTTGGCAGCCAGGCCCGGCATTCCGCTCACCTCTTCGGCAATTGTAATGGCATGCTTGTTAACCTCGTGAATCAGACAGTTGGCAAGGGTAAGATAGCAGATGGCATTATCATCCTCATGACCATTGAAATAATCTCCGTAGTTGCAGAATGCCTCACCCAGACCATGACTATAATAGAGCATGGATGTTACACCATCAAAACGGAATCCGTCGAAATGGAACTCATTGAGCCAGTACTTGCAGTTGCTCAACAGGAAGTGGATGACTTCATCCTTTCCATAGTCGAAGCAGAGACTGTCCCAAGCCGGATGCTCATGACGGTCGCCAGGATAGAAATACTGGTTAGGATCTCCAGCGAGATTACCCAGTCCTTCCACCTCGTTCTTTACGGCATGAGAGTGAACGATGTCCATGATGACGGCAATACCATTCTGGTGAGCTGTATCAATGAGATCCTTCAACTCTTCAGGAGTTCCGAAGCGGCTACTTGCAGCAAAGAAACTACTTACATGATAGCCGAAGGAGCCATAATACGGATGCTCCTGGATAGCCATAATCTGAATGCAGTTGTAACCATCCTTGATGATACGTGGCAACACATTCTCCTTAAATTCTGTATAAGTGCCAACCTTCTCAGCATCCTGTGCCATACCGATATGACATTCATAGATGAGCAGAGGTGCCACATTTGGTCTGAAGGTTTTCTTCTTCCATTTATATGGTTCCGGATTCCAAACCTGAGCAGAGAAAATCTTAGTCTGGTCGTCCTGTACTACGCGCTGTGCCCATGCAGGAATACGCTCGCCTTCACCACCTTCCCAATGAACTTTCATCTTGAAGAGATCGCCATGTTTCATCGCTTTCTCCGGAAGTTTGAGTTCCCAGTTGCCGGTATTCTTTATTCTTTTGGCACGATACTTTTCGGTTTCCTGCCAGTTGTTGAAGTCACCTATCAGATAGATGTCTGTAGCATTAGGTGCCCACTCACGGAACACCCATCCACGGGCAGTCTTATGCAGTCCGAAATACTCGTATCCATTGGCAAAATCGCTCAATGTCTGTTTGCCGTTATTAGTCAGCTGACCGAGTTTCCAAAGTGCATGGTCGTGTCGGCCCTTGATGGCATCCTCATAGTCTGCCAGATATGGGTCGTTCTTCACGAGTCCGATATGCTTTACCACAGCCTTCGCTGCCTTTTTTGCAACTGGTTTCTTTGCAGTTGCCTTTTTAGTTGCAGCCTTCTGGGCTGTAGTTTTCTTTTCTGTTGCCATATATCATGATTTTAGATGGTTACTCTATATTTTTATTCTTTAATTATATCTTGAAGAATTTTTCTTCTTTAATTTTTAATCTTGAAGATAGCCTTGTGGATATCACCGTTACCGATGCATGGCTGATGACCGTCTTGTGGCCAGAAAATGGCAAACTGACCTGGCTTGCAGGTAACGAGCGTCTGCGCTTTCACACCAGGATACTTGGTTACATCCTTAGCCTCGTTATATTCCACTTCAGGAAGATCAGCAAGAGGAGTATAGCCATAAGTCTCATCGTTGTCTAGAGGAATCTGAATATCAATCATCTTGCGATGTGTTTCAAGCACAGCATCTTCCTCGCTCTTTCCATGAGCTGTCGTTATGTTAACAAAGAGGTTACCCTCCTTGAGAAAATGCTTACCTTCCTCCAATTTAGAGAGGTCATTATCTTTGATAAACTTCACTACATCAGCGAAGAGCGGATTGAGAGAAACGTATTTCTCCAGATTGTCTAAAGTATCTACTACCATAATTCTAGTTTAAGCTTTGAGATTTGAACATTTACTTTTAACTTTGAGATTTGAAAACAGAACATTGAACATTCAACATTCAATATTCAACATTATAATATGTTCTTTTTTCTCATTATTTAAAATATAAAGGTTCTCTATCTCGTTATTTATAATTTCTTTGTATTTTTCTAATTTTCTGAAGAGATTAGTCTTCAAATCGTTTGCCGTTTTCGTAGGCTCCCTTGGCTGTAACCTGTCCGTTGCGGTCTTTTTCTACAAATCTTCCGTCACGCACATCGTTACGATAGGTTCCTTCGAAACGCTTACCGTTTTTATCTTCTTCTATGCAAGGTCCCTGGCGCTTACCTTTGTGATAGGCACCCTTGAATCTTCTGCCATCAGCATAATGAATCACGACATTACCATCAACTAGACCGTTCTTGAACTCACCTTCAAACACGTCGCCGTTCTTCTTGGTCAATTTGCCCCTGCCGTTCTGCAGATCATCCATCCAGTCGCCTACATAGATATCGCCATTCTTCCAGATGAAGGTACCCTGACCGGTACGCAGGCCATCCTTAAACTGTCCGTTATACTTGGCGCCCTTTGCAGAGCGGAAGATGCCTATACCCGTGCGTTCACCCTGCACATAATCGCCTTCATAAATGTCGCCATTATGAAATTTATAGATACCCTTTCCGTCCTGGATATCATCCTTCCAGTCGCCGATATACACATCGCCATCAGCATATTTGAAAGTACCTTTTCCTGAGCGCTGGTTGTCTAGCCACTGACCGTCATAAGTAGTTCCGTCTCCCCAGTTGAAGAAGCCGTTTCCATTCTTCATATCGTTCATCCACTGGCCTTTATACTGTGCGCCATTGGCATAAGTATAAACGCCGCGTCCCTGACGCTTGTCCTTATACCAGTCGCCGTCATATTTATCACCATTATAATAGAACATGACGCCATGACCATGCTGGTAATCGCGAAACCAGAGGCCTACATATTTGTTGTTGTTCTGGAAATAGTAGGTGCCTTTACCATGCTGTTGGTCCTGCATCCACTGTCCCTCATACTTTTCGCCATCACTGAAGGTATAAACGCCATAACCTTCGCGCTTACCTTTCATATAAGAGCCTTCGTAGGTATCCCCATTCTTATAGATGGTAGTACCTTTTCCCTGCGGCTTTCCGCTCACCATTTCGCCTTTAAACTGACCTCCGTCACGGGTGATGCAAGAGCCAAGCGAAATCTTCTGGGCTGTGGCATCAACCGATGCCATAGCCAAAGCCAAGGCAAGGAAAAAACACTTGCTCCGACAGGACAATTTGGTATGTTGTTTCTTATTGTATTTCATATTCTACAGTTATAGTCTGACTTATCAATCTCCAAAATTACGGTTTTTTCCTCAAATAGCCAAATAGATTAAACAAATTTAAGGTAAAATCATGAAAATAGATTTTTATCTGAAAAAATCTGCAGCTTGATACAATAAACAAACACAATTTTCGTTTTTACGAAAATCGAGAATAAAATCACTAAAACAGTAAAATTATGATTTTAAATTGCGCCATCATAGATGAAGATCCGGAAGCTTTGCAACTCCTGGAACAGTATATAGAGAAAACTCCGACCCTGCATTTGATCGGAGCCTACAAAAGTGCGATAGATGCTGTAGACGGCATCCATCACAACCATCTCGACATACTTTTTCTCGCCATCCACATGCAGCAGATCAGCGGTCTGGAATTTGCAAAGGTTGTACCCAAGAACGTGAAGATTGTCTTCACCACCGCATTCAAGGAGTATGCCATCGAAGCCTACAAAGTGAATGCATTCGACTATCTGCTCAAGCCCATCACCTACGATGACTTTATGGGATCATGCCAGAAAGTCTTCGAAAGCTACATGCAGGACGATAACTACAACCCTATCAAGCGCGACGGTTTTCTGGTGGTAAAACGAGATTACAAATGCGTAAGAATCCCGATAGATGATATTCTGTTTGTTGACTGCGACAAAGACTACATCCGTTTCCATCTTGAGGGCAGGCCTAACATCAGAACCCTGGGCAACCTCAAACAGTTGGAAGAAAGGCTGTCAAGAGAGAAATTCAAGCGTGTACACCGTTCGTTCCTTGCCAACATGACAAAGTTTGATACGGTAGACCAGCAGCATATTACCTATGGCGACCAGAGCATTCCGATATCAGAAACCTACTTTGAATTTATCAAGAAATATCTGGAAGACCATTCTCTATGATGGTCTTCCAGATAGTTTTATCCTACCTTTCTTATAATATCTGCAAGGGTGATGATACCAGGATAGAAGCTCCATGCGCCAACAGAAAATCGTGATCTCTGAATCCCCACAGCACTGAGATACAAGGCATTCCGCTGTTCTTCGCCGTCATCACATCCACATCGCTGTCGCCGATATAAACCGCCCTGTCTCTATTCGCATGCAGTTGGCGCAAGGCTTCGTTTACGGTATCAGGAGCCGGTTTTTTCTTGATATTCTCCCGCTCTCCTATCGCCACATCTACCAGGTCGCCGAAGAAATGGCGGCAGATTTCCTGGGTAGCTGCATAAAATTTGTTGCTTACCACCGCAATGTTCTTTCCCCTATTCTTCAGTTCCTCCAGCATCTCCATCACGTCCGGATAAGGTTTCGTATTATCCATATTGTGCACCATATAATGCTGGCGGAAATCCTGCAGGGTTTTCTCAAACTTCTCGTTCTCCAATCCTCCCGGCACGGCACGCTCCATAAGTTTCTTCACCCCGTTTCCTACAAACATGCGTACCTCCTCCAGCGTACGTTCAGGCATCCCGTTCAGCTTCAGCGCATAATTGCAGCTTGCAGCCAGGTCGTGGAGAGAAGAAATCAGGGTTCCGTCAAGATCGAAGATATAGGTATCGAAATTGAACTGGGCATGAACCGGCACCCTCTTGATGCGGAACTCACCGCCGTGTAACACATAAACATCCTGATGGTATACGCGGATTTCACCCTGAGGAGTTCCCTGTCCACCAGCCTGTTCATTACCCGAAATGCCAAAGATTCTGTTATCCCCAAATTCCCATCTCTTCAGTTTCTGGGTCTGTGCATCAATCACCACATATTTATATTCTATCGGCTCATCGATAGCCTGCACATTCACAGATATTTCCCAGTCCTTGCCATGATTGTTCTGCATCTTCAGAAAATGAGCCGGATTCCATTTGCCCAGCGTAGGATGATTTCCCAACAGAGCTACAGCCTCACCCTCATAGAGTTTCGGGGCATGAATCTTGAAGATGATAGTACGGTCGAAGAGAGGCAGACGCGCTGGCTTGACATCAGTAAACTTTACCTGCTGCAATACGAAGGCATTTTTTTCCACGTAAGGATTATCCTCCTCCAGCCAATAGTCCTGAAAATAGAAATTCTTACTCTCATCAAAAACATATTGGCGGGCAGAAGCGAGCGATTCCCTACGCAGCACCTTTCCCTCAGCATCTTTCACGCAGTAGCAGTAAGCCACAGCTACGAAAGGATGATGGCGGTTCTGCCTTGACGCCATTTCCACCTCCCAGTGATACCCGTCCCGGGTGGTCATCGGCAAGTCCATCGTATCTTGATAGCCGTCAGCGGCGGCAAAAGTTAATTCTACATGCAGGGCATGACCCCACTTGGCAGCATACGCTATCGAAAACTTCATTTTCATAATCCTTTTATAATAATGTGCCCGAAAGCACCGATACACATGTTGATTCTCAATGTCAAGTGCAAAGGTAACAAAAAAGCAGACACAACGGATAAAGAAAGATGACAATTAACCTATTTTAAATTCCTATACTTTGCTATTTCCCATTTTTACTGTACTTTTGCACCCGAAAAATAACAAACAAGAAGAATATGAAAAAGAAAAAATCATTTTCTAAGCTCTATCTGTATGGTGCTATAGGCTGCATCGCAGTCATCGCCATCGTGGGCTACATCTATTGTTTCTCTTCCTTCTCGAAGAGCAGCAACACCGAGTATGTTTACATCGACAACGATGATAACATCGACTCTGTATACAACAAGCTCCGCCCATTTGCCAAGAGCATTCCGTTCCAGGCATTCAAGACCCTGACCCTCCATTCCGGCTATGCCGATCATATCCGCACCGGCAGATACGCCATTGCTCCGGGCGATGGTGCCCTCAAGACATGGCGCCACATGAAGAACGGTTTGCAGGAACCGGTTAGCCTAACCATCCCTTCGGTCCGCACGCTCGACAAACTCTCTGATGAGATTGGCAAGAAGATGATGTTTGGCAGCAACGACCTCTACCATGCCCTGCGCGACGAGAGCGTCTGTCAGAAATACGGTTACGATACTGCCACCATCGCCTGCATGTTCGTACCTAACACCTACGATCTCTACTGGAACATCTCGGTAGATAAATTTCTGGAGCGCATGAAGAAAGAAAGCGACAAGTTCTGGAACTTTGAGCGTACCGAAAAGGCAAAGGCTATGAAGCTGACACCGGTTGAGATTATCACCCTTGCCAGCATCGTGGACGAAGAAACAGCCAACAACGGCGAGAAACCGATGATAGCCGGCATGTATTATAACCGTCTGAAGCTTCGCAATGCCGAATATCCAGAGGGAATGCCATTGCAGGCCGATCCTACCATTAAATATGCGTGGCAGCGATTCGACCTCAAGCGCATCTACAACAACCTCCTGTCTATCAAGAGCCCGTATAATACCTACAAGAACCCAGGTTTGCCACCGGGGCCTATCCGTATTCCGAGCGTAGCAGGTATTGATGCCGTCCTCAACCATGTGCATCACGATTACCTCTACATGTGTGCCAAGGAGGATTTCAGCGGCACTCATAATTTTGCCCGCACTTACGATGAGCACCTGCAGAATGCAGCCAAATATTCTAAGGCACTCAACGAAAGAGGTATCAAGTAAGATAAGGAAACAAGAAAGGTAAAAATGAGTCAGAAAACTTGCAAAGCGTTAGAGATTTTACAAGTTTTCTGACTTTTTATTTGGTAGTCTAACAAAATAGTTGTAAATTTGCAGCCGAAAACTTACCAATTTAAAATAAGGAATAAATACATGAACAGAACGATTATTACAGTAGTGGGCAAGGATACCGTTGGTATCATCGCCAAGGTATGTACCTATTTGGCAGAGAATAGTATCAACATCTTGGATATCTCTCAGACCATCGTACAGGAGTATTTCAACATGATGATGATCGTAGACATGGGCAAGATGCAGAAAACTTTCGAGGAAGTAGCCGATGAACTCACCAATGTTGGTAAGGCTATGGGCGTGCAGATCAAATGCCAGCGCGAGGAAATTTTCAATATGATGCACAGAATTTAAAAAGCAAACAATATGATCAATATATCTGAGGTTATCGAAACCAATAAGATGATAGAGCAGGAGAATTTCGATGTGCGTACCATCACCATGGGTATCAACCTTTTGGATTGCGCATCTACCGATCTCGATGAGCTCTGTCAGAACATTCATAATAAGATTACACGTCTGGCAAAGAACCTTGTGAAGACCGGCGAAGAAATCTCCAAGGAGTTTGGTGTGCCTATCGTCAACAAGCGTATCTCCATCACTCCTATCTCGCTGGTAGGCGGTTCTGCCTGCAAGACTACCGACGATTACGTGAAGATTGCAAAGACCCTCGACCAGTGTGCCAAGGAGCTCGGTGTCAACTTCCTGGGCGGCTATTCTGCCATCGTAAGCAAGGGTATGAGCAAGAGCGATGAGCTCCTTATCCGTTCTATCCCTCAGGCGATGGCACAGACCGATTTCGTCTGCAGCTCAGTCAATGTGGGTTCTACCAAGACAGGTATCAACATGGATGCAGTCCGCCTGATGGGCGAAATCGTTAAGGATACAGCCGAGGCAACCAAGGACAGAGGTTCTCTAGGTTGCGCTAAGCTCGTTGTTCTCTGCAATGCGCCAGACGACAATCCGTTCATGGCTGGTGCCTTCCATGGTGTTTCAGAGGCCGATGCGGTAGTGAGTGTCGGTGTCAGCGGTCCTGGCGTTGTAAAGTATGCATTGGAGAAGGTAAAGGGCGAAAGCTTCGAGGTTCTTTGCGAAACCATCAAGCGCACCGCCTTCAAGATTACCCGTGTAGGTCAGTTGGTAGCCAAGGAGGCTTCACGCCGTCTGAACGTACCTTTCGGCATCATCGACCTTTCATTGGCTCCTACCCCAGCTATCGGTGATAGTGTAGCCGATATTCTCGAGCTCATCGGTCTTGAGCATGCCGGTGCTCCTGGTACCACAGCAGCTCTTGCACTCCTGAACGATCAGGTTAAGAAGGGCGGTATCATGGCTTCTTCTTATGTAGGTGGTTTGAGCGGTGCCTTCATCCCTGTCAGCGAAGACCAGGGTATGATCAACGCTGTAGAGGCTGGTGCGCTGACCATCGAGAAGCTTGAGGCGATGACTTGTGTCTGCTCAGTAGGTTTGGATATGATTGCCATCCCTGGCGATACTCCAGCCACCACCATTTCCGGTGTCATTGCCGACGAGGCTGCCATCGGTATGGTTAACCAGAAGACTACTGCCGTACGTATCATCCCAGTTGTGGGCATGAAGGTAGGCGACAATGTAGATTTTGGCGGTTTGCTCGGTCATGCTCCAATCATGCCTGTAAACCCATTCAGTTGCGAGGCATTCGTAAACCGTGCCGGTCGTATTCCGGCTCCAATCCACAGTTTCAAGAATTAAACTTTTTTGATTCAAAATACCAATCCCCCATCCTGCTTTCTCAAGCGGGCTGGGGGATTTTTTCATTGTATAATCACTTATCTATCTTCTAAAGCTTCATCATGGCAAAACATAGGTGGATAGATACTCAGAAAAATCAACTACAGATATTTAAATCCAATCCTTAAATAAGACGGAAGCTCCCCCAAAAGTCAAAAGAATCGGGAAAAAGAAAAATAAAGGGTGAGACTTCTCCCACCCTTTATCTGATATTATAAAAAAGTTTGTCTAAAGTAAATTACAAACGTTTAAAGTTTTTTCATCTCTTCTTTCCATGCAGAATAAGCCTCGAGATAAGCAGAACGGTTAGCCTCATCAGGATCTATGACTGCAAGTTTCTTCAATGAAGCAAAAGCCTCATTATGATCCTTATAGATACCGGCACCAATACCAGCACCCTTAGCAGCACCTGCACTACCATCTGTCTCATAAAGTTCGATAGTAGCACCACTCACACCCGCCAAGGTATCTCGGAACAACGGACTGAGGAACATATTAGCCTTACCTGCATGAATATTCTTAATATCCATACCCATCTGCTGCATGATTTCCATTCCATAGCAGAAACTGAAGACGATACCCTCTTGTGCTGCACGAACAATATGAGCACGATTATGCTTATTAAAGCTGATGCCACGAATAGAACAACCAACTTCCTTATTCTCTAATACACGCTCAGCTCCATTACCAAATGGGATAATCTTAACACCATCACTACCTATTGGCACAGAAGCTGCAAGATCATTCATATCCGCATAGCTTACATCTGGAGTGATATTTCGATGAACCCACGCATTCAAGATACCAGTTCCATTGATACACAACAATACACCAAGACGGTCAAGGTCTGTAGTATAATTAGCATGAGCAAAAGTATTGACACGGCTCTTTGGATCATAGTTAACATCACCCAATACGCCATATACAACTCCTGATGTACCTGCAGTACTTGCAATTTCACCCGGATTGAACACATTCAGACTCACAGCATTATTTGGCTGGTCACCCGCACGATAAGATATTGGTGTACCTTCTTTCAGACCAAGTTCTTCAGCTGCCGCTTTACTTACTACACTCTGTACAGAGAAAGTAGGAACAATATCAGCCAGAATGCTTTCATCGAAGCCAAAGTAATCAAGCAGGAATTTAGCAGGCTTTTTCTGGTTGAAGTCCCACATCATACCTTCAGAAAGACCACTGATAGTAGTCTTAACTTCACCTGAAAGTTTCATTGCCAGATAATCACCAGGAAGCATAATCTTATCAATCTTATCAAACAGTTCCGGTTCATTATCCTTTACCCAAGCAAGTTTAGATGCAGTAAAGTTTCCAGGAGAATTGAGCAGATTACGCAAGCAGAAGTCCTCACCTAAATCATGAAAAGCCTTCTCGCCATAAGGTACGGCACGAGAGTCGCACCAGATGATACTAGGACGCAAAACTTGCTGATTCTTATCAACACAAACCAAGCCATGCATCTGGTACGAGATACCAATAGCAAGGATATCTTCACCCTTGGCACCAGATTCTGCCATGATTTTCTTAAGCGCCAACTTAGCATTATCCCACCACATCTGAGGATCCTGCTCTGCCCAACCGGTCTTTACAGCCATAATGGGTGCTTCATGATCCGGATAGAATGCAGAAGCTACGATTTCTCCATTGTCAACATCAGTAAGCGAAGCCTTTACAGAACTTGAGCCTACGTCAAAACCTAATAAATATCTACTAGCCATAGTTTATTCGTTTATATGTTTATTGTTTAACTTTTATCAGTTTTTATAAAGTCTACATATATTATACGAACATACTACAACATTCCCCTCATAAAAAAAATAATTTAGAACATATTCTCATCAAAAAGACTTTGAGGAGCACTATCATCAGCCTTACTCTCTTCTTCATTACTATTTTCTAATACAGAAGAAGAAAAATTGAGCATCAGTTGCTGTACGGCCTTTGAATCAAAATTAACATGATATACACCATACCCCTTACCTTTTTCTATAAGCGATTGTGGGTCTTTAGCGCATCTGGTGAGATATTGTGTAACATAGCTATGAACATCCTTGTAATTCAGAGGTGTAAAAATCGAATTACAGGAATTATATACATGACGAGCTATTTTTTCTACTTTCAACCCTTTTGCACCCGCAGCCAAAAGAACATTGAATATCTCCTGATCAAGTTTCATATAATAATCATAACATTCGTCCTCTTTCAAGAGAGAAGACACAAAAAGAAAAAACCGCGGTTACTCACTTACAAGCAACCGCGGCTCTTTGAAAAATAAACCTTATTTAAGCGAGAGCAACCTTGTTGTCCTCATCCTTAATCTTACCCTCTTTGAAGAGCCAACCGATACCAAGGATTACATCCTCTGTACTGATCTTAGCAGCCTTAGCAATTTCTGCTACTGTGAGAGCCTTTTCTGAAGCTGCCAATGCCTGATATACATCACCAGCTCTAAAACCTGCGTTCTCTGCGTTCAAGTAAAGAACGTCCTTCTTTGCTGCAGGAGCCTTCTTTGCTACTGGAGCCTTCTTTGCTGCTGGCTTCTTTGCAGCAGTCTTAGTTGTCGCTTTCTTTTCTACCATGTTTTAAGAATTTTATGATTCTATTGAGCCTCATTTCGTCAGCTCAACCTTAATATCTGCTGCAAATTTATAACTTTTATTTCGAAATAGTGTTAGAAAAATAGAAAAAACTACTACTTATAAACAAAAGTGCTGCATTTCTTGATTTACGTCAAGAAGCGCAGCACTTTATTTACTAAAAATCAATTACTTATTATAAATCATTGAATTTTTCTCAAGGCATTTTACGCATACTCTTTTATGGAGTGAATACCTTCGTTTCTCTATTTTTATTCAGCCTTCAAATCAAGTTTGATTTCCAATTCATCCAACTGCTTAGGGTCAAGTTCAGAAGGAGCATCGAGCATAACATCTCGACCTGAGTTGTTCTTTGGGAAGGCAATACAATCGCGAATACTGTCGAGACCAGCCATAATGCTGACGAAACGGTCCAAACCGAAAGCAAGACCTGCGTGAGGTGGTGCACCATACTTGAAAGCATTCATCAAGAAACCGAACTGGGCCTCAGCACGTTCTGGAGTAAAGCCGAGAACCTCGAACATCTTCTCCTGCAACTGAGTATCATGGATACGGAGAGAACCTCCACCTACTTCGATACCATTGCAAACAAAGTCGTATGCCTTGGCACGAACCTGCTCAGGATGCTCATCGAGCAATGGGATATCATCAGGATTTGGCATAGTGAATGGATGGTGCGTAGCCATCAGGCGCTGCTCCTCATCGCTCCACTCAAAGAGAGGGAAGTCAATAATCCAAAGACACTTGAATACGTTCTTATCACGAAGACCAAGACGGTCACCCATTTCCAAACGCAAAGAGCAAAGTTGAATGCGTGTCTTGTTAGCATTATCACCGCTCAAAATCAAAACAAGGTCACCATCCTTGGCTCCCATTACGGTCTTGATTTCAGCAAGTTCCTCTGGAGAGTAGAACTTATCTATGCTACTCTTCACGGTACCATCTGCATTGTACTTAATATAAACCAAGCCCTTGGCTCCAACCTGAGGACGCTTAACAAAATCGGTCAATTCGTTCAACTGCTTACGGCTATAATCAGCACAACCTGGAACACAGATACCGCCAATATACTTAGCCTCATCGAATACAGAGAAATTACCCTTACCTGTGAAAGCATCTTTCAACTCAACAAATTCCATACCGAAGCGCAAGTCTGGCTTATCGCTACCGAAACGGCGCATAGCATCGTGCCAGGTCATCTGCTCCAACTTAGGAAGTTCTACACCACGAATCTCCTTAAACAAATGGCGAGCCATTTCCTCGAAAAGGTTGATGACATCATCCTGATCAACAAAACTCATTTCACAGTCAACCTGTGTAAACTCTGGCTGACGGTCAGCACGAAGATCCTCATCACGGAAGCACTTGGCAATCTGGAAATAGCGGTCGAAGCCAGCAACCATCAAAAGCTGCTTTAAAGTCTGAGGACTCTGTGGAAGAGCGTAGAACTGACCTGGATTCATACGGGAAGGAACAACAAAGTCGCGGGCTCCCTCTGGTGTACTACCAATAAGAATTGGAGTTTCAACCTCCATGAAGTTCTGTGCATCGAGGAAGTTACGAATCAAGATGCACATACGATGACGCAACTCCAGATTTTTGCGCACTACAGGACGACGCAAATCAAGATAACGATACTTCATACGGATATCATCACCACCATCAGTATTATCTTCGATAGTGAAAGGAGGGGTCTGACTCTGAGAGAGGACATTGAGTTCCTTCACCAGGATTTCGATGTCACCAGTATCCATTTTAGGATTCTTGCTCTGTCGTTCACTTACTACACCCTTTATTTGAATGCAGAATTCACGACCTAGCTTGTTAGCTGCATCACACAAGTCTTTGTTATCAGCCTCATTGAAGACCAACTGTGTGATACCATAACGGTCGCGCAAATCGACGAATGTCATACCACCCATCTTTCTTGAGCGCTGTACCCAACCGGCAAGTGTCACTTCCTTGCCGGCATCAGAGAGACGTAACTCTCCACACGTATTACTTCTGTACATACCTTATTATATTATATTATTATTTTCCAAAGTGCAAAAGTACAACAAATAACGGAAAGGACAAAATAAAATCGCGAAAATATTATTAAAAATATCTTCGCGACCCTATTAATGTGACCAAAAGTCACATAAATACATATTAAATAGTTTTATCTCTACTTTTTTAGAGATTTATTTCTTCATCCGTCTGAATGCCTGCCGATGGAACCGTTCCTCTGCCTTGATGACACTGAACACCTTATTAGGTGGCAAGATGGTCATAAATCTAGAATGATACTCTTGCTGCAACTGTTTCAGCTGAATATCCAACTCATCCTGTCTTCTGATAGCTTCGGCACATGCCTCATTATCATTCGGATTCACATGACGGAATCGGCGCATTTCATCGAATATCATACGCATTTTCTTACCCATCTGTCTATATACCGGGAAGAATTTAGCAGCTTCTCTCGGCGTAAGACAGGCATTAGTCGTAATAAACTGTTCTAGTTCAGCCTGAAACCTTTTAGGATCAAATCCATCATGATGTTTTCTACCCTGAGGCTGTGAAGCAAGTGAAACCAGGCTAATCATCAGCATAGCTAAAAGCGCAAGAAACCTATGTTGCATTATCTTTCTCATACCTTATCTTTTTTAAAATCTTTATCTGTAGACAAAAAGAAATACCAACCATTAATTTTCTGCAATCAGCGATGCATAGATAGTTTCATTATCCATCATCGTATAATCGGCCATCTCATTAAAAGTAGCATCCTCATTATTATTCACAGCAGCTTTCTGAACCATATGGTCCACATGTGCCATAGCAGGCTTACTGCTTCCCGTATATTTCAGCGCCAATACCGAACCACCTCCCATCACAGCCAAAACAGCAACAGCCGCCGCAATCTTTCGAATCGGCATACGCTGCCATAAGCTAGGCTGCATGTGAATGATGCGGGGTTCCTGCTCCGGCAAATTTGCCATCACCCTATCCGTCAGCTGGTCGAAATAACCAGCCGGCACCTGGAAATGGTTTTTCTTACCAAAACGGCTATTCAATATATTGTCTTTTTTTAACATATTCCTCATTCCTTTCTTTTATACTTTATTAAATAGACGAAAACTAACCGAAAAGGTTTAATCCTTACGATTGAAAAAATCGGTTATTTTTTTCACTGCAAGATGATAGGAAGCTTTCAAAGCTCCTTCACTTGTTGACAGCACCTTGCTCATCTCTGAATATTTCATATTATCATAATATTTTAGAGTGAAAACTGTGCGCTGAACATCGGGCAGTTGGGCTACAGCCTCTTGCAGTTCTGCCTGAATCTGGTCACCATCAAAATAGTCATCGGCAAGAAGACGTGAAGCCAAGCCCGGCTCGTCTTCGGTACTGACATTAACCATTTGTTTCTTGCGTCTCAAGAAATCAAGCGCTTCGTTAATTGCTATACGGTAAAGCCATGTTGAGAGCGAAGACTTTCCCTGAAACGAATCCAGATTGGTCCAAGCCTTAACAAAGGCATTCTGCAACACATCATCAGCATCATCATGATCTAAAACAATATGGCGAACCTTCCAATACAACGGCTCGCTATACTGACTTACCAGTACAGCAAAGCCTTCGCGTTGGGTCTTAGAATCCCTAATCATCGCCAAGAGTTCTTTATCGTTTATCATTGCTTTTACAAATGTGTTGTTTATAGATATTTTCTCAACATATCGAATATTACCGCATCAAATCCATACACATCAGAATATTCAGCTATTCTGCCTCCTGCTAACGGATAGAGTGTATAATAGGTTATGAAGAGAGGAACTTGAGGATTAACCTTTACGTTATTCACAACAAGTTTTTTATTGGCTAGCGAATCTGCTGTCATCGAATAGTATATCTTTTCCTTCAGTTTCTCGTTTTTGTCAGCCAATAGGAAGACAGCGAAATCGTACGGTTTTTCTATTCTGATACATCCATGCGATACTCCTCTATCCTCTTGTCCAAACACGCCCTTACTGTTAGTATCATGCAGGAAGACCGAGAAATTATTATCAAAACGGAAGATGATTCTTCCCAGAGCATTCCCCTTTCCGCCCCGCTGGGCGATGCCATAAGCACCAGAAATAAGCATAGATCGAGTTACTCTGTTTAAGTCAACCTCCTTACCTGTTGCCACTTCCCTTACATAGTAGTTACGCGCGCGAAAGTAGCCATGATTGCCCACCCGGTGTATCATATCATGGAGAACGATACTACGGGGAACAAACCATTGAGGATTCAACTCCATACGTTTGATATGACTGTTCAATATCGGGGTTTTGGTTTTACTGGCTCCACATCCTATGCGCATCGAGAGCGTATCCTGATGATCAATAGCCATCAGATGGAACGATGGTATATTGACAACCACATATTTTTCGTGTTGCCAGGGATTATCATACTGTCTCCAGCGGCAACGTTCCATGTTGCAGAGAATTTTGATTTTCATCGCCTTGCCCAGTCCTCCAGCCTTCAATTTCTCCAGCAGTTGATAATAGAAAGGATTCTTAGGCTGTACTTCTTTCAGGAAGGAAGCCACCGAGTCGCATCTAACCATTTGCATAGCCTTCTGATAGAACGCATCATCTGCATGAGCCATTTTTACATCAAACAGACCTCTGAACCTAACGGGTCTCTTGACACTATCATAAGGATTGGGAGCAAGAGTATCTAAACGATTGAAAACAAAACTAGGATTCATAAATCCAAAATTCTGCCCCATCGTATATCTGAAGTAAGCTTTGGTCAAGCGATACTCCAGTCGGGCTATCACTTGATTTATCTGATTATCAGCTGAATCTAGATTTAAATCTCGTAACCTATCAATATCTCGGGCAATAGCATCCACATAGAACCGACGTTTATCAAATCCCATATCCGCTACGGAACGCAGGCAAGTCACCAGGGAGTCAGCCTGACTATTTACCCCATGACGTGTAATCCAAAGCAGATTACCTTCATTCTGATAATAGCGACGGGTATGCAAATCAGCAGCATGTCGGTCTTTATCATTTCGCATGATGCTGTCTATCAGATTCCTTACCGCCCTCGAATTGATAGCATAGGCAGAAGAACGTAAGTCCTGATAATCATCTAACGATAATTGGAAATTGCTGTTTGGCACCCTGTCGTGGCAAGAACAGAACATCAAACAGCAAGAAATGATAAGTAACGAAAAATGAAAGACTTTCACTTTCTGATTAAAGTTAAACGGCATTCTAAGGCCTCTATAGTACTATTAATGCTTTACGCAAATTTTGCGCGTAAAGGTATTCCCCACCTTTACAATATAGATACCATCAGCCAATGGCAAGTTTACGCGCTTGTCATTACCTTCTATGCGGAAGGTCTTGATAGTAACACCTGCCACATTATATATTCTCACCACTTGCCCGCTAGCGCCTGTGATATGCATCACGCCCCCAGCATAGTTCAAGTTGATATCTGCCACATCAAGGTCTGCCCATTCTATGTTTCCCTCGTTGGCCATAGCATCCGAAGGAACAGAAAGTGCTAACATTGCAATTGTCAATATTGAAAGTAAAGTCCGTTTCATATATTTTCAAGTTTCGTTAAACCAATAGTTCTTTCTGCAAAGATATATAAAAAAAAGGAAACTTACCGTCTTCCCGACGATAAGTTTCCCAAAAATTAGCTTTTTTAACCTTTCAGAGGAAAAAAGAAGCCAATTCACATTATTTTCTAAAACAACCAACACTTTACATGATGCCATCAGCGCGAAGTTTCTGCTGCCATTTCCAAGCAGAAGCCAACACATCTTCAAGCTTAGCCTCAGCCTTCCAGCCGAGTACCTTGTTCGCCTTGGTGCAATCACCCCAAATTTTCTCAATATCGCCCTCTCTTCGTGGACCATACTTCCAATTCAGTTTCACACCTGTAGCTTTTTCAAAAGTCTCAACAATTTCGAGTGTTGAGTTTCCATTACCTGTACCGATATTGAAATATTCGATAGGCTCAGTCTCCTTATCAAGAACACGTGCCATAGCAGCTACATGTGCCTTAGCCAAGTCTACAACATAAATATAGTCGCGGATACAGGTTCCATCAGGAGTATCATAATCATTACCAAAGATAGTGAGTTCCTTGCGGATACCCATAGCTGTCTGAGTAACGTATGGAATCAGATTGTTTGGCACACCATTTGGCAACTCACCAATCTCAGCAGAAGGATGTGCACCTATAGGATTGAAATATCTCAATACAATGCTCTTGATGGCTGCACCACTATGGATATAATCAGCTATGATCTGCTCATTAATCTCCTTAGTATTGCCATAAGGTGAAGTAGCCTTCTGATGAGGAGCCTCTTCTGTTACAGGCAAATTCTCAGGCTTCGGCTGACCATAAACGGTACAAGAAGAAGAGAAGATGATACCCTTTACCTGATACTTTGGCATAAGTTCCAGGAGATTGATGAGCGATACGATATTGTTGCGATAATACAACAATGGTTTCTGTACGCTCTCGCCTACTGCCTTGCTTGCAGCAAAGTGAATGATACCCTTAATATCAGGATATTTCTGGAATACTGCCTCGGTAGCAGCCTTGTCGCGCAAGTCAACCTGTTCAAAAGCAGGGCGGATACCAGTAATCTTTTCGATACCATCGAGTACTTCAATCTTTGAGTTTGAGAGATTATCTACGATAACAACATTGTAGCCTGCCTGCTGCAACTCTACTGTAGTATGGCTACCTATGAAGCCTGTACCACCTGTAACAAGAATAGTTTGTTTCATAATCAAATATAGTTAGTTTGAAGAATTATTATATTTCTTCTGCAAAAGTACTGCAAAAATCTGAAAAAGCAGAAAGATTTTTCAAAAAAAATACTTTTTTCCTTTGTTTTATCTATTATTTATACTATCTTTGCAAAAGATAAATAGTAAAAAGGCTCTAAGAAAATGGAAAAAAACATGAAACATTATAATATAGAACAAGACATGAGATATTTGCAGTTGCTCTCTCAGTCGTTCCCTACTATAGCAGAGGCGAGCACCGAGATTATCAACCTGCAAGCCATCCTCAACCTGCCAAAGGGTACCGAGCATTTTCTTGCCGACATCCATGGTGAGTATGAGGCCTTCCTGCATGTACTGAAAAATGCATCAGGAAATATCAAGCGTAAGGTGAACGAACTCTTTGGCAATACCCTTCGCGAACAGGAGAAGCGAGAACTCTGCTCTCTTATTTACTATCCTGAGCAGAAACTGGAACTCGTCAAGCAGAACGAACCCGACATCAACGACTGGTATCACATCACCCTGCACCAGTTGGTGGCTGTATGCCGTGATGTTTCCAGCAAATATACCCGAAGCAAGGTGCGCAAATCGCTGCCATGCGATTTCTCGTATATTATCCAGGAGCTTTTGCACGAGCATACTGAAGATCATGACAAGACAGCCTATGTCAATGTTATTGTTGATACGATTATCAGCACAGGCAGAGCCGATGATTTCATCATCGCTATAGCCAACGTCATCCAGCGCCTGGCTATCGACCAGCTCCATATTCTGGGCGATATCTACGATAGAGGTCCAGGAGCCCACATCATCTTGGACAAGATGCGCCGCTACCACAGTTGGGACATCCAGTGGGGTAATCACGATGTACTATGGATGGGAGCAGCTGCCGGCAATGATGCCTGCATCTGTAATGTGATACGTCTCTCCCTGCGATACGCCAACCTCTCGACATTGGAAGAAGGCTATGGCATCAACCTCGTACCACTCGCTACTTTTGCGATGGAAACCTACAAGGAGGATGATTGCAAAGAATTTCTGCCTAAGCTCAGCGGAGGTGCAGCAGCAATGGATGAAAAGACTCAGCGGCTCACCTCTCAGATGCACAAGGCTATAGCTGTCATCCAGTTTAAATTAGAGAGCCAGCTTTTCAAGAAGCATCCGGAATGGAAGATGAAAGACCGTTGTCTTTTTGACCATATCGATTACAGGAAAGGCAAGGTAGAGATTGACGGAAAAGAGTATGACATGACCTCATGCCACTTCCCTACCATCGATCCGGACAATCCAGACAAGCTATCTGAAGAAGAGAAAATTCTGATTCAGAAACTGCATCATTCGTTTATGGTCTGCGAGAAGCTGCACAAGCATATCAACGTTATGCTGCAGCATGGTTGCATGTATGCTATCTTCAACAACAACCTGCTTTTCCATGCTTCCTGTCCGCTCAACGAAGATGGTTCATTAAAAGAGGTAGAAATATATCCTGGCAAGAAATTCAGCGGCAGAGCCCTGATGCATCATACGGGCATGCAGATACGCACAGCTTTCCAATCAGATTCTGATCCGAATGAAAAGGAATATGCCATCGATTATTTCATCTACCTATGGTGCGGTCCTGACAGTCCGCTCTTCGACAAGAGTAAGATGGCCACCTTCGAGCGCTATTTCATTACTGATAAGGAGACTCATAAAGAAGAGAAGGGATACTACTTCCTGTTGCGCGATAACGAACAGGTTATCGACCATATTATGGATGAGTTTGGGGTAACCGGTCCTAACCGCCATATCATCAATGGGCACGTGCCCGTTCGCACAACCAAGGGCGAGAACCCTATCAAGGCAAACGGCAAGCTGATGGTTATCGATGGAGGTTTCTCTAAAGCCTACCACAACGAGACTGGCATTGCCGGCTACACCTTAGTATATCACTCCCGCGGATTTCAGCTGGTCCAGCACGAGCCATTTACGAGTATGGAAGATGCCATCAAGCAAGGTACCGACATCAAGAGTACCACACAGATTGTAGAAATGTCGAACCGCCGAATGCTGGTAGCCGACACAGATATAGGTTGCGAACTCCGTAAGCAGATAGAAGACCTGAAGGAGCTTCTCTATGCTTACCGACATGGTTTCATCAAGGAATCAGAAAGGAAGAAGTAAGAAACCGAGCATACTACAAAAAAGCCCCCGGTGCTACATGCATCGAGGGCTTTTTTTTCAGAATTTTCTGAACCGCAATCTCAGGGTTTTACTCTTCAGTTGCATCTTACCTCCGGTCATTACCTCCTTGGCAAAATGCTCATTCAGATGATTGATGCCACAGCTACGCAAAGAATCATTCATTTCTGTTAAAAGCACATCGCCTCCATAATCTTCATGCCATTTATTACGATAAACAGATGTAATCAGCAAACTGTCGGAGGTTTGCTCAAAACGCAGATAAAATCCTCTACCAGCCTCGAAGCGATCATAATCAGCAACCTGAATCAACTTATACTGGCAGCCCCAGAACACGCGCTTATCTGCAAAGTTACAAGTACCCCCTGTAGCTAAAGTATCTACCTGCTCCAGATGCCAGAAACCATCCAAATCACCATTCTGACTTGTTTCTACCTCACATGAGCTTAGAGTGAGCATCATAACAGCAAGGGAAAGCACCCCTATTATCTTTTTCATATTTTCTATCTTATCGATTATTATTTTCTTTTCGTCAGCAAACCTCTTTTGCTGATGGTTATCTGCATACCGGCATTATGTCCCAGCATCTTTTCGCTACCGAAATCCATCGCATAGCCTGCCTTCAATTGCCATTGATGCGGGAAATCGTAATGACCCTCTACCAGAAAACTTACATTATGATGCTTTTTTGTAAACGGGTTGCTATATGTACCCCAACCTTTCTGATAGGTGCCTAATATACGATAGCCCAACCGCTGTGTAGGCTGACCATCAAAACCCAGATGATAGGCTATGAAACGGTTGTTTCTGATATCAATATATCCGTCGTTATTATAAATAGGCGAACGGTAGAGTGGATTTCCTATCACCTGGCCCCAATGCTGCCATCCAGGATAGATGCTGTGGTTATAATAATCATCAGTACCCGCTATATGGTCTGCGATACCCGATGTACGGTCATGATTGTACGGACCACTCTGATATTTGGTATAGAGATACTCCAGCACCACATTTTTCAGCCAGCGTGAATACTTCAGATTCAGTTCGAAGCCCAGCATGATATCTTTCAGCGAATACATGAAGAAACGGCGTTTTACTTTCTTATTCCAGTCTGCGCCCTCACCATATCCATTATAGTCGAGGAGAAACATCTGGCTGTGATCTTCGAAATAATGATCGGCATAGATGGCAGCTTTCCAACTGTCAGTGTCATAATTGATACGCATCAGCCAACTGCCCAACTGGTTGCCGGCAACATTGGCATAAGCCCCTTCACCTGCATCAGAGCCCGTTGCCGACAGCGCATGCCAGAAGCCTTTCAGATTTTTCTCGGTAGGAATCTGTACCATACTGTCACCTATTGGACGATATGCATTGCCACCAAACTGAGCAACCATTTCCAAGCCCATTTCTATGCTGAGCGGACAGAAAGCATTCTCGTTTCCGATACGCAAGAAACCAGCCTTGCTGTGATAGAGCATGTGGTCACAATATTTAGTCTGCCGTTTCGTAAAATCATGCTGCCAGCCATCATCCGTAGTCATACCATAAGCCAGATGACCTTTCAGTTGCAGCCAGCCTCTACCAAACGGAAGCGTCCAATATTCAGGAAGCGCCAGACGAACCTGAGGTATCGGACGGGCATTGATACCCAGACACTGGCTACCACTGGAGAGCGACTGGTTTTTCAGCTCCATCGGATATTCCTTGGCACCTGCAGTCAGCACACCATAAAGCCAGCGGGCCTCCACATAAGCCTGCTGCACCACTACATGGCTGGTATAGTTTACCGGTACTGCCACATCTACTCCATATCCTACAGCCCAGCGGCGAGCAGAATCTGCAGAAAGCGGACGAACCAGACTACCTCTGAGATAGCCGTTATTCTTCTCTAAAGAACTTAATCCATGTTTGTTTGCGTTAAGCCACAATGGGGTTTTACCTTTCGAAAACGACCCTTGCATCTCAACACCATATTGTATATCTTCCCGAAGATCTATCTTCTCCGTGCCATCCCCCTCTTGCCACATATACTGTGCCATAGATGGGGCTCCCAGACTGCAAAGGGCAAAACATACACCTACCTTTATCTTATTCATAATTAAATCTATACTTTCAAGATAAAAACGTAATTATCTCTATTATATTGTATATATTCAGAAAAATAAAAAAAAGAGCAACACTTGCCTCTCATTTTTTGAGAACAAGCATTGCTCTTTTGATTGAATTATCGTTTTATCCGAAGTTATCGTACATGATGCTCTCAGGATCAACTCCGAGAGAATCCAGATAATCTGTTACGGTCTTGATCAGCATTGGAGGTCCGCAGAGATAGTACTCGCAATCCTCTGGTGCCTCATGATCCTTCAAGTAGGTATCACGGATGCAGTTAACAGCAAATCCCTCGTAGTACTTCACGCCCTGAGCATCTGCCACTGGGTCCTTGCGGTCCAATGAAAGATGGAAGTGGAAGTTAGGGAATTCCTTCTCAAGCTCCCAGAAGTCTTCCAGGAAGAATGCCTCACCCAACGCACGAGCACCATAGAAGAAATGTAACTCACGGTCGGTAGTGTGCAAAGTCTTGGTCATGTGCATGATCTGAGCACGCAATGGAGCCATACCGGCACCACCACCAATCCAGATCATCTCCTTGCCAGAAGTGAAGTTAGGATGGAAGTCGCCGTAAGGACCACTCATCATTACCTTGTCGCCTGGCTTCAATGAGAAGATGTAAGAAGAAGCAATACCTGTTGGTACGTTCTGGAAACCTACCTGTGGACGTGGCAAGAATGGAGTTGTGGCGATACGTACGGTCAGAGTGATGATGTCACCCTCGTCAGGATAGTTCGCCATAGAGTAAGCACGAACGGTAGGCTCTGGATTGTGAGCCTTGAGAGAGAAGATGTTGAACTTCTTCCATGCTCCGATGTACTCCTCGCCAATGAGATCCTTGTCGAAATCCTTGTCGTAATCGATGCAGTCGTATGCAGGAATCTTGATCTGAGCGTAAGAACCCGGAACGAAGTCCATGTGCTCGCCTGGAGGCAATGCCACCTTGAACTCCTTGATGAATGATGAAACGTTCTTGTTGGAGATAACCTCGCACTCCCACTCTTTCACGCCCATCACGCTCTCAGGCACCTTGATCTTCAGGTCGCCCTTCACCTTGCACTGGCATCCCAGACGCCAGTGGTCCTTAATCTGCTTGCGGGTGAAGTGAGGCTTCTCAGAATCGAGAATCTCGCCGCCGCCTTCGAGCACCTGAACCTTACACTGGCCGCAGCTTGCCTTACCGCCACAGGCAGAAGGCAGGAAGATGCCGTTCTCATTCAGCGTAGTCATCAAACTGCTGCCCTGAGGCACGTTGATGGTCTTGTCGCCATTGATTTCGATATTTACATTTCCGCTAGGGCTCAGATACTTCTTAGCCACGAGCAGGATGATAACCAGCAGGAGAATCACCACGAGGAAAACTCCGATACTAGCCAATATAAATGATGTATTACCCATATCTATAGTCCTCCTATTTTAGATTTTCAAGCCTGAGAAGCAAAGCATAGCCATTGCCATGAGGCCTACTGTGATAAATGTGATGCCGAGTCCCTGCAATGGCTTTGGCACGTCGCAATACTGCATCTTCTCGCGGATGGCTCCCATCAGGACGATGGCGAGAGTCCAACCCAGACCGGAACCTACTGCATAAACGATGCTATCCCATACAGAGGTGATAGCCTGAGTATTGGCAGGATCCATCAGGATGCGCTGCTGCATGAAGAGCGATGCACCCATGATGGCACAGTTTACGGCAATCAATGGCAGGAAGATACCCAGCGCTGCATAGAGCGATGGTGAGAACTTCTCTACAATCATCTCTACCAGCTGCACGATACCGGCGATGACGGCGATGAAGAGGATGAAGCTCAGGTATGTGAGGTCAACACCCAGGATTCCATCGGCGCTGAGCACCTTGGTCTGCAACAGGTAATCTACAGGCACGGTGATGAGCAACACGAAGGTTACTGCCAAGCCCAGGCCCAAAGAGGTCTTCACGTTCTTGGATACTGCCAAGTATGAACACATACCCAGGAAGTAGGCGAAGATCATGTTATCGACGAAAATCGAACGGAAAAACAAACTTATTGCGTGCTCCATCTTACTTCTCCTCCTTATAAATATAGGCACGATGTACCCAGATTACACATCCAACGAGAATCAATGCCATGGCTGGCATGGTCATCATACCGTTGTTAACATATCCAAAGTTGTAAGCTCCCTCCGGTATCAGCTGGAAACCGAGCAATGAGCCGCGGCCCAGGAACTCACGAACAGCACCCATAATCACGAGGATGAGGGCGTAACCCAAACCATTACCTACACCATCGAGGAATGATGGCCAAGGCTTGTTCATCATGGCGAACGCCTCCAAACGACCCATCAGGATACAGTTGGTGATGATAAGACCCACGTACACTGAGAGCTGCACGCTCACGTCGTAGGCAAAAGCCTTCAGCACCTGGCTCACGATGGTAACCAGGGCAGCAACTACCACCAGCTGAACGATGATACGGATGCGCTGAGGGATGGTGTTGCGGATGATGGAAATAATCACGTTAGAGAATGCCGTGATGATAGTAACGGCAAGTCCCATCACAATGGCTGGCTTCAGCTGGGAAGTAACAGCCAGGGCACTACAGATACCAAGCACCTGGACGAGGATAGGGTTGTCACCGTTCAGTGGCTTGATGAATGCCTCCTTATTTTGTTTACTAAATAATGCCATAATTTCGCTTAATTATTTAATGAATTTAGCAAGACCTTCCTTGAGCATGGCATCCACACCGTTGGATGTCAATGTAGCACCGGTAACGGCATCCACATTGTTAGGGTCGCTGGCAGGAGCGTCTTTCTCTACGCCCAGAGCGATGCCCTCTACTCCATCCTTGTGAATCTTCTTGCCCTGGAACTTCTGCTGCCACTTCAGGTTGTCCTTGATTTCAGCACCCAGTCCGGCTGTCTCGCCTTCGTGGTTGAAATATACGCCATAGATGGTGTTGTTGTCGGCATCCACGGCGATGAAGCCTGAAATGCCGCCCCAGAGACCCATACCCTTTACAGAGTAAACGGTCTTCTTCTGACCATCAATCTCGCACTCGTAATACTTCATGCCGTCCTTCTCCTTCTCGTCCTTCACCACCTCTTTATATTTGGCAGCCGCAGTAGCGTTGTCAAGGTCGCGCAGGTTCAGAGAGTTTAGAATCTGCTTCTGAGTATCAAGAGCCACGTTGGCATCCTGTTTTGTCTTCAGCGAAGAAGACACGAACGCGAGCAGGAATGCCACGATTACCACGATGATAACCGAATAGATAATAGTATAGCTATTTGAATTTGTCTTCATATCTACATTCCTCCTACATTATTTAATAGCACGTTTAGCACGGCGAGAGATGTTGCTCTGAACTACACAGTAGTCGATAAGTGGAGCAAACATGTTGCCGAAGAAGATAGCGAGCATCATACCCTCTGGATAACCTGGGTTCATCACACGTACGATAACGGCGATGGCTCCGATGATGAATCCGTAGAAGTACTTACCCTTCTCAGTACGGGCTGAGGTTACAGGGTCGGTAGCCATGAATACGGCACCGAAGCAGAAACCACCGAGAACGATGTGCTCATACCAGGCGATAGGTGTCATGCCGAGAGCCTGGAAGATAAGCGCCATCACGATGCCGCCTGCGAATACGCTGCCCATGGTCTTCCAGGATGCGATGCCTGTCCAGAGAAGGATGATGGCACCGATGGCGATGGCGATGACTGAAGTCTCACCGATACAGCCAGGAATGAAACCGATGATAGAATCGCAGAGACTAGCTGAAGGCATGCTGCCCTGAGCCAGCTGACCGAGAGGAGTAGCAGCTGTGAAGCCATCAGGCAGGGTGTTACCCAGGCCGAAGATAGCATCCTTAGCCACCCAGACCTTATCACCACTCATAGCCAATGGATATGAGAAGAAGAGGAACATACGGGCACCCACAGCCACATTGAAGATGTTCATACCTGTACCACCAAAGATCTCCTTGCAGAAGATAACTGCGAAGGCGCACGCCAGGGCGAGCATCCACAGCGGTGTAGAGATAGGAATGATCAATGGGATGATGATACCGCTGACGAGGTAACCCTCCTGGATTTCCTCGTGCTTCCACTGAGCCCAGGCAAACTCGATGCCGAGACCCACGATGTAGCTAACCAGCAACTTAGGGAGGACAGCCAGGAATCCGAAGCCGAAGACCTCGATGAAGCTGGCAGCATCCAGTGTACCTGCAGCCTTGAAATTCTGGTATCCCACATTATACATACCGAAGAGCAAAGCAGGAATCAGGGCGATTACCACAAAGCTCATGATGCGCTTCGAGTCGATTGAATCGTGGATGCTGGCTCCGCTCTTCGCTGTCGTATTAGGCACGTACAGGAAGCTCTCAAAACCGTCAAACACGCTCTCGAAGGCATGCAGCTTACCTCCCTTCTGGAAGTTAGGCTTTATCTTATTGAGATAATTTCTTAATGCACTCATTATTTAAATAATTAATAGTACTAAAACTAAGCGTTCTCCTTGCGCAGGGTATTCAAGCCCTCGCGTACAATCTTCTGCAATTCGAGCTTAGATGAATCCACGAACTCAGCCACAGCAAAATCTTCAGGACTTACCTCGTAGATACCGAGCTGCTCCTGCTTGTCGATATCGCCGGCGATGATTGCCTTGATGAGATACTCACCATAGATGTCCATCGGGAGCACCTTGTCATACTCGCCGCTCATGATCATGTGGCGCTCGCCACCCTTCACGCGGGCATCGAGATTATACTCCTTCTTCTTGCCGAAGAGCCAGGAGAGATATGAACGCGATGTAGAGAACTGATCGGTACGTGGAAGAATCCAACCCAGCATCTCGTCGTTGTCATCACCCTCTGGGATGGCTGTAATCTCTGATGTATGACCACCTACGAAATCGGCTGTAGTTGTCTTTACACCGGTAAGAGGATTACCATTGATAAGTCGCACATGGTCAGTAGCTTTCAGCTGATTGGCTACAAAACTGCTTAAAGGTGTACCTACCAATACTTCAGCATAGCCAGGAGTCTTGATTTCACTACCAGCCACAGCTACTGTCTTGTGCAAATCAACCTTACCTGTCAGGAAGAGTCTTCCGAAGAAGATAACCGATGCTGGATCTACTGTCCAAACCACCTCGCCCTTGTTTACAGGGTCGATGTTGTTCACCTGTACGCCTACATTACCTGCCGGACAAGGACCGTCGAATACATTGAGTTCTACGTTCTTAGCCTCGCCGAGCGCATTGCTGTGCTGGTCAACGCCAACACCAAGATAAGTTTTCGCAATCTTGCTCAAGGCTGTCAAACCCGTCTGGAAAGCCTCTTCGTTGCCTTCGAGTTCTACCTCAAAGTCGGCTGCGAGCGGCATGTCGCGGAGGGCAGAAACGAAAATTGCCTTAGGCTTGGTGTCGGGAGTTGTGGACACAGCATAAGGCAACTGGTTGATGTATCCGAAGAGACCAGCCTCAAGCAGCGCCTGCTTGACAGCCTCACCGTCTAACGCATCAACGTTTTTCTTACCAAAATCCATAGAGGTCTGTACTGCGTCGGCCTTCACCTTCACGCAGAGCACCTTTCGGCGCTCACCTCTCTCAATGGCGGTTACTTCTCCGCTCACTGGCGAGGCAAACTTCACCTCCGGGCAAGCCTTGTTCACAAACAAGGCATCTCCGGCATTGACATGATCGCCCTCGCGTACCACTACCTTAGGAGTCACACCCACGAAAGCCGCAGGAACCAGCGCATACTCGCCAGCCTGAGCCACCTGGAGCGTTACATCCTTGGAAGCCTTACCCGTAAGGTTAATGTCCAAGCCTTTACGTAACTTAATTACATTTGCCATAACTACATTAAAAAATATTATATATAAACTTACTAATCACTTCAAGATATATGCGTCAGCGCCCTCATCAAGACGCTATCCTGGCTATCTGCCATAAAACATATATTTTATCTACTTCTATGCTGAAACTTCTAAACGTGCTGCAAAAATAGTGAAAAAAAGTGATATAAAAAAGAAAAATTGTGTGAATTATTCGATTTTATGCCGATTTTTCAGTAATTTTGTCGCAAAATTCAAATTAGTAACATTTTTGTAAACTAGAGAAAGCAACTCTGAAACATTTAAAACATATCATCAATAGCATTATATGGACGCTGGCTGCTGTCTATTTCTTGCTTGTCGTACTGTTGCACGTGCCACCAGTACAGGCCTTCATCGGCTCTGAAGTAGCCGGTGCACTGGCTCAGAAATTCGGCACTCAGGTAAGTATCGGAAAGGTGAACCTGGGCTTCTTCAACCGCATTATCATAGATGACGTGATGATGCTCGACCAGAAAGGCGACAGCATGATCTGTGCTTCGCGCGTATCGGCAAAGCTCGATTTCCTGCCTTTGAAGGATGGCAAGATTTCGGTTTCATCTGCCCAGCTATTCGGGCTCAACGCCAACATCTACAAGCAGGATGCCAAGAGCCCGATGAACATCCAGTTCGTGCTCGATTCGCTGGCTTCGAAAGATACCACCCGCCATACTCCGCTCGACCTGCACATCGGAAGCCTGATTATCCGTCATGGTGCCGTTGCCTACAACCAGCGCGATATTGCGCCTAAGCCGGGCGTCTTTTCGCCGCAGCATCTGGGCATCACCGACCTCTCTGCCCACATTATTCTGGGCCATCTCACCGACAAGGATATCCATCTGGCTGTCAAGAAGATAGCGCTGAAAGATGAATCAGGACTTCAACTCAGGAATCTGAGATTCAAACTCGATGCCGACCAGCAGCAAGCCCAGCTCAGAGACTTCAGCATCGAGCTTCCTCATTCGCAATTGCAGTTTGATGACCTGCGCGCTACCTACCGCATCGAGAACAAGCATATCGTAAAGCCTACACTCCAGTTTCAGGGCGGCATCAAGCCATCCGTCATCACGCTTGCCGATATTGCCTGCTTCGTGCCTGAACTCCGCAAGTTCAAGGATGCCCTGCAGCTTCATCTCCAGTTTTCGGGCACCAGTACATCTGCCCGCATCCATAACCTCGAATTCAAGACTCAGAGCGGCAGTCTGCTGCTCAGGGCTAACGGCCGTGTGAGCGATTGGGACCGCCTTCTGCGCTGGAAGGCAAACATCTCAGCCCTCAAGATATCAGGCGATGGCATCGGAGAGGTTTCCAGAAATCTGGGCAAACGCATCAGCATTCCGAAAGAAGTGCTGCGCCTGGGCGACATATATTATATAGGTGAAGTATATGGTGCAGGCAAGAACGTAGGCACCCGCGGCCAGCTGAAGACCGGCGTGGGCGAAGTAGCCATCAAGGCCGAAAAGGCTGGCTCCGAGCTCAAGGCTAGCATCAACACCCAGGGCATCAACCTGGGCCGAATCCTCGACAACGGGCAGTTCGGCATCCTGGCAGCATCGCTTTCGGCTCACGGCAACAAGCAGCATTTCTATGCCAAGGGCAGCATTCCGCGCTTCGATTTCAACAAGTACAGCTACCGCAACATTCAGATAGACGGCAGCTATAACCGGGGATTGCTCGAAGGACTCGCATCCATCGCCGACCCTAACGCCAACATCCAGGTAGAAGGCTCCTACTCCATCCCGCGCAAGCAGTATGCCGCAACAGCCCATGTACAGCATCTGCTGCCAACCATCCTGGGACTGAAGGTAGCCGACAAGACCTACAGTCTCAATGACATCACCGTAAGCGCCAAGAACCAGGGCAAGGACAGCTATTTCGACCTCGAAGCCCCGTTCGCCAGCATCCATGTTGACGGAGAGTACGATTACGCTACCCTCACCAAGAGCTTCACCAACCTGGTAGCCAGCAAACTGCCTACCCTTCCGGGCATCGGCAAGGTAGACAGGAGTGCGAAGAACCATTTCACCTTCCAGGCAGAAATCACCTCTACCGAGATTCTGCAGCGCATGCTGGGCATTCCGCTGAAGATAGAGCAGCCCGTCTTTGCCGATGGATTCATGAACGATGCCGAGAAAACCGTCAACATCTATGCCAGCGTGCCTGACTTCAGCTATGGCGCAAAAGACTATCATGGCGTCAAAGTGCGACTGCATACCATCAACGATTCGCTCAAGGTAGATGCGCAGATCAGACAGGGCAAATGGGGAGATAACGGACCGGGCATCCACGTAAAGGCAGCCGCTGCCGACAACCAGCTCTTCGCCAAGCTCTTCTACAACAACCATTCGGCTAAGCTCCCTATCCAGGGCATCATCGATACGAGGGCGCAGTTCTTCAAGAACGAAAATCAGGTTTCTACCGCCCACGTAACCATACACCCGTCTGAAATCAGAATCGACGGCACGCCGTGGGAGGTTCATCCTGCCGACATCATCTACAGCAAGAACCGCCTGCTGGTAGACCATTTCGCCGTGAGCCACGACCAGCAGCACGTCATCGTTTCCGGTCTTGCTACACCCGAGAAGGCCGATTCTATCGTAGCCGACCTGAAGGATGTGGATGTGGCATACGTGCTGAACCTCGTCAATTTCCATTCGGTAGATTTCACCGGCAAGGCTTCGGGCAAGGCTATCATCAAGAGCCTCTTCAACGACCCTGATGCCTACGCCCAGCTAGACGTGAAGGAGTTTACCTTCGAAAACGGTCCGCTCGGTGTGCTCCATGCTGGTGTCAACTTCAACAAGGAGCTCGAACAGATTGATATTCATGCAGTTGCCGATGATGGTCCGGAGCATCAGACGCTCATCAACGGATACGTCTCGCCTAAGCGCAACTATATCGACCTGGGTATCGATGCCCAGGGCACCAGCATGAAATTCCTCGAGAATTTCTGCGGCAGTTTCATGAACCAGGTAGAAGCCTGGGGCGATGGCCATCTCAATGTGGTGGGCGATTTGAAGAACATCAATCTCGTGGGCGACCTTACCGCTCACGGCAAGGTGCACCTCAAGCAGCTCAACACCGATTATACCTTCGATGCGCTCCATGCCCACGCTATCCCAGATGATATCCTCATAGAGAATGATACCATCTTCGACCGCAACCGCAACATAGCCATCCTGAGCGGAGGCATCCACCACAAGCACCTCACCAGGCTGAGCTACGACCTCGATATCAAGGCGCACAACTTCCTGGGCTTCGATACCCGCGAGTTTGGCGACAACACCTTCTATGGCACCATCTATGCCACGGGCGAGGTAGGCATCCACGGCAAGAGCGGCGAAACCATCATTGATATCAACGCCGAACCCGAACCGGGCAGCATCTTTGTATATAATGTGGCAAGTCCGGACGCCATCAGCGACAAGAGCTTTATCCACTGGCACGAGATTGTGCCGGATATCATGGACAGCCTGAACGGGGCTCCAACCACGAAACAGAGAGAGGATGACATCGATTTCGAATCGGATATGCGCATCAACTTCCTCGTAAACACCAACCAGAACCTCACGCTCAAGCTGATCATGGACGAGCAGTCGGGCGATTACATCACCCTGAACGGAGATGGCGTAATTCGCGCCAACTACTTCAACAAGGGCTCGTTCGACATGTTTGGCAACTATGTGGTAGACCACGGCACCTACAAGCTCACCATCCAGAATCTCATCAAGAAGGAGTTCGAGTTTATGCCGGGCGGCACCATCGCCTTCGGTGGCAACCCATACAACGCCCCTCTCAACCTGCGGGCTAAATATACCGTAAACGGAGTGCCGCTGAGCGACCTGCGCATCGGCCGTTCGTTCTCGGGCAACAACATCCGCGTAGACTGCCTGATGGACATCACCGGCACGCCTCAATCGCCAAAGGTAGATTTCTCTATGGACCTGCCTACGGTTAACAGCGATGCGAAGCAGATGATCTACTCTATCATCAATTCGCAGGAAGAGATGAACCAGCAGGTGCTCTATCTCTTGGGCATCGGCCGGTTCTACGCCCAGACCAACAATAACCAGGTGAGCGAGGATGGCGAACAGCAGAGTCAGACTTCGCTGGCGATGCAGAGCCTGCTGAGCGGCACCATCTCGCAGCAGCTGAACACCGTACTTTCCAACGTGGTGAAGAGCAACAACTGGAATTTCGGTGCCAACATATCTACGGGCGATGAAGGTTTCAACAATGCCGAATATGAGGGCATTCTGAGTGGCAAGCTGCTCAACAACCGGTTACTCTTCAATGGCCAGTTCGGTTATCGCGACAATCCGAATGCCACGCAGAGTTTCATCGGTGATTTTGACCTCCGCTACCTCATCTTCCCTAACGGCAACCTTGCCATACGCATGTACAATCAGACCAACGACCGCTATTTTACGCGCAACAGTCTGAACACGCAGGGTCTCGGTCTCATCATGAAGAAAGACTTCAACGGCCTCCGCGATTTCTTCGGCATCAAAAAGAAGAAGAAGAAAAAGAAATAAAAGCCAAAAAGAGGGTGTGTCATAACCAGATGACTCACCCTCTTTTTATTTTCAGATAGCAGTCGCCTAATATGAGTCCAGTTAAGATTGTGTACGAACTCGTACGCTTTTCCAAAATCAGGAAACAGAATATAGAAATTCCGATAATGTTAGAGATTGTTGAATGTTGAGTGGTCTATATGCCACGATGAAAAGGTGGCGTATAGACCCTTGATTATATGGTGATATTCGTAATCTACATCTCCGCTTTCTGTTTTTTATGAATTGCTCAGATTCTTAATGATATCTAAAGGCAGCTGGGTAGCCTTGGCAACCTGTTCGGCTGAAAGTCCCATTGCCAGCATATTCTTAGCTATTAAGCAAATTCCCCCATCCTGCTTTTGATGGCAGGATGGGGGAATTCTTATCTGTTACCTCTAAGATAATATCTTATTTCAATTTTTCTATCTGTTCCTGGGTAAGACCGGAATACTTCATAATCTGATTGATGTCAACGCCATCAGCAAGCATGTTCCTGGCAATATCAAGGCTTCGCTGGTTCATACCTTCAGCTCTACCCTTTTCCAAGCCTTCCTTCATTCCCTTTTCCATACCTTCAGCTATACCTTCACGCTTAGCAGTGTCTACGGAATTCTTGATGTCGCGATATGCCATCTTGCTGGTCTCGTACTCCCTCATTTCCTGAGGAGTAAACTTGGCTATCTCGGCTTCCTCGAAGAGGCGGTCGAAGACTTTGTCGCACAGCTCCTTCGGACGCTGGGTAAGCTTATAGAGGTTCTTCAGAGCATAGAGCCACTTCTCGTAGAGCGTATCCAGTTCTTCCAGGGGTTTGTTGAACTTGGAAATCTCTACATAGATATATTCGAGCTTGTCGTAAAATACTTTGTGGGTAGCTGTGTCGCACAACTGCACATGATGGCGGATTTTCTCCTTGTCGAAGGCGTCCTCGTTCATGCTGAAGTTGAGCAGGGCTACGGTATAGACATGATTGAGCTTGAAATCCCAGTCATTCCCCTTAGGTGCCTGCTCACGGATAGGAAAGGTTGAGTAGAAAAGGGCGCGATCCTTGAAATACGTCTGGTAGGCATTCTGCATTTCTACGATGAACTTCTCGCCGTTTTCGCCCTCGCAATATACATCAAAGATGGCTCTTCGGTCGGTATATACATCTCCCACGTGCTCCGGGTTCAGATACGATACGTCCTTCACAACCTGTTTGCCATTAAACAAGCTGTTGAGGAAGCAAATGAGCAAATCCTTGTTCATTGCTGTTCCAAAAATTCGCTTGAAACCGAAGTCGGTCAGCAAGCTGATGTATCTTTCTTCTACCTGTTTCATACGCTTTATGTTTTTATTTTCTTTTGCAAAGATACGCTGAATATTTGTAACTTCCAAATTTTTAGGGCTGTTTTTTTCATTGAGGAGTGGAAAGTCTTTTTACTTATCCCTTCACCTCCCTTCACCACCCTTCACCCTTAACTATCTGACCCACAAAATATTAAACAAAAAGGTGAAGGGTGAAGGGTTGAAAACTCTTTTATATATATACGCGTGAAGGGTAAGGGTAAAAACCGAAAAAAAGACCCTAGGGTCAAAAATCGCAAAATCCATAAAATAAAGAATATAATATAGAGTTTAAAATATACCCTTCACCCTTCACCTCGTCATTTTTCAACTTTTTCTTCCGACAGGCAATACAAAACCAAACATCATCTTCAAAATACCCCCAAAAAGGGGCGCAAAAATGCTGCGTTAAAAACTTTAACCTAGGTTATTCTTTGTAAAAAGCGAGCTCTATAGAGCTCTCCGCCTAAGTAAAACATTTTGTTTACCTTCGCAACATATTAACAACAAAGAATAAAACAATGAAAGATTTGCAGAAATTTATGACAGAACTTGAAGATGAAGTCAGATTTAAGCTGGCTATCGCAAAGACATGTGGCGTATCACCAACTATGATTCGCAAAGAAACTGGAGGAAAGTCCAATATCGATAAGAGGATTGATAACATGACGCTCATACCAGAGTACATATTCGCTATGGATAGAGCCATCAAAACCATTCTCATGAAAAAAGATGATGATGATGCCTTCGAAGGTAAAACCTGGGTTCATGAAGAAAATGTCCATCATAAAACAAGATTCCAGTATTATTGCGATGAAGTGGGCATATGGGAACAGAACAAAGGTTCGGTATACTGGAGCGAACATAACAGAGCATGGAGCTACTGGAGAGAAACCCTTTCCTACAAGAAAATAACTAAAAAACTTGGAAAATTATTAAAAGATTCAAACTCATAAAATCCAAAAAGAAATGAAAAAGATTAAACCCACAAACGAGACCGGAAATAACCCGGAAACAGAAGAGGAGAAAGAGGCCTTGCCCTCATTTTTCACTAACCTGTTTTCCTCTGCCAGCAACCCGCTCCCTAACAGAGCGGTGCTGGAGTACAACATCATGCATTCGGCACCGGTAAAAGCCAATACCGAAGGCTACAGGGCGATGATGAAGGTGGACAAGAGAACGGCTGAGGACATCAAGCACCGGCTGCCCTGCATCACTCCCAGCGTGCAGCTCAAAGGTAATGCCAAGAAGCTGACCGACTTCAGGAAGGAAACCTTCTGGCTGATGCTCGATTATGATGACGTGCCTCCCGAAGACATCGCAGATCTTAAGAAAAAAGCCCTGAAACAGCGCTTCACCATGGTCTTCTACATCACCGTCTCGGGCAAGGGATTCCGCATCCTGCTCAGATATATGCGGCCTGAAGGATGCAATCTCACTGCCACCGAACTCCACCTGCTCGCCATCAGAAAAGCCATGAGCATGTACGATAAACTGCTGGGTATCAGCAGCGACAAACAATGCCAGGATATGGTGAGAAGCTGCGGACTGGCTTACGACCCCGAGGCTTACTTCAACTGGAATGCCGAAGTTCTCCCCATCACCCGGGAGGAGGTGGAGAACTTCGAAAAAGCTACAAAGCAACAGGAGGAACAGAAAAGGAAAAGGCAGACGGAGGCTGAAAAAACCAGAAAGAAAAGCCCGCGCAAACAGGAAGACGAGGCGCCAGCCAAAACGCTCACCACCGAAGAGATTCTGCAGTATGTAGACAAACTGGCGGAGAGCTGGGAAGAGCGGTTTGAGGAGCATCATCACAACAGCTACGTAGTGAGATACGCCACATTCTGCCTCTGTTTCGGAGCCGAAAAGGAGGAGGCTGTGAAACACATGGCAGATAAGTTTGGCGGCGAATATGCCGATACCGAGCGGGTGGCACGGGAGATTTACAAGCATACCGAGCGGCTGGGAACCTGGAAGATAAGACAGCAGGGAGATGAGGAGCAGAAACGCTATACCAGCATGAGAGCACTGCTGGGATGGCTGGGAGCCCGATATGAAATGCACCACAACACGCTGAGCAACCAGTATGAAGTGCGCGCCATCAACACCGGAGAGAAACTCTATCTCGACTGGACCGAAGTGGATACCCGGGTGAGCAATTCCCTGTTCGTGAAGATGGAACTGGATAACATCTGCACCACCCAGAAAAAGCTGGATACAGTAATCAGAAGTAACTTCAGTCCCGAATTCAACCCCATGGAGGAATATCTGAAGAGTCTGCCGAAATGGGACCGAAAGACTGACCATATCGCAGAATTGGCCCATCGGGTAACCGTGATGCAGACCGGCGGTTACCGCCATACGGAGGAGGATTTTGCCTATGCCTTCAGGAAATGGCTGGTCAACATGGTGGTTTGCTGGGTTCGCCCCGATGTCACCAACCAGTCTATCATGGTTTTCGTAGGCAAGGGCGGCATCTTCAAGACCACGTTTTTCGACCATCTTCTGCCGGCCCATCTGCGCAAGTATTTCGCCAACGATTCTACGGGCGACTACAAGAACAAGGATTTCCTGCAGATGTGTGCCAGCAAGGCGATAGTGTGTCTCGATGAGTTCAGCTGTCTGCGCGGCAAGAACCTGGATTCCTTCAAGAGCAACATCACAAAGCGCAACATCAGCATGCGAATCCCTTATGCCGAGTGGGACTGCATTCTGCAGAACAATGCGGGGTTCTGTGCCACGAGCAATGAGATTCATATCATCGATGATGACGAGAACCGCCGTTTCCTCATCTGGCGCATCGAGAAGATCAAGAGTCCCATCGACTTCCCCTTCAATTACGAGGGCATCTACTCCCAGGCTGTGTCACTGGCTCAGGAGGTGATAGAGAAGCGCCGGAGGGGTGAGCACTGCGACTGGGTTTACTGGTTTACGAAGGAGGAGAACGAGGAGATTCAGCGCCACAATCTTTATTTCCGTGTAAACAACTACATAGCCGAGCGCATCAACAAGTTCTACCGTGTTCCTGATGCCGATACGCCGCCCGAGTTCTGCAAGTTTGTTACGGCGAGTGATGTGATGGAGCGCATCTGCACGAACCCCGCCTTCCGCCAGTCGATGTCGAACAAGGATATATCGATGTTCATGGAGGCGCTGGGGTTCAAGAAGATTCACCGCAAGACGGGCAACGGCTGGAAGGTGATAGAAATGCGTCCGGACGAGATAGAGAACAACCAGAAGATGGATGGCAGCGAGAATATTCCGCCCGAAGATCTCCCATTTTAGGAAATTCTGCTTCGGAGATATTTCCGTATCTTTCGGAGATATTTCCGTATCTTTCGGAGGGATTTTATTATGATTCGGAGAGATTTTATACTACCAGGCAGAAGAAAGAAGCAACTGACAAAAACAGACTAAAAAGAACAAATTATGATAGAAGACAGAAGTTACGGGAAGGCAGAGCTCGCCATGCTCTACTTTCCCACCGCTACCCCCAGGGTAGCGCTCAACCGGCTGGTGAGATGGATCAACCGGTGCCCCGAGCTCAAGCAGAGCCTCTGTTCGGGCTACGCCGGCAAGTTTTCCCACTTCTACACCCGGCAACAAGTAGCAGAAATCATCGAATTTCTGGATGAACCATAAAAAAAACACCCTGGAAGGGAATGCATACAACACACTATGCATATCCCTTTCAGGGTGAGTTTATTATAGGAAAAAATACCCGTTTTTTAAACGCTTTTGCCCTTAGACTTCCAGTCGTCAATCGTCCCCGTCTTAGACGAGAAATTGCAGCCTATCAGGTAAATCGTTCTGTTGTCTGTAGCATACTCACGGGCATATCCTTTTTCCTCGATTTGTTTCAAGGCTTCAGTCGCTGACCCATCACGTTTAAATTCGAAGATATATACAAACATTGGGGTCTCAATAATGCAATCAACCCGTCCTTCACTTTGCTCCTTTTCTATTAGAACGGTAAAACTGCTTATCATGCGAATCACCAGATAGAAGGTATATTGAAAGTATCGCTCTTTTTCCCGTTCGTCATCTTTGCGTCGCTGACTATATGGTATACTGGCGAAGAAGGAAGTGAGTAATTTCTCCAATTTGTCACAATCTCCCATCTTCATCGTATTAACAACTTCTACGACCCAAGCGTCAGGCGATTCCTTGGGCTTCAGATAGTTGGCAGCCACCATGGTTACGAAGCCAGCTTTTACTTCATCGTTTGGAAAATCCAAGAGATAAGAATCGGTATCCATGTTCCAATCCTTAATGGTGAGATAACCACTCTGGTAAATCATTGGCAATGGAGCCTCTGTATCCGCCTTGTAATCTATAAAACTGCTGGTAGGATAAAATTTCCCTGTCAGTTCATTGAGGTTTTCGTCGAAGTGAGCTAATAAGCGGACCAGATAAGTAGGCGAACCTGTACGGAACCAGAAATCACTCAGGATTTTCTTACTCAGTGAGTTCAAGATACTGAAAGGATTGTAGATGTCGAGCATGCTTGGGCTGAAATGGTAACCGTCATATTTGCGCTTGAGCCGATATTTCATCTCATCCTCAGACACTTTATATCTTGCAGCCATTGCCTTGATTTGCTCATCAAAGACAGAATACAGTTCCTCTTCCGTGATGCCGCAAAGAGCCTCGTAGCGGTCGTCCATGCTGATGTCATCTGGTTGGTTGAAACCACTGAATACGCTTACTTGCGAGAACTTGGTAACACCAGTCAACAGCACGAATTTCAAATCTTTGTCAGCAGCCTTGAAGACACTGTAGAAACCTTTCATAATCTCGCGATGTCGGTCTTCCAGCAAACGTTCGTTGCCTTCAGAATCGAAGGTCTTTAACCCTGTGTCTAAAACATCCAGTAAAGGTTTGTCATATTCATCAATCAGGACAACGGCGCCAAGTCCTGTCTTTTCATGGGCAGCTTTCAAAACAGCCATAAATCTGTCTCCCAAGGTGTTGGCCAATGGGTTTCTGCCATAATTCAGTTCTTGGGTTTCAACAAAAGTCTGCAAGGTTTTTTCCAATTCGCCTGCCTGTGTGAAATTCTTGCCGTTGAAATCTATATGAAAAACCGGATATTGCTTCCATTCTTTTTCTAACTGTTCGATGGCAAGTCCTTTAAACAGTTCTTTCTTTCCTTGGAAGTAGCATTCCAGGGTAGAAATCAACAACGACTTTCCGAATCGTCTTGGACGACTCAGAAAATATATATTCCCATTGTGTACTAAATCATAAATCAAGTCTGTCTTGTCAAGATAGACATAACCATCATCTCTGATTTTTCCAAAGTCTTGTATACCTATAGGATATTTCATATTGTTGCTTTTTATTGAATTTTTGGCAAAGTTACGAAAAAAGTTGGTATCTGCAAAATAATGCGGAATAAAATGTCTTTATTTTCAGATAAAAGCAATTCTTATGCTATATATCCCTGCGCTCCGCTCTACATCGTTGAAAGTTCAGTAACATAAAAAAATACCACTTTTTTCAACCTTTTTTTCCCGAATCCCTGCAAATCGCACAAATCGCATAGTTGGGGGTTCGGGAATGTTGTATCTTTGTATCGTCAATCAGAGAGGTTGATGCAGCAACGGTTTCGGCGGAGACACTGACTGCTTTTTACTAAAACTAAATTTTTAAAAGTATGATTCTCATCAAATTAGCGAAGAACAAGAACAAGACAATCAAGGAAGCGTATGGCAAGTATTATGCGCGACCAGTAGTAACAGAAACCATCGGTATCGATGAACTCGCCGAACACATGGCGAGCCACAACACCCCGTTCTCGAAGGGTGCCATCAAGGGCCTTCTCTCCGATATGGTGAGCTGTGTGAAGGAGCTCGTGCTCCAGAATAAGGCAGTGAAGATAGACAACCTCGCCATCTTCTCCATCGGCATCATCAACAAGATGGGAGCCGCCAGCATCAAGGAGTGGAGCCTCGCCAAGTTTGTAGAAGGCTACCGCCTCAGAGCCCGTGCTACCGGCAAGCTCAGCAACACCCAGCTCTCTCTCGATGCCAACGCCAAGAACGCCATGGATCTCCTCAACTCTAGCGAGAGCGCTGCAGGCGATACCACCACTGGCGATACCACACAGGGCGGCGGAACCACTGAGGGCGGCGGAACCACTGGGGGCGGCGGAACATCACAAGGCGGCGGTACATCACAAGGCGGCAGCACCGACGGAACAGGCGACAACGGAGACGGCCTGGAGTAGTGATCCATCTCTCAAATATGCGAAACGACAGAAGAAGGAAGGAGTGAACTGACCGGCGACAGGGATATTCCGAAGGCACAAAGCGGCTGGTTTTCATCCTGACGATTACGGATAAACAGCAAATCATAATGACCCAAGAACCTGCCTTTTACGGGTATCCGGGCTGGCAGTTTCTCCCCCGCCCTTCTTCTTCCAGAAACGCTTACTGAAACTAAATTTCAACCACTAAAACAAGCATGTGACTATCATTATCCACTTAGTATTAATCATTAAAAAACAAAGCAAAATGAAAAAAGTAAATTGGAAAACCATCATCAATTTCCTCATCACGGTATTAACAGCTGTAGCCAGCTCATTCTGTGTACAGAACTGCTAAAAGAAGGGAGGTTGCCATGACACAGAAACATCGTAGCATTTCACTCATCGTGATCCACTGTTCAGCCACGAGAGTGACTCAGGATTTCACATTCGAGCAGTTGGAGGCCTGCCATCTTGCCCGCGGTTTCAAGAGTATCGGCTATCATTATTACATCACGAAGGATGGTGTGGTATATCCGGGTCGTCCGGAATCGGAGGTAGGAGCCCATGCCCGTCATTACAATGCCCACAGCATCGGCATCTGTTATGAGGGAGGTCTCGACAAGAACGGCAAGCCTGCCGATACGCGTACTCCAGCCCAGAATCAAGCTCTGTATTCGCTTCTGGAGAGCCTCAGCCTCTCCTATCCAGATGCAGAGATACTGGGCCATCGCGATTTGCCGAACGTTCACAAAGACTGTCCGTCGTTTGATGTCAAGCGATGGCTGAAGTTGGTAGATTTCCACATCTAGCCGAAGCCAGAGAATATAGATGTCTATACTTAGAAAATTACTAAAAAAGGGTGTGTCATGCAGTTATGACACACCCTTTTTCTGTTTTAAGAACATAAACGCAGGCTCGTAAGTCAGCTAGGCGTATTAGAAAGAAACTCATCAACAAAAGATTTTCATATCCCATATTTTTCTTCCAGATACTCATCACGCAGTTCTTTATCACTTTTATCTGAAGCGAACATGCCGCCCATTTCTTCCCAACTGAACATTTTTGACTCAGCAGGAGCTTTCATATCTTCCTTTTCAGATATATCAACAACAATTTTTTGCAGGATTTTATTTACCCAATCCTCAATATTAAGTTTATCTTTTCTTGCAAAGATTGCCGCTTTGTCATATACATTTGGTCTTAATGTAATTGTTGCCATAATAATCTTTTTCTATTTATCAATTGCAAAACTACATTTTTTTATTGAAAGTGCCAAATGAATTTGAAAAAAAATGCATTATTTTACTCTTTTTCCTCATATAACGGAATTTTTCCCGAATCCCTGCTTATCGTACAAATCTCTCAAATATACGCAACGACAGAAGAAAATTGGATTGCATTGTATTTATTTTTTAAGTTGATTCAAGCCCCACAGGTAGTATTCCTGCGGGGCTTTTTCTTTTTCATCGGCGTTATATGAACTATTTATCAGAAAAATCATATACGAAAATGGAAAAAATAGCATCAATTTGTAAGAATGTGAAAAAAAAAGTGCAGAATTAACATTTAAAAGAGGTTATTTTTCGAAAAATATGTTATCTTTGCAGAAGATAAGCTGCACTCGGCAATTTGAAAGCAAGCTTTCATTGCGCTCATTTGCATTATCTTTGCAAACTATATATAGCAAGAACTTGCAGAAACATGCACAATAAAAAGCAAGAGCTTGCAGAAAAAAAATAGAATATAGAATACAAGAAAAAATAAACTTTATGCAAAAAAATCAATTTACCCCTAGCGCTTGCCGCTGGATTTTGCTAGGTTGTTGCCTCACCCCTCCATCACTTGCCTCGATACAGGCACAGAATGTGAATGGGAACGCAGCAGCCCAAACAGAAATTACTGTCAAGCAAGGAGTGATAGAGGGAAAAGTTTTCGATAGCGGTGACCATGAACCCATGATTGGTGTAACCGTAGCTATCGAAGGTACAACCAACGCCGTAACGACAGACATCGACGGACACTTCGAACTGCCTGTCAGGAAAGAGTGCAACATCGTACTCTCCTTCATCGGCTATAAAAAGACAATAATCCGATTTACAGGCAGTAACCATGGCGACTTTGCCCGCATCATGATGAAATCTGAAGCCCAGAGTATCAAGGATGTGGTGGTTACAGGTGTGTACCGACGCAAGAAGGAAAGCTTTACAGGTTCTTCGGCTACCTTCAAGGGCGATGAACTCAAGAGCGTAGGTGCACAGAACGTGCTCCAAAGTCTGAAGACCCTGGACCCATCTTTCAAGATTATGGACAACGCACTCTCAGGATCTAACCCTAACAAGATGCCTGACGTGGAAATCCGTGGCAAGTCGAGCGTGGCGGGACTGAAGGAGGAATACGGTTCCGACCCTAACCAGCCGCTCTTTATTCTGGATGGCTTCGAAACAACCCTGGAAACCGTGATGAACCTCAACATGAACCGCGTAGCATCGGTTACGCTGCTCAAGGATGCCGCATCTACAGCCATCTATGGTTCAAAAGCTGCCAACGGTGTGGTTGTTATCGAGACCAAAGCACCGGTAAAGGGTAAGCTGCAGATTTCATATAAGGGCGACTACAGTCTGGATTTCGCTGACCTTTCAGACTACAATCTGATGAACTCCCGCGAAAAGTTGGAGTTCGAAAAACTGGCAGGCGTATACAAGGACAATACCAATGATCCGTTCAACCAGATCAAGTTGGATAATCTCTACAATTCCCGTCTGCGCGATATCGAGCAGGGCGTAGATACCTACTGGCTCAGTGTGCCTCTGCGCACCGGATTCACCCATAAGCACAACGTATATGCCGAAGGTGGAGAAGGCAACGTGAGATACGGACTGGGACTTAACTTCGGACAGGTGAACGGCGTGATGAAGGGCTCAGACCGCCAGACTCTGGGCGGAAACCTCGACCTGATTTACCGCACCGGCAAATTCCAGTTCAGTAACAAACTCTCCATCGACTATCTGGAGACCAACAACCCGACCGTTAGTTTCTCGGAATATGCCTATGCCAACCCATATTACAGAAAGTATGGGGCCGACGGCAAAATCAACAAGTATCTTTACTATCCGGAAGAGGGGCTGAATGACAACCCTGTATCAAACCCACTCTGGAATGCGCATCTCAACAACTACGACAAGGGACAGCGTTTCGGCTTTACCAACAACTTCATCGCCGAATGGTTTGCTACAGATGATCTCCGTGTGCGTGGCAAGTTCGGTATCACCAAGTATGATGATACCCAGGACAAGCGCCTCTCGCCAGAGCATACCGATTTCGATGACCAGGAAGCAACCCAGAAGGGACTGTTCAAGCACAGCCTGCAGAAATATCTCTACTACGAAGGCGACCTTTCTGCCACCTACGGCAAGCTGATAGCAGAGAAGCATCAGATAAACGCCGTATTGGGTTTCAACTTCAGCAATACCACCAGCAAGACCAATGGCTACTCAGCCACCGGTTTTACCGACGACCAGTTTGATGCCCCATCCTTTGCCAACAACTACCCTACAGGCGGCAAACCAAGCTACAGCGAAAACATCAAGCATGCCTCCAGTTTCTATCTGAACGGTGGCTATGCCTACGACAACCGCTATCTGCTGGACTTCAACCTGCGCAACGATGGTGCCTCAATGTTTGGCACCGACAACCGGTTCCGTACCACCTGGTCAGTAGGTCTGGGTTGGAATATCCACAACGAAGAATGGATGCAGGAGAACGGCATCTTCCAGATGCTCAAGCTGCGTGCCTCAGTGGGTAATCCGGGCAACCAGAACTTCTCTGCCTATCAGGCTTATACCACCTATATGTTCAACAGTCTGATGACCAACGTATTCGGTACCGGTGTCATCATCAACAGCTTGGGCAACAACGATCTGGCATGGCAGGAGACCATCAACTACAACGTGGGAGCCGATATCACCACGCTGGGCAACCGACTGAATCTGACGCTTGATTACTACATCAAGAACACCGACCCATTGCTCGCCATCATCACCACCCCAGGTTCTATGGGTGTAACGAGCGAGGCTCTGAATGCCGGTAAGCAGAAGACCAACGGATGGGAAGCCACCATCAAGTTCTCTCCTATTTATATGCCTCATGAGCGCATCAACTGGAATATCTCGCTGAGTGCCACCCACTCCAAGTCGAAATATGCCAACATAGGCAATGCCTTCAGCGCACTGAACGAGAGCGGAAAGACTGGACTTCACAACACCACCCGCTATTACGACGGCGGTAGTCCTACCGCCATCTGGGCAGTACGCTCTGCGGGCATCGATCCTGCCACAGGTAAGGAGCTGTTCATCAAGCGCGACGGCACCTATTCGTTTACCTATGATGCCAGCGACGAGGTAGTATGCGGCGATACCGAGCCGGATGTAGAAGGCTTGCTGGGAACCACCTTCTATTACAAGGGATTCTCATTCAGCTGTTTCTTCCGCTACCAGTATGGCGGCCAGCTCTTCAACAGTTCGCTCTTCGACAAGGTAGAGAACATCGGAACAGCCGACATCTACAACAACCAGGACCGCCGTGCCCTCTACGACCGCTGGAGCATCAACAACCGCAATGCCCAGTTCAAGGGCATCTCGATGGTACAGAAGACCGACAAGTCATCCCGCTTCGTAATGGATGAGAATACACTTACGTGCGAGTCAATCAATCTGGGTTACGAATTTCCGCTCAACATCGCCAAGAAGTTTGGCATGCAAGCTCTTTCCGTTCAGGCCAACATGAACGACATCTTCCGTTGGTCAACTGTAAAGGCTGAGCGAGGCATCGACTATCCGTTTGCCCGTACCGTGTCATTCTCAATAGGTGCAACATTCTAAAAAGCAAGAAATGAAAAAGATATTATATACAATGATTTTAGCCTGCAGCACGATGATGGTATCGTGCGACAGCTGGTTGGAAGTGAAACCATACGACAAGATATCGGAGGGCGAGCTTCAGAAATCAGAAGAAGGCTACCAGAAAATGCTCAATGGTATCTATATCGACCTCAACAGCGATGCACTCTACGGCCAGTCGCTGTCGGTAGAGATGATTGAGGTGATGGGTGGTGCATACGCCATCGGTACCGACAACAGCGTATGGGGCAACTACAAAGACCTCTCCAACTACCAGTATGGCACAGAATACTGGCGCAACCGCCTGGACCAGACCTGGAACAAGGCTTATGCGCTGATTCTGAACTGCAACAAGATTCTGGAAAGTATCGACCAGAACCAAGATCTCTTTATAGGCGGCAACTATTATGCCGTAAAGGGAGAAGCACTGGCACTGAGAGCGATGCTGCACTTCGACATGCTGCGCCTCTTCGGTCCGGTTTATGCCAAGGACAGCGATAAGAAGGCGATACCTTATTATAATAAGCAGACCAACAGTCCGGAGCCTATCCTCACAGCTAAAGAGGTGGCAGAAAAGGTGGTTGCCGACCTGGAGGAAGCCCGCATCCTGCTTGCCAACGACCCGGTGAAAACAGAAGGAACCCTGATGAGCGGTTCGCAGGACGGTACCAGCAACTTCATGCGCTACCGTGCTCTCCGGCTCAACTACTATGCCGTAGAGGCCCTTCTGGCTCGTGTGAATCTCTATATGGGCAATAAGACCGAAGCGTTCAAGTATGCCACCGATGTCATCAAGACTGCCGACCAGGGCATCTTCCCATTCGTAGACAAGAGTCTGGTTATAGGTTCGCCAGCCGACCCTGACCGCATCTTCTCTTCAGAGGTTCTGTTTGCACTGACCAACACCAGCCGCAGCAAGATTCACAAGAATTTCTACGATCCGTCACGATTGCCAAACTATGTGTTCCGCATGGACGATAACCTGATGAGCAACATCGTATATGGCGGTGCAGCGACAACCGGCGGCTATCAGGACGACTACCGTTACCGTGCCAACTGGATAGCAACAGGCAGCAACCGTTATTTCTACAAGTATAGCGATATGGTGGCTAACGGAAGCATCCAGAACACGATGATTCCGATGATACGTCTGGGTGAGATGTTCCTCATTGCAGCCGAGAGCCAGAGCGACGATCTGGCAAAGGGAGTACAGTATGTCAACGCCCTGCGCAGAAACCGTGGTGTGGCAAACCTTCAGACCCTGACTCCTGATTTGCTGAAGTATGAGTACATCCGCGAGTTGTATGGCGAAGGCCAGCTGTTCTATCTCTACAAGCGATTGAACAGCGACATCATCACCTCTTCTAACGCGAACAAGAATCCAAAGGCAAGCGACCTCATCTTCGTGGTTCCACTGCCTGACTCTGAGACAGAGAACTAGTTAAGAGTTTATAGTTAAGACTAATTATATACGATTTTTATATGAAATATCAGATAAAGACTCTATTGATTGGAGCGATGGCAGCCCTATCTCTAGGCTCATGTAGCGAACAGGAACCGGATGTTTTTCAGAACATTAACGGCGTTTACCTGAACAATCGCTCCAACACCAATATCCTGCAGGCAAACACCAATGTGACCTTTGTCTATCAGAAAGGCGATGAGATGCAGGTGCCTATCAAGATACAGCTGGTAGGCCGTCCTACAGACCACCCTCGCGAGATAGCCCTCACGGTTAGCTCGGAGGATGCACAGGAAGGCACAGACTACATCCTGCCGGAAAAGGCTGAGATGCCAGCGGGCGAAACCGTACTGGAATATATGATTACACTGAAACGTACTGCCATCCTGAAAACTCAGGAGAAGCATATACAGGTAAGTCTGCAGCCTAACGAGAACTTCACTCTTCCTGTTACCGAAGAGACGACAGCCAACGGCGATGTGGTTTCTACCCTTTCTTATCAGATTATCTTCTCTGACAAGTTTACCACGGCACCAAAGGCATGGAAGACCGATCTGCTCGGCGATTTCACCCAGCAGAAGTTCGAACTGGCTTGCAAGGTACTCGACCTGGACCCAGCCGATTTCAACGACGATTCTAAGATGACGCTTGCCATGCAGAGCTATGTAAGTTCTGAGATGCAGAGCTATGTGAGAGAGCAGCAGAAACTTCGCAACAACGGCGAGGCATACGATGCCGATGCATTCGATGCAAAGGGCAATGCGCTGGCTTTCTATGGAGAATAAAAAAAAAAACTGAAAGATTATGAGAAATTATAAAATAATGGCAGCGGCTCTGATGATGGCTACGATGATGGCAGCATGCTCGCAAGATGAGGGCAACTACGATTATCACAGCCTCAACGAGCCTACTATCACCGGCGTACCTGAGACCATCTCGGTACTCACCCATGCCAACATCGACCTCGACCCGAATCTGGGCGATAACATCACCGACCTCGATGCCTACAACTACGAGTGGAAGGTCATCAATAAGTCGGGCGAGAACGAGGTGACTGTGCTTGGCAACGAAAAACATCTCGTGCAGGAAATGACGCTTCCTGCAGGAGAATATACCCTCTACTTCACCGCAACAGAGAAGAAGACCGGACTCTTCTGGCAGCAGAGCTATACACTCACCGTGAGCGATACCTCTTCAGAAGGCTGGATGGTGCTCTGTGATGTGAACGGCAAGACCCGTCTCGACATGATATCGAAGATTACAGGAAAAATCTATCTCGACATCCTCAAGACCAGCGGAATGCCAGAATTGAATCATCCATACAGCATCCAGTATGCGCCAAACAGCGGACATTCCGACTCTCCTTTCTATCTCTTTACTGCCGACGGAGCCACCCGTCTGTCAAAGAACAGTTTTGTATGGCAGAAGGATTACGACTTCAAGTACGAGGTAGCCAAGCAGACCAATCTGAAGCCACAGAGCATGGTATGCGACCAGAGCGGCATGATGAGAATGATTGTGAGCGACGGCTATGCATATTCGGCATCCAACATGGGAATCCAGGGACTCTTCGCTGCCGTGAACAAACAGCCTGTTCTTGCACCAGCCGTGGGAGCCAACATCGGAGCATCCTCTTACGCATCCATCTATCTGCTTTATGATAATGTGAACAAGTGCTTCATGTCATGCTGTCCTTTCCTACCAGGCCTTTCGCTCTCTGATGTTTCCTATCACAGCATGAAGGATATGGAAGAGATAGCTACCGGATACAAGGGATCGAATATGGTAACAGGAAAAGCCTTCAGCGAATACCCTACAGGCATGGACTTTGTATATATGGAGAATACCAAGTACGACCCGGGAAATGCCAAGATGGGCATCACCTATACCATCCTGCGCAGCGGAAAGAAGTTTGAACTGTATGGCATTCAGCTGGGTGATATGCTCTGCTATGCCGACTGCACCTTTGCACTGGGTAAGGCTTACTACGGCGACTTGAGCGACTGCAAAGACATCGCCAATGCCTCTTGCTTCGCCTTCAGTTCGCAGAAGAACTACATGTATTATGCTGTAGGCGGTACCGTTTATCGCGTGAACCTCTCGGAGAAACCATTGAAGGCAGAGCGCCAGTTCAGTTTCAACGGCGAAACCATCACGATGATGAAGTTTAATTTCTATCAGAATTCAGCTTCAGCCCATGATTACGATCTCATCGTAGGTTCAGAGAACAGCAATGGTTCGGGCACACTCCGCATCTACGACGGCATGAGCGCAGAGGGCGATTTCTCTAAGGTTACACCTACCAGCTATTCAGGCTTCGGCAAGATAGTAGATGCTACTTACCGTGAGCGTACCAACTAATCATCAACTTTAAAAAAGAAAGTAAAAATGAAGAATAGAATATTATCATTGCTTCTGTTCCTGCTTGCTGCAGTGAACATGCACGCAGCTGAGGGCATCACCGTTAGATTTGACGTCAAGAATCCGGTGCTCTCCAATGTGGTACTCGTCTACCACATGAGCGTCAACGAATTTCCACTGACCGACGGAAAGGCTACCGTGCAGCTCGACGGCATGGATGCTCTCTACGCCAACGTTTATTATGGCGAGAAGACAAAGAACGTGTATCTTCAGAAGGGCGACGATGTAACCATCTCGTTCGATGCCAACAATTTCGACAACACCTTCGCCGTGAAGGGCGGCAACGAGAAGGCTATCGATTACTTGAACAAGATTCAGTTAACCGGCTTGCCTAATGAGGCTTACAGCCAGCCTTGGAGCGAGTTTAAGGCTACCGTTGACAAAAAGATCGCTTCGATGAAACGCCTGCTGAAAGCACGCAAGTTTGCTGCCGACGACAAATTTCTGAAGATGGAAGAAGGCAGAATTACCTACTTCTATGCCAATGCCTTCCTGATGTATCCGGTAAGTCATACTTATCTCACTCAGGATACCACTCTGGTATTGGGTAAGGACTATTACGATACCCTGCGCCAGTATGTGAAGGAGGATGATGATCTCGCCGACAACGATGAGTATCGCAACTATATGATTGAGACAGCCCATGTATTTGATGAAGCGGGAAAGAACATCCGCCAACTCTATCCAAAGGTGCTTGCAGAGATGAGCTATATCGGCGAGAATACGAAGAGCGACAAGGTGCGCGAATCGCTGATTCATTTTCTGGCATTCACCTATGTTGAAGGTAATGGCGTGGAGAACATCACCGATCTGCAGAATCTGTACTATACCTATGTTACATCGCCTCGCCTGAATGAAATCTTCAAGAAGGCATGTGCCAAATGGGACAAGGCGGCTGTGGGCCGTCCATCACCTATGTTCAAGGGTGTAGATGTATACGGCAAGGAGATGACGCTCCGTGATTTCCGCGGCAAGTACATATATATAGATATGTGGGCTACCTGGTGCGGACCATGCCAGAAGGAGTTGCCATTCCTCAAGAAACTGGAAGAGAAGTTCAAGGGCAGAAACATCGTTTTCGTAGGTCTTTCTATCGATCAGGACAAGGCGAAGTGGGCAGCCCGGGTTAAGAGCGGTACACTGAGCGGTACCCAACTTTATATCGGTAAGGGCAGCAAGTTCCAGAGCGATTACCGCATCAGCGGCATTCCTCGCTTCATCCTCCTCGATCCTAACGGCAGAATCGTGAATCCAGACATGACCCGTCCTTCCAGCGAGGACACAGAAAAGATTCTGAACAGTCAGCCTGGGTTGTAAGAATTAGAGTTTAAAACAATTTATTTATTAATTAATTAAAATACAGCACTATGAAAAAATTGATTTCAATGATGTTGATGCTTTGTGCATTCATCACTTTCTCAGCGTGTTCGTCAGACGACGATGGTCCTACTAACCCAGTAAGCAATGCAGTGGTTCCAACATCTGCAAAGATTGGTGCCGAGGTAACCGTACAGGGTAGCGGTTTCGCTGCTGGTCAGACTCTTTATCTCCAGCCTGAGCAGGGAACTGAGGTTAACACCAATGCCAAGATGTCTGCTAACGGTGCAACCTTCACCATTCCTTACACCATGACTGAAGGTAAGGTAAATGTAGTATTGAAGACAGGTAATGATAGCTGGACATTGGGCAGCATGACTCTTCTTGCAGCTGACAACCCAATCTCTACCTTGTCATTGCCAGGCGAGATGGGTATTGGCGAGGAAGTAACCCTTACCGGTATCGGTTTTGCTCAGGGCGACAAGATTGTAGTTGGTGACAAGACATTAGAGACAACAGTTACAACTGATGGCGTAAAGGTTACTATTCCTGCTGATTTGGCAGAGGACGAATATGCCGTATCTCTGGTTCGCGGCAATGCTTCTTGGGAGTTGGGTAAGGTATATGCCTTCCAGAAACGCCAGATTGAGAGCATTACTGTATCAGATAATACGGCACTCAACATGTATGCCCCATACTTGGGTCTTACAGAAGGCGTTTTAACTCTCAACATGTCTTACAATGAAGATGGAACTCTCAAGGAAATTACTTCTAATGGTAGTCTTGGTTGGGTTTTCAATTACAACGGGAAAACTGTTTCTGTAGAGAATAATCCTTATACTTATACTCTTGATGACCAGGGTCGCGTTATCAGCAGTACAGGTATGGATAGGATGACAGGCGAAAATGTAACTTATACATGGAGCTACGATGCAAACGGTTACCTAACAAGCGTTAAGCAGGTAGGTGCAGCAGATGATGCTGATGTAAATTTCCTGAGCACTTATACTGATGGCAACTTGTCTGCTTATACTCTAAGTTTAACTAACGAGTTCACAACAAATAAGAGTATCCGTACATGTCCAAACACCGTAGAGCCTTATTATTTGCTGAACACCTTTAGCTGGTTAATGAGCCGTGATGACTTATTCCTTGGTTTCCTTCTCAACCGCAACGTAAAGGTATCTACCTATGTTCCAAATCAGGTAGTTGCTGATGATCAGGATATGGAGACAGGAGAAATGATCAAAGCCACAACAGGTATTGAGAGTTCATTTGAGAACAACGCTTTGACCATACAGAGCACAGGTGCTGCCATTTCACAGGCACAAGGCATTTATGCCAACAAGGTAGTTGTCAAGTACAAGAACAAGTAATCGGTTAAGCCTTTACAAATTGCTTAAACGATACACAATAATCAAAGCCCGACAGGAAGCTGTAACGCTCTCCTATCAGGCTTTTTCTATCTAAAACTATTTCTTCTTAGGCAAACCTATCTTCTTGCCTACCTTGAAACGGTCGAAACCTTCGCCATAAACACCGATGACGGCACTCTGGCTGACAAAGGCGGTAGGATCTATCTCGTCGATAAGACGGAATATCTTCTGAGACTCACGCTGACGCGCCAATACAAACAGCATGTGGACATCCTTACCACTGTAACAGCCATGACCATCCATCACCGTACAACCTCGGTCGGCAGCGGTATTGATGGCTGCACTGAGCTCCAGATATTTGTCGCTGATGATGAAGAACTGAACCGAACGGCGCAACGCATTCACCACATGATCTACACAGAGCGACTGCACAAAGAGGCAGACATAACCGTAAATCACCATCTCCCAATCGCGCAATACCAGATAAGAACTGGTGATGATGCACAGGTCGCAAATCATGATGGCATGACCCAGGGAAATGTTCCAGTACTTGTTGATCATCGCTGCTACGGTATCAGAACCACCCGTAGAACCATTGCAGGAAAGACCCAAACCGGCACTGCTGCCCATGAAGAACGCACCGATGACCGTTGCCATGAACGGCTGGTCGTGAAGCAGCGGCGTCATGCCTACCGTATGCGTCTCAATCAGACGGGTAGTTAAGGCAAAGATACCAACACCATAGATGGTCTTCAGACAGAACTTATAGCCCAGAATGCGGAATGCGATGAGAAGCAGGAACACATTGAGCGCCAGATAAGATACAGATGCCGGGATGCCAAATCCCCAGCAGAGGATAGAAGCAATACCTCCTACACCACCCATCGTGATATGATTGGGGAGCAGGAAGATGTTCAAACCGATACTACCTTCTATCATCGCCAGGGCAATGATAACGTAGTCGCGGATTTCATGAAATTTTGTTTTTCTCGTCATATAAATATACGTATTTCTTAAAATGCGGTGCAAAGGTACTAAAAAATAAGTAAAAAAAGGGCACCTACGTGAAATATTACTTAAAAAACAAATCTTTTTTATGAAACCTGCGCCTTATTTCGAAAAGATTTCCTATTTTTGCAGAAACTATGCATTATTAATTATCAAAAAATTCTAGTCTATGGCTAATTACGAAAATGAAATCAACTCGTGGCCAGTCCTGAAAAACGGACTGCACTACAAATGGCTTGTCGACTACGCTGCATTCAGCGCCTTCGGTACTTTTGAACTCACAGCAGAGGAATGGGAAAAACGCGACCTTATCGTCAACTTTAAAGGTAACTCTGAGCTCACTACGGAGATGGACCATCAGGAAGCCCTGAAGAAGGCTATCGAAATGGTATCAGACAAGCTGAAGAGTCTTTTGGGCGAAGAGGCAGCACAGTTTACCCTGGTCTGCATTCCTGCAGCTCTTGAGGCGCATACCAAGCGCCGTTTCAAGGAGTTCAGCGAGGAGATATGCAAGGCTACGGGCATGACCAACGCCTACCCTGCCTTCAGCTACACGCATGATGTAGATGAAGATGGCGATCCTGTAGATGAACTCCATATTGACGAGGCTTTCTTCCAGGGCAAAAAGATTATTCTCTTTGATGACATCATCGCATCCGGCAATTCGGTAGCCAAGTTTGCCGACCAGCTGGAAGGATATGGTGCCAAGGTTGAACTGGCGCTAGCACTGGGAAAAAAGATTTCTGACGGATATGACCAGAAATAAGATACTATAAATTAATAGTTTTTCAGGCACGGATTACCGTGCCTAAAAAACACCATTTATTAACAGAAAGCGATTTGCTTTCCCTTTTCTATGAACTCTGCATTCACGATGTCGATATCCTTCCACATCGCCATATCCGACTCCAATGCGGCCAGGCTTGAGATATCCTCGCCATAACCGAAGAGGCGCTCTATCATCACACCATAGGTAAGATGCTCTATCTTCTCTATCGGATGAAGAACCACCGATTCCTCAAAACTGCTTTTCTTACCATTCCGGATTTCTACCAGCAAACGGGCACGTAACAGCTCCTTAACCGACTGGTTGACAATCTGTTGAGGTATCTTCGTTAAATCATGAATTTCTTTCGGAGTATACGCCTGTTCGCCCTGATTGAACCGACGACATACCAGATGCATCACTACCCCACAAACCTTGATGCGCTGCACCAGTTTCAGGTGATCGTACTGCAAATCACCATCATAATAATGGATGTTCTGGTTGGTATGGCAAAGCAAGGCGCCAAACACTACGATAGCCCACGAAATCTGAAGCCATAACAGGAAAAGCGGAATGGCTGCCAGCGAACCATAGATGACATTGTAACTGGACAGAAAAACCTGCAGATAGATATATCCATACTGAAGTGCCGTCATGCAGACACCCGCCAGGAACGATGGAACCAGAGTACTGCGAACCCGGATATAGGTATTCGGGATGACATAATAGCAGAACACGAAGAACAGGAACATCGGAACAAAAGCCGCCAGATGAAGGATGAACGAAGGAATGGTATCACCGATATCCGCTATCCTGTCTACATTATCCACCATATTCACCGTCCATACATTGATGCTCGAAGCAAAGAGAATCAGCAGTCCCAGACCAAACAGAATGGTAGGATATTCGGTAACAATCTGCTTCCACGAACGCTCGCCCGTATGCCAGATGTCATCAAAGGTAAGCTCTATCTTCTGCATCAGCGAAACGATGGTATAGAGAAACATCACGATACCCGTACCGATGATATAGTTGCTCTGCGTATTCTCGATATAATTATGTACGAAGTTAACGATGGTCTGCGCCACTACGGGCTGTGCCTCGAAGGTGGTAGAGAGCCAGGATTCGAGCAGAGAGGCATAGCCGAAACCGCGGGCTATGACAAACATCATTGCCATGAAAGGAATCAGAGCCATGAAGGAGGCAAAAGTCAAGGCAGCCACATCCCTGGCCCACATATCCTTGAGATAGAAGATGCGACCGGCAAGCATACCCATCTTGATCCAAGACTTGAATCTGCCCCGGAAGTCTTTGATATTAGAAGAATTGAATTCTCTGATATCTTCGTAAAAACCTAGTATTCTGTCTATTACCCCCATAAGTTTAAAGTATTGGTTTCACGATAAAACATCAAATCCCTCCACAACACCACAGGGATGCCGTGAAGGGATTTGTCTTAGTATAAATTGCTACAGTTCTATGGATTAATAGAACTTGAAGTAGTTGCGAGCATTGTTGTAAGAGATATCCTCTACCATACGAGAGAGGCTCTCCATGTCGTTAGGAAGCAAGCCCTTCTCTACATCATTGCCGAGAAGGTTGCAGAGCAAACGACGGAAGTACTCGTGACGTGGGTAGCTGAGGAATGAACGAGAGTCGGTCAACATACCTACGAAACGGCTCAGGAGACCCAATACAGAGAGTGCGTTCATCTGGCGAGTCATACCATCGAGCTGATCGTTGAACCACCAGCCAGAACCAAACTGAATCTTACCTGGGCAAGAACCATCCTGGAAGTTACCGAGCATGGTAGCGATTACCTCGTTGGCACATGGGTTCAATGTATAGAGGATAGTACGTGTAAGCTTACCCTCCATGTTGAGCTCATTGAGGAAGCTGCTCATAGCCTTGGCTGTAGTGAACTCACCGATAGAATCGAAACCGGTATCAGCACCGAGCTTGTTGTACATCAGTGTATTGTTGTCGCGGATAGCACCATAGTGGTACTGCTGTGTCCAGTCGGCAGCGTGATCCATCTCAGCGCAAACCTTGAGGAATGCATGCTTATACTGACGGATTTCGAGAGCAGAAAGCTGCTGGCCACGCATAGCCTTGGCAAAGATAGTCTCAATCTGAGAATCTGTGTATGGCTCATCGTAGAACTCCTCGATACCGTGGTCGCTCAACTTACAGCCGTTCTCAGTAAAGAAGTCGTGACGCTTCTGCAAAGCATCAACCATATCCTGGAATGTAACGAGGTTAACACCTGCTACCTCACCGAGCTTGTTCATATAGTCAGCGAAATCTGGCTTCTCGATGTTCATAGCCTTGTCAGGACGCCAAGCAGGAATCATCTTGATTTCGAAACCGCTCTCACGTGTCTGCTTGTGGTAACGCAGGTCATCGATTGGGTCGTCTGTAGTACAAACACACTCTACGTTATAATGACGCATCAAGCCACGAGCGCTGAATTCAGGCAACTGCAACTTCTCGTTACACTCATCGTAGATTTCACGGGCAGTCTTAGGGCTGAGCTGCTTATCGATACCGAAAGCAGTCTTGAGCTCCAGATGAGTCCAGTGATAGAGAGGGTTACGGAAAGTATAAGGCACTGTTTCAGCCCACTTCTCGAACTTCTCCCAGTCGCTAGTATCAGTACCTGTGCAGAAGCGCTCATCTACACCGTTGGTACGCATAGCACGCCACTTGTAGTGGTCGCCGCCGAGCCAAAGTTCTGTAATACTCTTAAACTTGTGATCATTGGCTACCATCTCAGGGATGAGGTGGCAGTGATAATCGATAATTGGCATTTTAGCCGCATGATTGTGGAAAAGATCCTGTGCAGTCTTAGTGTCGAGCAGGAAGTTTTCATCCATAAATTGCTTCATAATTCGTTATCGTAGTTTTTAAATGTTTATTTATTCACTATGAATTGTAGCGCAAAGGTACAACAAATATCGGAAAAAAGAATCGTTTAAGCGAAATATTTTTGATAATTTCACTTAAACGATTACGTTGGCTGTATTATACAATGATTCTTGTCTTATGATAGCTTTCACGGAACTCGCTTGGCGAGCATCCTTTCTTTTTCTTGAAGATGCGGTTGAAGTTGCTGAGATTGTTGAATCCGCAATCAAAACCTATCTCGCTGATACTCTTGGCGGTATCTACCAGCATGCGGGCTGCATAACCCAATCGCAGGTCGATGATATACTCAGAGATATTTCTGCCGGTATGAAGCTTGAAGAAACGGCTGAACGCACTGCTGCTCATTCCTGCCAACGAGGCAAGTTCCGGCAGTCGGAGTTCATCCATATAGTTCTTGGAGATATAATTCTTCACCTTCAGGATGCGCCGGCTATCGTCTTCTACCGTTACCTTGGCATAACTGCTGGAAGCCAGGGTGCGGGCATTTTCGCAGCGTGACAGTTCGTAGAGAATGGTCAGGAACTGCTGTACGGCATAGAAACCGTCTTTTACGGAACTTAAAGTATCGAGCATTCCGTATACCTTCATGATTGCCTGCATCGGGAATGAGAGTCCCTTCTTCGCTTCCTGCATCATACGGGTAATGCTGGCGTAGGGATTTCTTCCGAAGAGCGTTTCATCACTCATGGAGAAATCAAACTGGATGGTAATCTCACGGATGTCATCGCTGTGGCATTCGTTCTGCTCCCATACATGCTCCAGATCGGGCGATGTGATGAGACAGAGATCATAGTCGCCTATCACCTCCTGCGAATCGCCAACGATTCTTCTTACTCCCTTTGCATTCTCAACAAAGTTCAACTCGTACACCGAATGGTTATGGATAGGATAAGTAAACTCCTTCTTATGCCTGTCTGCAATATAGAGCACATCCTTACCCATCAGCGGTGTTATCTCGTGTATGATTCTTCTATCTTCTGCCATGGTACTTGATGATTAATAACTAATCACTATTCTAGATATTCAAAGTCTTCAGAATGTCGCTCATCTTCTGCTTGGTTGCAATACGGGTAGGAACCAGAGGCAGACGGAGCTCGTTCTCGATGAAGCCCATATCATTGAGCAGCGCCTTTACGCCGGCAGGGTTACCGTCAACGAAGAGCAGACTGTAGAGCTCGGTGAAAGAATGATGAATCTTACGGGCTGGCTCATATTCGCCACGGAACTCAAGACGGATCATACGGCTGAAAGCCTTAGGCAGGGCATTGCCGATAACAGAGATAACGCCGGCAGCACCACTGGCAATCATTGAGAAGGTAAGCGCATCATCACCGCTGATAACATCAAAATTATCAGGCTTGTTCTTGATAATCTCATCTACCTGCTCCAGGCTGCCACTAGCCTCCTTCACGGCTACCACATTAGGGAAGTCGCGGGCGATACGGCAGGTTGTTTCAGGCTTCATGTTGATACCGGTTCTGCCAGGAACATTGTAGAGCACGATAGGCAGCGGACTAACCTGGGCGATGGCCTTGAAGTGCTGATAGAGACCTTCCTGAGAAGGTTTGTTGTAGTAAGGACAGATACTGAGGATGCCATCGATGCCACTCCAGTCGGTGTTCTTGATTTCTTCAACGACAGCAGCAGTATTATTACCACCACAATATTTCAATATCTTGATGCGACCCTTGTTCACGTCTTTCACCAATTCTGTGATTTTATCTTTCTCTTCCTGTGTAAGACATGGAGCCTCACCAGTTGTGGCAAGGATGCAAAGGAAGTCTGCACCATTGTCAATTTGAAACTCTACCAATCGCTTGAGCGACTGATAATCAACCGAGCCATCGGTGTTGAAAGGAGTAATAAGGGCAACACCTAAACCCTTGAATATGTTCTGTGCCATAATCTATAATATCAAAAACGTTGGCAAAAGTACACAATTATTGTCAATTTGCAAAATAAAATTGAACTTTTCTTTCAAGATTGTACCATTTTTGAAAAAAATCTGTATTATTATACCATATTTCACGTTTTTTTAGTAACTTTGCACCCTGATTAGAGTGAAGAACGAAGAGTGAAGAGTGAAGAATTCTACAGCTTTACAATTCATAAAGTTCAATTTTCAATGTTCAAAGTTCAAAGTAAACAAATGAGATATTTCATATTCTTCGGTTACGACGGCACCAACTACCACGGCTGGCAGATTCAGCCCAATGCCAATTCGGTGCAGCAGGAGTTGCAGCGCGCCCTCTCCATACTTCTGAGAAAGGAAATGGAGGTGGTGGGAGCAGGAAGGACCGATACCGGCGTACATGCCCGACACATGGCAGCCCACTTCGATACCGACAGGATTCCGATGGAACCCGACCAGCTGGTATACCGTCTGAACCGCATCCTGCCCCGCGACATCGCCGTATACGAAGTAAGGGAGGTAGCCCCAGAGATGCATGCCCGTTTCTCTGCCACATCGCGCACATACCATTATTATATCCATACGCGGAAGGATCCGTTTGAGCGCCATTATTCACTGCAGATGAACTATCCCCTGAATTTCGAGAAGATGAATGAGGCGGCTCAGCATTTTCTGCATCACGAAGACTATGCAGCGTTCTGCAAGGCGGGTGGCGACAACAAGACCACCATCTGCCACGTAACAGCCGCCCGATGGATACAGACCTCTCCTACCACCTGGTATTTTGAGATTACCGCCAACCGTTTCCTGAGAAACATGGTGAGAGCCGTAGTGGGAACGCTTATCGATGTAGGCAGAGAAAAGATTACGATGGAACAGTTTCTCGATATCCTGCACAACGGAAGCCGCAGCGATGCAGGCGAAAGCATGCCGGGTAACGCATTGTTCCTGGAAGAGGTAGGGTATGATTTCAAAGATTAAATGATTAGAAACACAAGGGCGCGAGCCTCATTCAACATTCAACATTCAACATTTAACATTCATAAAAATGTGGTTAGTATTAGCATTTCTCTCAGCAGCGCTGCTGGGATTTTATGATGCCTTCAAGAAGAAGGCGCTTTCAGGTAACGCAGTGATTCCCGTGCTCTTTCTGAACACGCTCTTCTCATCGCTCATCTTCCTGCCGTTCATCGTGATGAGCTATACAGGAAATTCGCTGGATGGAACGATGTTTCATGTAGCAGAAGGCGGATGGGAAGTTCACAAGTACATCGTGCTCAAGAGTTTCATCGTATTGAGCAGCTGGATTTTCGGTTATTTCGGCATGAAACACCTGCCGCTCACCATCGTGGGACCTATCAATGCCACCCGACCGGTAATGACACTCGTAGGTGCCCTGCTGGTTTATGGAGAGGTACTGAATCTGTATCAGTGGATTGGTGTCATACTTGCCATCATCTCCTTTGCCATGCTTTCGCGCAGCGGCAAGAAAGAGGGTATAGACTTCAAACACAACAAATGGATTTACTTCATCGTGCTGGCTGCCGTTCTCGGTGCAATAAGCGGTCTCTACGACAAGTATCTGATGGCTCCACCAGAGAATGGTGGTGTAGGATTAGACAGAATGATTGTGCAGAGCTGGTACAACATCTACCAGTGTTTCCTCATGGGAGCCATGCTGCTGATGATATGGTGGCCTACCAAGAAGAATTCTACCCCATTCCACTGGCACTGGAGTATCATCTTCATCAGTATCTTCCTTTCGGCAGCCGACTTCGTTTATTTCTACGCTCTGAGTCTGCCTGGCGCCATGATCAGTATCGTGAGCATGATTCGCCGCGGTTCGGTCATCGTCAGCTTCCTCTTCGGTGCAGCCATCTTCCATGAGAAGAATCTCAAGGCGAAGTTCGTAGATCTGCTCCTGGTTCTGCTCGGAATGCTCTTCCTCTATTTCGGAACAAAATAATCGTCATAAAAAAAGTCTTGCAAGCAATGCCTGCAAGACTTTTTTATGTTTTTACCAGATATGTGCACGCTTGTTCTTAGGAACAAAGAGCTTGTCGCCCTTCTTGATGTCGAATGCCTTATACCATGAATCCACCATTGGGAGGGCACCGTTCACACGAGCCTCGTTTGGAGAGTGAACATCCACGGTCATCAGATACTGCAGGTACTCAGGACGGGCATTGCCTGCCCATACACGTGCCCATGCCAGGAAGAAGCGCTGTTCTGGAGTAAATCCATCCTTCACACCCAACTTCTCTGTCTTCATCACATTCTGAAGTGCACGGAAAGCGATGTTCAAACCACCATTGTCACCGATGTTCTCACCCAGGGTCATCTGGCCGTTTACCAGTTTGCCAGCCAACTCAATCTTGTTGAAATGGTCAACCAGGATCTTGGTACGAGACTCGAAGTTCTTCTTGTCAGCAGCAGTCCACCAGTTGTGCTGGTTACCGGTCTTGTCAAACTGGCTGCCCTGATCGTCAAAGCCATGACTCATCTCATGACCGATTACACCACCGATACCACCATAGTTCATCGCATCATCGGCTGTTGGGTCGAAGAATGGAGGCTGGAGAATAGCTGCAGGGAAGCAGATCTCGTTGGTAGTTGGGTTATAATAAGCATTGATAGTCTGAGGAGTCATTCCCCACTCTGTCTTATCTACCGGCTTGTTCACCTTGCGGGCGATTTCATCCTTTGTAAAGAACTCAGAGATATTTGCCATATTCTCGTAGAGAGAGAGGCTGTCATCTACCTGCAATCCGCTATAGTCCTTCCACTTGTCAGGATAGCCGATCTTGATGATGAAGTTCTCCAGCTTATCCTTAGCCTGTGCCTTGGTAGCAGCACTCATCCATGTAGCCTCGTCGATGCGCTGTGAAAGCGCAGTCTGGAGATTGTGAACCAGTTCGAGCATACGCTTCTTGCTGCTCTCCGGGAAGTACTTCTCTACGTAAATCTTTCCGATAGCCTCGCCCAACACTCCGCTCACGGTACTTACGGCACGCTTCCAGCGAGGACGGTCCTGCTGAACACCGCTCATTACCTTGCTCAACTCAAAGGATACGGCACGGAAATCATCGCTCAATACGCTGGTTGCACCAGAAATCACCTTGATCTCTGCGTATGTCTTCAGATCATCCAGAGAGGTCTCTGCGAGAATCTTCTCAACCTCGTGGATTGGTTCAGGCTGACCCACGCAAATTTCCTTGAAAGCAGGGAAACCAGATGCCAGGAACACGTTGCCCCAGTCGATGCCAGGATAATCGAGCACGAGCTGGTTGTAGGTCATCTTGTGATAGTTCTTGTCGATGTCGCGGAGCTGTACCTGGCTATAGCTTGCCTTAGCGATGCGGGTCTCGATAGCCATCACAGCCTCCATCTTCTTCTGGGCGGTAGCCTCGTCGTTGCCTACCATCTGGAAGAGCTTCTTCATATAAGCCTTGTATGCATCACGAATCTTCTTGGTCTGCTCGTCATCGTTTACATAGTAATCGCGTACACCAAGACCAAGACCACTCTGGTCTACCTCAACGAGGTTGTTGGCGGCATCACGAAGGTCGGCGCCCACACCGATGCCATACATCATGGTACCCTCGCCACGGAAATCGAGCTGAGCGGTAACGAGCTGATACTCTCTGCGGTCCTTGATGGCTGCGATACGGTCGAGAGTTGGCTTGATAGGTGCCCATCCCTCCTTGTTCAGGCGAACGCTGTCCATACGGAGGTTGTAGAGCGAACCGATCTTCTGTCCGAGTGACCCCTTCTGCTGTGGCTTGGAAGCATATTCAAGGATGATGTCCTGGATGCGCTTCTGGTTCTGCTCAAAGAGATCGGTGAAAGCACCATTGTCGGTATGCTCGGCATCGAGTGGATGATTCTTCATCCAGTTGCCTGCGGCATAGCGATAGAAATCATTACCCGGCTTGATGGTCAAGTCCATGTTGGTCTTGTCAATACCGGAGCCCAACTTCTCCTGCTGGGCAAAAGCAGTTGTTGCACTGAGCAACAATGCTGCGAATAATACTTTTGTTCTCATTATTGTTTGTATTTAACTGTTTCTTTTTTTTATAAGGGCGAGACCTGCAAATGTCAGGGCGCCATTCAGCATCAGAAGCTCATAGCCGAACTTATAGCCCACATACTGCGAGGTAAGGGTATCGATGGCGTAGCAGATGAGCGGACTGGCGATGCAGACCCATGGCGACCAGCGGTCGTTTACCTGACGCTTGGTGAGCAGACTGAAGGCAAACAAACCCAACAGCGGACCGTAAGTATAAGAGCAGAGGATGTAGATAGCATCTATCACGCTCGTAGAATTAATCGCCTTGAAAGCAATGATGAAGAGCATGAAGACGAAAGCCACCAGCAGATGCATGCGCTTGCGGAGCTTCATATCCTCTTTCCTGCCCAATATATCCACACAGAGACTCGTAGTAATGGCGGTCAAAGCAGAATCGGCACTGGAGAAACTTGCCGCCACAATGCCAATGGTAAACAAGACCACCACCAGGTTTCCCATCGCCCCCGAAGCCGCAAACATCGGCAACAGATCATCAGGAGCATCAGGCAAAGCCACTCCCTGTTTCTGAGCCAGCATCACCAGCAACACACCCAGACTCAGGAAAAGCAGATTGGCAGGCACAAAGGCAAAACCATAGCTGCAAACATCCTTCTGGGCCTCACGGAGCGACTTGCAGGTAAGATTCTTCTGCATCATGTCCTGATCAAGACCGGTCATCACAATCACTACAAAGACACCGCTGAGGAACTGTTTCCAGAAATTCTGTTTCGACATCCAGTCATCAAAGACAAAAATACGGGAATGACTGTCGTTAGCAATCGCAGTGATCGCTTCAGAAGGAGTCATGCCCAACGCCGACATCACCTGACAGATAATGAGGATGAGCGCAGCAAACATACAGAGCGTCTGAAAGGTATCCGTCCACACCAGCGTCTTGATGCCACCCTTGCGCGTATAAAGCCAGATAAGCAGTACCATGACAGGAACCGTGACCCAGAACGGAACACCAATCCCATCGAGCACGAAACGCTGCAAGAGGATACAGACGACAAAGAAACGGACCGCCGCACCCGTCATCTTGGACAAGAGGAAGAACGAAGCTCCAGTCTTATACGAACGTTCCCCCAACCGCTGCTGCAGATAACCGTAAATCGTAGTGAGATTATAGCGGTAATAGATAGGAAGCAAAAGAAAGGCAACCAGGAAATAACCCAGAATGAAACCGATGCACATCTGAAGGTAGGTCATATCCGTTCTCATCACCATGCCCGGCACACTGACGAAAGTGATGCCCGAAATGGAAGCACCCACCATACCGAAAGCAACCATATACCAAGGCGAACGGCGGTTGGCACGATAGAAAGTTTCATTACTTGCCATTTTACGGGCAGTAAGATGACTGAAGAGCAGCAGCACACAGAAGTATGCCAGAACTGTGATAACGATAGCCATATTCTCTTAGATTTACTGAAAAACAAAAAACCTCCGAGATCACTCTCGAAGGTTTCTGCGGTGCGTACGAGACTCGAACTCGTGACCTCCTGCGTGACAGGCAGGCATTCTAACCAACTGAACTAACGCACCAAACTATTTTGGCAAACCTGCAAGATGATTTTGAGCGGTGCGTACGAGACTCGAACTCGTGACCTCCTGCGTGACAGGCAGGCATTCTA
>CAUFXJ010000011.1:0-115813 GCA_959596915.1 Segatella copri
TGTTAACAAATACAACTCATAGTTTTCTTCCCTCCAACTCACCGTTTTCTGGAGCATAAGTCATAGTTTGTACCATGACAAAGCTGTGTTTATGCCCCAAAAATATAACACGGACAAATTGAATTTGTCCGGTTGTTTGTCCGACAGCTTTATAAACTTCTTATAATCAGCGCATTATAATATACCGGACAAATTTGTCCGGACAAATTCAATTTGTCCGTGTTTTTTTTCTTGGAAAGAGGCGAGCTTTACAGCCAGCATTCTTGCCCCTGTATTCGTCAAAAGTGTGATTTATCACAAAAAAATCGAATAACATGGGGATAAAACGTAATAATGTGAAGAACGGCATCTGCTCTGCCTATTGCACTATCCTCCTCCACCAAGATGTAAGCACCCATCAAATTAAAAATGAACCATCCCTACACGCACTTCCTTGTTTGGATAATCCAGCTGATAGCTCTGCAAGATAGGGTTATACTTCTTGATGGTGAGATACCCACTCTGATAAAGCAATGGTAAAGCAGAAGTCATCTGCTCAGGAGAGACATCGAAATCATCCACCCCTACGGATTTCTGTTCTATATCCATCACCCCCACATGATGTTTGCGTAAAGTGTTGATAATGTATGCAGGAGTACCTGAACTAAACCAATAAGCTGCTATTTCCTTACTTCTCAACGCTTTAACCAGACTAAACGGATTAAACACATCTTCTGATTTTTTACTGAAATGATAACCATCATAATATGAACTCAACTCGGCAACCGTTTCATCAAAAGTTTTTCCCAAAGACTTGGCTAGCAACTCAACATCAGGCTTCATCGCCGTCAGTAGTTCTGTCTTGCTGATACCACAGATAGCAGAATACTGATCGAACATGCTGATATTATCCAAATTATTGATCTCGCTAAAGATACTCAACTGAGAGAACTTGGTGATACCCGTGATAAAGGTAAATTCCAGCCAAGGGTCGAGATATTTCAATGGGCTATAGAACTTCCTCATAACCAAGCGCAATGGCATCAAACTTTCCTTCTCATGCACGACATCCAAGAGAGGAGCATCATATTCGTCTATCAAAACGACCACCTTTTGACCCGTCTTCTTATAGGCACGCTTTACCAAAGACTGCAAACGCTGGCTCGGCTGCACCGCCAATTCGTCACGTCCATAGACCTGCTCGTATTCTGAAAGCATGTAGCCCAGCATCTCTTCTAACCCTTCGGGTGTCTGATTTTTGGCAGTACTCATGTCGAAGTGAAGAACAGGACGTTTCACCCATTCTTTCTCATATTCGCCAAGTGCCAAACCATCAAACAGTTCCTTCCTGCCCTCATAATATGCCTGGAGCGTAGAGACAAAAAGCGACTTTCCGAATCGTCTTGGACGACTCAGAAACACATATTTAGAACCATTACGCAAGAAATCGACAATATACCTTGTCTTATCTACGTACACATAATTACCCTCTCGTATATCAGAGAATGTTTGCATTCCTACTGGGTATTTTCTTATCTCTTCCATAGCTATATTACTTTAGACGGTGCGAAGTTACGAATAAAATATCAGATACGCAAATAAAAAGACAAAAAAAAGAGAGGCGAGCTTCACAGCCAGCCTCTCCCGAGAGATTTATAGAAAATGCCACTCATGGCATTCCTATATCGTTGATTAAAAATATTATCTTATTAAAATATTCCATCACAGCGATTACTCACCGTAACCCGTATTCTGCTTGATGTTAGGGTTAGCGTTGATCTCTGCCTGCGGAATGGCAGCAATAGCCTTGAAGTAATCACGGTCGAAAGACTGTGCTTCCTTACTCAAGGTCTTATGCCAGCCCTTGTCAGCATCGCTTGTATAACGAACGATAGTTTCGTTGCAACGCAAAGCATCAAAGTAACGCTGACCCTCACCAATCAACTCCTTACGACGCTCAATCAAAATGCGATCGAGAGTGATGTCTGACTCTGTTGCCAAAGCAGAAGCTGAAGTTGTACGGTTCTTTACTAAGTCGTTGAGATATTCTACAGCCTTAGCCTTGTCATTGGTGCGGAAAGCACACTCTGCAGCTGTAAGATATACCTCAGACAAGCGAATGATAGGAATGATAGTAACGTTACGAAGGTTACCACCCTGACCACGAAGCTTGTTCAGATAAACCTTATTGGTGCCAAAAGCAGCAACTTCCTTATCAGCTGTAGCTGGCAAGAACATATCGTTACGAACATCATTTGCATCAGCAGACAACATATCTACGAACTTCTTGGTTGCAACCATCTCCTTATATCCATCTCTTCCCTGAAGGTTACCAATACCATTCAAGTCATTGTTATCTGTAGAACCAGATACATTCAAGCGGAATAAGAACTCACTCTCATTAGGAGTACCAGCATCCCATGCCTTGAAATATTGGTCACGAGTCCACAACGCTGCGCCAGAATTCTTGATAATATCCTCAGCAACAGACAAGGCGTTAGCATAATCACCCATATTCAAATAAACACGAGAAAGGATTGCCTTTGCTCCCCAAACGCTTACATAACCTGGTTCTGTCTCTGTAGCAAGAGCATTAGAGCTGATAGCCTCAGTCAAATCCTTCACTACTTGGGTGTAAACCTCAGCAACAGTGCTACGAGCTGGTTTTGCATTAGACTCCAGCACTTCTGTTACCAATGGTACACCAAGAGATGCACCCTGATCCTCTGTATATGGCTTACCATAGATACGAACAAGGTCAAAATGAGCAAGGGCACGGAGTACCTTTGCCTCTGCCGCATACTGGTCGATAGTAGCCTTAGCCTCTGCTGCATCGCTCAAAGCACCACCTTCTGCAGCAGCTATGATACGATTAGCACGGCCAATAACAATATATGGTGATTTCCAAGTTACGGTACTGGAAGAAGTACTTGATGTAAACTCAGATGCTGTCTGATAGTTCATATCATAGTAGAAACTTGCACGGTTAGAACCACCAATATTATTATACTGATAATCATCACCTGCATGAACATCACCATAAACGAAGAACTGCATACCATAGTAATCTACCAAGCTGCTGTTTCCCTTCAAAGCCTTGTACATACCCGTTCTCGCAGCATCCAAGTCTGAACTGCTGGTCAAGGCTGCATCTGCATCTGTACCATCAGAAGGAGCTACGTCCAACCAATCATTGACGCAAGATGACAGGCTGGCTGCCAAAATAGCGCAGCCCATTACCTTATATATTGATTTTAATACTTTCATTGTATTTCGTTCTTTTATAAATTAGAAACTAAGTTCGATACCAAATGTATAAGTTCTCAAAGCTGGCATTTCGAATGTACACAAGCCATCCGCTGGTGTCTCTGGATCAACATAAAGATCCTTAGACTTCCAGGTCAACAAGTTGTTGGCAGAGAAATATACACGAGCCTTGCTCAAGCCGAGGTTGCTGATCCACTCCTTTGGTGCAGAGAAACCTAAGGTAAGGTTCTTCAAGCGAAGATAATCGTTAGGCATCAACCAACGAGAAGACAACACACGCTTACCATAACCAGCCTGGAACTTAGGCAACTTAGCATTATCGCCTGGTTTCTGCCACATATCCTCCAACTTATAGTAAGAAGGGATTGCTCCATAGAGGGTGTATGTACCACCATTATCGTGCAACCAAGTAGCATAATCATAAGAGTCACCGCCCAACTTATAGGTCAAAGTAAAGTTGAAGTCGATAAACTTCCACTTGATGAAGTTAGACAAACCGCCCTCAAGTGCTGGCTCATGATGACCAACAATAGTCTTGTTTGCCTCAGCTACATTAGTAGTGGTCTTGCGAGCATTCTCAGTTCCATCATTGATGTAATAGCTCTCCAAACCTGTCTCAGGGTCAACACCTGCATACTCATACATATAGTAAGAATAGTAAGGCTTACCTACCTGATGAATCATGGCACCGCTGATAATCTTGTCATCATCACCTGTCAACTCTGTTACCTTGTTGGAGTTATGACCAAAGTTCAGAGAAGTAGTCCAAAGGAAGTCCTTCTTCTGAATGTTGGTAGAAGAAATGGTCACCTCAATACCTTGGTTACGCATAGAACCTACATTCTGAGCCATGGTAGCCAACAGAGAAGAATCATCATAGTAACCTGGAATCATAGAGATAGGACGGTTCATAATCAAATTGGATGTATTACGAACGTAGTAATCCAATGTTACAGAGATACGGTTGAGGAATGTCAAGTCAAGACCAAAGTTCCAAGCCTTGTTCTGCTCCCACTTCAAGTCCTTGTTGGCTACACCAATGATACCCATACCATTGCTACCATTGTAGTACTCACCATACTTATAAAGGTTCATGTAACTATACAAGCCAGATGGAAGAGTTCCGTTCACACCATAAGATACACGAATCTTACCATCGCTCAATATATCCTTGATAGAATCCATGAACTTTTCTGTACCAAAGCGCCAAGCACCAGATACAGACCAGAACGAACCCCAACGATTCTCACGTGCCATACGAGAACTACCATCACGACGATAGCTTACACCAGCATAATACAAATCGTTATAGTTGTAGTTGACACGACCCAAGAAAGAAGTCATCTTTGAGTCATACTTGTAACTCTGCATAGAGGTATCGCCAGAGTTAGCGAACTCATACAAGTTGCCAGGGTAGTCTGTACCAGAAGCGTATGAGTTGTTGTTATGCCATGCCTCTGTCTCGAAACCAAGCAAAGCATCCACATTGTGGGCACCAAAAGACTTATTGTATGTCAACTGTGTCTGAGTGTTCATGGTTGTCCACTCATTGTAAGTACGCTGCATCACACCATTTGAGCCAGAACCATTACCACAGAATTTGTCCCAAAGCACATCCTCGGTAGAGTTGATGTAGTCGTAAGCTACCTTCTCACGCAACTTCAAGTTATCCCAAATGTTCCATTCGAGAGCCAAGGTGCTGTAAGAACGTGTCGTATTGGTTTTATCTGACATGTGCTGGTTCTCATAAATAGGGTTATAACCATTGTTATAAGCGCCATCTGTCTTTGTCAGCAAATTACCATTCTTGTCATAGATAGCATTAGAAGGGCCGAGGAACCATACTGCACTTGAGATGGCACCAGCAAAAGAAGCGCCACCATCCATGGCAGAGTTCTGATGCATAGATGAAATCAAAGAACTAGCATCCAACTTGAACTTACCGAAGCGATGGCTTACGTTGAAGTTACCTGTCATACGCTCCAAACCAGAACGTTCTACAATACCATTCTGCTTAGCATAAGACAAAGAAGCATAGAACTTAGTCTTATCATTACCACCATTTACACTTGCCTGATAGTTCTGATTTGAACCATTTTTGAAAAGCGCATCACGCCAGTTTGCCCAACCATTCTCTGGTTTTGCTGCATAATCATCAATATTTTGATCGGCAAAAGCCGCAGCAGAGGCATCAGTAGTACCATCAATATTATCAAAAGCATAGTTTTTCAAACCTTGATAAATCAAGGCACGACGATCATCACCACTCAAAGTTGGGCGGTAGTTGATGGCCATATTAGAGAAACCCCAGTCGCTGCGGAAATCAACCTGGGTCTTACCTGCACTACCACTCTTGGTTGTTATGACAAGCACACCATTGGCTGCACGAGAACCATACAATGAAGCAGCGGCTGCATCCTTGATAACTGTGATAGACTCGATGTCATTGCTATTCAATGTAGAAAGCGCATTGGTACCAGAACCATTGTAACCATTACCAGACTCAGCATCATTGAAACCACTCAAGTTACCAGAGTTCATTGGAGTACCATCAATCACAATCAATGGATCGTTACCTGCATTGATAGAACCCATACCACGAATACGGATATAGTTCATTGCACCTGGCTGGCCAGAGAAAGAAGAAATAGAAACTCCTGGGATATTACCAGAAAGCTTATCTTCAACAGAAAGTGAAGGAACATCACTCAACTTAGCTGTTGACATGGAAGCAGCAGCACCTGTAAATGAGGATTTCTTAAAGTTACCATAACCTGTAACAATCACCTCGTCCAGGGTTTTGTTGTCAGAAGTCAAAGCAATCTTCATGTTAGAACTTGCTTTAACAGTTTGTGGATTCATACCTATATAGGTAATCTCCAACTTGGAGCCGGCTGGAACATTCAAACTGAAGTTTCCATCGACGTCCGTAACAGTACCCGTATTAGTACCAGCTACCTTGATTGATGCGCCAATAACTGGCTCACCATCCTCTGAAGCTACTACCTTACCGGTAACGGATGTTTGGGCAAAGGCTACTCCACAACTGAGAATTGCCCCCCCCACAAATAAAGCGATTCTTTTAAACATAATCTCTCTCTTTATTAGATAATAATTTATAAATATATAATAATCGGCTGCAAAATTAGATTTTTTTTCGGATATTTGCAAATATTTTGAAAGAAAAATTTAATAACGTACATAAAAAAGTCTGTTTTTAACACTTCTACCTTGTCATATTGCAACAAAAAGGATATTTTTGCTGCAATAAGGCTATAATTTGTAAGAACAGAAATAAGAAGGTTCTTAAGTTATCTATACAGGCATCTGCCGGGTTAGACGTATTGCTTAAATACGTAGAACAAATAGATTAAGCAGTCACAGTTCTACGATTCATCGGTTCTAACAATTAGTTCCGTTCGGTTGCCGACATATGCCAGCAAGGTTGCTGACATATGTCAATAACTCGTTTGGCATATGTCAGGAACATTGTTGGCATATGTCAGGAACCCTACAAATCTAATTCCGCAGACCAACAGATACGTTATTTATAAGCATAAGATATATCTGTTTCAGGCTTATTATCTGCAAAGAATAAATAGAATATCATACTGACTGCAGGGAACGAAATACTTGACATACCACAAAAAAGAAAACGTTTACGGCACTTTTTAGTTAAAAAATTTGGGTATATTGCACATTTTTCGTAATTTTGCGCACGATTTCAACGACTAGAACAAAACAAAGTGGTTTTACACCTTATTATATATATATAGAATGATATATGTAGGGGATTGTCGTTAGTATAAACAAAAGTATTAAGATAACAATGACTCACAATTTGTTAAAAGGCAAGCGTGGCATCATCTTCGGTGCACTCAATGAGGAATCAATCGCTTGGAAAGTAGCTGTAAAGGCTGCTGAAGAGGGTGCTACTATCGCACTTAGTAATACAGCTATGGCTTTGCGTATGGGTACGCTGGATAAGCTCGCTGAACAGATCAACGCTCCTATCATCGCAGCTGATGCGACTAGCGTAGAAGACTTGGAAAAGGTATTCACAGAGGCTCAGGAGAAACTCGGTGGCAAAATCGACTTCGTGCTCCACTCTGTAGCCATGAGCCCTAACGTTCGCAAGCATCGTACATACGATGACCTCGACTACAACTTCCTGAACAAGACATTGGACATCTCTGCTATCTCTTTCCACAAGATGTTGCAGGTAGCCAAGAAGTTGGATGCTATCAACGAGTGGGGTTCTGTAGTAGCTCTCACATACGTAGCTTCTCAGCGTACATTCTTCGGTTACAACGATATGGCTGATGCCAAGAGCATGCTCGAAAGTATCGCCCGCAGCTTCGGTTACATCTATGGTCGTGAGAAGCACGTGCGTATCAACACCATCTCTCAGAGCCCTACAGCTACAACAGCAGGTAAGGGTATCAAGGATATCGAGAACATGATGGACTTCGCTGACAAGATGTCTCCACTCGGAAACGCCGTAGCAGAGGATTGCGCTAACTACTGCGTGATGATGTTCTCTGACTTCACCCGCAAGGTGACCATGCAGAACCTCTTCCACGATGGTGGTTTCTCATCAATGGGTATGAGCCTCCGTGCCATGAACCAGTATGCTAAGGATATGGCTCCTTACGAGGATGAGAACGGTAAGGTTATCTATGGATAATCAGGCAGAAGAGAAAAAATCTCACTAATATACAAACAGGTATGTTCAGTAAAAATCTGAGCATACCTGTTTTTTTATTCATATCCACCCTCTATCTTAAACTTGGCAACCAGCGGAAGATGATCGCTGTATCCACCCAAATATCGGGGACCGAGATAGGTGCGGAAAGGTTTCTTTCCGCCATACTTCTCATCATCTTCTAAGAGGAATGGCAAATCTCCTATCTGACAACTCATCTTAAGCCGGGAAAGCGAAGGACTGAAGAGAATCTGGTCAAGACTTCGCCAATCTCCATGCCAGCGATAAGTAGCCTTGGCACCATGAGAGCCTTTGACGCCAACAGATATATTAATAAGGTGATGCTGATAAAGATAACGAAGAGCCGGAGAATCGGAATAATCGTTGAAATCGCCGGCTACGATAATCCTTGCACTATCATTGAGCGCATAGATAGAATCTACAGCAGAAACCAGCTGGCTGGCTACCTGCAGGCGGTAGGGACGCGAAACCTGTTCGCCGCCACGCCGGCTGGGCGCATGCAACACAAAGACATGAAGCGTATCATCATTAATAATACGCCCCGAAGCATAGAGAATATCTCTCGTAGGGCGAGTATCAGGCAGCGGCTTGATGCGGATGGAACGGGACTGTATAAGCGCAAAAGAAGATGGCTGATAAAGCAAAGCCACATCTATGCCTCGTTCATCAGGCGAATCGGTCATCACATAATCATAATTCACACCGCGAAGAGCTGAACGCCGGGTTAAATCAAACAGCACACTATCGTTCTCCACTTCGCAAAGCGCCACAAAATCGGGAACATGCCAGGACTTCTCCGAGGGTCTTGAAGGATTACTAGAGGAGGCGGTACCAACAAGCGACAAATCTTCATAACCCAAAGCTACTATAGTCTTGGAAAGATTTGCCAGCTTGCGCCAATAGCGATAAGGCGTCCACTTGTAACTGCTCTGTGGCAGGAATTCATAGTCATTCTTCAGCGAATCATGCCTCGTATCGAAGAGGTTTTCGCAGTTCAACTCCACAAAAGTGAGGAAACTTGATAAGATGAGAGTGAAAAACATAACATTTTATTTTGTATTGTCAACGATTTGATGTATCTTTGCAGTCGGTTTACAATGGTCCTATAGTTTAACGGATAGAACGGAGGTTTCCTAAACCTTTGATCCGAGTTCGATTCTCGGTGGGACCACGTACTTTCCTTATCATTCCAGAGATGATAAAACAATAAAGGTCGCTCCTGACAATCAGGAAGCGACCTTTATTATTTTTATATTCTTTCAAGTATCTTTCTCTATCCGACATACATCGGAAAGAGAAAGAACGAAGAGTTTCTGATTACTTAACTTCTGCAACCTCCTCAGCTGGCTCTTCCTTAATCTTACGACCAAGAACGATGTAAGCCATTGGAGATGCAATGAAGATAGATGACAATGTACCGAATACAACACCCAGGATCATTGCGAATGAGAAGCTGCGGATGCTGTCACCACCGAGGATGAAGATACAGAGCAACACGAGCAATGTAGATGTAGATGTATTGATGGTACGAGCCAATGTCTCATTGATAGATGCATTGAAGAGCTGCTGACGGTCGCCCTTAGGATGCAACTTCAAGTTCTCACGGATACGGTCGAATACAACCACCTTATCGTTGATAGAGTAACCTACCACGGTCAGGATAGCACCGATGAAAGTCTGGTCAATCTCCAATGAGAATGGAACGAGACCCCACAGGAGTGAGTAGAAACCGATTACTGTCAAGGCATCAAATGCCAAAGCTACAGTAGAACCTACAGAGAAGGCCACGTTGCGGAAACGTATCAGGATGTAGAGGAAGATAGCAATCAATGCGAAGAGCACACTATAGATAGCACCCATAGTGATATCCTTAGCTACAGAAGGACCTACCTTTGTACTACTGATGATAGAACCACCCTGACGAACATCAGGATTCTTGAAAGCCTCAACACTCGCCTGAGAAACCAGGTTAGCCTTCTTCAAGGCGTTGTAAAGGATAGTCTCAGCCTCATCGTCAACAGTTGGACTGTTGCTCTCAATCATATAGTTGGTAGATACACGGATGGTCTTGCCGTCTGTACCGATAGCAATAGCGCCAGTAGTTGCCTTAGAACCATCTGCATTAACGAATGCATCACCAAGAACGGTACGGATCTGCTCAGGCTCTACAGGGTTCTCGAACTGTACTACATAGTTACGACCACCAGTGAAATCGATACTCTTACTCAAGCCACGAACAAAGAAGCTACCGATGAATACCACAGCTGCTACGATGGCAACGGTGAAGGTAGTCTTATACATAGACATGAACTTGTACTTCTTGCCCTGCATCAGGTTGTGAGAAACTGGAGTATCAAACTTGCAGTGCATCCACTTATCGTGGTTCAACTTATAATCGTAAACCAGACGAGTCAGGAACACAGCAGTGAAGAATGAAACTACGATACCGATGATCCATGTAGTAGCGAAACCACGGATAGGACCTGTACCGGTAGTCAACAGGATAACACCAGTAATCAAAGATGTCAAGTTAGAGTCGAAGATAGCAGAGAAAGCGTTGCCATAACCGGCAGCTACAGCCTGCTTCATACCCTTACCGGAGCGGAGCTCCTCCTTGATACGTTCATAGATAAGCACATTGGCATCCACGGCAGTACCCAGAGACAAGACCATACCGGCAAGACCTGGTAACGTCAGAGCCGCCTGGAAGGACGTCAGAATACCCAGCGTGAAGAATACGTTGACGAGCAAAGCCAAGTTAGCCATCATACCAGGAATGATGTTGTACATCATCACCATGTAAACCATCAGGAGTACGAAAGCTACAACGAATGATACAATACCCATCTGGATAGACTGTGCACCGAGTGTAGGACCTACAACCTCCTCCTGAACGATACGTGCAGGAGCTGGCATACGACCAGACTTCAATGTGTTAGCCAAGTCCTTGGTATCCTCGATAGTGAAGTTACCGGAAATCTGAGAGCTACCACCATCAATCTCGCCGTTTACACGAGGAGCAGAGTAAACTACGCCATCCAGAACGATAGCAATAGCCTTACCTACGTTAGCCTTGGTCATCTGAGCCCACTTACGTGCGCCCTCAGTATTCATCTTCATGCTAACAACAGGTGAACCCATCTGGTCGAACTCGTCCTTAGCATCGGTGATTACATCACCCTCCAAAGGAGCACGACCTGTAGTGGTAGTCACCTTCAAGGCGTGAAGCTCATAGATATTCTTAACCTTCAGGTTATCAGCTGGCTTAGCACTCCAAAGCAGACGCAAGTCTGATGGCAAAACGCGCTTAGCCACAGCAGAGTAGATAATCTTGTTGATGGCAGCAGTATCGCGAACGCTAGCATAACCAACAGTGCTCAAACCACCACCGAGCTGCAAACGAGCCAACAATGGGTGAGCCTTGATAGCAGCAGCATTCTGAGCGTCCTCGCCTACCTTGCTTGCAGCATCGTCCTTCTTCTTGATAGAGAACTTAGCCTCAGCCTTCTTAGGCTCAGCCTTAGCAACTTCCTTCTTAGCTGCTGCAGAATCTGCTGCAACTGTATCGTTCTTCTCCTCACCATTATCACCATTTGCGATACGGGTATCAAGCTGCTGGAGATAAGGAGCGATTTCCTCTGAGTTGTATGTCTCCCAGAACTCAAGGTTTGCACTACCCTGGAGCATCTTACGCATACGCTCTGGCTGGCTGATACCTGGCATTTCTACCATGATACGGCCCTGCTGACCTTCCAACTTCTGGATGTTAGGCTGTACAACACCGAACTTATCGATACGGGTGCGGACAACATTGAAAGAGTTGTCGATAGCATCCTGTACAGAAGCGCGGATAGCCTTCTCTACCTCTGCGTCGCTGCTCTGAGGAGAAACCTTGCCCTGCAACTGCTGGGTAGCGAACACTTCTGCGAGTTTATGACCTGGTGCGCTCTTATGATAAGCGTTAATGAAAAGTGACACGAAGTCACCACCGTTAGCTTCTTCCTGAGCTCTAGCTTCCTTCATGGCATTGGTAAAACCAGCGTCGGTCTTATGATCGGCAAGGTTTTCAAGTACATCAGGTACAGAAATCTCAAGAATTACATTCATACCGCCCTTAAGGTCAAGTCCAAGACCAATCTGAGTCTCCAAGCAGTTCTGGTAAGAATAAACACCTAAGTACTTAACAGAATCCTTATAATCCTGCTGAGCAATAGGATCTTTAATCTTTGCAGCCTCGCTGTCATAGTAACGTGTGGCAAACGAGAATGACAAATAGAAGATACTTGCGAGTGTCAGTAAGACGGCTACACAAATTACAATTCCTTTGTTTTGCATTTCTATTTATTGTTATTAATTATTTGTTTCTTTTCAATTGCTTTTAGGGATTCTTTTAAAAAACCTCCATAAAGTTGTGCAAAAATAAGCATTTTTTTTCTTATATAAGAATAATTTGCTCTATTTTTGCTTTTTAGGGTGCATTTTTAGCTTACAAATGATAGGATAGTGGTCTGAAACGGCGATTTTATCATCAACTTTACATTCATAAGGCTCCCAATCGTCTGAACACATGATATTGTCAATGCGAACAAAAAAGCCTCCATGATGATAGCTGATACCCGGTCCGTTACCACTTGCAATGTAGCAATCCGTCAAATCTTTAGCTATCGTTCGATGAGCATAAGAGATAGGACCATCATTAAAGTCACCGCACAAAATAATACTCTGTTCTTTATGCTGCTGAATGTATTTTGCTACAGCCTCAGCCTCAGGAGCCCGTTTCTTTGTTGCCTCGGCAAGTTTTACAACGAGCAATTTGGACGTTTCTTCTGCAGTATCAACCTGCAATTTTCCGATAACCAGATTCTTGAACTGGCGTCTGTCCTCTAAACTTAAGCCGGTTGTTTCCAAATGATTATTGATGAGAAGAACCTCTCTATCTTTCACTTTCAGACGATACGCTACACTCATATTTCCTTTCGATTCATAAGGAATTCGCTCTTTTGAAAGAATAGGGTATTTACTGAGCAACATAAGACAATTTCCGCCATTTATGTGCATCGTTGTATCCTGATAAGCATACATGGGCTTGAGCATGCTATCTATCTGTTCAATATTCCGGGAAGTAGGACATGCTTCCTGCAGACAAACAATATCAGCATCCTGCTCCTGCAGATAAGCAATACAGATATTAGTTCCTTCGGCATCCTCTGTCTGTGCACCAAAATTCCAGGTATTATATGATAGAACTTTGATACAACCTTTTGGAGTTTCGCCAGAAAAGTTGATTGGCATATACTTGCGGACAGGAACAAAACAGATCAAGAAGCCTAAGAATGGAATAATGGCATACTTAGACCGGAAGAGCAACCAGAAAAGCAAAAAGCCTAAGTTAACTATAAGAAAAACCGGGAAAAGTAAGCCAAGATTAGCCAATGCGGCGAACTTTTCTGGCTGAAAGAAGTCAGAAAAGCCCACCAGCAACATGATGATGATAGTTGCCACATTAGCACCAGCTACCATCTTATATGTAAATTCCTTAAATCCTTTAAACATAGTTTCCTACTTATTACTCTGATCAAAGAGCATCTGCTTTTCACTCTGAGTCAAGCTATCATAACCGCTTTTCCTTATCTTATCCAAGATCCTATCTATCTCTTCCTGAGATACGACCTTTTCATTGGTCTTACATTCAGCATCCTGTTCATAAGTCGGATTATAAGATTCATTCTTGGTATAAGTAAAATGCGTTCTACCTGCCCGACGCTTTCCGCCGAACATACCTTTCAACTTATCGAATGCATCAGCAGAATTAGACTGATAGTAACCATTACCAATCTGCTTACGCCAATAACGGATCAGGAAGAATCCAAAGACCATACCTCCCAAATGGGCAATATGAGCCACACCGTCATCAGAGAGAGAGAATGTTGAAACCAATTCTATGACAGCATAACCTATCACGAAGAATTTAGCTTTAATAGGAACTGGCAACGGGAAAATGAAGAGACGCTCGTTTGGATAAATCATACCAAAGGCAAGCAATATGGCATAAATAGCTCCTGAAGCACCCACGGTAGTCCATAGGTTCAGATATTGCTCCATTGTTATTCTGGCTCCATTAACACTAACATAATCATAAGCTGCCATATCCTTTGCCACATAGGTAATATACTGTGCAGCTTCCTGGAACAAACCTGCTCCCACTCCACACACTATGTAATAAAAAAGGAATTTCTTTGGTCCCCAAACTCTTTCAACCACACAGCCAAACATCCATAAGGCAAACATATTAAAGAGAATATGCTGGAAACCACCATGCATAAACATGTAGGTAACTAACTGATAAATATGGAAATCGGATGCCAGGAAGAAATGAAGCCCAAACATATCTGTCAGGCCAGAACCGCCACCCATACTCTTGTCCATCAGCATGCATGCCAGGAATGCTACTACATTCACTATCAGCAAATTCTTTGTTACAATTGGAATATTGCGCATAACTTTATTTCTATAAACAGTTTAATAATCTGAATAATATTTGTATTTTGGCGACAAAATTACGAAAAATATCCGTGAAAACACCAAAAAATAGACTTATTACACTTAAATTTCAATAATTTCATCACTTTTCTGCTTTTTTTATTTGAACTTTCACAAGAAAAAGCTATATTTGTAAACGAATTCAACTAAGAAACAACAATATTATTCATTTAATAACGAAAAATTATGAACAAGACAGAATTGATTGACAAGATTGCAGCAGGTGCTGAGATTACAAAGGCACAGGCTAAAGCCGCTCTTGAAGCTACAACAAACGCATTGAAGGAAGCCCTCATTGCAGGTGACAAGATCCAGTTGGTAGGTTTCGGTACATTCAGCATTAACGAGCGTCCTGCTCGTGAGGGTATCAATCCAGCTACTAAGGAGAAGATCCAGATTGCAGCTAAAAAGGTTGCTAAGTTCAAGGCTGGTGCTGAGCTTGCAGATGCAATCAACAAATAATTGTAAAGATTATTTTAATTATAAATATAGGGCAGTCCTTTATGGCTGCCCTATATTTTTTTATTCTATTCAAGTTTATTCAAACTTAAATCTTCATGTTTGATCCTTTATTTTGGCTGTTTTCCGATATATGCCAAGATACCACCATCTACATAGAGAATGTGACCATTCACTGCATTAGAAGCATCTGAAGCCAAGAAAACTGCAGGACCTGCCAACTCTTCTGGTTCCAACCAGCGACCTGCAGGAGTCTTTGCACAAATGAAGCTGTCGAATGGATGACGGCTACCATCTGCCTGACGCTCACGGAGAGGTGCTGTCTGAGGAGTTGCGATGTAACCAGGGCCCAAGCCATTGCACTGGATGTTGTACTCACCATACTCTGAGCAGATGTTACGTGTCAACATCTTCAAGCCACCCTTGGCAGCTGCGTATGCAGAAACAGTCTCACGACCCAACTCGCTCATCATAGAACAGATGTTGATAATCTTACCATGACCCTTCTTGATCATACCAGGGATAACAGCCTTAGATACGATGAAAGGTGCAGTGAGGTCAATGTCAATAACCTGCTTGAAGTCATCTACAGACATCTCTGTCATAGGAATACGCTTGATAATACCTGCATTGTTTACCAAAATATCAATAACACCAAGTTCCTTCTCGATGTCAGCTACCATGTTTTTCACCTGTTCCTCGTCTGTTACATCACAGATATAACCCTTTGCCTCAATACCCTTTGCTTTGTAATCTGCAAGAGCCTGATCCATGTGGTGCTGGCTGCGGCAATTGAAAGCAATCTTAGCACCAGCTTTGGCATAAGCCTCAGCCATAGCAAACCCGATACCATAAGCGGCACCTGTAACGAGGGCTACTTTACCCTCTAATGAGAATAGTTTATTAAAGTCCATAATTTTATTTTTTATAAATTGTTTGATTTGTTACGAGGGCAAAGATACAAAATAATTTTGAATATCACCCTAAATCAATACGAAAGATGCACCCTTTTTACTTATTTTCTCATTTTATTGACTGCTTTTCCTAAGTTTGTCCCTTTTTACTATGTTTTATTCACACACTTATCTTATCTGAACACCCAATGTTTCTTCTATTACTTGGATGACCTGTGGGATGGAATTCGTATCAAAATCACCCGTCAGACGCTTGCTCTCATCAGAAGCCGTATAGCTTATACCAGATAATTTAGAAAGTTCCTCCAATACTTCGGATAATGGAGTGTTGTCAAAATGCAGGCGATGGGTAGCCCATGCCACATCATTGATATCATAATCTGCCAACAACTTAGGCTGGGCAGCCCCTTTCAATAGACGTGCCCGATTGCCTTTAATCAGGAAGACACCCTCTTCAGAGTTACGAGCTGTGAAAAGCACCTTTCCGCTGGTTACCATCACTTCGGGAGCATCTGTTCTTTCATCCACCATAAACTGGGTACCGAGCACTCTTACGTGTCCATGCTCTCCCATCACATCGAAAGGATGCTGTTCATCATGCTTCACCTGATAATAGATACAGCCCTTCATCTCCACCTTTCTGCAATCATCTGCCTGATAGGAAAGAGAAGAATGAGGCATCAACGAAACCTTCGTTCCATCAGGCAGATGATACGCCACTACTTCTGAATCAACAGAAAGCGTCACCGTCTTTGGCTGCAAAAGCGTATAGGCTCCTATGGTGAAGATCACCAGAATAGATGCAGCCACAGCTATCCAGCGGATGCGATGCATGCGTAAAGATACAGTTGCAGCATGCGAAACCTCTTCATCAGCGATGCCAACCCGAGCCTTCACTTTCAGCAAAGCCTTCCTGGTATCCAGCTTGCCCGGCTGAAAATACTTCAGCACAAAATCCTGTTCATTCTTGTTGATCTTCATCATAGAATCCCTTTCTTCCTTTAAAATTGTCCTGTAATAGATGCAAAGAGCGTATTGGTGTGCTTATACTTCTCGATGCCATTATATCGCTTACCCTTCGTATAGCGGATATTGTTTCTGCCATTTTCGATATTGAAGTCGCTTGTCAGCCATCCCAAAGATAGAAATACATCGCCCGAACGGAAGGTCAAAGCCGACTTGATGCGCCAAGCCAGCCATTTTCCGCCATGATTCCGCACGTTTCGGGTAGTTATATTGCCATAAAGTTCATCTGTATAAGAAGCAGGATGCCCCACACCTTGTGCGTCCTTGATTTCGGTAAAAGATACCCAATCATTATAAAATGGCGTGATGCAGAGTCCCGGCTCGCAATGCAGCATCAAGCCCGCAGTACGACGCTTGCTCAACCACAAGGTAGGAGTACGAAAAGCCAAACCTGGTGTCAGGTTGATTTTAATCACCCTCTTCGGATCATATTCATCATCCTCATAACGTTCAATCAAGGGTCTATCCCCGTGGTTGTCGTTCCATTCTATTCCACAGGAAACACCGGCATAGGTCAAGGGATAATAGGCAAATGTCAACTCAACCATGTAGCTATCTTCATTGGCATCACAAAGTCCGCCCGTAATACCTGCCACATAGCGCAGCAGTTTGGTATCCTGCTTTAGCTTCATGCGATTGATCATCTCCACACGCTGTTCAAAAGTCATAGAATCCTTCACCGCTTCCACGGTATCATTCAAAAAACTATAATCCGTATTCTTCTTTTGAACAGAAACATCAGAACCTTGTGCCTTGCCGGCAATGGCAAAGCACAAGGCACCAAAAATGATAAAAAGACTTCTTTTCATACTCCTCACCTTTTTTATTTGGTATATATTCCACCTTGATTATCCGATGGTGCCGATGGCAATGGGGCGATATACTTCGATGCTTCACAGACATTAAATCCTGCCACTACACCGAAACCACCTTTTACGTTCGAATAAGTAGGTGTCACCTGCATCAATCCAGCGTCCGCCCAACTATTGCTCTGCGCATCGTTAATGCTCTTCAAGAAGCGATAGTACTCTGGAGTAACCTTGCAAAGTTGTACATTATAAGTAAAGCCAAACAAACGGTCCCAACCATCATACGTGTGCCAATAAGAATCATTACTGTTCACTTCCAAATGCATCGTATAGGTCTGTCCATTTATCGTCCGGTCATTGAAGATATAAACATCATCAAAGTATTTGTATTCGTCAAAGCCGAAATCATCATCCAACTCTGACTTCTTGTTAATCAATGGCTCACTGGTGGTCACCATCTCAGGCCAAACAATATTTGATGCCAAACTATCAAAACACCATTCATATTCATCCTCCCTACCCAAATAATTAAGGTAATCTTGGTAATTATTAGCATAAACATCATGCTGCCATCTATTGCCTTCTTTGGGAACACCTTTCAAGTTTCCATATTTCTGCTTGCGAGTTACCTTCACAGAATAATAATCCGTGGTTGAAGCAGGGTCACTAAAAGTCGCTTCCAACTTATCTACCGAGAAATAAACATCATGATCCGACGATTTCTCTTTCAAATGGATGTCACCTATATTTACATCAACCTTCTCGGGAATGGAAGTCGAAGCAGAAACCTCGGAGAGACCATCTGCCGATACCTGGACCTCAATCTTATCTCCAGCCTTCTGCTTTCCTACGGCATAATACTGTCCTATTAGGGTAGAAAGAGACCAACTATCGGAAACTTGAGAAAAGGACTGCGCTTCCTTTATGTTTTCGATACGTTTCACCTCCTGTGGCATTCCATTTACCTTATATACGACACTTGCATCCACGGGCAAGCGTGATTGGGTATCTATATCTCCTTTGAAAGAAGAAACGGGCAAGCTTTTCGTTACAACGATAAGTGTGGTATCTCCCTCCGTTGGAAAACAATAAAGTACCAATCGGGGAGTATCTTGCAGCTTCTTCACATCAAAATCATCTATGCAAGAAGAAAAGGCCACGCTCATCAAAAAGAAGAACAGTCCCCATTTCCAACTTACATTGATTTTTATTCTTCTATGATTTGTATTCATATCCAATGAGATTTCTTTTGTTTTAAAACTTGATAGTATAACTAAATGAAGGTATTATTGGAATAAATCCCTTGTTTTTCGCCTCAAACTGCTGCGTAACCTCATTATAGTCCACCTTGACGTACATCGAGTTGAGATGGCAATAAGCATTATAGATGCTCAAATTCCAAATGCGCTCATGTCCATGCTTGGTGACATGACGGAAATCGAATCCCAAGTCCAAGCGATGATAAGCTGGAAGCGTCAAATTATTGGGGATGGCATAGACATAAGAGGCGGAATTCCACCAATTCCTGTAATACTTGCCTTCTTGATCTGGCAAGCTTGGCAATGCCGCCAACTGGGTTGGCACCGTGGCATGATTGCCCGTGTGATAGTTCCAGACCGCAAAGCAACTCACCTTCTTGTTAAACGCATACCGCAAAGACAGATTCAACTTATGGCGGTTGTCAAACTTGTCGTAATACCAATCCTGATAGAAGTCATCATACTTTCGCTTGTTCCAAGAGAGCGTATAAGAACCACTCAAAGTCAGATGATTGGTGCGATAAGTGGCATCAGCCTCAACGCCATAGAAGAGCCCCTTGCCATCCATCACTTGCGAATCCCAATGCTCAGCAGGCGGCTCTATGCCTACCCAACTGCTGTATTGAAGCAGATGCTTGGACAACTTGTAATACCCTTCGAGCGACAGAAGCCAATGGCGGTTGGGCTGGGCATAGATTCCTGCCGCAAACTGATAAGAACGCATTGGCTTCAGATTTCGGGTAGTCGGTACCCAATAATCCGTAGGCAAGGACAAGTAGCTGTTAGAGACCTTATGCACATACTGGGTCATCTGAGTAAAGGAAGCCTTCAGCGACACCTCATTGCTCAGTTGATATTTCAGGGCAAAACGTGGGTCGATATTCAAGAAGTTCTTGTTACTGATATGAAAAAGGCCCATATTGAAGCCAACATTCATACTCCAGTTGCGGTTGATATTGACTTCATCCTCTACGTATGCCGTCCACTCATGCGCCACATGACGATTACTACTATTCATTCGGATGGTATCAACTTGGGCTGATGCATTTCCCTCATATCCAGTATAATCCAATTTCATAGCTGTCTGGGGGCGAAAGAGATGCATCGTATAGTCGCTTCCAAAACGGAAATGATGACGAGGGTTCGGATGGTAATCGAATGCCAGACGATAGCCCGCATCATAAATCGTTGAGGTATAACCATGCTCCAAGTGAGTGACAGAAGTGGCATTCTCTCCCGAAGGATTGATGTAACGATCATCATCCAAGGAATACAACTTGGAACGATTATGGGAATACACCACTGTAATGTTTGAAAAGAGCTTCGGAGAGAACAGGTAGTTCCAATTGAGTGCAACATTAAAGTTTCCCCAATCCAGCTGCGACTTCGTCAAGTCCTTGTCATAGCTTTGGTTGGGTTGATATCCATCTGCCTTACTTTGATCAAAATCATCCTTCACGTCCCAGCTGTCTTTTCCGTGATAGAGACTCAAGTCTATCTTCGAACGGTCGTTGAAACGATGGGTTACCTTGGCATTCAGGTCCATGAAGTAATAGCCTATCGAAAGTTTATCGTCTGGCTCAGAGAAAGCCTTGGTCAAGGGACGGGACAGCAAATCCAACCAGGAACGGCGCATACCTATATTATAAGAGGTCTTGCCTTTCTGGATAGGTCCCTCAAACTGCACACTGGCATCAAGCAGTCCGATGCGATAGGCGCCATGAAACTGATTCATGTTTCCATCGGCTGTACGCACATCCACCACCGACGACAATCTTCCACCATATCGTGCAGGAAAGCCGCTCTTGTAGAAATCCACATTCTTCACCACATCGGCATTGAAACTGGAGAAAAGCCCCAGCGCATGATTCGTATCATAAAGTGGAGTACCATCTATCAGATAAAGGTTCTCATCACCATTGCCGCCATGCACATAGAGTCCGCTTGCCAACTCCTGTCCTTCTGCCACTCCACTCACACGCTGCAGGGTCTTCACCACATCCGGCGAAGACATCAGGGCAAACTCTGTCTTGATATCCTTGTTCGAAAAGGAGCGCTTGCCGGTTTGTGTGGTCAGAAGCGGAGAGTTCAAGTCGCCATCTACCACCACCTCAGGCAATTTACCATCAACACGGAGTGCCATATTATGATGCATATCTTTCGAGAGATTCAGCTTCTCTACCTTGTCGGCATAGCCCACATACGAAAAGCGAAGCTGGTGCTCGCCTTCAGGCAGGGTAAGCGAAAAGAAACCATATTCATTGGTGGTTGTACCGATGCCATCCGTCAGATCATAGATGGTGGCATTAATCAGCGATTCGCCACTCTCGTCACGGACGTATCCGCTGAGAGTGTGGCGACGCTGAACCTGCTGAACTTTGTGATTGATATTCGTGTAAGATGTTGATATTTGTTGTACGGGTTTTCGCTTCAATATCACATAGTTCGCATTGATATTATATAGAATATGAGTTTTCTCGAAAAGCGCCTTCAGTGCCTTCTTCACCGAAAGATGCTGAATGTCTGCTCCATGATACTTGATGTTCAATTCCCCATCAAGCGATGAATCATAGACGAAGTTGATTTTCCTGATGCGGTGCAGCCAATCCATCTGCTGACGGATGGTGGTAGAAGTCTGAGCCTCCACCATCATCTTCGGCGTGCCTGCCAACGTTGGAGCTGGCAAGGCAAGAATTGAGAGCGCAAAAATAATCTCTTTACCTTTCATAACTGTACTTTTATTCATTCTTTTATTGCTATAACGCAAGAATTACAGAATACCCCCATGAATGAAAGGTAAAATATAGAAAAAATCTGCAAGAAAATCATCTTTCTTGCCTCGTAAGGTCTTTAAAGCCTTGGAAATCTGATGCTCCACGGTCTTTTCCGACAGGTTCAGTTCTTCAGCTATCTCCCGATAAGTCATTCCGTCACGCTTGCTCATCAGGAAGATTTCCCTGCATCGTTCGGGTAATAACTCGATAGCCGTCCACAATTCTGCCTCCCGGAAAGAACTTTCCTGTGCCTGGTCATCAGAAATCACGCCACATAAATCGGTAGGAGAAATCTCCGTATCTATCGGAGACTGGCGGCGCAACAGGTCGATGCAGGCATTGCGCACAGAGGTATATAAGAAAGCCTTGATGTTTTCCAGCATGATGCTTCTACTTATCAATTTCACAAAACAATCCTGCACCACGTCTTCAGCCTCATCGATATCATGCAGATAATGAGTGGCATAAAGACATAGCGGGCGATAATACTGCTGAAATATCAAGTCTATCTCTTGCATAAACTTTCTCTACCTAAACTAAACTCTTATATAACAAAATAACCCTCCAAATCCGCAAAGACTTGAAGGGTTATTTATGACCTGTTGTCCCAGGCGGATTCGAACCACCACTGACAGAACCAAAAACTGTAGTGCTACCATTACACCATAGGACAAGCAAATCGAATGCAAAGGTAGTGGATTTTTTCTCCACTACCAAATATTTTCAATACTTTTAACGATTACTTAACGGTAATCAAGAAGTAGTTCTTCTTACCTTTCTGAACCAAAAGATACTTGCCGTCAATCAGGTCTTCAGCAGTAATTACCTGGTCGAATGCATTGAGCTTCTCCTTGTTGAGTGAAACGCCACCACCCTTAACGAGCTTGCGCATCTCGCTCTTGCTTGGGAAGATCTGCATACCTTCCTGGTTGAAGAGGTCAACAGCTGTACCACCGAGCAAGTTCTTGTCGAGGTCGTAGTGAGGTACATTGGCAAATACATCATTCAATGTATCCTCATCGAGTTGTGCCAAGTTCTCCTTGGTAGCCTTACCGAAGAGGATGTTGCTGGCTGCGATAGCCATATCCAAATCCTCCTGAGAATGAACCATTATGGTAACCTCCTCAGCCAGACGCTTCTGAAGTACACGGCGGCCTGGGTCCTGCTTGTGCTCCTCTACGAGAGCATCGATAGTCTCCTTGTCAAGGTCAGTGAAGATCTTGATGTACTTCTCGGCATCATCATCGCTTACGTTCAACCAGAACTGGTAGAAAGCGTAAGGAGTAGTGCGGTTACGGTCCAACCAGATATTACCGCTCTCTGTCTTACCGAACTTCTTGCCGTCTGCCTTGGTAATCAAAGGACAAGTGAGGCAGAAGCACTCTGCGTCGTTACCCAATGTGCGGTGAATCAGCTCAGTACCGGTAGTCATGTTACCCCACTGGTCGTTACCACCCAACTGGAGACGAACACCATACTTCTCATACTGATAGAGGAAGTCGTAGCCCTGGAGCAACTGATAGGTGAACTCAGTGAAAGACAAGCCGTCGCGAGCCTCACCGTTCAAGCGCTTCTGCACGCTATCCTTCGCCATCATGTAGTTTACAGTGATATGCTTACCAACCACACGAGCGAAATCGAGGAAGGTGAAGTCCTTCATCCAGTCGTAGTTGTTCACCAACTCCGCCTTGTTAGGCTCATTGCCATCGAAGTCGAGGAACTTAGATACCTGCTTCTTGATAGCTTCCTGGTTATGATAGAGAGTCTCTGAATCGAGAAGATTGCGCTCCTGGCTCTTGCCAGAAGGGTCGCCAATCATACCCGTGGCACCGCCGACGAGGAGATAAGGCTTATGGCCACAACGCTGCAAGTGGCGCAACATCATGATACCACAAAGGTGACCGATGTGCAGAGAGTCTGCAGTAGGGTCAGTTCCGAGATAGGCAGACACCATGTGGGTGTTGAGATATTCCTCAGTACCTGGCATTATCTGCGCCAGCATACCACGCCATTTCAATTCTTCAACAAAATTTTTTGCCATAGAATATGATTTTTTATTATATTATATAATATGTATAAGGGGCCCAACAATACAGTCGGAAACTTACGGTACGGGATCATAACCCGAACCACCCCAAGGATTGCATCTTAAGATGCGCCAAACAGCCAAAGCCAGTCCCTTAAAGGGACCATGCTTCAGGATGGCTTGTCTCGCATACTCTGAGCAAGTGGGCTGAAAGCGACAGGAAGGTGGCGTATAAGGAGTAATACACTTCTGATAAAACAATATCGGCAGTATAAGAATCCATACCAACACCTTTCTCATGCCATGTGCTATCATAAAGAGAATCTTCATCATAAACTGCTCTCTTTCATGACTGTTTCAGATTGCATCTCCTTGATATTATCAACCAATCTATCCAAAAGTTTAGTCATTTTGGTTGAAACCAGCTTTGAAGGCTGCAATTGTTCTGTTTGCCAAACAAAAGCCACAAGCAATTGTTTTCCAACATAATTCTGCATACAAGTCTCCAGCTCTTGTTTTTGATAACGAAAAGCTTCACGTATCTGTCGCTTTACCCGATTGCGTTTTACTGCGTGCTTAAAATAACGCTTTGATACACTGATAAGAACTTGAACAGAAGGAGCTTGCTCATCTTTCTTGTCAACAAGAAGAAACACCATTCTCATAGGCCATGCCGTCATTGCTTTAGCACCACCTCCAAAGAGCTGTTCTATAAGTGTCAGTTTACATAGATGCTCTTTCTTTCCGAATGTTTTATTTCTGTCTGTTGACATATCTATTCTATTAAATATTTCCTATTTATTATGACGTTTCAGATAATCTGCCAAGGCACCTGTCATAGATGGAAAAGCTTTATTAGGAGCCTCCAGATCAAGGCGTAAGCCCTCATCTTCAACCGTTTTTGCTGTAGCAGGACCAAAAGCGCCAACAGCGATATTCCCTTGTTCAAAATTAGGGAAATTCTTCTTCAGAGCCTTTACACCTGTTGGGCTAAAGAAAAGCATCATATCATAATCGAAGTTCTTGATTTCCTCTTCTGAGAAATCATTGCTCACGGTACGATACATTACACATTCTGTATGATTGAGTTTTTTCTCATCAAGCAAGTTGGCAATATCATCATTATGAACACTGCTTAATGGTACCAGATATTTCTCGGTTTTATGGCGAGCCATCTGTCCCATCAACCCATCAATTTTACCTGTATCACCAAAGAACACCTTACGCTTGCGATACTGAACATACTTTTGAATGTAGAGAGCGATAGTCTCTATCACACAGAAATATTTCATATCTTCAGGAATTGTGATACGCATCTCCTTAGCTAATTTAAAGTAGTTGTCTACTGCATGACGAGATGTAAATACGACAGCAGTATAGTCAAGCAAATTTATTTTCTGCTGACGGAATTCTTTAGAAGAGAGCCCCTCTACCTTAAAGAATGGACGGAACACGCATTCTACTCCATATTGAGCCTGGATATCGAAGTAAGGAGACTTCTCACTTGCAGGTTTTGGCTGAGAAACTAAAATTTTCTTTATCATTTTGTCTTAAAAGTTTATTTTCAAATAATGACTGATTAACACAAGTCCACCCCAAAGAGCGAACAAGGGTATCACTTCAAGGGCACAAAAGTACAAAAATATTTGCAGAAACACGCCATTTCTTCTAAAAAAGATAATGTAAGCCTTCAAAAAAGCCAACAATTTAACTAATCCAAGGATAGTCAACGTGTATATCACTGCAATTTGCAATGGGAAATCGAAATACGACAAAAGCATCACCATTGGGAACAAGGCCACTCCTTGACATGATATAAGGAACAAGTATGCCTTGAGCCATTGTACATTTTTTTTCTTTTCAAAGAATACCCAACCAGAAATCACATAGAGGAACGCCTTCAACAAGAAATAGCCCCCCATACAACCAGCATATATACTGATTACCTGATATTGGTCTACGATAAACGTATCGCTGATAGATGCTTTCGAATAAATGAAATACCCGATTGCCAACAAAAGACAGGTCTGCAACACGAAGAAGAACTGGTATCTTACTTCAGAACTGGTCTCCGTCACCTCTGTTGTACCGATGCGTGGAGTACGGAAGAAGGTTTTTGCCTGGCGTATAACAAAATGCTTAGATTTAGAGAATGCTATACAAGCCAAGAGAAAACAGACCAACAGTAATGAAGTAATAAAGCTATCACCAGCTACCGTATAGGGAACAGGATCACCTGCCACCCCTAAGCGTCCACCCTTTAATTCCGGATGAAACAGAGAATCTTTTGAAAAGAATGACTCACGATAATATTGTGGCAAACTTACATCCCTAAAACTCTTACCTGCCTTATGTCCTGGCAAGTGTAATGTATCCGGCATCTCGCTCCAATGAATCTCACTGGGCTTGATATGTGCCCTAATCATGGAGTCCTGCTGAGCTGGCGTTGCATTCTTAGGCAGCCAGCTCAACACCTCTTTGGGTGTGAGCTGGCTGCTATGTTGCCTGAGCACTTGCTGTTGCGATTCAGCCTCAAGTGCGGCATCTGTCTGTATCGAATCTGCCTGTTGCACCATTCCTTAAAGTCCGAAAACTTTCTTGATTTCGTCTACCTTATCTAATTTTTCCCATGTAAAGAGTTCTACCTTAACAGTTTTAGCCTCATGATATCGGCTAGTGAAGGTTTTCTCTACTATCTCATTCTTACGTCCCATGTGTCCATATGCCGCAGTTTCCTGGAACATTGGCTGGCGCAACTTCAACTGGCGCTCGATTGCTTTAGGACGAAGATCAAACATTTCTGCAATTTTCTTTGCAATCTCGCCGTCAGTCATATTCACATGGCTTCTGCCGTAAGTATTTACATAGATACTAACCGGTTCTGCCACACCGATAGCATAACTTACCTGAACCAACATTTCATCTGCAACGCCGGCAGCAACCATATTCTTTGCAATATAACGGGCAGCATAAGCTGCAGAACGGTCAACCTTACTGCTATCCTTACCTGAGAAGGCACCACCACCATGAGCACCCTTACCTCCATAAGTATCTACAATGATCTTACGACCGGTAAGACCTGTATCTCCATGAGGACCACCAATCACGAACTTACCTGTAGGGTTTACGAAGTACTTGATGTCATCATTGAAGAGAGCCAACACCTTGTCGCTCAGGTGAGTCTTTACTCTTGGAATCAGGATATTGATTACATCCTCACGAATCTTTGCCAGCATAGCATCATCATCATCCTCACCATTTGCCTTCTTGATAAAATCATCATGCTGGGTAGAAACTACGATGGTATCGATGCGCTGTGGGATATTATCGTCTGAGTATTCGATAGTTACCTGGCTCTTAGAGTCCGGACGGAGATAAGTCATTACCTTGCCCTCCTTGCGGATATCTGCAAGGACACGCATGATGAGCTGAGCCAAGTCGAGTGATACCGGCATATAATTTTCGGTTTCCGTTGTAGCATAACCGAACATCATACCCTGGTCGCCTGCACCCTGATTCTCATCCTCCTCACGACTTACACCGCGGTTAATATCATCGCTCTGTTCATGGATAGCAGTAAGCACACCACAAGAGTCGCCGTCAAACTGATATTCGCTCTTGGTATAACCGATTTTCTTGATAGTCTTGCGGGCAATGGTCTGCAAATCAACATAAACGTTAGAGCGAACCTCACCCATGATTACTACCTGACCAGTAGTACAAAAGGTTTCGATGGCGCAATGAGCGTGGTCATCGTAAGCCAAAAACTGGTCAAGCAATGCATCTGAAATCTGATCAGCCACTTTATCTGGATGTCCTTCAGAAACTGATTCTGATGAAAACAAATATGCCATATTTTCTTACTTTATTTCTATTAATTATTGATATTCATTATTTTGCGGCTGCAAAGTTACTCATATTTTTTCAGATTTTGTCATATTCCTATATAAAAAACGTCAATTCCTTGTGCTTTATCTGTTATTCGGGCATCTTTTGTCTGTTTTATCAGAATCAAACACTTGGTTTTCTTCACTATATTTGATATTTCGAGGATGATGTTCCAAGATAGCTCTGCGCAAATCTGAAGTTTCAAGATGAGTATAAATCTCTGTGGTTCCAATATCTTCATGCCCCAACAAGGCCTGAATTACTCTCAGATCGGCTCCACCTTTCAACAAGGCTGTAGCAAAACTATGGCGTAAAGTATGAGGAGAAATGGTTTTCTTGATTCCTGCATCATAAGCCGCATTTTTTATCATGATAAGTATCATATTGCGTGTGAGATGAGCACCTCTACGATTCAAGAAGACGTAGTCTTCCTCACCTGGCTTGATTGTCATCAGATTCCGGTCTATATACCAAAGATTGATTTCTTTCAGAGCTTTGCCAGAAATAGGAACGATGCGTTCCTTGTTACCTTTACCTATGACCCTAATAAACTTTTCTTCTTCAAACACATCGCTTTTCTTTAGATTCACAAGTTCCGAAACGCGAAGGCCACAGGAGAACAGGGTTTCTATAATCGCCTTATTACGCTGTCCCTCCCATTTTTCCAAATCGATAGCCGCTTCAAGCATGTCAACCTCTTCTACAGATAAATACTCCGGCAAATGCTTTCCTATTTGGGGAGAAATCAGTAATTCGGTCGGATCGTCTTTTATATAATCATCGAGCACCAGATACCGGTAGAAAGAACGGATTCCGCTCAAAATCCGAGCTTGTGAACGAGCAGAAACACCACGATCATGCAAACTTGCAGAAAAATTCTCCAAGTCTTCCAATTTCATTTCCGTCAGCACCAAATTGTTCTTATCAGCATACTCCAAGAGAAAATTCAAGTCATGGTAATAGGCATCCAACGTATTTTTGGAGAAATTACGCCCCAACTTGAGGTATCTCATATAGTTCTTTATAATTTCATTCCTCATTTTTTGTCAGTTTCCTTAATTTATTGTATCTTTGCATCGTCTTAGCATAAGACAGGAGAGTACAAAAGATCTCTGCCGCAAAGATACGAAAAAAATATGGATTACGATTAAAAATCAAGTAAATATGAAGATACAAATTATTAATGGTCCAAACTTGAACCTTCTTGGTGTAAGAGAACCGGGTATTTATGGTAGCAATTCTTTCGAGAGTTATCTGCCTAAGCTGAAAGCGAAATTCCCTGATATTGAGATAGAGTACTTTCAGAGCAACATTGAAGGCGAGTTAATCAACAAGCTGCAGGAAGTAGGTTTTTCCTATGATGGTGTAGTACTCAATGCTGGCGCCTATACTCATACCAGCATCGCCTTGCAGGATTGTATTCGCAGTTTGAAATGCCCTTGCGTTGAAGTACACATCTCTAATGTGCATAAACGTGAAGAGTTCCGCCATCATTCATATATTTCCTGTGCTTGCCTGGGCGTAATCTGTGGTTTCGGTCTGGCTTCTTACGAACTTGCCATTTCAGGAATCTTAGCACAGAAAGAAACAGAAGAGTAAGATTTCCGTTACTCTAAATCCATCAGATTATGACAGAGACTGAACTCATAGACAAATATATCTGCCAGCATATAGAGCCTGAAGGCGATTATCTGTATCGTCTTTACCGCGCCACCAATATACATACTATCCATGGACGTATGGCTAGCGGCCATATTCAGGGCAGACTTCTCAAGATGCTTGTAGAGATGATTCGCCCGAAGAATATTCTGGAAGTAGGCACATTTAGTGGCTATAGTGCTATCTGCCTGGCACAGGGATTGCAGGAAGGTGGAAAACTCTACACTTTCGAAATCAATGATGAGATGGAAGATTTTACCCGTCCCTGGATAGAAGGTTCGAATGTTGCCGATAAGATTGACTTCCGCATCGGTGATGCCAACATAGAAGCGCCCCAACTAGGCGTAAAATTCGATATGGCTTTTGTTGATGGCGATAAGCGTACCTATATAGAAACGTATGAAATGGTTATGAGCATCCTGAACCCTGGAGGCTACATCCTTGCAGACAATACTCTTTGGGATGGTCACGTCATCGATCCTGCCTACGACCGAGACCACCAGACTCAAGGCATTCGGGCTTTCAATGATTTAATAGCAAAAGATCCTAGGGTAGAGGTTGTTATCTTACCACTACGCGATGGTCTTACACTCATCAGGAAAAAATAAAAAATCAATTAGAACAAGAAATGGCATGAATCCCCATGAAAGATTCATGCCATTTCTTTTAGTATATGCGCCCAAGTATAAGAAATTCTGTAGGTTTAACTCAAAAGCCTTTTACTCAGCGCTCTTACAGGATACCATACAGCAAGCCAACCTACAGCAATTACAGTAACGAAGATAATGGCAACATCTGAGTAATGGACACTTACCGGATAAGCATCAACAATAAAGGAGCCTTCAGAATCTCCCAGACGTACAAATCCATATTGCTGCTGCAAAAAGCAGAGGAGCAAGCCTAATCCAATACCGACAACAGCACCTATCACAGCTATCATTCTACCTTCAAAAAGAAATACTCTGGTAATCTGCTTATCGTTAGCTCCAAGATTACGAAGAGTCACTACATCATTTTTCTTATCAATAATAAGCATAGAAAGCGAGCCGATGATATTGAAACATGCAACAACTAAGATAAAGGTCAGGAAGATATAAGCAATCATCTTCTCTATCGACATAATTTTAAAGGTATCTTCCTGTTGTTCAAATCTGTCAAGCACTTTATATTTATTACCAGCTATCTGCTGCATCTCAGCCTTTACAGCATCCAGATTGCTACCCGGTTTCAAGCGTAATTCCAAATCAGAGAGCATACCTTGCTGTCCAAAGAGATTACGGGCAAATGAGATAGAAGTGATGATGTAGTTTTTATCATACTTAGCCTGTTTGACGGCAAAAAGTACGCCAGGAGAGTTGAGCGAGTCAACAACAAAGCCATCACCAGGGTTAGTCATATCCAGCTGTCCTTCCTTTTTAGGAGCATAGATTTTCAGGAAACCATCCCATTGTGCTCCTATGCCTAAATTCTGGGCAAGACGGATACCTACTGTTCCATATTCCAGATTGGCAGCATGCAAGGAGAAGGAGCCATCACCATATAAAATATCTGTAATATGAGAAAGTTCTGCAAAATTATCATCTACACCCTTGATTTTCACCATAGCCTGATGATCATTATAGATTGCAAGAGCTTGATCTTCTACGGTTTCTGTTGCAACATCTACCTGCGGCAAAAGACGAATCTTAGTAAGAATAGGATCATCTGCAGGTGCAGTTTTTCCCTCAATAGGCACAACCTTGAGTTGTGGGTCAAAACTCGTAAAGAGTGAAGCTACCAGGTCATGGAAGCCGTTAAAAACACTCAGAACGATGACCAGAGCCATCGTAGCTACCGCCACTCCTATTACAGAAATAGAACTGATGACGTTGATGACGTGCGTACTCTTCTTTGAGAAAAGATACCTGCGAGCTATAAAGAATGGGAAATTCATAATTCTATCTTACCTTATTTATATAACAGTATAGGGAGTCAAGAATTGCCGTCTTAACTCCCTTGTCTTTTTACTTCCTTACTCTTTTACTTTTTCAAGAGTTCATCAATGTGCTCCAAATAATCGAGACTATCATCAAGGAAGAAACGGAGTTCTGGAATAATACGTAACTGGTTTCTCACTTTTTTACCCAAGTCGAAACGGATCGTCTTCTCATTTGCATTGATATTCTTCAAAATCTCCTCTCCTTTTTCAGAAGGGAACACACTCAAGTAAGCTGTACAGATACTGAGATCTGGACTTACTCTAACCTTAGTAACACTTACCATCACACCATGCATCATGCGAGTTTGTGACTGGAAGATAAGACTCAACTCCTTCTGGAGAAGTCTTGATATACGGTTTTGTCTTGTTTCTTGCATAACTATTAACTATAAATTATTAACTATAAACTATTCAAGATCTACATGTGTAACCTCCACCTGTTCATGAAGGAAAATCTGTGCAGATTCCTTGAATTTATCCTCACTCTCTGTTGTGAGATATCGGCAAGAGCCTGTTTTGGTTATCATCTGTTCCATCTGCGGATGGCGCTTCAGATAATCTTTCAGACTGTTTGCTACATATTGTCCTTGCGGAACCACTCTTACGCCATCAGGAAGATTCTTCACAATGCTGCTCATAAGAAGCGGATAATGCGTGCAACCCAAAATAATGGTATCAATATCAGCGTCCTTCAGCATCAGCTGGTCGATGCGTTTCTTTACGAAATAATCAGCTCCCGGACTATCTGCTTCATTGGCTTCCACGATGGCAGCCCAAAGCGGACAAGCCACGCCACTCACCTGAATCTCTGGCCAAAGTTTCGAAATTTCCATATTATAACTTTGGCTTTTAATAGTACCTTCTGTAGCCAGAAGTCCCACGTGATTACTCTTGGTAATAGTACCAATTACTTCGGCAGTAGGGCGGATAATACCCAGAACTCTTCTGCTGGGATCCAACTCAGGAATATCGCGCTGCTGCAAAGAACGTAGTGCCTTAGCCGAAGCCGTATTACATCCCAGGATAACGAGATGACACCCCATAGAGAAAAGTTTAAGCACAGCCTGGCGTGTGAACTTATAAACCACCTCAAACGAACGCGAGCCATAAGGAGCACGAGCGTTATCACCCAAGTACATATAATCATACTGAGGCATCGTCTGGCGCAACCCATGCAGGATGGTCAGTCCGCCATAACCAGAATCAAAGACACCGATAGGTCCGGGATTAGAAGGCAACATCATTTCAAAGTCTCCTCCAGCAAAGCTGTAATATCCTCCCCCATCTCTTCGTTGAGATAAGGAGCTGCATTATTGTCTGTATTGATGATAAAGGCAAACCCCTTCTGCTTGCCAATCTTTTTGGCTTCCTCGTTTATTTTTGCTTTGAGCGGAGCATAAGCATCATTCTCTGCTTGCTGCAACAGGCGGGTAGCTTCAGCCTTGAAGGCAATATTTTTCTCCATCAATTCACGCAATTCAGCCTGACGTTTCTCCAGAATTGTCTTGGCATAAGTGCGCTGTCCATCAAGAAATTCCTCATACTTAGCATTAAACTCAGTTTCTACACGTTTCGTTTCTGCATCGTATTTCTCACGGAGTTCATCCATATTATGCTTGGCTATAGCGTAACCAGGCATAGTATGAAAAACCTTATCAAAACTAAAGTAGCCAAAATGCAAAGGAGCAGATACAGCAATCTGTTGTTGCTGAACCTTTGCTGCAGGCGTTGTATGCTGGGCTGAAACAGTCAAAGAGATGAGAGCAAAAGCCAGAAATAAGAGATTCTTTTTCATGATGAGTGATACCGTTTATGATGAATACCTTATAAATACCTCGTTATTGAAAATGAGAAATAAGGGCAAGCACTTCTGCCTGCCCTCAATCTATATTCTTTTTATTTGCCTTGATTACTTAATCTTAGCCTGTACTTCCTTAGTAACGTCTACTACGTTAGTACCTGTATATACAGCTGCACCATCCTCGAAGATGAAGGTGTAGTTGCCAGCCTTGCCTACAGCCTCGATAGCTGTACGTACCTTTGCTACGATAGGCTGCATGAGTTCGCTGCTCTTCTTCTGCAACTCCTGCTGACCATCCTGGTAAGCCTGCTGAATTTTCTGCTGGAGAGTCTGCAACTCAGTTTCCTTCTGCTGCTTTGCTGTAGCGTTCATTGTGCTGGATCCCTTCTGATACTCGTCAGCCTTACGCTGGAACTCATCCTGCATAGACTTCAAGTCATTCTCCTTCTGCTTCTGGAGAGCTTCCATCTCGCCATTAGCCTTAGCTACATCTGGCAAAGACTGCATAATCTGCTGAGTATTTACTTTACCAAACTTCTGAGCCATCATAGTCATTGGTGCACAGAGCATCAACATTAAAATAAGCTTTTTCATTGTTCTATTCTTTTTAATTATTAATTTCTAAATGAAGTTTTCATGCTGCCAACCATTGGCAGATATACTTACCGGCTGCAAATATACAATTATTATTTGGAATAACCTAATTTTTGGAGCACTTCGTTGCTAATATCTATCTTAGGAGAGCCAAAGATGATGCCGCTGTTGCTAGCTCTATCGAGAACAAGCGAATATCCGCGCAGGTCTGAAATCTCTTTTACGGCTGTATAAATCTCTTCCTGAATAGGTCCCATCAATGCCTCACGCATCTTATAGAGGTCGCCTTCTGCACCAAAATATTTTTTCTTCAAATCGCTAGCCTCCTTCTCTTTCTGCATGATGGCATCCTGCTTAGCCTTCTTCTGCTCCTGGGAAAGGAACACTACCTCGTTCTGATAGTTCTTATACATGGTGCTTGCCTCTGTGTTAAGAGCTTCTACCTCAGCCTGCCATTTGCGGCTTACCTGATTCAGCTGCTCGTTGGCACGCTCATAAGCGGGTACATTCTTCAAGATGTACTCCATATCTATCAATGCATATTTCTGTGCATGTGCTGAGATGGCTGCTACAGCCATCATCAGCATCAATACTATTTTCTTCATAAAACCCATTTTTAGAATTCCTGACCTAAGATGAAGTGGAACTGGCTTCCACCCTTCTTATATGAGCTACCATTCCATACAGTATCGAAACCGTAAGCCCAGTCAATACCCATCAGACCAACCATAGGCAAGAAGATACGTACACCGACACCGGCACTACGTTTCATGCTGAATGGGTTGAACTTCTTGGTTTCATACCAGGCGTTACCAGCCTCTACGAAGGTCAAACCGTAAATGGTTGTGTTACCTAAGAGGAATGGATAGCGAAGCTCCAATGAGAAGCGGTCGTATGCATAAGCATAGTAACCGGTTGTAGGACTGTAAGATACAGAACCATTCTCATAACCGCGGAGTCCGATTGTTTCCTCACCATAATATGATGAGTATCCACTCATACCGTCACCACCCACATAGTAGGTCTCGAACGGACTCTTCTTATACTTGTTATAAGAACCGAGCAAACCGAGTTCTACACGGGTCATCAATACGAAGCACTTCTGACCCTCTGTGAGTGCAGTATAAGTCTTTGCCTTGAACTTCCACTTATGGTATTCAATCCATCTGTACTTCTCCTGCTGTTCAGCAGAATAGGTTGGCGACTTAGAATCGTTGGCAAGATTCTTGTAGTCCTTGTTGTCGAACGCACTCCATGGTGGAGTAAGGTTGACACTTGCCTCAACCTCAGAACCACGACGTGGGAAGAGTTGGTTATCGGTTGATGTTCGGTTCAATGCGATGGTCAAGTTCAAGTTGTTCGCATTACCGTTGGTCATCAACATATAGCTCCAGTTCTTCATCATGTAGCGCTGGTAAGCCAACTGTACAGACAAGGTGAAGTAATCATCCGGCCAACGGAGGCGCTTACCCCAACCGAGGCTTACACCCACCATCTGGATATACTTGTCTGGATCGTAATAATTCTCGTAGTTGTTATAGTAACTAGAACCATAGCCATATAAGTAACTCTGATAGTTGTACATGGCTGCACTATTGTAATAGTTGCTTGACACGTCGGTACTCTTACTGTAGTATGCACCTACGCTGAACTGGATAGGGCGCTTGCCGCCAAACCAGTTGGTAGAGTAGCTTACGTTATAGCTCTGATAGTAGGTACCATTGGTCTGTGCACCGATACTCAGCACCTCACCATCACCGATAGGCATGATACCACGATGCTCCTTGTTTTTGTTGAAGAGGTTTGCCATAGAGAAGTTGTTGAGCTTCAAGCCCACACGTCCGATGACACCCGTCTGACCCCAACCGAGCGAGAACTCAATCTGGTCGTTACTCTTCTGCTCCAGGTTCCAGTTTACATCAACCGTACCATCTTCAGGATTAGGCTTTACATCCGGGCTAACCTTCTCAGGATCAAAGTGTCCCATAGAAGCAAGTTCACGAGCCGAACGCATCAGAGCATCCTTAGAGAAAAGGTCGCCTGGCTTGGTACGAAGTTCACGACGCACTACGTTTTCGTAAAGACGGGTATTACCATTGATACGTACATGGCTCAGATAAGCCTGAGGTCCCTCTGTTACGCGCATCTCCAAATCGATAGAATCGCCATCAATATTGATTTCAGTCGGTTCGATACGAGAGAACACATAACCATTATTATAGTAGAGGTTAGAAACAGCGTCATCATCTTCATTCAGGCGCTTACCCAATATCTTCTGGTTATATACATCGCCCTTCTTCATACCGAGCAATGCTTCGAGATAAGCTGAAGAGTAAACGGTATTACCTGCCCAGGAGATATTACGGATATAGTATTTCTTACCTTCATCTACCTTGATGTAGATATTAACGTGCTTCTCATCGAAGTTGCTCACGCTATCTTCCAGAATCTGAGCATCACGGAAACCATACTCATTATATTTGTCGATGAGTTTCTGCTTATCTTCCTTCCAGCGCTCAGGGGTAAACTTCTTCGACTTGAAGAAAGTAGCGAACTTACCAGCCTCGTGAGTCTTGGCAAAAGCACCTTTCGAGAAAAGTCCACCCTTAATCTTGCGGTCAGAAAGCTGTTCGTTTCCATCGATTGTTATCTGATGTACCTTAATTTTTTCTTTCTTGTCAACAACAACATCCAGGATTACCTGTCCCTTGTTGGCAATATCATCGCGCTGGTTAATCTGGATATCAGCGTTCTTGAAGCCCTTATCATCGAAATACTTCTTGGCGAGAATTTTGGCACGGTCGAGCATATTCGGAGTTACCTGGGTGCCCTTTACCATACCCAACTTCTGCTCCATATCTTCACGCTCGCTCTTCTTCAAACCAACATAGTTGATATTAGAGATACGTGGACGAACCGCAAGATAGATATGAAGATAAAGCTTCTCACCTACGATAGAGTCGGCAGCGATAGCCACCTTCGAGAAGAGTCCATGTTTCCAGTAGCGCTTTACGGCATTGGTAATCTCGTCGCCAGGCACAGTAATCTCGTCGCCCACACTGAGGCCTGAGATACCTGTGAGAACATAGTCTTCGTAGCCCTCAACACCCGAAACATTGATACCACCAATCTTAAGGGTACGAGGTGTACCAGCATACGAGATGTCAGGGTTTACGATTTTATCTTGTGCCTGAATCTGCATGCATGCCATTACGCCGAACAGCAGGATGAAAATCTTTTTAAATCTATTCATTTATACCTTATTATATATAATATGATTTTTCTATGCTTGTATGAGGTTTGCTTATTTCTCCTCCTCTTCCACCTGTGCCTCGGTTTTTCCAAATCGACGTTGGCGGTTCTGATAACTTGCTATTGCCTTGTGCAGATCTTCTTCATTGAAGTCTGGCCAGAAGGTATCACAGAAATACAACTCTGAATAAGCTATCTGCCAAAGAAGATAGTTGCTGATACGGAGTTCACCTCCTGTACGTATCAGAAGTTCAGGATCTGGCATGAAACTGGTCTCAAGATGCTTCTCGAAGTTCTCCTCTGTCAGTTTATCCTCTATCTGCTCATAGGTTGAACCAGACTCGAGCGCCTCTTTTACCATTTTCTTTGTAGCATTCAGGATTTCCCAACGTGAAGAATAGCTCAATGCCACAACCATAGTCATAGCATCGTTCTTCGCAGTATGGTCCATGGTCTCCTGAAGCTTGTCCTGCACCTGTTGTGGCAGGCGTTTCAAATCGCCTATCACACGGAAGCGGACATTATTCTTCATGAAGATTTCATCTTCGAGCGAAGTCAGTACCAGTCCCATCAAGGCAGCAACCTCATCGGCCGGACGGTTCCAATTCTCTGTAGAGAAAGTATAGAGGGTGAGATATTTTACCCCCAACCTGGTACACTCCGATGTAATTCGGCGCACGGTATCTACTCCAGCCTGATGGCCGTAGCTACGCTCCTTGCCCCGTTCTGTTGCCCAGCGACCATTGCCATCCATAATGATAGCGATGTGCTCAGGAATCCTGTTCATATCTAAGTTGTCCATCATTCTTCTTTATTACAAGTTTTACATTTTGCACTGAAACTATAGGTCACCGAAACGGCTATGGTAGAATAGCAGTCGGTATTCTTGAAAATGCCACTGCTCCTTACCCAGTAAGGGTCTTTCACACCATCCAGTTCATCGCTGAGCGAGAAATGGAAAGTCCAGGCCAGTCCCAAGTTCAACCTTTCGTTCACTTTATATTTTGCGCCGATGCCTAAAGGCACGTTTGCTGTAAATACATTTTTTTCGTTACCTTTTACATAGGTTGCTCCCAGGCCACCCAGTATATAAGGAACCAGGCGCTGGGCTCCGCGATAGTCTCTGCCTGTTCCGTAAGGCCAGAAGTTGTACTCAAACACCAGATTCATATCCACCAGCGTATGATTGAAGGAATAGGGATTCTCCGCATAATCAGGATAGAAAGTATCTACATTTGCCGAAGAACCTTTTATTTTTCCAAAGCCCACGCTCAGTTTCAAGTCCTTGTAGGGGTCGAAATTGTATCTTCCCACCAGGAAACCGGCAGGTTGCATGTCGCCAAGCACATTTCCGTTAAAGTCGCCTTCATAGGTCATCACCCCCACACCGGCGCCTATCTCCATGCGATATTGCGGATCGTCCTGTGCACGAACCGCCATACAGCCCAGAGTTAAGAAGGCAAGCAGGATGATTAATCTTCCTTGCTCCAGCCATCTATATTGAAACGTCCTCTCCATACGTATCCGTTTCTGATAATCCAATAATAATGTTGCTTGTCACGGCAGAAAGCGAAACGACCGTCAGTAGCAAACTTAGCAGGCAGAACAACCATCTTATCCTGCTTCCAAGTCAATCCGGCATCCTGGCTCTTATACCATTTGCCGTTACTGCCTAAAGCAACGAAGCCTGTATCGGCAGCACAGGTCAACACCTGATCCATCATCGGCATCTTGTATGGCTGATGGCTGTCGAGTTCAAAGTAATTCCACTCATTGTCAACTGCATCAGCATCATAGTCTACTACATGGTTCCAGATGGTTGCAATAGAGTCACCACAACTCTTGTCTCGTGTACCCATCAACATGAGATACTCTACGTTCTTGGCAGAACGGATGGTGGCAGCACTCATAGAGAGATTATTTGTAGGCAGATAATCCATATCCTTATCAAGAGCCAAAGCTGTCCAGCTAGCACCCTGATTCTTTGAAACAGAGATACCGGCAGCAGTATAGGCATAAAGGTTCTTGCTGCTGGCGCCAACCATCTGTTTGAGAGAAGCATCACTACCCTTTTCCTGCCAGTTGCTGCCATCTGCAGAAGCATAGATCTTTCCCGCAGACAAGATATAGAGACTATTGCCCATAGACACCACGTTCTGGCAGTCATCCGCACGGAATGCAACATTGGCAGTTACTTCCTGCCATCCCATACCATCAGTATTGGCAGTCTTGTAAATCTTCAATCCCTCGGCAGTCTTGCCGAATACATAGATGTCATCACCACAAGCTACAGCCTTCAGATCAGAGAATGCAGCCAACTGACTGTTGTTCTGAGCCAGCTCATGCCACTTAAACTCATAAGGCAACTCCTTATGTACGTTTACGATAACCTTATACTGGGCATAGGCAGAGTAGTCGCTGCTGTAAACTCTAATAAAGCGAGGCTCTGAGAAGTTGATGGAGTCGGTGCTAGAATAATAGGCAGCCGAATCAAGATTCTCTGTTTGTTTAGCATGCATCAGGATCACCGGACTGCTGTTCTTGCTGGTGATGGTAGCCAACACGGCAGTTGTCCTTGTACCGGCTGGCAAGGAATCTACATTATAAATCAAGCGTTGTACCTGATCTATGGAAAATTTATAGTCAGAGCCCGTCACATTAGCCTTGAGCAAGGTATCTTTACCTGCCTTCGTTTTGGTATATCTGTCAAGACTACCCAACGAGAAAGCCGTGATGGCTGTATCATGTGTATATTCTACTGTTGTTTCATCACTGCTCAAGCAAGAAGAGAGCGAGAGCGTAGCTGTAATCAGCGCTATGAAAGCAAAAAACTTCCTTTTCATTCTATCCTATTTTATTTTTAGCTGCAAATTTACTGAGAATTCTTTAAAAACTCGACCTTTTCTCCTTATTATTATGCAAATTATTCATTTTTAGGCGCATTTTTTAAGTTTTTTAGTGATTTCGAGGCGTAAAAACGAAGAAATCCCGCTTCTTTTGCAAGAAACGGGATTTCATATTTAGTATAAATTCGAAGTGTCGAATTAGAGCTGTGGACCAGCAGCAACGAGAGCCTTACCAGCCTCATTTGTCTCATACTTCTTGAAGTTCTTGATGAAACGAGCAGCCAAATCCTTAGCCTTCTCCTCCCACTGAGAAGCCTCAGCGTATGTATCACGTGGATCGAGGATCTTAGGATCTACGCCTTCCAACTGTGTAGGAACTACGAAGTTGAAGAATGGGATAGTCTTTGTAGGAGCTGCGTCGATTGAGTGGTCGAGGATAGCGTCGATGATACCACGTGTATCGCGGATAGAGATACGCTTGCCTGTACCGTTCCAACCTGTGTTAACCAAGTATGCCTTAGCACCAGACTTCTGCATCTTCTTTACCAACTCCTCAGCGTACTTAGTTGGGTGCAACTCCAAGAATGCCTGACCGAAGCAAGCAGAGAATGTTGGAGTAGGCTCGGTGATACCGCGCTCTGTACCAGCCAACTTAGCTGTGAAGCCAGAGAGGAAGTAATACTTAGTCTGCTCAGCGTTCAAGATAGATACTGGTGGCAATACACCGAATGCATCTGCTGAGAGGAAGATAACCTGCTTAGCAGCTGGACCCTGAGAGAATGGACGCTGGATGTTCTTGATGTGGTAGATAGGATAAGATACACGAGTATTCTCGGTAACAGTCTTATCTGCGAAGTCAATCTTACCATCCTTAGCTACAGTTACGTTCTCGAGAAGAGCGTCACGTGTGATAGCACCGTAGATGTCTGGCTCAGACTCCTTGTCGAGGTTGATAACCTTAGCGTAGCAACCACCTTCGAAGTTGAACACACCCTCGTCGTCCCATCCGTGCTCATCGTCACCGATCAACTTACGCTTAGGGTCTGTTGACAATGTAGTCTTACCTGTACCAGAAAGACCGAAGAAGATAGCTGTATTCTCACCGTTCATATCTGTGTTGGCAGAGCAGTGCATAGAAGCCATACCCTTCAATGGCAAGAAGTAGTTCATCATAGAGAACATACCCTTCTTCATCTCACCACCATACCATGTATTGATGATAACCTGCTCCTTAGAAGTTACGTTGAATACAACGGCTGTCTCTGAGTGGAGACCCAACTCCTTCCAGTTCTCAACCTTTGCCTTAGAAGCATTGTAAACGATGAAGTCTGGCTCCTGATCGAACTCAGCCTCGTTCTGAGGACGGATGAACATATTTGTTACGAAGTGTGCCTGCCATGCTACCTCAACAATGAAACGTACCTTCATACGTGTATCCTTGTGTGTACCGCAGAAACCATCTACTACGAACAACTTCTTATTAGAAAGCTCCTTCTTAGCGATCTCCTTAACGGCGTTCCATGCCTCTGGAGTTGCCTTGTGGTTATCGTTGTGATACTCCTCAGAATCCCACCATACAGTGTCGTGAGATGTAGCATCGTCAACGATGAACTTGTCTTTAGGAGAACGACCAGTGTAAATACCAGTCATTACGTTAACTGCACCGAGCTCAGTCTCCTGACCAACCTCAAAACCCTCGAGACCTTCCTTAGTCTCCTCATTGAACAATACCTCATAAGAAGGATTGTAGAGAACCTCAGTTGTACCTGTGATTCCGTACTTTGCTAAAACTGACTTATCAAACTTTGCCATTTTATTTTAAATGTATTTAAGTTGTGAATAATTTCTCTTTACCTTTTTACCTTGGTTGACAGAAGAAATCATCATTCTCCCAAAACCGCCGCAAAGTTACGAAAAATATGTTTTATAGCAAAGATTCTTAGGTATTATTCTTTCTTTTTAAAAGCTTTTTAGGTTAAAGAACTTAAAAAAAGCCGATTCGACCGACATTTGCCACGTTGACTTTGCAAAAAATCTCTGCTTAAAGAAAAACAAGCAGAGATTTACACCTATTATATATAAGAGGGTATTTGAAGGAAAAATAAGATAGTAACATGTTCTTTCATTCCTCCAGAGAGAAAATAATTGCCCAAACATTTTGCCGTTTCCGAGATTTATTATATCTTTGCAGAAAAACTACAGCTATATGAAGATAAATAATCTGAGCGAGCACAATTGCATCATCAACCGCTATCTGGCAGAGATGCGTGACTGCGATTATCAAAAGAACCGATTGCTCTTCCGCAACAACATTATGAGAATCGGTGAGTATGAAGCCTTTGAAATATCAAAGACTCTTAATTACGAAAAGACTGAGGTGACTACACCGCTCGGTGTGGCCCAGGTTAATCTTCCTACCGAAAAGATTGTCATCGGTACTATATTCCGTGCCGGACTTCCTTTCCACGAAGGTTTCCTCAATATTTTCGACCACTCTGGCAATGCCTTTGTGAGTGCTTATCGCGAGTATACCAACAAGGAGCATACTGAGGTGGGCGTACATATTGAATACCTCGCCACACCTGATCTTACTGATAAGGTGCTCATCATTGCCGACCCTATGCTTGCCACAGGTATCAGCATGGAGATGGGTATGAAGGCTTTCCTCACCAAGGGCAATCCTAAACATATCCACATTGCCTGTGTTCTCGCTGCACCTGAGGGCATTGAGCACATCAAGAAGACCTTCCCTGAGGACAAGACTACTATCTGGTGTGCCTCTATTGATGAGGGCTTGAACGAGCATAAGTATATCGTGCCAGGCTTCGGCGATGCCGGCGACTTGTGCTATGGCAGCAAGCTCTAAGCCGCAGGCTTTATAAATTCGTACGCTTTATATAAAGTATAGCAACTCTACTCTGAAATACTCTTCACTCTTCACCTTTCGGCCCGAAACCCCTGTGTTTATCGGCATTCCGAGGGGTGAAGAGTGAAGAGTTTTTCGTCTATCGCATAAAAAAGAAAATCAGACGCCTAAAAGGAAATCAGATAAACCCATTTCCGAGGACTGTTAAAGACAAACAGCCGACTAGCGGATAAGGCGCTAGTCGGCTGTCCGGCTTCTGCCAGTTGGCTGTCCTACTCAAACAGCCAACTTATCTCCGAAAGATAAAACCTTTAATAATGGAATGAGCTGCCCCCCAGGAACTCTCGCAGAAGCGAAGTAGGCGGCAGATTATTATAAGGTATACCCTTGAAGTATTTCAGGAACTTAAGCAACCGGTAAGCCTCAGCATATTCCTCGCAATTCTCCGGAACCTGCTGCAGCAGCGGCTCTGCCTGCGTCTTAATCACAGCCAGCTCATAAAGCATCGCCGTATTGAGCATCGCATCGGCATTCTCCTGGAACGGGAATATCCACTTGTTCTCACCTGCCCTTACCGAAGGCCAGCGATGAATGGTTTCCTGGGCAGAGACACCTCGATACTTGTAATCGCGGATGATGCGGCGAAGCAAACGGTTGTCTGTTGTCGGGATATAATTGTGATTGTCCAGAAGAATCGTGGTCAGCGCCGAAGCATATACTCTGAATATCTGCTCCTGTGGGATGTGGGCCGTCAGCTCAGGGTTCAATGCATGAATGCCCTCTACCACCAGCACATTGTTATCGTTCATCTTCAGCTTGTTGCCGCTCTTTTTACTCTTTCCGCTCTGGAAATCATACTTCGGCAATTCTACCTCCTCACCACGGAAGAGGGCATTGAACTGCTCGTTGATCAGGTCGAGATCCAGGGCATAGATGCTCTCATAATCATATTCGCCCGAAGCATCCTTCGGCGTTTTCTCCCTATCTACGAAATAATCATCGAGCGAAATCTGGAGCGGTTTCAATCCGTTTACGGCAAGCTGTATGCTCAGGCGCTTGCACGAAGTGGTCTTGCCCGAAGAAGAAGGACCTGCCAGCAGCACCAGTTTCACTCCCTTACGGCTGGCAATCTCCTCAGCAATCTTGGCAATTTTCTTCTCCTGCAGCGCCTCGCTGATATTGATGATGTCGGTAGCATGATTGGCATCTATCGCCTGGTTAAAATCGCCTACAGTCCTGATGCCCAGGATACTCTGCCAGCGATGATGCTCCTTGAATATCTCAAACATCTTGTCCTGCCGGGTCATTTCGCCCAGCACATCCGGGTTCTTGAGCGAAGGAATGCGCAGGAGCATACCGTCATAATATTTCTCCAGCCCGAAGAGATAGAGCTGCGAGGTATTGGTGAGCAGCGTGCCGTAGTAATAATCTACATAATCACCTATTTTATAATAGGTAGTATAGATAGAGCCCGATGTCTTGAGCAGTTTCACCTTCTCAACATCTCCTTTCTCCTGGAACAGCGCAACTGCCTCTTCGGTAGGCACGGTGAAGCGGCGTATTGGCATCCTGGCATCGATAATCTCCTGCATGCGACGGCGGATAATGTTCACATCTTCATCTACAACAGGTCTGCCCAGGCGGATATCTACATAGAAACCATTCGATACGGGGATATCAATCACCACATCTGTAGCAGGATAAATGTCCTGTACCGCCTTGCAGAGAACAAAGAAGAGGGTACGGGTATATGCACGCGAACCGGATGAAGAAGTCATATCAAGAAATTCTACATCTTTAGAATTATAAACACGATAATGCATGCCTTCAACCTTGTTATTTACCCTTGCAGACACCGGTCCGTGGGTCATTTTGAGGTCAAATGCAGAAAAAATATCAAAAAGTGTGCTTCCGATTTCTACTTTCTGAGATTTTTTATTATTTTTGCAACGGATTTGAATTACTTGTTTCATTTGTATTAAAACTATGTTACAAAATTAAACTAATCTACCCGCTCTCGAAGCCCCCGAAGGTGCTTTTTGAGCATCGGCTTACTCTTTTTAGAAGAGAGACGCCTACAGTGTGTAAAGTTACGAAGAAATTCGGAAACTTGATGTATTTGACAACATTAATTAAGTTATTATATGTCGATTTGGATATTTTTTAAGCTTATTGGAGCACTCGCCCTACTGATGTTCGGTATGAAGTCCATGAGCGACAGTTTGCAGAAGATGGCAGGACCACAGCTCCGCCATGTGTTAGGAACCATGACCACCAATCGTTTGACGGGCATCCTCTCGGGTACGCTCATCACCGCAGCGGTGCAGTCTTCTACAGCCACAACGGTGATGACCGTATCATTCGTTAATGCTGGTCTCCTTACTCTAGCCCAGGCTATCTCCGTTATCATGGGAGCCAACATCGGAACCACGCTCACCGCATGGATCATGAGTGCCGGTTTCTCGTTTAACATCACAGATTTTGTATGGCCGGCGTTCTTCATCGCCATCATCCTGATTTACAGCAAGAAACGCAAGATTATCGGCGACTTCATCTTCGGTATATCCTTTATGTTTCTCGGTTTGGGTACTTTACGCCAAACCGGTATCGACATGGATCTGGCTCATAATCAGCCGGTTCTTGAATTCTTTGCAAGTTTCGATCCTCACAGTTTCCAAACTACCATCACCTTTCTGATTATCGGTAGTATACTCACTATGTGCGTGCAGAGTTCGGCAGCCGTCATGGCGATTACGATGATACTCTGCTCTACCGGCGTATTGCCTATCTATCAGGGTATTGCGCTTGTGATGGGTGAGAATATCGGAACAACCGTAACCTCCAATGTGGCAGCGCTCACCGCCAACACCCAGGCCCGGAGAGCGGCGATGGCGCACATGGTATTCAACATCTTCGGTGTGCTTTGGATACTCTGCATATTCCACCCGTTCATCCATCTGGTTTGCGGCTGGGTAGGTTTCGACGATGCCATGGAGAAGACTGATCCTCATTTCGTAGCCAATGCAACCAAGCTATCCTTTGTGCTTGCCGCCTTCCATACCACCTTCAACCTCGCCAATACCTTTATCCTGGTATGGTTCATTCCACAAATAGAGAAGCTGGTATGCAAGATTATCCGTCCTAAGAAGAATACCGATGAGGACGATTTCCGCCTGCGCTTTATCCAGAGCGGTATCATGAAGACACCGGAAATCTCTGTCTTGGAGGCACAGAAGGAAATCCATTGTTTTGCAGAGCGCATCCAGCGCATGTTCGGCATGGTGAAGACGCTTCTTGGCGAGACCAATGAAGAAAAGTTTGTAAAACTCTATAGCCGCATCGAAAAATACGAAGGCATCTCTGACAACATGGAGATAGAGATTGCCAAGTATCTCGACCAAGTGAGCGATTCTCATCTTTCTGACGAGACCAAGGCAAAGATTCGTGCCATGCTCCGTGAGATTTCTGAAATCGAGAGTATCGGTGACAGCTGCTTCAACATCGCACGCACGCTGAACCGCCGTTTCAAGGGCAAGGAAGACTTCATCACTTCACAGTATGAGCACATGCACCAGATGATGGAACTTACCGACAATGCCCTTACCCAGATGAACATCACACTCGTAGGTCATAAGGGAGACAACGATGCCAACCTCTCTTTCAACATCGAGAACGAAATCAACAACTATCGCAATCAGTTGAAGAGCCAGAACATCAACGATGTAAACAACCATCTCTATACCTACGCCATCGGTACCATGTATATGGATATCATCCAGGAATGCGAGAAACTCGGCGACTATGTAGTAAACGTAGTAGAGGCCCGCATGGGTGTAAGACAGCATGAAGCTTAGAGAGAGTTTACAGTTTATAGTTTATAGTTAACAGTTTATAGGGCATGAAGTTCATTAGTGGGCTTCATGCCCTATCTTTATTTTCTACCTATATTAAATAGGATAAACAGATATGTTTTTAAGCAAGATACTTGATTCACAACAGCAAAGTTGCCATAAAGAAGTGATTTCACAAAGAAAAAGAAAGAATTTTGGCATAACATAGAGGATAACTCGATTTTTTGTTGTAATTTTGCAGCCGAAATTGCAATTTTATAAATAATTAATGAAGATTCTAGTAACGGGTGCGTCGGGCTTTATCGGCAGCTACATCGTGGAAGAGGCCCTAAGACAGGGCATGGAAACCTGGGCGGCAGTACGCCCTACCAGTTCCAGAAAGTATCTGCAAGACGAGCGCATCCATTTTATCAATCTCAATCTTTCTTCAGAGGAAGAGTTGGAGAAAGAACTCGCCCCGCACGAGTTCGACTATATAGTGCATGCAGCCGGCGCAACGAAGTGCCTGCATGCAGAGGAATTTTATAAGGTAAACACAGAGGGAACCAAACATCTGGTGAACGTCCTTCTGCGCCTCCAGATGCCTATCAGGCGATTTGTCTTTGTCAGTTCGCTCAGCATCTTTGGAGCCATCCGCGAAGAGCAGCCTTATCAGGAAATCTCAGAACATGATACTCCTAAGCCAAATACAGCATACGGAAAGAGTAAACTGGAGGCAGAACGCTATCTGGACAGCATCGGCAACAACTTTCCTTATATCATCCTCCGCCCTACAGGAGTTTACGGTCCTAGAGAAAAAGATTATTTCCTCATGGCGCAGAGCATCAAGCAACATGTTGACTTTGCTGTAGGATTCAAGCGCCAGGACATCACCTTTGTATATGTACAGGACGTAGTACAGGCTGTATTCCTGGCTCTGGATCATGGAATGAACGGCAGGAAATACTTCCTCAGCGATGGAGAAGTATATCAGTCGGCCGCCTTCAGCGACCTGATAAAAAAGGAGTTAGGCAATCCTTGGATGCTACGCATCAAGGCACCTGTCTGGGTGTTGCGCATCGTAACCTTCTTCGGAGAGTATCTCGGAAGGATGACGGGCAAGATGTCGGCTCTGAACAATGATAAGTATAACATTCTGAAACAGCGCAACTGGCGATGTGACATTGAGCCAGCCATGGATGAACTGGGCTATCATCCTCATTATCCACTGGAAAGAGGCGTGAAGCTTGCCATCAAATGGTATAAGGATAACGGATGGCTGTAATTTAGTTAATAGTTAAAAGTTAATAGTTGATAGTTGATAACGGCTACACCGTATAGCGAGACTGCCCTATAAACAGTAAACTATAAATTATAAACTAATAAGAAGCGTGATAAAAGATTATTTCAAGATAGACAAGAACCCGAAGAAGGGACTGATGACACTGGAATGGGTCATGCTGGGATATATGGCAATCACCATTATCACCATGCTCTTTACCTACACCAAACTCGTAAACCCGGAAGCTATGCTCTGGGGACGACTGAGAGTGCTCGTCATGACCATTGCCCTTTGGGCAGTATACCGCATGATACCTTGCCGCATCACCAAGATGGTGCGCATCATTGCCCAGATGGCTTTGCTTGCCTGGTGGTATCCCGACACCTACGAAATCAATCGCATGTTCCCAAACCTCGACCATATCTTTGCAGGTTGGGAGCAGGATCTTTTCGGATGTCAACCCGCCCTGCTCTTTGCCAAAGCCCTGCCTTGGGCTGTAGTAAGCGAACTGATGTCGATGGGCTACTTTATGTATTATCCGATGATTGCATTGGTTACATTCTATTATTTCTTCTGCAGATATTATGAGGCAGAAAGAGCTGCATTCGTCATGCTCGCCAGTTTCTTTATCTACTATCTCATCTACATCTATGTACCGGTAGTGGGTCCGACCTTCTACTTTGATGCAGTAGGGATATCAGAAATAACCAAAGGCATCTTCCCGGCTTTGGGCGATTACTTCAATACCCATACCAACTGCCTGCCGACACCGGGCTACACCGATGGAATCTTCTACCAGCTTGTAGAAGACGCCAAGAACGCCGGCGAGCGTCCTACAGCAGCTTTCCCAAGTTCGCATGTGGGCGTGAGCACCATCTGCATGCTCCTGGTCTGGCATGCCGGCAACAGAAAAATGCTATACGTGATGCTGCCATTCTACATCTTCCTGTGTCTGGCTACCGTATATATTCAGGCGCATTATCTCATCGATGCTATCGCCGGTCTCATCTCTGCCGTCGTCATCTATTTTGCATTGATGGCAGTATCGAAGGGAATGATAGAGCATCATACTCCTTCTTCGCGACTGAGATTCAGATAAATACATATTTTAATTACAATAACATTATAAACGAATAGAATTCATCTAGAACAATGAAGAAACTATTTATTGAGACTTATGGCTGCCAGATGAACGTGGCAGACAGTGAAGTAGTTGCCTCTGTGATGCAGATGGCTGGCTACGAAATTTGTGAGAAAGAAGAAGAGGCTGATGCCATCTTCCTGAACACCTGCAGTATCCGCGAGAATGCAGAGAACAAGATTTATCATCGCCTCGACACCCTGCATGCTGAGCAGAAGAAGGGAAGAAAGGTGATTCTCGGCGTTTTGGGCTGCATGGCTGAGCGCGTGAAGGATGACCTCATCCAGAACCACTATGCCAACCTGGTTTGCGGACCAGACAGCTATCTCAACCTGCCGGATATGATTGCGCAGTGCGAGATGGGTACCAATGCCATCAACATAGAACTTTCTAAGACCGAGACTTACCGTGACATCGTGCCTCAGCGCATCGGTGGCAACAGAGTGAGCGGTTTCGTAAGCATCATGCGTGGTTGCAACAACTTCTGCCACTACTGCATCGTGCCTTATACCCGTGGACGTGAGCGCAGCCGCGATGCCGAGAGCATCCTGCGTGAGGTTCGCGATTTGCAGCAGCGTGGCTTCAAGGAGGTTACCCTGCTGGGACAGAATGTAAACAGTTATGGTCTATCTCCATCGGGCAAGCGCGAGGAAGGCAGTCTTTCCTTTGCCGAACTCCTGCACATGGTAGCCCAGGCTGTACCAGACATGCGTGTACGCTTCACCACCTCTAACCCAGAGGATATGACCGAGGACATCCTCCACGCCATCGCCGAAGAACCAAACCTCTGCAAGCACATCCACTTCCCTGCACAGAGCGGAAGCAACAAGATTTTGAAGCTGATGAACCGCAAATACACCCGTGAGGAGTATCTGCAGCGCATCGCCGACATCAAGCGCATCATTCCAGGCTGCGGCATCACCACCGACATCTTCGTGGGTTATCACGATGAGACCGAGGAAGACCATCAGGAAACCCTCTCGCTGGTGAAGGAAGTAGGCTTCGACAGCGCCTTCATGTTCAAGTATTCAGAGCGCCCGGGCACCTATGCCGCCAAGCATCTGCCAGACAACGTTTCTGAGGAAACCAAGATAGCCCGCCTCAACGAACTTATCAAGTTGCAGACCGAGGTGAGTGCCGAGCAGAACAAGAAGGATGAAGGCAAGGTATTCACCATTCTCATCGAGAACTTCAGCAAGCGTAGCCGCGAGCAGATGATGGGTCGAACAGAACAGAACAAGGCAGTTGTCATTGATAAGGGTAACCACCATATCGGAGAGTTCGTGAAGGTTCGCATCACCGGTTCTACCTCTGCTACTCTCTTCGGAGAAGAAGTAAAGGAGTAAACCCAAACTCATCAGAACAGCTTTTTCTGAATAAAAAGACTCTTCTAAAAGAAAAAACAGAATATAAACAAGAAAAACCGCCAAAAGTTTGGCGGTTTTCTTAAAAAGCACTATATTTGCACCTATGAAGGAATTCTTGCAAATTTTACGCCGATTCGTCCCTCCATACAAGAAGTATCTGGGACTGTCAATCCTGTTCAATATCCTGTCTGCGGTATTGAACATCTTTTCGTTTGCAGCCTTGATACCAATCCTGCAAATCCTGTTCCAAGTAGATGGCGGTATCCGTGTCAACGAGTATATGCACTGGAATGGAGATTGGGGTAGCATCAAGGAGGTTGCAACCAATAACCTGTATTATTATATTCAGGAGTTTATTGTTGTCCATAGTGCATCAACAGCCCTTTTGGTCATCGGCATATTCCTAGCCTTCATGACATTCCTCAAGACGGGAGCCTATTTCCTCTCGTCAGCCACCATCATACCTATCCGTACAGGTATCGTAAGAGACATCCGCAACCAGATTTACCAGAAAATAAACAGTCTCTCGCTCGGTTTCTTCAGCGAGGAGCGCAAGGGAGATATCATCGCCCGAATGAGTGGTGATGTGCAGGAAGTGGAGAACAGCATCATGTCGTCGCTCGACATGCTCTTCAAAAATCCTGTCCTGATTCTCTTCTATTTCGTTACACTCATCTGCATCAGCTGGCAGCTCACCCTCTTCACCATTCTCTTTGTACCACCTTTCGGCTGGTTTATGGGAGTAGTGGGCAAGAAACTGAAGGCACACAGTATCGAGGCACAGGCACTTTGGAGCGATACGATGAGTATGGTAGAAGAAACGCTGGGCGGCTTGCGCATCATCAAGGCGTTCTGTGCTGAAGAAAAGATGAACAAGCGTTTCAATCAGGTTAACAGCAGCTACCGCGACAACATCATGCGTGTAAATATCCGCCAGCAGATGGCACACCCGATGAGTGAGTTTCTGGGAACTATCCTCATCGTAGTGGTATTGTGGTTTGGCGGTATCCTGGTTCTGGATTACGGCAGAATCGACGGTCCTACCATCATCTTCTATCTCGTGATGCTCTACAGCATCATCAACCCGCTGAAGGAATTCTCCAAAGCGAGTTACAATATTCCAAAGGGATTGGCAAGTATGGAGCGTATCGACAAGATTCTGCAGGCTGAGGTGGAAATCAAGGACAAGGAGACCCCTGAGCATATCAGCAGCTTCGAACATCAGATAGAGTTCCGCCACGTTTCCTTCGCCTATACCGACCGAAAGAGCGCCGAACTGGTTTATGTATTAAAGGATATCAATCTCGTGATACCAAAAGGCAAGACCGTTGCACTTGTTGGTCAGAGCGGTAGCGGTAAGAGTACGATGGTAGATTTGATTCCTCGTTACTATGATGTACAGGAAGGCGAGGTGCTGATTGACGGCATTAATGTGAAAGACCTTGCCGTACATGACCTTCGCATGCTGATAGGAAATGTAAACCAGGAGGCTATCCTCTTCAATGCAAGCTTCAAGGACAATATCCGATTCGGCAAGACCGATGCTACAGATGAGGAAATAGCCAATGCAGCTAAGATAGCCAACGCCTACGAGTTCATTACCAAGTCGGAGCATGGTTTCGATACAAATATCGGTGACCGAGGCGGCAGACTTTCCGGTGGCCAGCGCCAGCGTGTCAGCATCGCCCGTGCCATCCTCAAGAATCCTCCTATCCTCATCCTCGATGAGGCAACATCAGCCCTCGATACCGAGAGCGAGCGCCTGGTTCAGGATGCCTTGGAGAAACTGATGAAAACCCGTACCACCGTGGCTGTGGCTCACCGATTGAGTACCATCAAGCATGCCGATGAAATCTGCGTATTGCACGAGGGTAAGATTGTGGAGCGCGGTACCCACGATGAACTGATTAGAAAAGACGGATATTACAAAAAGTTGCACGATATGCAGCAGGTGTAATTGAGTAAAGAGTTAATAGTTAAGAATTTATAGTTTTACAGATGGTTAAGATTGTTTATGCATTCTTTTATGCAATATCGCTGCTGCCATTCTGGTTGCTCTATTGCATCGCCGATTTCGAGTACTTCATGATGTATTACGTCATCAAGTACCGCAGAGGCATTGTGCGTAAGAATCTCACCACCTCCTTCCCTGAGAAATCAGAAGAAGAGATTGTTGACATCGAGAAGAAATTCTACCGCTGGTTCAGCGATTACTTCTTCGAGGCGGTTAAACTTCTGAGCATCAGCGATAAGAAACTTCGCCGCCGATTCAAGGTATATAACAGCGAAGAAGTGGAACAATGTTTCCAGGAAGGTCAGGATGTGGCAGCCATCCTCGGGCATTACTGCAACTGGGAGTGGCTCTCATGTGTGGGCATCGAACTGCCCAAGTCACGCAAGATGGGTCTCATCTATCATCCTCTGCGCAACCAAGCCTTCGACGAACTCTTCAAGCGCATCCGTTCTCACGAGGAGAATGGCGTAGTGGTGCCCAAGAAAGACATCCTCCGCTACTTGGTGGATTACAAGCGCAAGGGCATCATGAGCATCTTCGGCTACATCAGCGACCAGGGGCCCAAGTGGGAGAACATCCACCTGTGGCTTCCTTTCCTCAATCATCCCGAAACCCCTGTGTTTACGGGTGGCGAGAGAATCATGAGGAAGATGAACGATGCCGTGTTCTATGTAGAGATGTCGCGCCCTAAGCGAGGCTACTACACAGCAACCTACAAACTCATCACCCGCAATCCGAACTCCCTGCCGGAGCACGAGATTACCCGTCGCTTCTTCCAGATGCTGGAAGAAACCATCCGCAAGAATCCACCTTATTATTTATGGACACATAACAGGTGGAAGCGAACCAAGGAGGAGTTTGACAAGCGATATGAAATCAAAAATGGTAAAGTAATTCCTAAAGAATCATGAGAATAGTTCTTTTCTGTGAAAACAAGTATGCCATAGACATACTTAATCCAATACAAGAACATGTGACAAAGCAACATTTGCCACACGAGATATTGTGGTATATCCACAAACCAAAGATAGACAGTTTTCCATATGCCGACCAGGTGAAATGGACCAACTCTATTCAAGAAGTCTATGACTTCCAGCCAGAGGCTATCTATGTGCCAGGCAACATTGTGCCTTACTATCTGCCAGGCGTCAAGATACAGGTATTCCACGGCTATGCCGCAGAGAAGAAAGATCACTGGATTATCCGCCGTTACTTTGACACCTATTTCACCCAAGGTCCTTACTTCACTTCTCACTTCGAGGCTCTGGCCAAGAGATATGGAGATTTCGAGGTGTTGGAAACGGGATGGCCTAAGCAGGATTGGATCAAGGAAAACCTGCATAAATATGATGCCGACCGAGAGAAACTGCTCAGGGAAAGCGGCAAGGAGACCTTGATCCTTTACGCTCCTACCTTCTCGCCAAAACTCACTTCGCTTCCTTACATCAAGGAAGAGCTGGGCAAGCTGGCTAAGGAGCGCAATGCCCTGATAGTAATGAAGTTCCATCCGCTTACCCGCCAGGAATGGGTAGATGAATACCGTGAATGGGCTGCAACCAAGAAGGATGTTCTCTTCATCGACAAGGGAGAGAACGTAACCAAATATCAGCTGATGGCAGATACGCTCATCAGCGATACCTCTTCTACCATCTATGAGTTCCTGCTGCTCTCTCGCCCAGTAATCACCCTCGGCACCATATCCAAGGATATCTACTGGGAAAACATCACGGAACCTGATCAACTGATTGCCGCCTACGACCATGCCCTCACAGACCCTGAGGCGATAGCCAAGAGACAGTGGATAGTAGACAACTACGATCCATATTTGGACGGCAACGTATGCCAGCGCATGCTCGACGGAGCAGAAGACTACCTCCGTCGCCATGGTGTACCAAAGAATAGAAAGCTGAATCTCTGGCGTAAATATACCAGCATCAAGACATTTGGAAGAATCAAAAAAGGATAAAGATATGCTTAATTTTACAGTAGGACCTGTGATGGCAAGCGATGAGGTTAGAGCCATCGGCGCTGAGCAGGTGCCTTATTTCAGAACAGCAGAGTTCTCCGCCATCATGAAGGAGAACGAACAATTGATGAAGCAGTTTGCCAAGGCATCAGACGATGCCCGCACAGTTTTTATCACAGGTTCGGGCACAGCCTCTATGGAAGCCGTGGTCATGAATGTATTCACTCCTGCCGACAAAGTACTGGTAGTGAATGGCGGTAGCTTTGGTCACCGATTCGTACAACTCTGTGAAATTCATGAGATTCCACATACAGAAATCAAGCTTGAGATGGGGACTCCACTCACGGCAGAAGACCTCAAGCCATACGAGGGACAAGGCTACACCGGCTTCCTCGTCAATCTACATGAGACTTCTACCGGCGTACTCTACGACATCCAGATGATCAGCGACTTCTGTCATCGCAACCATATTTTCCTGGCAGTAGATTCCATCAGTTCTTTCCTCGCGGACCCATTCAACATGAAGGAGTTGGGCGTAAACGTGATGATTACAGGTTCACAGAAGGCATTGGCGTGTCCTCCAGGCATTTCTGTCATCATTCTCGATACAGAAGCCATCAAACGAGTAGAGGCAAACAAGGTGAAGTCAATGTACTTCGACCTGAAGGATGCCTTGAAGAATGGTGAGCGTGGACAGACTCCTTTCACCCCAGCCGTAGGAACCTTACTGCAGATTCATGCCCGCCTGAAGGAGATAGAGCGCAATGGCGGTGTGGAGAGCGAGAACCAGCGCATGAAAATGCTTGCAGAAGATTTTAGAAGCAAGATCAAGGACCTGCCATTCACCATCGTTTCCCAATCGATGTCAAATGCCGTTACTCCTCTGCATCCACAGAACGCCTCAGCCTACGACATCTTCCTGAAGCTGAAAGACGAATATGGCATCTGGGTATGTCCTAATGGTGGCGACATGGCAGAAAAGATATTCCGTGTAGGTCATCTCGGCAACCTGAGTCCAAAAGACAACACCACTCTCGTTGATGCACTGAAGGATATGCAGGCTAAGGGACTGCTATAAAGGGACTGCTATAATATATATAATAAGGTATAGAGAACTTTCAAGATAGAGAAACTTATGGTTAAAGTCATCACATACGGTACTTACGACCTGCTTCATTATGGTCACATCCGTCTCCTGGAGCGCGCCAAGGCTTTGGGCGACTACCTCATCGTGGGCGTAACCTCGGATACCTTCGACCGTGAGCGTGGCAAAATCAATGTACAACAATCCCTCATGGAACGAGTGGAAGCCGTGCGTGCCACTGGCATTGCCGATGAAATCATCATCGAGGAATACGAGGGACAGAAGATTGACGACATCAAGCGACTGGACGTAGATATCTTTACCGTAGGTTCTGACTGGAGAGGCAAGTTTGACTATCTCAACGCCTATTGCAAGGTGGTTTATCTAGACCGCACTCAGGGCGTATCGAGCACGGAGATCAGAAGCGAGCAGCAGGTGGTTCGCCTCGGACTGGTTGGCGAATCGCCTATCCTCAACAAGATAGAGCGGGAAAGCCAATATGTCAATGGGCTAGAGGCAGGAAAGGTTTTCTCCCTCAACCACCAATATCTCTCAGAGAATCTGCAGGCAGCGGAAAAGCAGGCAGCCAGTTTTCAGGAACTCCTGGATGAAAGCGATGCGCTCTATGTCATCTCTGCCCCAAGCAAGCACTATGCTCAAATAAAGGAGGCATTAGAAGCTGGCAAACACGTATTGTGCGAATCGCCTATCACTCTTCAGCCTCAGCAATGGAAAGAACTCAAGGGAATAGCAAAAGATAAGAAGGTAGTCTTGATGGATTCTATCAAGACCGCCTATTCTGTAGCCTATTACCGACTCTTACTCTTGGCTAAGGGCGGTATCATCGGTGATATCATGGCGGTGGATGCAACCTGCACCAGTCTCGTAGACTTTGACCCGACCCAGGATTCACAGAAGAGTCTTTACGAATGGAACAGTATCTGCGCCTGGGGACCGACGGCACTCCTGCCTATCTTCCAACTTCTGGGCACAGAATACAGCAGCAAACAGATAGCCACTCACTTCCTGGACGAAGCAAAGCGCTATGATGCCTTTACCAAGATATCCTTCCTCTATCCTCATGCCGTAGCTTCGCTGAAGGTTGGTCAAGGCGTGAAGTCGGAAGGCGAATTGATTATCTCGGGCACCAAGGGATACATCTACGTACCAGCCCCATGGTGGAAGACCGATTACTTCGAGGTGAGATACGAGAATCCGCAGAACAACAAGCGCTACTTCTACCAGCTGGATGGAGAAGGGTTGCGCTATATGCTCCTCTCCTTCCTCAAAGCCATCCGCACCGGCAAGGACTTCTCGTATGTATCCGATGACATATCAGAAGAAATCGTCAAGACTATCGCCAATTTCGAGGCAAGAAAAGACATGGTCATCATATAGGTTCGTCTACATGATGTCCATTTCCTTTCTTGAAAGCTTTTTCCTTTTAGTCTTAACGGCATTTATATAATTTAACAACTATTAGTGCAAGAAAGCACAAGTTTCTCTGTTATTATACATATAAAAATAAGCAAAAACAATAATACGATGAATCAGAAATTGTTAAAAAGCCATACGATATTGGCGATTTGTATTCTAATCTTATCCGTCATCCCTGTTGTGGCAATAGGTCCCTATCTCCATCAGTTTGCAGATGACTATGTATTCGGAGCTCCTGTCTACAAGGCTTGGACTGCCACCCATTCATTTGGGGCATGTATTCAGGCGGCCTGGGCTGAATCCATGCATATCTACCAGACATGGCAGGGTACCTATTCGGCATGTTTCCTGATGGCATTACAACCTGGAATTTTTGGCAAATACTGGCTTGTACCGATTATTCTATTGGGAAATCTAATTCTTTCCACCTATACACTGGGATACACAATATTACGCAGATTGCTACATATCAGCAAATTGGAATACACTTTCATTTCTACTCTATTTGTATTAATGACCGTACAGTTCGTATGGTCGTTCTACGATGCATTCTGCTGGTATAACGGAGCGATGTACTATACCTTATATTATAGTATTTCTTTGTTTCTTGCCTCCCTACTCATCGAATTCCATCTTACAAAATCTATCATAGCGAAAATCATCATCACGCTGGTTTCCGCAGCACTCGCCATATTCATTGCCGGCGGCAACTTTGTTACCGGTCTGGGTATGCCAGCCATTCTCTTTATGGCAATCGTATGGATGTGGGTGGAGAGGAAGAAGACTCCTTTCTTCTTGCTTTCTATCCTTATCATTTATGCCTGCGCTTTTGCTTTCAGTGTATTTGCACCAGGCAATACTGTCCGCCAATCCACAGTCACCAGTCAACCGAATGTGGTTTCAGCCTTCTTTATTGCGATAGCAAAGGGCATAGAATTTCTCGCTGATGCCATTAAAATCACAGAAATACTCATGTTTACCATTCTCATACCTTTCCTTGCAAGATTAGCCAAGGCATCCCACTTTAGGTTTTCTCATCCATGGCTTTATCTGCTCATCTCTTTCCTACTTTATTGCGCCTTCTTTTTTCCAAACAGCTATGCCATGGGAACCAAAGGAGCAGACAGAACACAGAATGTATACTTCTATGTGCATCTGTGGATGATTTGCTTCAATATCTACTATCTTTCTGGTGCTCTTCAGCGCAGAGCGGCTAATCTGGAACCAATAAGCGTTGCTATTGTAAACTTGACAGAGGCAATCAGACTGAAATATAATAAATACTTCAGATGGCTACCGGTATATTACTGGCTTGTGTTGGTACTTTCTATCACAGCAAAGCCAACTACTACCAACAGAACACTCTCCTTGCTGCGTAGAGGAACAGCACAGAAGTTTGACCTAGAAATGCAGCAGCGCGAAATTGCCGTAAAGCAAAGCAAGGCAGATCATCTGGTATTAAATCCGCTTACCGTAAAGATGCCATCCGATGCCTTCCATGATATCACTATTTATCCAGGTTATTGGATTAACCGAGGTATGGCAAACTATTATGGCAAGAAAACGGTAGTAGCATTACCTTTCGATGATGGCGAAGAAACGCCAGCCAAATTGTTAAAACGCTGCCGTGATGAAGTAGGTCCAGGCGGAATGACCTTTATCGAAGGAAAAGAAATCAGAAATAACAATACCATTCATTAAACAAAAAAGGTAAGTAGCCCAAACTACTACTTACCTTTTTTATGTTTCAAGCGATCTTCTATAATCTTGCTGACAGCAACAAACTGATAGATGCCTTCATAGCAGGCACATACAAATCCTTCCTTACCATCACGGAAGCCACCCTTCTGAATATAAGCACGGAAGAAACGCACCAACGGACGATAGAACAAAGCTGCCATTCCATAATTGCGATCTTTCTTCTTTTCTATCTCGTTAGCTGTATACTGGTTGATCTTTCCCATCCTGCTGGCAATACTGTCATCTGCCAGATGAACAAGTGCCATATCAGCATGAGCCGCCGGTATCTTTTCTATTCTGCCCTTGATAACAGGATCGGCATGAATGATGGCTGGCCATACGGTATCCTTCCTGATAAAGAAACGCAACTGGTAGTCGGGATAGAAACAATGCATGAATCGTCCCATAAAGCGACTCTTGCGTGGAACATACAAACCCTGTGGAGCATTCTCCTTCTCTATCAGGGAATAAAGATATTCCTTCAGTTCTGGAGTTACCAGTTCATCAGCATCAACCACCAATACCCACTTGCAGGAAGCAGCATCTATGGCAGTCTGACGTGCCGGTTCACAAATCTGATAGTTTCCTCTAGGAAAGACAACTATCTTGCAACCATTACGCTTTGCTATATCCAAGGTGTCGTCAGTACTTTCCATGTCGCAGACAACCACCTCGTCAAAGCCCTTCACTGTATCCAGCACCTGCTGAAGATGGCAGGAGGCATTATAGGTATTAATAACCACCGAGATGCCATTTCCCTGCTCTTGTTCTACACTTGTCTTATCCATATATCTATGCTCTATAAATATTGATCGATACCATTTGTGCAACGAACCAAACGCTCCTTCTTCACCTGGTTCAAAACATCTTTATGCATGTTCTCTTGGGCTTTAGACGCCTCCTTGTGATAAAGATGGTACATGATTCCTCCCATCTTCAGCGCCTTCTTCCGAACGCCAGCAAAATGCAGGCGATAGGCAAACTCGGCATCCTCATGTCCCCATTCCAACAGATCCTCATTGTAACCATTTACCTTGATGGCATCCTCTTTCCAATAAGCCATGTTGCAACCTCTGAGATGGTCGATTCTACGGGCATAGCGAAAAGCCAGCAATCTGCGGAACACATGAGAACGGAAGCTGTTGCTTACATAACTGAAAGGCATGTTCCAAAGATTCACATTGACTACCTTTGTATCCAAAATCTTTTTGGAAATCTGGGCAGACAGCAGCACTCTACTTCCACAGACGAAACATCCTTTCTGAGCCATTTCTATATGGTCTTCTACAAAATGAGAACTCAAAACAACATCTCCATCAACTTGGATGATATAATCACCCGTAGCCTTTGCTATTGCCTTATTCAAAATGGAAGTTCTTCTGAATCCCTTATCTTCCTGCCAAACCCAAATTACCGGTACTGGCATTTTTTCAGCATAACGGTCTATCAGTTTTTTAGTCTCTTCGGTAGAACCATCGTCAGCAATAACAACTTCATCAGGCATAACATGCTGATGCAACACGCTATACAACACGAGTTCTAAGGCTTTAGGCCAATTGTAAGTCGTAATCAATAATGTTGTTTTCATAAACCTAACTTTTTGCGTTTAAAATAATGCAAGATACTTTTGCGATGTACCCATCGCCAATCGTGTATCTTCTTTGCTCCTATTATTTTTTGTAATATTTTCTCATCCATTCCCCGCAGTTTCACATACTCTCGTGCCACACACTCGAAGACATCCATTCTTCCGGTAAACCTCGTCAGGTTTTCCACACATTCCTTCATCGGCGGATAGCCTGAGTAAAACCTCATACGATTGATATCGATAAGCGAGAACGTATAATGACCATCAGCCTGAAGCTGATACAGCACATTGCCGGCATTCAAGTCAATATCGATGATGCCTTTCTGGTGCAATCGATTCACAAAGTGCGCATAATCTGCCGCCATCACCCTGTTGAATTCCTCTGGGGAGTTCAACTGATCGTTGATAGGCATACTGTTATCAATATCAGAGACAAAGTAGCAATAGTCAATAAGTCCCTTTACCCTCGTTTCAATATATCCAAAGCCTTCGGGAGTGGCAAAGCCATCTGCCATCAGCCTAAGGGCATTCTCATAGGCACGGAAAGCCTTGGTAGAGCGGAAGAAGCTATATCCTATCTTCTGAATGAAATTAGGCTGCTTGTATCTCTTCACCACAACTTCTTTCTCTTTTCCATCAAACTTTACATGAAAAGCCTTGATAACATTTCGTCCTTCAAAGATACAACGTCCCTCCTGCTCGAACACATCCGGGATGCGTTCGATGAAACTTCTCATCTCTTCGTATTTTGGGTTTATCTTTATCTTCATTTCTTTATAGTACTTTTATATTTTTGCCTAGGATGGTTAGGAACACCAGGGAATAGCATTTCCAGGCTATTATCTTCTAACATCTTAGGAATTATAAAATTTCTTAAATAAATTTTATCTCGCCTTACAATTGCCGATAATTCATCTAAAGATAGCCACTCAGAACAAACAGAACAAATCAAAGTCTTTAAATTTTGATAAGACATTCTTTGTTTTACACGAGCACTTGCAATATTAGCCCCAGAACTTGCAATATTAGCCCCAGAGCTTGCAATATTAGCCCCAGAGCTTGCAATATTAGACTCAGAACTTGCAATATTAGCCCCAGAGCTTGCAATATTAGACTCGGAACTTGCAATATTAGCCCCAGAACTTGCAATATTAGACTCGGAACTTGCAACCTTAGAGCCGGAACTTGCAACCTTAGCATTCATAGGCAACCGATACTTGGTTCCTCTACCATATCCCTCTTGAACCAGCAATTTATGCGTACACATATCTTTCAACAAATCGGCGACTTCTGCTTTATGCTGGTTAAGAACAACCCTTAGGCTCTCATTTGTAATATATCCATCTGTACAAGCTGCATTAAGAGTCAATAGGCGTTCATGTCCCAAAGAAAACACTTCTGTTCCAAATATCCGAACCAATCTTTCCTTTGTTCCTTCATCCATCATCGACTCCATCATCATTGTGAGTTCCACTAAGTCAGGCTGACTTAATGTTCTCAACATAGGTGCTCTCCAATTTGCAAATCGCCAACCAGCCAATATCTTATCAACTCCACTTCCCGCTTTTTCAGCAGAGCCAATCAACATAAACATCTTTTGAAGAGTCTTGTTACGACATACGCTAGCACTTTCTCCATAATATTGCATTTTAGAAACCAACAGAGTTCCCGGGTTAGTAAAAACAATTTTATTGCTATACAATCGCACTACCATTGTTGCATTTTCCGAATAATCGGTATGAATACAAAAATTCACCAGAGCTTCGCGAACAGCCACATGCGCAGGAGTTTCATCACGACGAATATTGCCCTCCAAGATGAAAGGTTTTGGCAAGACCGCTGATAATCTTGGAAGAACACGAAGATAGAATTGGAATAAATTTGCCTCCCAAGTTCCATCAGGACAAATACGATTGGTCCATCGTATCTCAGGATTATCTGACAGCTTTTCTTGGTAATCAGGAAAGAAGTCGGGGCAACATTCATTATCAGTAATGGCATCTTCTTTACCAAACATCAAAACTCCTGCCACAGTAAAACCTTCTTCTTTCGTTCCACGATCAGTACGATAAGCACCTATCTTTTTAAGAAATTCAAAATCAGACAAAACAGACCAAGGATGATCTGGCTTGGCTAACTTAAATAATTGCCGATATTGAGCAACAGACTCCACATCTAAATCATCCAATGAATAATTTCTCAAAATGCGGCTATCAGCGGGATTAGAAACATTCGCATCTGAAAACATACGCTGCACTTCTCGCTCCGTACATTTATAATCACCTTCATGATTGCGCTTAAAAGTACCATTATAGGGCTGGGATGTTCTATAAACAGGACGCTGTTCTCTGGATGCACGAGGAATAAAGAATAACATAAGTTTGTGACCATTGTAATCTTCTACCACGACATCTTCTGTTTTTAACAGGTTGCAACTAACCGTAGCTCGATTATTCACATTATTCCAAAAGTCCTTGGTATATTTCTCTATCTGTTCATCAGATAGATTATCTATATAGAACTTACCTTTTCTTTCTATAACTCCAAGCACGATAACTCCTCCTTCGCTATTGGCGAAAGCTGAATAGGTATCCCAAAAGCTACCAGGAAATCCACCGGCAGCACTTTTAAACTCCAAGTCATCACTCTCTACGCTATTCAAGAGTGAATCCAGATAATCCTCGAAGTTTAATCTATCACGTACTTCTAACATACAATTCTTTTATATTCTTTAACAAGATACCTTCCTAGTATCTCATAGGTTGCAAAGATACGAAAAACTATCAGAAACGCCAAATTTTAGGAAGATTATCTTTCTTCCTTCATTGATACTTGCTTTTTTTATCCATTTTCTTGCAAGATTAAAGTATATTTCGTATTTTTGTACCCAATAACATCATCATCGTTTTCATAAACAAAAAGAAATCCTATGAATATTCAAAAATTGAAATATAAATTCCATAGCGGAAAAAACAGCAAACCCTGGTATTACATCAAGGAATACGCTCGTCTGTATACACCTGCCTGCATCTTGATATGGAGGGGGCAGCATTTACTTGTCAAAGCCAAAAAACGCAAAGACTACGATTATATCCTGAACCGGGTAAACTACTACAACAAGCTTACAGAAGATAATATCCTTCTCAACAAAGATTTATGGGACAAAGAAGCTGTTAAAGTTGCAGAACAGCCGATGACCCGCCAGAAGGTATATTATCTGGATACTTTGGAATATGCCCGCTGTTTTGACGGCAATAACAAATGGAATCTCCTCCCTGGTGACATCACGTATGTGGAAGATATTCCTACCATTGTAAAAAGCCGCCCAATTCATGGAGAAAACCAGAACTCCGTATTGCTCAAGATGGACAAGGTACGCCATTTCATCTTCGTGAAGGACAAGCTTTCATTTGCAGAAAAGAAAGACCAGGCTATCTTCAGAGGAAAAATAGCCTGCAAGGACATCCGTGTGCAATTCGTAGAGAAGTTTTTCGGAAATCCTCGCTTCGATATCGGAACCATAGATCTGATTAAGCCAGAATGGAAGAGCGACAAGATTTCCATCTACGACCATCTGAAATACAAATACGTGATGGCGCTGGAGGGAAATGACGTGGCAAGCAATCTTAAATGGATTATGTCTTCCAATTCCATCGCCGTGATGCCTAAGCCATATTATGAAACTTGGTTTATGGAAGGAACTCTGAAGCCAGACTATCATTATATAGAAGTAAAGCCTGATTTCTCTGATCTTGAGGAAAAGATGGACTATTATACTGCTCATCCAGATGAAGCGCAAGCTATCATCAACCACGCTCATGAATATGTAGAGCAATTCAAGGATAAGCAACGTGAGGACATCATCTCGCTGATGGTTCTGGACAAGTATTTTTCTCTGTTAAAATCTAAGGATTAATGTCTAGAAAGGATTCTATCTATTATGAAAGAACGGTCCTGCCGATTATTCGATGGGCAGAATGATGATGGATAAGACGCCTAGACTGTGGCATGTAGTAGGCAGCAATCTGAACTATGCCTTCATCATCAACAACGACACCATTCTGGAGAAGACTGCCGATGGTGCCCTGGATGTTTATGATGCCCACATGAATCCAGTGAAGAACTACCACCTGCCAGCCAAGCAGTTCGACCAGGCCATCAAACAGCTTAACAGGTTCTTTAAATAAGAAAAGGTAAATCCCCGAAAAGCCCCTTCCGCATTCCAGGTTTTCATATACCCGGAATACAGAAGGGGCTTTATCCTTTTATACTTCCTTCCACACTCTTCTATTGAGCCACAATGCCAAGATGGGGTCACTCATTTCCAGATGCTTAGGAGCAGGAATCGTAATCAGATATTTCACCATCAAGGACTTCTTGAGGCGGGTTACATTGGCTGCAGATACAGAACTTCTGCAAAGATAGCAAAAAAACAAATTAAACAAGGTTGTTTTAAACAAAGTTGTTTAAAATCGTCATTTTTATTACGAATTAACTAATAGTCAATGGATTACGGGTAAGACACCAAAGAATTTAACGGGAATATTTTTAAAACACGGACAAATTGAATTTGTCCGGATGGTTGTCCGGCAGGCTTATAAGTACCAGAAAAACAATACGTTATGACGCTCCGGACATTTTGTCCGGACAAATTCAATTTGTCCGTGTTATTTTTTTAAGAGAAAGGAAGAAGAAGAAAAAGGGGGTTACGGATTGAAACGAAAACCTGTTATCCGAGAAGCTATAACCTGGCACCCGAGAAACTATGATTTAGCACATAAGAACCTATGTTTTCCGCCCCACAAAACTATGACTTAGATTTTTTAACACAATTTGCTCCAAATGGCTGCTGAATTTCGGACCTTATCACACACTCAAATTTGGCGGTTACAGAAGATAGTCGTATTTTTGCCCCCGTTTACCGGATATTCCGACAAGCTAACTTTTAAACATTAAATAATTATGGAGAATGAAAATTTAAGAAACATAGAGAACCTTTTAGCCGCTAAGGCAAGTACACAGCCTCTTTACGAATTCCCAGTAGACCAGCTTCCACTCGGACTCCGCGACTCGCTCTCTGGCGTAGCCGCAGAGGCACGCGTGCCTGCCCTCTTCTCAGCCCTCCCTATTGCCGCAACCTACGCAGACCGTCTGAAGGCGAAGTATTGCGACGGCAGCGATACTCCGATGGCACTCATGTCTATCATCATCGGCGAGCAGGCATCGGGTAAGGGCGTATGCCGCCGCATCGAGAACATCTGGGCGAAGAAGATGGATAAGGACGATGAGAAACCACGTGAAGACGAAGCCTGGTACCAGCAGCACAAGGGCAAGAAGGGTGTAGTGGATCCCAAACCTTGCATCCGTCACATTGGCGATACTATCTCGAAGTCGGCTCTGATGCGTCGTCAGCTCTGTGCCGACGGCCATACCATGTATATGTTCAGCGAGGAGCTCGGTTCGATGAAGAGCGTATGGAAGGTGTTCGGCGACTACTTCCGTAAGGCGTTCGACCAGAGCGAGGTGGGTCAAGACTACATCACAGCCACCAGCGGCGTAACCCACGCCCAGCTCAACTTCTCCGGCTGCTGCACCCAGAACATCTTCCAGAAGTTCTTCACCGATGATAACATCGAGGACGGATCTTCTTCAAGAATGATGCTCGCCAAGATGCCCGATACCTCCTTCGCACCCCTCAGTCAGCACCACGGCTACACCAAAGAGGAGCAGGCAAACATCCTCAAGGCGGTAACTCTCCTTGAACGTAGTCACGGCGTAATGGAGCTGCCCCGTATGTGCGAGGAGTTCTGCCTGTGGCTCGAAGCAAAGAGACAGCTTGCCCTGGCGAATGCCGACCGTGTGATGGATGTGTATCGTCGTCGTTCTGCCGTCATCGGCTTCCGTTGTGGCGTCATCTTCCACATCCTGGAGCAGACCGGAGAGGAGACCGATGCCTGCATCCGTTTTGCCAAGGCTGTGGCCGACTACGTGCTCGCCATGCAGATGGAGATGTTTGGCTTGCGTCTCGACAAGCAGCAGCAGAACAACGAGGCTATCCCAGTCTATAAGTCTCGTAACACCCTGCTCTTCGCCCAGCTCCCTGAGCAGTTCACCCTCTTCGATGCCAGCCGTGAGCGTGGCGACGGAGCCAGCCGTGAAACCATCCGTAAGATGATAAGCCGTTGGACCAAGCGTGGTCTCTGCAAGAAGCTGAAAGGTGGCGACACCGAGATCTGGCAGAAGCTTACCCTCTCGGCATAATGCATCTTGAATCTCCTAAAACTGTTAATCCCCCATCACGCAGCCATAGCGTGGTGGGGGATTACTGTTTATATAGTTTTTCTATATTTTATTGAGGTAAGATGTTGCAGTATTCTCGTTTGAACCACAGTTCGAAGACGGGGTCAACCATTTTGAAACCATCGCCCGATTTCTCTATGAAGTCTCTTTCTACAAGAGTCTTTTTGTTCTTGGTGATGGTCCTTGGAGCACCGAGTCCATATTCTGCTACTACCTGTTGGGCATTGAAATGAATCTCTCCCATGCAGACGGCACGCAGGAATGCTATCTGAGAGGCAGGCATACCATCAATATCGGTAATGAACATATCGGCATTGGTATCCAGAAGTTTGGCGAGTTGTGACTGATAGATTTCCTCTGTTACTTCTGTTGCTGTACGAGTCCAGATGAGAAAGCAGAATTGCTGCATGTACCAGGAGTGACATTGCATGGCATTGCAGATTCGCTCTATCATATCATCGCTGATAGACTTGCCGTGATTGTAGAAACTGTCGTGAATAAAAGGTTTCCAGTATACCTTGGCTATCTTCTTCAAGGTCATCATCTGTCCAAAACGATAGAATGGATTCTTCGAGTTGCCGAATATATCCATCATCATATGGCGTTTACTGCCATAGAGACAGTAGGTCGTACTGTGTTGTCCTTGCCATACCGAACGCATGGTTCCTTCCAGTCTCTTCCAGTCGGGCAGGTTTGCCAATTGTTGGAACTCATCAATACACACGATGACATGGATGCCTTTTGCCTTGGCAATCTTTTCTGGTAGATTGAGAATTTCCTCGGCACTTTCCTTCAAAGGTTTGAAGTTTAGATTTACTTCTACAGCATTCACCGGGTCGCTATTGATGGTAAGGCTTGGAGATATGGATTGGACGAACTTTACGATGTCGGCCCATCTCTTTTCCATCGTGGAAGAAACTCCTTGGAGTATTGCACTTGCAAACTTGTTGTAGAACTCTTCCTCGGAGAAAATCTTGAAGGCATCCAGATAGCATACTCTTATGTCCTTCTGCTCTTGCTTCAGCTCTTCCATTGCTGCTTTGACAAGTGAAGACTTGCCCCATCGTCTTGGAGAAATCAGCATCACGTTGATGCCTCCTCCAAGAAAAGTCTTGAGGTCTCTTCTATCTTCGATTCTATCTATGAAATATTCATTTTCTGCGATAGAACCATATTCAAATGGTATCTTGTTCATATGCTTAAAGTCTTGATTCTCTGCAAAGTTACAAAATTATACCCAAAGGTATTATACCCTAGGGTATAATTTATGAAACTTTATATTTTATCTCCATCAGAAACAGTTAATCCCCCATCACGCAGCCATAGCGTGGTGGGGGATTTCTGTTGTTTATTGCTGATGTCGCTCGATATATTCAGCAGCCTGGATATTCGAGAACACATAGTTCTTCAAATCCTGGAACTTAGACTCCTGCTTGGTTTCCTTCAGATTGCCATTCGGCAACACATCATAGCAGAAACTGCGGCTCATCGACGGATTATAGACGAAGCAACGCTGATGATCTCTTGCCACAATCTGGTTGTCTGCCGAATAGAATACCATCGGGCGCTGCTGCTTCAGCAGATCCACGCCGAAGCCCTCGTACTCATAATTCAGATTCATCAAGCCGAAAAGCGTAGGCATCACATCCACCTGCATACCCAAGCCCGCATACTGCTGCTGCGGAACACCAGGACCAAAGATGATGAGCGGAATGTGGTTGTAAGACTGAGGCAACTCGCCCTCGCTCTTACCCACCAGCTTACCATGGTCTGCCTGAATCACGAATATCGTGTTCTTATACCAAGGCTCCCGACTTGCCTTCTTCAGAAAGTCGCCTATCGCCCAGTCGGCATACTCCACAATCTGTGTTTCCTTCTCCTTGGTCTTCGGCTTGAAGAAATCAGGAATGATATATGGCGGATGATTGCTCACGGTGAGGATGGTAGCCATGAAAGGCTTGCCCGTCTTCGCCTTCTGGTTGATGGTGTTGAGGGCGTAGCCCATCTCGAAATGGTCGCTCACACCAAAGCTGTTCACCACCTCGCTCTTAGGATAGTTCTCCTGAGAGAAGATGTCATCGTAGCCATTGGTCTGGAAGAAGGCCTTCATGTTGTCATACTGTGCCTCGTGGGTCATGAAGAACATGTTCTCGTAGCCATACTTCTTCAACACCGTGGCGATACCCTTGCGGCGTGGAGTTACCGTTCCCTTCATCAGGTTTCGGAACATGAGAGCAGGGAAGCTGTAGAGCGTAGCCGTCATGCCATGGTTGGTATGGATGCCGGCACTATAAAAGTGGGTGAACGCCAGGGAATGATGATAGAGCGAATCGAGCGTTGGGGTGAGCGGCTGCTGATTGCCGAATGTTCCCAACAGGTTTGCCGACATCGACTCCATCAGTATCACCACCACGTTAGGATGATTCTTCTTCGCAGGAGATTGACCCATCTTCATCACCAGGGAATCGTTCACCACCTCACGCTTCAGAATATTCGTGCTATCCACCTTTCCCATAATACCCAGCCACTGGCGGGTATTCGTGATAGCCTCAGCGTATGGCATGAGATGCAACTCCTTGTTCTCCTTGCGCATATCGTCGAGCGCAGAAGTAAGGAGATTGAATGCCGGATTGATGCCGAGCTGGTTGAGAAAAGAATCCTCGCAATAGTAAGCCTGGCTCACCTTGATAGGGTTATAGCCCATTCTGCCACGGATGCCGAAGAGACAGGCACCTATCATCACAGCAGAAATAAGGAAACGGCTGACTACCTGCACCAGGTGCATATTGTCCTTAGGCAGAAGGAAGAGCCCCTCGAAGTAGCGGCGCAGACGGACGAGCGCATAGATAAACGCCCCCGTAAACACGAAATAGAGGGCGATATAGAGCCAGTAGGAAGACTCCTGCAAGAGCATGCCCGATGTGGTGGCGACATAGCCGAACCACCCGAATATGCTGGAATTGATGTTCTTGAAGAAATACTGGAAATAAGGAGTATTGGCTGCCGAAGGCATGAAGGCGATGGCAAACCATGCCGCATACCAGATGTTGATGCCACGCAGCAAACGGCGATGACACCACCCCAGGCTGGCTGCTATCAGGAGCACAGCCACAGGCAATACCGAAATATAACAAGCTATGACATTGTCAAACCATACACCCTTGACAAACGCCATTACCCTACTCGCCTCTACATCTACAATCATGCCATGCAGGGCGATGAATTCTACCAATCTGAACAGAGTCATCACCAGCAATGCCAATACATGCACCGAAAGGAGATACCCAAAAGCCTTAAAATATCGTTTCATTTTTATTCTACTTTAGAAATCGGGTGCAAAGTTAATAATTATATCCCAATAAAAGCAAAATTTCTAGCCTTATTCTGTCTATAAACAAATAATTATATGTAACTTTGCAGCCAAAATAACAAAACAAGACTTCGATAAGACATGAACATCAAGTACAACAAAGCCCTATGGCTCATCATCATCCTGGCTATCGTGATGATGATTCCATTCCTCGGACTCACAGATTTCAATACCAAGGGAGAGCCGCGCGAAGCGGTGGTTGCCTACACCATGCTGGAACATGGCAACTGGATTCTGCCTATCAACAACGGAGGTGATATCCCTTACAAACCGCCATTCTTCCACTGGTGCATCGCCTTCTTCAGCCTCTTCATCGGCCATGTGAATGAGTATACCTCACGCCTGCCGTCTGCCGTATCGCTGGTATTGATGACCATCGGCGGTTTCGTGTTCTATGCCAAGCGCAAGAATGCCCAGACCAGCCTCATCGCAGCCATCCTTACGCTCACCGCCTTCGAGGTGCACCGTGCGGGTATGAACTGCCGTGTAGATATGCTGAACACCGCCTTCATGGTGGGAGCCATGTATCTGCTCTACCGCTGGTGGGAGAAAGGAAAGCACCAGTTGCCTTGGCTCGCTATCCTCTGCATGAGTGGCGCTACGCTTACCAAAGGTCCTGTGGGCATCATTCTGCCTTGCTTTGTGATGGGCGTATTCATGCTTACCCAACGTGAGAACTTCTGGGGCACCGTATGGCGCATGGCTCTAACCGCCCTGCTCTCGCTCGTTATTCCTTTCTGCTGGTATTATGCAGCCTATCTGCAAGGCGGCGACGAGTTCCTGCGCCTGGTGAAGGAAGAGAACATCGACCGATTCATGGGCAAGATGGCATACGAATCGCACGAGAACCCAGCGTGGTACAACCTTCTCACGCTCATCACGGGCTGGTTGCCTTACACCTTATTATTATTGTTCTCGCTCTTCATTCTGCCATGGAAGAAGTTCTCGAAGACCCGTTTCCTTGAGAATGCGAAGAAGGCTACTCCGCTGCAGGTGTTCACCTGGCTCGCTTTCCTCCTGGTACTCTTCTTCTACTGCATCCCAAAGAGCAAGCGCAGCGTTTATCTGCTGCCATGCTATCCGTTCATGGCCTATCTCATCGCCGAATACATCGTTTGGATGATGAAGGAGAAGATGGGAGCCTTGAAGGTTTATGCCGGGGTGATTGCTTCGATAACCCTGATTCTCAATATCGCCCTACTGGTGGTAAAAAAAGGATGGGTACCAGAAAGCATCTTCCACGGCAAGCATGCCATAGACAATATCGCCATGCTCCATGCGCTCGAAAACAACGATTTGCTCATCCCATGCAGCATCTTTATGGTTATCACTTTGGAGGGAGTTTACCTCATCTTCCGGTCACTCAAGAAAAAGAATTCAGGCAATATTGTTTCATATACTCTAGCCACCATCGTGGGGCTCTTCCTGATACTCGACTCCAGTCTGCAGCCACCTGTGCTCAACACGAAGGCCGATAAGCATCTGGCGCCAGTTATCGAGAAGAAGTTTGATACCAGCAAACTCTATTCTTATATGTCGGTAGATATGCTGCATTTCTTCAGCCTCAACTTCTATCTGGGCGATAAGATCCAGCAGTTTGACAAGGTATTGCCACAGGATGGCGTGCTGATGATTCCGGAAGAAGACATGCCTGATTTCCTTGAGAAATTCGGCAAGGACTACACCTTCCAGAAGGTTTGGGAAGTAAGAAAGACGGTAGAATGGCACAACAAGGTAGGTTTCTACCGATTCGTGAAGACAAGTGCCAATATTGCACTTAACAAATGATTAGTGAGTAGTGATTAATTATTAGTGATTAGATACAAAAATAGCATCGGGATTATAAGTACCGATGCTATTTTTGTATCTATCAAATTGATATTCTTCTTATTTTCTTTCTTCGATAAGATTATACTCTTTCTTCGATGAAGTATCGTGGGCGGCGCTTCACCTCGGTATAAATCTTGCCGATATAAACACCCGTGATGCCTACGCCCGTGGTGATGATGCCTCCGATAAACCACATGGAAACAAGCATGGAGGTCCAGCCCTGAATGGTCTTGCCCTGGAAATATTCTACCAAGGCAAAGATAATCATGATGACTGCCACCAAGGTCATCGCCAAACCCAGGAAGGTGATAAACCTAAGAGGTGCCACGGAGAACGAGGTGATGCCATCTATGCTGAAACTCAGCATCTTGGTAAACGGATACTTGCTCTCACCCGCCTCACGAGCCTTGCGATCGTAATAGACGAATCCCTCCCGGAAACCCAACTGGCGTACGATGGCTCTAAGGAAGAGATTGCGCTCTGAATACTGCATCAGCGCCTTTAGGGTGCGATTGGTCATCATGCGGAAATCGGCATGATTATAAACCGTCTCCTTATCCACACTCTGCATCAGCTTATAAAAAGCCTGGGCGGTAAAGCGCTTAAAGAAGGTATCGGTCTTGCGCTCCTTGCGCACACCATAGATGATATCCTTGCCTTCCTGCACCTGGCGCACCATATCGATGATTACATTCTCATCGTCCTGCAGGTCGGCATCGATACTTACCATCGCATCGCAATGGTCTACCGCAGCTTCCATACCTGCCCAGAGCGCATTCTGATGGCCCCGGTTATGCGACAGTTTGATGCCATGCACATACCCATGTTCCTTGGCAGCATCCGAAATCATCTGCCAAGTACGGTCACGACTGCCATCGTCGACAAGCAGCAGTTCTGTGTCGGCATCAGTCTCTTTCTTAATCTTTCTGATCAATGCCCCCAGCACATCTAAGGTCTTAGGCAGCACTTCTTCCTCGTTATAACAAGGGATAACTATCAATATCTTCATTTGTAAGCCAGTATTTATTCAGATGCAAAAGTAACTCATTTTTTCTATTTAAACAAGAAAAACGTTTAATATTTTTTATTCTTGATATATATTTCCCGTTTTTCTCCATTCTTTCTTACCATTTCCACTTTACCTGTATCTCCAGATCGGATTGCGAAGAGCGGGAGATTTCCTGCAAACCCGAAGAGATGTGAGAGCGGTCGAAATAATCGGTTGTACCCAATTTGGCGATAAGCAGCAGATGGGAACCTATCTCTGAGCGTGCCACCAAGGCGTAACGGATGCCCTCGCCGTAGTAGCTGCCGAAACTCATCTGATAGAGCAGACCAGGCTCATAAGCGTAGATACGGGAGGCGAAATCGGAAGTATGGAAATAGCCCAGGCAGCCTCTCAACGTTCCTTTCAACTGCTTCTTCCATTTCCATTCCCATCCTATATGCTCGCTCACCATATAGCCTTTACTAAGTTCATCGCCCTCATTCTTCATCGCGCTTTCTGCCTGGCTCATCGTATAGTCGAAACTGGTTTTGGCGCTCCATCGTTTTTGGGATATTGTGGCATAGAGACGTAGACGGCCGGTCGTGGTTCCCGCCTTATCCTTATAACGGAACCTTCCTCCTACCGTCAGCACTCTTGAGGGCTGGAAGAGAATATTCAGCAGATTATCCCAACTCTGAGTACTCTCCCGAGTCTGATACTTAGGCCAGGCGAAATAGGCGAAATCGCTATAGGCTGTGATGCTCCAATGATGGGCAGGAATCCAGGTAAAGCCCAGATATACGCCGTTTTCATCCTGCACATCGCTCCCCTCGGAAAAGCTGTTGCTGAAGAGAGAATAATATCGGGCGGAATAGAACCTGTGGAGAGCCATCAGCGTGAAATGGTCGGAACAGAGATAGGAGGCTGCATTGAGCGTGGCTATGGAACCGCAATCGCCCGTAGCCGTCTCGCCGGAGAGGGTGAGGCGATGGGAGATGTAACCGTAGCTGATGCTGGCATTCCAGAAGGCATTCCCCTCTGGAGCAAAACGCTTGTAAAGCTGGCTTTTATTGGGCGTGAGCGGAAGGGAGAAAGAGGTATAAAAGGCTGTACCTCCGATGTGCCAGCCCTGATGTCGGTAACTGATGTTGCCTCCCACAAGTGTATTGGACGCTATCTTCTGTTTGGCAATCTCATTCACCGTGCGATGCAAACCGGTCTTCAGGATGGTCTTGATGCCCCCGCCGTCAGCAGAAAGCGTAGCATCTATCTGGCGATAAGAAAGAAAGCCGGTCAGTTCCAGTCCTTTTAATAAGGTATAGGTGGCTGCTGCGCCTTGCAGATAATTGGCAGAGGAACGGGAGGAATGACCGCGGATGATGCAGGAAGATGATCTGCCCAAGGAGGTTAAGGCTGAGAGTTTGCCGAAGCCGAAATCATTATTGAGTATCAGTCCTAATCCTGCGTTCAGTCTGTATCTGCCCAGGGTGATATTCTTCCATCTGCCCAGGTTCTTTACCTGAAGATAGAAGGAATAGAAGTCGTAACCCATCGTGTTCCTGCCTCCGAAGAATGGTTCGCCGGCATCCTGAGAAGCTACGAATCCCAGCTTGACGGAATTGCCGTAGCGAAACTGGTAGCGCAGTCCGTGCTTGTAAGGATAACCCAGATAGCCGCCGGTTCCGCTCGCATCGCCCTTGCGCTCATAAAAAGGAACCTTCAGCATGCCCATCACCTCGTGCTTGCCATACTGGGCGATGGTTTTAAGACTGGGAAAAGTCAGCTTGCTCCCGTCATCGGCCACATAGAAGAAACAACTCATCAGCTGGCGCTGATACCAGCCGATGCTGCTTATCAGGGTAAGCTCGCTCATACTCTTCAGCTGGCCATAGCGGTAAATATAGAACAGGATGTCTTCTACCTGCGATGCGGTAAGAAACGGTATGCGCTCCAGTTCTTCTCTCGTTGCCGTATTCAGATTGACGGGATGCTGCGCCATCTCCTCCAAATCTTCTTCATAGTCCTGCCAGGCTACATTCTCGAAATCTTCGGATGCAGAAAGATCGGACAGCAGTTGCTGCCAGGGTGGCGAAGCGGAAAGAGAATCTTCAGACGCGGCGCCCTGTTCTGAAAGAGAGGAAGATTGGGCGTGAGCCCATAAGACACAGAAGATTTGGGAGCTGCCTACGAGAAACAGTTTCAACAAGAGGGATGTTATGGAATGAGCATGCTTCATGTGTAGTAGGCACTTTGTTTATTAAATTAAGACAAAGTTACTGCTAAAATATGAAAAAGAGAAAGAAAAAGCCAAGAATCTTTCTCAATTTGAGAAATAATCTGTAATTTTGCGGCGTAATTAGTAACACAAAGGGGCTTACACCTCTTTATATATAGAAGAAGCTCCACGAAGAAAAGGAGCTGGACAAAGAACTTTGAGGAGATTTACATGAAACAGAAAATATGCTTTTTACTGGCGATGCTCTTCTGCATCACCCTGCAAACCATGGCGCAGACCGATGGCGACAACCCTGAAGACAGGGAGGTGGACATGGATGCCCCTACCTTTGAACCGATGGTGAAGGTAGGAAAAGTGCTCCTGGATCATGACAGCGTACAATATGTTCAGGTGAACAACGTGTACGTTTATCCGCAGCCGGTATTCAAGAACGCTAAGGAGCGAATGGCTTACAACCGTTTGGTATACAACATCAAGAAGGTGCTGCCGATAGCCAAAGAGGTAAGAAAGATTATCATCGAAACGGGTGATTATCTGGAAACGCTGCCTAACAAGAAGGCAAAAGACGCACACATGAAACTGGTGGAGAAAGGTATCAAACAGGAATATACCCCAAGAATGAAGAAACTCACCTATGCACAAGGTAAACTCTGCATCAAACTGGTATATCGTGAGTGCAATTCCTCATCCTATCATCTTATCCAAGCCTTCCTGGGTCCTATCCGTGCCGGATTCTATCAGGCATTTGCAAGCCTCTTCGGTGCCAGCCTCAACAAGAAGTACGACCCGAACGGCGTTGACAGATTAACAGAAAGAGTGGTAAGACAGGTAGAATCGGGGCAGATTTAACCAGCTCATCTTATTCAGAAAGCCCATACACTTAGGTATAAAAGCATTTCCAGTCAATAGGAATTGCTTTTATACCTAAGTTTTTTTGTTGATACAAGCAGAAGAAATCTCCGTTCATCGACGTTGAACGACGGTTCAGCGTCGTTGAACGACGGTTCAACGTCTATGAACGAAGATTCAAACAGACTGAAAAAAGAAATGTTCCTAAGAAAAGCAACAACTTTTCCTAGGAACATTTCCTTTTATATTCGAATGGGATGCCCACCTATTCCTCAGTATAAAGCACCTGAATCATGGTCTGGCCAACCGCCTTAAGCACATTCTTATCCAGATGAGCCATATCATCGCTCACGGTATGCCAGGTAGGACCGAAACTGCTCTGCTGACAGTCTGGATAATAAGCTATCACATCTACAGTAGGAATCTTAGCCTTCTCGTTGACCGGAATATGATCATCAGTAATCATTCCGCCATCGCTCTTAGGGAAGTAAGAGCCGAAACCAGCCTGACGGGCTGCAGCCCAAACCTTCTTCACGATGCCACCGGCATACTGCATAGACATACCTTCACGATAGAACTTGGCTCCCTGTCCGCCCACCATATCGAGGAGGATTCCGAAACGAGGATTATATCCCTCAGGCTTGTTCTCGCTCCAGTACTGGGCACCCAATGCCCAAGTATCGCCATCGTCCTGAACATCAGCCCACTGAGGTGTTCCCCAGTCTTCGGTATCGAAACATACGAAATCTACGCCGATGTTAGGATTCAGCTTCTTGTCAGCCTGCAGCTGGCGGGCTATCTCCAACATGACGGCTACTCCGCTGGCTCCATCGTTGGCAGCCATTACAGGCTTGCGCCAGTTGGTACTGTCGGGGTCGTTGTCGGCCCAAGGACGGCTGTCCCAATGGGCACAGAGCAAGATGCGGGTTTCAGCCTTCGGGTTGTAATGGGCGATGATATTGGTATTCTTCAAGATGGTACCATCATAGCCCTTGAGGTCAGCCTTCTGGGTTTCTACCTCACAGCCAAACTGCTTGAACTTGCTCACAATCCATTCGCCACACTTGTCGTGCGCCTCGCTGTTCATGACGCGAGGACCGAAATCGCATTGTGCGGCACAATAAGCCAACGCCGAATCGGCATTAAAGGCAGGACCTACAGGATTCAGCTTCTCTGCTTCCTCTACTTCCTGGATTTCCGGCGAACTGGTGTTGGCATTCTTATAGCTGATAGCTCCAGCTACCACTCCGGCAGCAACTACCATGCCTAAAATTATCTTCATTTTCTTCGTCATAACATTAATGTTTAAAGTTCTGCACCTGCGTCATCACTCTGAGCCAGTTGCCTCCCCAAATCTTGACAATATCCTGCTCGCTATATTTGCGGCGCAACAGCTGGAGGGTGAAATTGATGAGTTCAGAAGAGTCGGCGAGCCCCCGGATGCCGCCGTCTCCATCAAAGTCGGTACCCAGACCTACGTGGTCGATACCCATCACATCGATGGCATGCTCAAGATGGGCGATAGCGTCCATGATGTCGGCTTCACCCTCTTTACGCAGGAATCCGTGATAGAGCGTGGTATGAGCCACACCACCCTTTGCTGCGAGGGCACGCATCTGGTCATCGGTCAGATTGCGAGGCACATCGCAGAGCGCACGGCTGCTGCTATGGCTGCAGACAATAGGCGTCCGGCTGATATCAAGTGCATCGTAGAAACTCTTCTCGCCACCATGACTCAAATCTACCATGATGCCCAGGCGGTTCATCTCATGAATCACCTTCTCGCCAAAACTGCTCACACCATTATGGGTATTGCAGCCGCGGGCACTATCGCAGATATCATTATCACCATTATGGCAAAGCGTGATATAAACGATGCCGCGCTGGGCGAAATGCTTCACGTTACTGATATCGTGCTCCAGGGCGAGGCCGTTCTCAATACCGAGCATGATGCTCTTTCTGCCCTTCCGCTTATCGCTGTAAAGATCGGCAGGAGTGCGGGCTATGCTGAGATACTGACTGTTCTTGCTCACAATCTCTTCTATCTTGTCAAAGATGAGGTCGGCATACTGCGCAGGTCCCTTTACATCGAAAGCCACCTTGCTGCTGAAGCTCTCGCCTATCTGAGGCTGTGGCAGGTAAGCCACCATCGTGGTAGCATCCTGATGACCATCGGTCATCTTATGGAGATCAACCAGGATGCGGGAATCGCGATGATCAAACTTGATGCCCTGAGGGAAGAACATAGGAGTATCACAATGGGTATCGAGCGTAAGGATGCGCTTATGCAACTGCTTGGCTGCATAAAAGTTGTTAGCCTGATTAACCAGCCATTGGAAAATCTTCAATCCTTCTTCTTCCAGCCATTCCGGATGCCATTGCACACCGAGAATCTGCTTATATTCGCTACTCTCTACTGCCTCTATAATATGGTCGGAAGATTTGGCGATGGTGCGCAGATGATTGCCTGGCTCGCTTACCGCCTGATGGTGGAACGAGTTGACAAAGATCTTCTCCTTATTATATATATTATATAAGGTGGAATCTTTCCTGATTTCTACGATGTGGGTAGGTTCGGTACGGTCGGCATCTTGGCTGTGCTTTACCAGCTGCTTGATATCCTGACACACCTTTCCGCCCAGCGCAATAGCGAGGGTCTGGATGCCCCGGCAGATGCCAAGCATCGGAATCTGGCGGTTGAAAGCCAATCGGGTAATCATCAGTTCGGCAGCATCACGTTCCTGATTGATGTTGTGAAGACGGGGAGAAGGCTCTTCGCCCATCCACAGCGGATTATGGTCGCCGCCACCCGTCAGAATCAATCCATCAAGATGCTCCAGGGTATTGACGATGACCTGAGCATCGGCAACAGGAGGAATAATGACCGGCGTACCGCCAGCCGCTATTACCTGCTTATAATAACGGTCGCGAAGCGTAGCATCAATACCTTCATAATTGGCAGTAAGGCCAATTACAGGCTGATGCTTCGCTTCGGGAAATCTAGAGTATGCATCCTGGAGATGCGACTCTAAGTCAAATGTTTCCATTTGTTTATCTTTCAAAAAATAATGATTCAAGATCTTCTAAAAATCGTACTCAGGTATGGAGACTCTTATTAATCTTCATCGAGAAGTACAGGAATCTCACGCTTGATGCTCTGCTCAAGAGAGATAAGCGTTTCGGTAGAAACCACACCAGGGATAGCCTGAAGCTTATTGTTGAGCAAATCCATGAGCTGCTCGTTGTCGCGGGCATAAAGCTTAATCAGCATGGTGTATGAACCGGTTGTAAAGTGGCACTCTACGATTTCAGGAATGTTCTGCAAGCGCTCTACCACCTTTTTATACATATTACCACGCTCCAAGTTCAAACCTACATAAGTGCAGGTAGAATAACCCAGGCTTTTAGGGTTTACATCAAAACCGCTACCGGTGATGAAACCATCCTCCATCAAGTGCTGAACACGCTGATGGATGGCAGCACGAGACACGCCACATTCTGCGGCTACGTCCTTGAAAGGAATACGGGCATTCTTAGAAAGGATGCCGAGAATCTTTCTGTCTAGATTGTCTATTTTCTCCATTTCGTTTTGTTTTATATTATTCTATTTATAAGGTACTTTTCTATACCAGATAGCAAAATTAATAAAATCTATTGAAACTGCAAACAAAATGCACGAATATTTTGCAATATCCGTGCATTTTGTTGTTTTTTATACTGTTTTTAACCAAAAACCTTGGCATTTTGCTACTTTTAGTAGAAAAATCATACGCTTATCTGATAACCTCGGAGAAGTAATGATCACGCAAAGGTTTCACCACTTTATCACCCGTCAAAACTATCTGCTGCTTAAGACGGATGTCTTGAGAAGAGGCTCCAATCTTCAGTTCATATGTTCCTGGAGCTATGTTCCATTGACGATTGCCTCGATGAGAATAATAACCAAACTGATCAGTATAGAACTTGATGCATACTCTCTTGGTTTCGCCAGGATTGAGAGAGATGCGGGCAAAGCCTTGCAACTGAATAGGATGAATCTGCTGGTTGCTCTGAGTTGGCGACAGATATACCTGCGCTATCTCATCGGCACGAACCTTACCCGTATTGGTAACCTCAAAGTAGATATTGCTCGACTCTGAAGCCGTAGAGAGTTCCTTAACAGCCTGCAAGTTCTTATAGGCAAAGGTTGTATAGCTCAATCCATAACCGAAAGGCCACTCTACACGAGCATCCTGACGGGTGGAATAATTATAGCAGATAGGCTCATAAACCTCAGTATTAGGATAGCTGACACTCAGCTTGGCAGATGGTGAAATCTTGCCATAAAGAATGTCAGCCACAGCTGTACCACCCTCTTCACCAGGATACCAGGCCTGGATGACTGCTGCACAACGCTTGGCTATCTTGGAGATAACCTGCGCACGACCGCCGAAGACTACCAGGACTACAGGTTTGCCCGTAGCCAAGAGTTCCTCAACATATTCCTCTTGCTTACCAGGAAGTTTGAGACCATCTCGCTCACGGTTCTCACCACAGAGCATCACATTCTCGCCTACAGCAGCAACGATAACATCGCTTTCCTTTGCCATCGCCAAAGCTTCTGCCTTGTCTGCCTTCTCGCCTGAATCAACCTTGCGATGCAGGAGCTGATACTCCCAAGCACGCTTATCGCCAGACTCTTCAAACTTGGTCTCTATCTCCTCTGTCCAGTCGCAACCACGAGAATACTTAATATTAATACCCTCAGGTTTACTTGCCTGCATTGCCTCTAGCAATTTAACGATATGTGGCAAGTGGCTATCATCCCACTTTTTCTTCCAACTCTGCCAGAAATAGAACATTGAAGGGAAAGAGTAGTCGCCACACATCGCCCAAATAGAATTGGCATTAGGACCCGTGAGCAAGATATTCTTAACCTGCTTGGCGCTGTTAACATCAGCCTCCTTCACAAGAGGCAAAACACCATTATTCTCCAACAAGACGATAGACTGGCTGGCAATATCGTAAGCCGTCTGCCGTTCTTCCTTAGTATCAAGCTTTACATCCTCCGTACTATACAGATATGGATTCTTATCCATCAGTCCTGCACGAATCTTATAACGCAGAACATCCTTTACAGCACGCTCAAAGACTTCTTTCTTAACAAGTCCCTTATCCAAGGCTTCCTGTAAATACTGATAGTTTTCGCCTCTAGGGAAATCAACATCATTGCCACCATTGATAGCAGCCACAGCTTTCTGAAGAGGAGTATCTAGTCCCGGCAACTGGTCAATGGCAGTATAATCGCTCACCACCATTCCATCGAATCCGAGATAATCTCGCAAAATATCATTGAGAATCTCACTATTTGCCACGCACTTGGTACCATGAACAGCATGATAACCCGGCATCAAAGCCTTGCTACCTGCCAGACGAATCATCGTCTCATGAGGCAAAAGGATATCTTCCATCATCTCCTTCTCATCAGCATCACCTCCACCACCATATCCCAGATAGTGTTTAGAGCAAGCTCCCACTCCCTTCTTGAGGTCGCCCTGCTGAAGACCCTTGACAAAAGCAGTACCCATAACGGCAGAAAGATAGCCATCCTCACCGTATGATTCTTCCAGACGATTAAAACTTGGAGTACGGCAGACGTCTACCATAGGGGAAAGCGACAATACGCCACCCATCTTACGAAGAGCGGTACCTGTCTGCAAAGTCTTGAGCTCAGCCAACTCTGGATTGAACGAACAAGCCTGACCTATCTGCTGTGGATAGACTGTTGCATCTTGCGTATTGATACCCGAAAGAACTTCCTCGTGAAAAAGAGCAGGGATACCATTTGGGGTATGATGTATCAACCAATCTTGTACAACAGCCACACGCTTTCGCAAGAAATTGGCATCAACCAATTCCTGACTGGCGTACTGAGAAAAATGTCCAATACCATAAGGAATGAGCTGCTTGCATTTGACGGTATCCAAATTGCCTTCCGCATCAAAAAGCTCATCCATATACCCACTTCTCAACTGAGCGATACGCTCTGGCTGTGACATTCTGCTGTAGAGTTCATCTACCTGTTGGTTCACTTGCTGCTCCGTATTGTTTATGTTACTGCAACTAGCCATCAGCACAGTTGCACATACGGTTGTTGTAATTTGTTTCATCATTATCTTTTAGGTTAAAAAAATGATTATTGAAGTTTTTATTATCATGTGCAAAGATAATGCAAACGAGCGCAGAATATCAAGCTTGCTTGAATATTATGCCGAATGCAGTTTATCTTCTGCAAAGATAATACAAATAAGAGAATTATCAGATTCGCTTTCCCGTTTTTTATGCAAAAGCAACAAACACAAACGTAAAAGAAACAAAAGAGCCAAAGATAACACTCTATCCTTGGCTCTTACCTTATTATATTTTAGTAGTAATTACTTGTTGAAATGAATTTCGTAATTACTTTCTCTTCTTTGAATGCGCAGCTTTCTTGGCTGCAGGTAAGAAAGGTAAGAAGTAATCTTGTGAAAGCAGAACTGAGAGTATTGTAAAAAACGCAAAAAAATCTCATAATATATTATATAAAGAGGTCGAAGATCCTATTGGTAGGGGTCTCTGATCTCTTTATTTTCTAGCAAATAGGCATTAATTTTAGATGGTTAATCACGCTATACTGACGAATAGGCATGGATGCAATTTTTGCTGTTTGTGAGATCAAAATATTTTATTTACCTTTGCAAACAGAAAAAAAATAATATAATAAGTTAAAATTATAGAATATGAAATTGCTGGAAAAGAAAAGTTATTGGCTTTTAGCATCTTTACTCTTATTGTCAGTAGGTGTAGATGCAAAGGTGAAATTTGATTTTTCCCTCGTCTTCGTACCAGAGGAGGGTGGTGTGAAGTTCGAAAAAATCACAGATGACGCTGACTGCGTAGCTGATTATAAAGGTAATATCGTGGGTAAGACATCTGGCGTCTTTGGCTCTCGCAAGACCAATACCATCGATTGGTGGGTAATTCCTCAAATTGGCGTATCTCCTGATGGAAGACGCATAGGTTACATCAACGAAAAGAATGGAACCACCAATATCATGATTAAGAATGCTGCTAAAGGTGGCGCCAGTGTACAGCGCACATTCCGTACAAACGTAGAGGGCTTCACTTGGAGTCCTGATGGCAAGACCCTGTGCTTTACTGAGGTGAGAGGCAATCATCATGGCGTGTATCTGGTAGATGCCAATCAGGGTACTGTGGTACGTCAGATTTCAAACGGAACAGACAATGACTTCGGCGGTGTGATCAGTAAAGATGGAAACACAATTTATTTCCATCGTGGAGAAGGATATGCATCTTATAGCCTTTGGAGCTATGATCGCAAGACCAACCTTTTCTCCAATTATAGTAGAGGTATGACGGCTTGTCTTATTCCTAATGATCTGGATGCCATCTATTGCGCCCGTTTTACAACGAACAAGGAAAGTGAAATTTGGCGTGTAAACTTCAAGACGGGTGTGGAGGAAGTTATCCTTTCTCAGCCAGGCAAGAGCTTCAGTACGCCTCAGTTATCACCTGATGGCAAATGGCTGTTGGTTACAGGATCTAGCAGGTCTGAAAAAGAGAAGATTGACAATACTGACATATTTGTAGTTCGCACCGATGGTACCCAGCTTACTCAGCTTACTTACCATCCAGGTAACGATTTGTCGCCAGTTTGGTCGCCAGACGGAAAGAGTATCTTCTTCCTGTCTCAGCGTGGCTCAGCAGAAAAGAACTATAATGTATGGCGCATGGATTTCAGTATGTAGTCTATCTATTTGTAAAGCTATGAGTATTAATCATATAAACATTTTAAGATTATGAAAAAAATTATTATTGTAGCAGTTTGCGCATTCTGCGCTCTTACAGCTTCAGCACAGCGTGCAAGTAGCTCATCTTCCTCATTCTTCTCAACAGAGAAGGCTGATGGCGGCGTTCAGTTTGGTATCCGTGCCGGTCTCAACATGGCAGGTATGGCCTATGAAGAAGACAACGTGACCGTTTCTACAGACAATAAAACTAATTGGCATGTAGGCATTATCGCAGATATTCCTATGATGGAGAGTCTTTATGTTCAGACTGGTCTTTATCTCCAGAACAAGGGTTACAAGGAGAAAGAAGGAGACTATGAGTTGACAGCAAATCCAATGTACTTGGAAATTCCTGTATTGGCTTCTTATCGTTACAACTTTAGCGATGCTGCTCAGTTGCAGATTAATGTTGGTCCTTACTTCGCTTATGGTGTAGGTGGTAAGATTAAGGAAACAGATGAAGGTGACGAAGACAAGTGGGATTGCTTCGGCGATAAGGGTGCAGATTGGAAACGTTTTGATTGTGGTCTGCAGATTGGTGCTGGCTTGACAATTGCTAAGAACTATTACATCGGTGCAGCTTATGAGTTTGGCTTCTCTAATATAGCCAAGAACTCTGGCGATGGCAAGTTGAAGAACAAGAACTGGATGTTCAGCGTAGGTTATAATTTCTAATAATACATCGTTGAACCTTGATAAAAGGGGATGCAATATTTGCTATAAGGATATTGCATCCCTCTTATTATTACAATCATTAAAAAACTTAGAATCATGAAAACAGCGAAATTACCTCTTTATTATATAGGTATGCTTTTGATGGCATTACCTTTCTTCTTTACTTCATGCAGCAGTGATGACGATGGCTTTACCCCTTCGGCTGGAGGAAGTGATACCGCAGGTCAGATAACTGGCAGCGATGGTGAGAAACTTTATATTACTTCTGTAGGTGACAATACTTTCAGCTACAACTCGGAAGGAAAAATCACAAAGTGTAGAGCCTATGGTAATGATGATTATATTTTCTCCTACAATCCATTCAAGATTTCTTATACCTATACTCATGGCAGTTATTCAGATGTGACAGAGTATTACGATATAGCGTTGAATAAAAATGGTTATATCGTCAACATGAAAACCCGCAATACAGATCAGTCTGATAATGAAGAAAATAAAGGCGAGGCGTGGTTCTCTTACGACTCCAAGGGACACCTGACTAAGATTGCCAGTTCAGGCACAGATGTATATTACGAGGATGGCGAGAAGGTAACAGAGAAGTATTCCTTGGAGTATAATTTGTCTTGGTCTGATGGTAAACTCACCCAAATCGTATGCAATGGAAGCGAAGATGGAGAGAAATATACCGATACAGCTACATTTGAGTATGGTGACAACACCTATCCTAATATCACCAAGCAATGGACAGACAACTATATGGCAGATATGATAGAAGATATGGAGTTCTTGTTCTATGTTGGGTATTTTGGTGTAGCTGGCGATTATCATCCTGTGTCTGCTTCCCAGCATGATAGCGATGGCGATACTTCTACTTTCAGGTATAGCTACGAATTTAATGACAATGGTTCCGTAAAGGCTTCCAAGTATAAATACAATAACAGTAGATATTGGACAACAAGAAATTATACTTATATGAGTAAATAAAAGAACGGGAGAGTGTGTTTCTATTGAAAAATGCACTCTCTTTGTGCTTTTCTGGAAGATTTTTTGGCAAAAAACTTGTGGATGTGTAGTAAAATGCTTATTTTTGCCATAAAAAGAGAGTTTTAACGGAATATAGAAGATGAAAAGATTTGTTTGGTGTATATGCCTGCTGTTGGTCGTACTGTTGGGTTGCCAACGACCTGCGGAATCGGGTAAGACAGAAGAAGAACGAAAAGTGTTAGCTTGCATTGATGACTCAGTGGAAGCCATGTCGGTTCATGCTCCTGAAATTATAAAGAAAGCCTTGGCTTCGGCAACGGATAGCCTGACTTATTATGAATATTATATTCGCAAGGCAAAGTACTTCTGTCTGTCTGCCACCCCAGACTCGATGTATCCCATCTTGGATCAAACCATATCTTATTGCAAACTCCAGCCAGCTACAGAACGCCGTAACTCTCTATTGGCATACGCATACAATTGCAAGGCTATTGCTTATCATAATTATCGCAAGAATCCGGATGAGGTGATAAGACTCTATAAAGACGCCACAACCTTGTTGGCTAACAGCGATGCTAAAGACCAGATGCCTAAGGTTTGTGCCAATCTGGGCGATGCTTATATCTTCAAGAGTCAGTTGCCTGAGGCTGCGGCGTGTTATCGGCGTGCCCTGTTTCTGGTAGACTCGCTCGGGTTGCCGTCTAGTGAGAACATCACACTCTATCTCGGACTTGCCACCATCTATCTGCAACTCAACGATTTTGATACCTCGCTGAAGTATTATCAGCAGACAGAGAAGTATTTCTCGCAGATGTCTGTAGGCATGCAGGCTTATTACCTCAATAACTATGGCAACTACTATTATTATACCAAGAACTACAAGGCATCTCTCCAGAAGTTTCTTGCCATGAAGGCTTTTCTCGAGAAACATCATAAGACAGATACCTTCGATATGTACCTCTGCAAGCTCAATCTCGCAGATGTATACCTCAATTTGGACAAAGTGGCGCTATCCGAGAAGTATCTCGACGAGATAGAACCCTGGTTTGCCAAAAATGGTAATGAGGTATCTATTTATTATGTCAATTCTATCCGTATCGGACAGGCGGTAAAGCAGGGGAATATGGCAAAGGTCAAGGATATCTTGTCACACGAGAAGGGGTCAGATAGCATGGAGTTTAGTCTTCGCCAGATTCGTAACCGTTATCTTCGCAAGTATTATGAGGCTATAGGCGATTATCGGGGAGCCTACGATAATCTGAGGACGGATGTCCAACAGAACGACTCTCTGGAGCATAACCGCATCAAGATGCGTGCATCAGAAATCATGGACCGATTTGCGCAAGATACCATTCGTTTGCACCATAACCTGGAGATGGAGCATAAGAATGCTGTTGTCCAGCGTGCCTATGCCATCACGGTGGCAGCAGTATCGCTGGTCGTTGTCATCATCCTGTTCTTTGCTCTTCTTGTCATGCGCTCCCGCAAGCGAAATGCGCAAGATAAAATGCGCAACATGCAGTTGAGGCTAGCTTGTGTGCGCAACCGTATTTCTCCACATTTCGTGTTTAATGTGCTTAATGGTAAAATATTGAAATCGGATGAGCATGATGCCAATGACTTGCTTGACTTGACTAAGTTGATAAGAGCTAACCTCGACCTGTCGTGCCGTCTGGATGTGACGTTGCGCGAAGAGTTGGACTTCGTGAAACGGTATGTCGATGTGGAGAAACAGCTGGTGGGCGATGACTTCGAGTTTGCTATCAATATTGCCGAAAGTGTGAATATAGATCAGGTGCGCATCCCTTCCATGTTTGTGCAGATTCTCGTGGAGAATGCTTTCGTGCATGGTCTGAAAGGATGGGATGGACATAAGATTATCCATATCGGGATAAGCAAGGAAGGAAAAAACACCTGTATCAAGGTCAGAGACAATGGACCGGGATTTGACATCCGTAGTGTGGGAAAGAAGCGCACCGGACTGAACGTCATCACCCAAACTATCGTCATCGTCAACGAGCGAAATAAGAACAAGATGAACTTCTCGCTCAATAATGAACAGGAAAATGGAAAAGCCGTAGGATGTGTGGCAACGATAGTTATTCCAGATAATATCAAACTATTTATTTGACAAAAGAACCGCAAGATGAGAACAATCATTATAGACGACAATAAGCAGGCAGTCAAAGACCTGAACGAAAGGCTGGCCAGATTCTCCGAGGTAGAAGTGGTGGCAGTAGAGCACTCCGGACTAGACGGCCTGGCGAGGGTGAGCGAGTTACAGCCCGACTTGCTCTTCCTTGACGTGCAGTTGCCCGATATTTCCGGTTTGGATTTTCTGGACAGACTGGATTTCTTTACCCATGGCCGTTGCAGGGTGGTAATGTATACAGCTTACGATGAGTTTGTGTTGCCAGCTTTCAGAAAGAAAGCCTTCGATGTACTTCTGAAGCCTATTGATGACAAGGAGTTGGACATCATTATGCAGCGACTTGCCGAACACCCCCTTTTACCAACCCCGCAATCCGACGGGCAGGATAAGGACAAACTCATGTCCGACAACGGTAAGTTTCTGCTCTATACCAATACCATAGATTTCAAACTGGTTGACAAGCGCGACATCGCTCTCTTTCAGTATAATCATGAAGTGCGTTGCTGGGAGGCTGTGGTAGCGGGCAGCAAGGCTCCCGTTCGTCTGAAGCGAACCATCAAGGGTGATGACCTCCTGGAAGTGGACAAGCAGTTTATACAAGTCAACCAAAAGTTTATCATCAATATGAATTATCTGATAGAGGTGGTTGACAACGTATGCCACTTCTATCCGCCGTTTGATAACATAAGCTATGTAAGGGTAGGACGCCTCTATCGCAAGAAATTGATAGACCGCTTTTATAGTCTTTGATTTTAGGCAAAAAAACTATTGAAATGTTAAAAACCTTGGCATTTTACTACTTTTAGTAGAATCTACCATAGGAGAAAGCGACAATACGCCACCCATCTTGCGTATTGATACCCGAAAGAACTTCCTCGTGAAAAAGAGCCAAAGATAACACTCTATCCTTGGCTCTTACCTTATTATATTTTAGTAGTAATTACTTGTTGAAATGAATTTCGTAATTACTTTCTCTTCTTTGAATGCGCAGCTTTCTTGGCTGCAGGTTTAACAACCTTCTTATCTGCTCCTACGGCTACATCTTCCTTCAACTCGCCAGCAGGCTCAGCCTTAACCTCAGGCTTTACGATGCTAACCAGCTCAAGATCGAACACCAAAGTAGAGTATGGAGGAATCTGACCAGCCTGACGCTCGCCGTAAGCCAACTCGTAAGGAATGTAAAGCTGCCACTTACTGCCCACAGGCATCAGAGTAAGCGCCTCGGTCCAACCCTTGATCAATCCGTTGGCACGGAACTTATCTGTCTTGCTGCCACCATGCTTGGATGTAGCATCAAAAACGGTACCATCAAGCAGACGACCCTCGTAGATAACCTCTACCTCATCGCTAGCCTTAGGCACCTCGCCATGACCTTCGGTAATCACCTTATACTGCAAACCGCTAGGCAACACCTTTACACCAGGTTTCTTGGCATTAGCAGCAAGGAACTTCTCGCCGGCACCAGCCAAAGCTTCCTTCTGGAAATCGGCAGCAGCCTTAGAGGTAAAGAATGTTGTATCATTAGCCAAAGCTGCGATAAAACCATTCTGGAACATAGCATGGCTGATAGAATCACCTGTGCTCTTCAACTCTTCCTTTGTGCCAGGATATACGCGCTTCTCTACCAGTTTGGCAACCTCCATACCTGCAGAATAAGCTATGGTCTTAGGATTGATACCCATGGCAAGCGCATCCTTGTAACCACGAAGGAAATTCTCCATATAGGCAGTATCTACCTGAAAACTCTGCTGGATATAAGGAATCAGACCACGAGTGGCATTCATACCAGCTACATAACTCAAAGAATCGGCTGATGATTTCAACTCAACAAGAGTAGCCGCCTTCTTAACCTTCTTCTTGCTTGCAGCACTAGCTGTAAACAAAGAAGCACCCGCCACGAGGACGAGTGCTGTCATTAATATTTTCTTCATTTATAAAGTCCTCTATAAAAATGAGTTCCCACAAAAATTACTTGCCACCAACTGAAATCAACTCAATCTTGAAGATCAATACAGAGAATGGCTTGATCTGACCCTGCTCGCGCTCACCATAAGCCAACTGCTGAGGAATGTAAACCTCCCAAACAGAACCTGCTGGCATGTGAACCAAAGCATCAGTCCAACCCTTGATAACCTGGTTAGCACGGAGATCTACGGCCTGACCACGCTTGAAAGAAGAATCGAATACCTTGCCGTCGATTGTCTTACCCTCGTAGTTAACCTTAACCATAGAAGTATCCTTTGGCATAGGGCCGTTACCCTCCTTGATTACCTTGTACTGAACACCTGAAGGCAGAGTAACAACTCCTGGCTTCTTCTTGTTGGCAGCGAGGAACTTCTCACCAGCAACCTTGTTAGGACCATATTCCTTCTCCATGTTCTTAGCCTTGATAGCCATCATCTTAGCCTGAGCTATCTGAGCAGCCTGCTCAACAGTCATCAAGCCCTTCTTGCCTGTAGTACCTGTGATGAAACCAGCCATGAAGTTCTTCAGAGAGATAGACTTTGTAGAATCCTCACCGAATACCTCATGGTTGATACCCTTAACCATCTGGTTGCTGATCTGCTGACCAATCTGAATACCTGCATAGTAAGCAGCCTTCTTCTTGTCGTCACCAGCGTTGGCACCATCGTTAAGACCCTTGATGAAATCATCCATGTAAGCAGTATCAACGCCCATGCGCTCTACCATAAACTCCTTCAGACCCTGAGTCTGAGACATACCCATAGCATAACTCATAGTATCTACATCAGTCTTGAGATCTGCCTTAGGAGTAGAATTGCCACAACCTACGAATGTAGCAGCAGCACAAGCCACGAGGGCTCCGAAAAATAACTTTTTCATTTCCTTATTTATATTTTAAATCTTTATTTTTATCTATTATATTCCAAGATTGCCTTTACTTCGTTTAAATATATCTACTAACAGATTACTTAACGGCAACGAGCTCAACATCGAAAATCAAGGCTGAGAATGGAGGGATAGATGCACCTGCACCACGCTCACCATAACCCAACTGATAAGGGATGAAGAAACGGAACTTGGCACCCTCGGTCATGAGCTGAAGACCCTCTGTCCAACCAGCGATAACCTGGTTCAATGGGAAGGTAGCTGTCTGACCACGGTCGTAAGAACTGTCAAACTTAGTACCGTCGATAAGCGTTCCCTCATAGTGGCACTCTACCTGATCGGTAGCCTTAGGAGCCTTGCCATTACCTTCACGCAAAACCTGATACTGCAAACCGCTCTTAGTAGTGATGATACCATCCTTCTTGCCGTTCTCGGCGAGGAACTTCTCACCAGCTTCCTTAGCAACCTTGCCCTTCTCGGCAGCAGCAGCCTGAGCCTTAGCCTCCTGCTCTGCAAAGAAGTTCTGTACCAACTCCTGAGCCTCCTGCTCACCGAGTTGAAGCTTACCTGCGATGGCATCCTTTACAGCCTGTGCAAAATCATCAATATTCAAACTCTCTGCACCCATAGAAGCCAACTGGCGACCGATGCCGATGCCCAAAGCATAACTTACTTTATCCATAAAATTTATTTATAAAAATGTATTAATAATCTTAAAATGTACTTTTTGTCCTTAAAACGAGTGCAAAGATAACATTTTTCTCGCTTAAAACGATGTTATTTGCAGAAAAATTGCTAAATTTGTGCATTCTTAATAAAAAGATTAAGAAAATATGAATAATTAAAACGTGATAAGATGAAGAAACTCGTATTTTTAACCGGTGCAGGCATGTCTGTGGAGAGTGGTTTCAAAACTTTCCGTGGCAATGATGGATTATGGGAAAACTATCCTGTAGAACAGATAGCTACCCATGAGGGATGGGAAGCTGACCCTACCCTAGTAACAAATTTCTATAATATGTTGCGCCATAAACTCTATGCTGCGCAACCTAACGAGGGGCATAAACTTATCAAGGAACTGGAAAAAGACTTCGAGGTGACGGTAATCACCCAGAATGTAGATAATCTGCATGAGAAGGCAGGTTCCAAGAATGTAATCCATCTGCATGGCGAACTGTCAAAGGTTTGCTCTTCACGCGACCCTTACGACTATCGCTACATCAAGGAATTAACTGAGGATGACTGCGAGGTAAAGCCGGGAACCGAAGCTGGAGACGGAAGCCTGTTGCGCCCATTTATCGTTTTCTTCGGCGAAAGCGTTCCTATGATTGAGCCGGCAGCCGAAGCTGTACAGCAAGCCGATATCTTCGTCATTATAGGAACCTCACTCAACGTTTATCCTGCTGCAGGTCTGATTTCATATACCAAGCCTCACATTCCTATCTATCTGATAGACCCGGGTGCCGTAAACACTAATGGATATTACAAGATAGAGCACATCATGAAAGGGGCTTCAGATGGTATGAAGGAACTGAAGAAAATATTGGAAAAGTAAAAACATTCAGAATACCTAAACAATAAAAGCAAACGGGGAAGCATCCATTGATACTTCCCCGTTTGCTTTTATTACTTTTATTTTCTCTCTATCAATAATATTCTGCATTACACAGCCTCAGATGTTCTGACGCCCATGCGAGCCTCGGCGACATTAACCACATAATCACCCAGTTTTTCGCATTCCTGAATGATATCCATATACAATGTACCTACACCATAGGTATAAAGATGGTTATCCACATCATCCAGGTTCTGGTTTCTCAACTGAGTACGATAATTATTAATCTCTGTCTCGATATTGTACGTATGGTTGAGATTGATAGAATGGCGTTCATGAGCAAACATATAGTTCATCTGAGTCAGCGCCTCATCTACCAACTTAAACATCTGATGAATGTTTTCACTCTGCTTGGCAGTAAACTCCTCCTTGTTTTCACCCTTGCGCTTAATGGTGCGGGCAAGATTAAAGCAACTGTCACCAATACTCTCGATTTCAGAAATCTCACGCAACATCGCACGGATCTTCGCCTTGGTATCATCACTCAAATGAGCATCGCTCACCTGATCAAGATACTTGGCTATCTCTATCTCCATATTATCAGAAATACCTTCATACTTCTCGATACGCTCATAGAGTTTGTCGAAAGTCTTGGAATCCTGAGTTTCCAGCAACTCTCTCACCATACCAAACATACGGTGGATGCGCTCGCCGAAACTGCCGATTTCCTGCTGTGCCTCGAAGACAGAAAGTTCTGGGGTCTTCATGATGCCAGCCTGAATAAAGCGCAAACGGAAATCTTCATCCTCCTTATCTGCCTTAGGCTTGATAAGTTTGCAGACAACTTTTTCCAACTGTGGGATAAACCAAATCAGAACGCCCGTGTTGCAAACATTGAAACAGGTATGGAACATCGCCAGGACAATTGGCAACAACTTCGTCTTCTGTGCCGCAGACATACCACCATCAGGATCATACCCCACGATAGAGCAAACGAAATCTACAAATGGATAGAACAGGCAGAGAACCCAGATTACACCAAAGACATTGAATACCAGATGGGCCAAGGCTGCACGACGAGCCTGGGCATTGGCACCCAAAGCGGCAAGATTGGCTGTAGCGGTAGTTCCGATATTCTCACCCATCACCAAGGCAATACCCAGATAGATAGGGAGTACGCCTGTAGAACAGAGTAAGATAGTTATAGCCATCACAGCCGCCGAACTCTGTACGATACAGGTTATAAGTGTACCAATCAGGAGGAAGACTACAATCGTGAAATGACTCTTTGTATCAAAAGATCCAAAGAAATCGATAACCGCCGGATTATGTTCCAGATCGAGAGCCTTACCCGCACTACTCAACAGAACGAGCGAGAAGAAGAGGAAGGCGATACCAAAAAGGAAATCTCCGAAATAACGGCGCTTCTTACTATAAATCAGCATAATGCCGAGGAAGAACGCAGGGAATACGACAATCGTTAAATCTACATTATAACCCAGCGACATAATCCATGCCGTAAACGTGGTACCAATGTTGGCACCCATAATAACGGAAATTGCTTGGGCTAAAGTCAGCAAACCGGCATTTACAAAAGAAACCGTCATAACGGTAGTTGCAGAGGAGCTCTGAACGGCACAGGTAATAAAGGTACCTGTAAGCATTCCCGTAAATCGGTTGGTTGTCATAGCGCCCAAAATGTGGCGCAACTGAGATCCTGCCATCTTCTGCAAGGCCTCACTCATCACCTTCATACCATAGATGAGCAAAGCTAAAGAACCGAGAATCTGAAAAAAAATCACAAGATATTGACTTGTATCCATATTCATTTGTATTTGTGGAAATGTTTGTTACGTTTCGTTTGCAAATATAATAAGAATTTCCGTTATTACGAAATATTTGTTACCGATATTTCAAGTTGTAACAGCATTGTAACATGTAGGACAAGAGAAGAAGACATATTGCGATTTCTCGGAGCATCGCAGAGAATAAAAACAGACGTACGCCATAGGGATGGAGCGCACGTCCGTGAAGAGAGAGATTTTATTTGATCACGTTCCACTGACCGAGAATATGATTAGTCATTGGCATTAATAGCTCCACTAGGCAACTTGTTGTATCCACAGCTCAAGCAATCATAATCAGTCAAGTTTTGAGTCAAGTCCTCACCCGAAAAATCATCCTTCAATAATGGAGCCGTTGTAAAATTCCAATCGTATGTTGTCAGATTGTGATTTGTACTATCCCAAAAGAGCCACCAAACGAACTTTTATCAGACAAGGCATATCGGCTTGCGCCACAAGTTGCCACTGGCAATCCATATTATCCCGTCGTCTCACCATTCATGATCGGCATTTGATAGATACCCTTATTCGTCATCATACCATTATAGAAAACAGTTGTAACGAAGAAATAAGGATATTCAGACTCATCCATCTTATCATACATAAGAATATTTGCCCCCAAGTATGAGTTATAGATACGGAAAAGGTATGCCATCCGACATGGCATACCTTAACCTAAAACCAAACAAATTATGCTAACTACTTATTACTTACTTTTACGACCTTATTACCTTGGCGCATAATGTAGATGCCCTTCACAGGTGCATTCACACGCTTGCCTTCCAAGGTGTAATATTCTTTTTCCATCTTTGTATCATTGCCATTAGTGGAAGAAATACCTGTTGGAGTTTTCTTAACGATGGAAACAGACATAGTGGCAAGGTTGATTTCTATATCATAAGTTGCAGCCTCTGTAATGTTCCATTTGATATCTTGCCCCTTATAGACAACCTTTGATGCATCAGAAGGATCACAGACATAAGCATCTTGTTCAAACCCAGTGTATTTATTAACCAAGAATTTGAATTCTCCCTCTTTCAAATCGACGGTTGTAGAATAAACCATCGGATTGTCTGCATGCTGAGACAATTGTGTGCCAGCATCAATGCTCCATCCACCAGGTGTAGCACTACCAACCATCCACAGAGTTGTGTGATAAAGAGGATACTCTTGATAAGTAGCCTTTGTGACAGTTATCTTCTTCTGGTTGAGATCACAAACGATTTCATAATTGGCAGTTTCTGATACCATAAACTTGTTATCATTTTGGTTCTCGTCAGAATCGTAAAGAGTAGCTGTCACACCATTAGATAGGGTGACATTACTGTCACCAGCACGATACTCAAAATAACCCCAATTTGGGTAAGTCAAAAACTTGAAGCCACCATTAGCTTTCAACTGCACAGTTGCCTTCCATACATCGTTGCCTTCGGTAAGCATCACTACACTATTGGCAATACTCCAACCACCTCTGACACCATCACCTACAATCAGTAACTTGTCAGCTGCAAAAGATGTTAACACACTGGCTACAAACATGATGCAGCACATCAAAGATTTAGTAATAGTTGTTTTCATATTCATCTCTTTTTTTAATTAATAAAGTTAGTATTCTCAATTCTTCTTGTTATTTGAAAACTATCTTCTTGCCTTTCGTCACATAGATACCTTTACGAAGATTTTTCACACTCACACCATCCAGGGAATAATAATGAGCAGGAGCAGTAACTTTCTTTGTCTCCTCAATGGAGGCTATTGCCGACGCATCCGACTTTTTCACTACGATGCGCATGGCATCCAAGTTGATGGTGATATCGTAATATCCCGACTCCGGCACCTTGAACTTGTAATCCTTGCCCATGGTCGCGAGGTGAGCCAACTGGATATAAGAGTTGAACTCATAGTTCTCATACTCTGAGCAGTAACTCTTGCAGAAGCCCCAATCCTTGCCATCGGTAAACTTAAACAACTCATTGCCCTTCAGATATACCGTTGCCTGATAGACATTGGCCTCGCCAGTCTTGTTCAGAGGAATGGCTTGCGACAAGTCATAAGCCCCATACCCCTCTTTCTTCACTGCTTCGCCCGTAATATATACTTGGCTCTCGCCTTCCATCACCGCCATCGTCCAGTATTCCAAAGAAGGAAGTGTAAAGGTGACATCATCACCATTCTGAGAGAATGACAATTCCTGCACCGCACCGGCATGACTGTCAGGGCTTGCCACCCATACCCGGGATGCCTTTCTGTTGGTTCTCACCGTCACCGTCAAGTTGGCCTTTCGGGTAGGCTTCTGGCGTGTGCCATTGATATCACGCCAAGAAAGGTCGGACGTGTTGGTGAAGTTGAGGAAATGGATGACATCACTGTTGCCCACGGTCTTGGCGAAGGTCGTGATAGACGATGCCTGTGGAGGCCAAGCCTTGACATTGTTGCCATCTACGCTGACATGAGCGGAATAGGCTGCCTTGGAAGATACGCCACGCAGCAGATTCTGGTAAGCAGTCAGGAAATCGTAATACCTTACGAGCGCAGTCTTCAGTTCATCGCTCATCGCCAGGGGAGCGGCAGGGAAATACTCACGGGTGAGCATGTGGTCGCCCATCTCCAGATGCGAGCCACCCAAGGCAAACATCACCGCATCGGTAAGCAAGGCACCAGGCGTATTGACCATGTGGTCGCCCGAGCCGCCATTGTCAGCCTTGTCGTAATTGATATAGGCTGCAAAGACCGTGGGATGCTGATGGTCGCTCAAGCGATCGTTAGTGGCGATGATGTCATAGAGATTGGCAAACTGGTCTTCTGGCGCACCACCATATCCATTGCCATTTCCCCATACCTCATTATAGCAGAAATCCACATCTCTATTCACGATTTGCTCTGTTCCATAACCCGACACAGCATTCATAATCAACGATTTCTCAGGATGAGCCTGCTTCATGGCATCTATAAATGAACCATAACCAGAAGGTAAATCTACCTTTTGATGATTGGCGTCATACACAGTACCACGATACCCCAACTGGTCTATCTGAAAACCATCGAAATCAAAATTGCCATACACTTCCTTGTTTCGTTCCACCATATATTGCTGCCAATCGCCATTGCCCGGTACTTGCAGATAGATATTGCTTGCCCAAGAAGAAGGGAGCCCATGATAGTCTTGATAATAATTGCCATTACCATCCTTCTTCATCAAAGCCCACTGAGACTTCACACCATCGTTTGCAGCATCCTTCCATGCACCAAAGCAAAGGTTATAGAAGATGGATTTCATGCCGTAAGCATGTTGTGTGGCAATATAGTTCTTGACATATTCCACGCCTACACATCGATTGCTAATATCGGTATACCATTGGGTGAGCGAACCATCACCATTCAATTTTACAGGTCGATGGTGCATCCACTGCCAGTCTTGGAATTGCACACCATTGATATGCAATCGATTGAGATATGCCATCTCGCTCTTGATGTTAGCGTTCTTATCGACTGTACTGCTGTAATTATCAAAGTCAGCGACAAAGCCGTAACGTGGAAAACGTTTCCAATTGCTGGAAACATCTACGGCTATCGTACCAAGAATATTTTCCACACCACTGCCCTCTGTATACAATTCCACCAAATAACCTTGATAATCGGTAGATGGTGGCAACCAAGTCCACTGCTTACTCTTAGCCACCTCTGAGAAGTCTTGGACAAGAAGCACATGGGAACCATGACGATAACGCACCTTGACCGAAGAAGGAATATTCCCTTCTGCCACAAACGTAACAGTTTGTCCTGGTACATAGCAAGCCTTGTCGGTTTTCATATTGACAGACAACTGCGAAGTAACTGTGGCAGCATAACTACAAAGGGAAAGCATGAGGGGCAATGCCAACACCATCATACGTTTAGGCAAGAAGAGGAGTAAAGGTTTTCTCATAAAAACGATTTTATAAGGATGATGAACATAAACTCCCCATACCCCTATATATAATAAGGTATAGGTATGGGGAGAAAAATATATCTATCTTTTTACTTTTGCATGAGACTGATGGCATAACCACCACCTGCACCAGCATTCAGTTTAAGGGTAGATTTATTGGTTACCACACGCTTAGTGATGACGTATGACTGCTGATTGGCTTTGTAGCTTGCATTCTTGCCATCGGCATAGATTGTAGCAACATACTTCTTGCCCGGTGTAAGGAAATCAAGTTTCAGGGTAGACTGATGAGGAGTCTCACCCACTGTACAACCAACAAACCACTTGTCTTCGCCCTTAGCCTTGCGGGCAATGGTAATATACTGACCAGGCTCAGCCTCAAGATAACGACTCTCATCCCAGTCGATAGCTACATCCTTGATAAACTGGAAGGCATCTGCATACTTCTCATAGTTCTCTGGGATATCAGCTGCCATCTGCAATGGACTGTACATCGTAACATACAATGCCAACTGACGAGCCAAGGTAGAGTTGATATGATGATGCTTACTTGGATCAATCTTGTTCATATCGCCCTCCAAGATACCAGGGGTATAATCCATAGGACCACCTTGCAAACGAGTGAAAGGCAATACAGTGGTATGGAAAGCCTTGTTGCCTGCGAAAGACTCATACTCTGTACCACGAGCCGACTCATTGCCTATCAAGTTAGGATAGGTACGACAAAGACCTGTAGGGCGTGTTGCCTCATGAGCATTGACCATGATATGGTGCTTGGCAGCCTCGGTTACGCAATAAAGATAGTGATTGTTGAGCCACTGACCATAGTGATGCTCGCCACGAGGAATGATGTTACCTACATATCCGCTCTTCACCGAATTGTAACCATACTTATTCATCAAGTTATAGGCAGCCTCCAAATGACGCTCATAATTACGCACAGAAGCTGACGTCTCATGGTGCATCATCAAGCGCACACCCTTGGAGTGAGCATAGTCATTGAGATACTTAATGTCGAAATCAGGATAAGGAGTCTGGAAATCGAAGACATAGTCCTTGCTGTGGCCAAACCAGTCTTCCCAACCAATGTTCCAGCCCTCTACAAGCACCTGCGAGAATCCGTTCTTGGCTGCAAAGTCGATATACTTCTTCACATTCTCTGTATTGGCAGGATGCTGACCATGAGGTTTTACCTTGGTATAGTCGGTTTCTCCCAATTTGACAGAAGGAAGGTCGTTGGTATAAGACCACTGCTTGCCACCACCTATCATCTCCCACCAAACACCTATGTACTTGACAGGTTTGATCCATGAAGTGTCGGAATACTTGCAAGGTTCGTTCAGGTTGAGAATCAAGCGAGAAGCAAGTACCTTGCGAGCATCATCCACTACCATGATGGTACGCCATGGAGTATGGCATGGGGTCTGCATGTGAGCCATGTTGCCTTGTGCATCAGGGGTAAGCTGAGAGGTGAACACGAGGTTCTTGTCATCGAGATTCAAATGCATGCAAGAGTAATCCACCAAAGCTGCCTCATGGATATTGATATAGATACCATCGGCTGTCTTCATCTGTAGAGCGGTCTGCACACCTGTAGGTGAGAAGATGGTCTGTGAAGCATTGCCACACACAGCACCAGGCAACAAACCTCTAATTTCAGAAAGCTTTGATTCTGTATAGTCATATTCCTGAGTATCATAATCACCAGGAATCCACCATGCCTTATGGTCACCAGTCATCGCAAACTGCGTATGCTCTGCCTTGACCACGAAATAAGGAAGGAACTGCTGCTGAGGAAACTCATAGCGGAAACCTACACCATCGTTATAGACACGGAAACGAAGATTCATAAACCTACCATTGGAAGGCTTCTCCATCTCAACGAAAAGTTCGTTGTAATGGTTACGTATCTCTTTCTCCTCACCCCATACTGGTTGCCATGTCTCATCGAAGGTAGATGTAGAAGTCTTGTTGATGCGGAATTTATCCATCAAGGAGTTCTCCTCAGCCAACTCAATGCCCAATGTACTGGGTTTGATGACTTGTTTTCCCTTGAATGACACTTGATAAGTTGGAACGCCATCGCCTGTAAGCGAGAACTCCACACTCAGGTTACCATCTGGAGACGATACCTTCTGGGCAGATGCACTTGCAGTAAGGAGCATCATGCAACCTAACAAAAGGTGAGGTAACAGCCCCTCTAGACGAGAGAGGGACGTTACACATAGTTTATTCAGTTTACTTTTCATTTATTGTGATACAAAATTAGGTAAATTATATACTTTACTTGAGTCTTACGATCTTACAACCATGAGCAGGAATAGTAGCTGTGATAGAAGAGCCACTGCCTTCGTCCTCATGCTCCCAAAGGTCACGGATTTGTTTGGTGCCTTGTATGCCAAGCGTACTGAAATCAACTGTCACTTGGTCGGAGTTGTCATTGCGATTGAAGATACCAAGCACATAGTCGCCATTGGTCATCTGTCCATACCATATCTCATTGTTCTTGTCGTTGAGCTTGTCGCTGAGAGGCTTGCCCACGAAACCATCCTTGTTGAGGGCGAGCAACTCATCGTTGGTATAATACTTCATGTCATTGCCAATCGTAGATGGCAGGTCGGAGGCTGCGACTGGGCCACCAGCCATCAACTGCAAGGAAACTACCGTCTGCTTCTCTGCATCCGTATCGAATGTATTGAGGCGAATGAAGTCACCATCGAGAATCACCTTGTTGCGACCGCTGATATGCGACCAATAGGTAAATCCATCAAACATATTCATGCAGTTAGGCCATGTGCGATAAGACTTACCCTTGTCCTGGGCAGAGCAGTGCCACCAGCCACCAGTACCTGTATCTGCCACGATACGAATCATGTTACCATAAAGGCTCTCTACCTGTGCGTCGGCATACAAGTGAGGCATCACAAGTGAGGTGAAGATACCATATTTCTTGGCAGACTCAGCAATGTATCGCATGGCGAGCGCATAGCTCTCACGACCATATCCACGACCAGTGACACCGACGTTGCGATCCTGTCCATCCTCATACCAAGAGAGGAAGTCCATTCGGATGAACTCTACACCCATCTCCTTGTAATGCTTGAAGAAGCCATCGATATACTCCTTGCAACCGGGATTCTCGGCTACAGCCCAAGAGAAATCCATATCCTTGGCTGTAGGATGAGACAACTTGTCCTTATTCTCGCCATTATAGAAGAGGTCGTTGAAGGTATATTCCGTGCCTTCTATCTTGGTTTCTCTTGGACCATGAATCCAGAGAGGATTGTCATAGACACCCAGTTTCAAGCCCTTCGCCTTACACTTGGCAGCAATATCCTTGAGAGCCTGAGAGCCGTAATGGGTCATATAGCCACTCTCATCTTTGGCAAGCATAGGGATAAAACCATCCGTACAAATCATGTCATAGCCCGATGGTTTGAGATTGGTTGCAACATAGTCGATGATCTTGTCCCACTGGTCGGAGGTAAGATCCATATCGGCGTTGCTTACACCTTTAGCGTTTTGCAACATGCAATACTCATATACACTCCAATAGAGAGGAGCCTTCACACCATCGTGGACACCTTCCACTACAGGAAGGTTGGATAGCTTGTGAGTAGACGGATAGTTCATTTCCACATCATTGGCACAAGAGCCAAACAGAGAAACGGCAGCTATCGCCAAGGAAAATAATATTGATTTTTTCATTGTTCTAATCGCTTTAATTGATTATTTCTTTACCACCTTTATCGTTTTGTTGTTGATGTCAATGGTGATTTGATAAGTACCTGCCTCTGTTACTTTCCACTGGTCGTCAGGACTTGCCTTGAAGACCATATCTGAAGCCGAAACTCCACTAGCATCTACTGTGACATTGGCAGAAGAAGGACGATAGAAAGGAGCGTTGTAATCTTTCTCCTCACTCATCTTAAATGTACCCTCCGTGAGTTGACCTTCCCATGTAAATACATCCTTGTTAGATGCATCCTGGGTAAACTCTTGCGCCTTGTCCCAAGGCCAACCACCTGCGGTAGCATCACCTATCATATAGATATGTGTTTCTTTCTGAAGCTCACCCAAGAACTCTGACCTGATGGTCCAGTGCTCAAGATCCAAGGTTAAGCGATACTTGCCCTGTACCTCTACTTTCCACTTGTTGTCGTTACCACCAGCGTAATATTCGAACTTCTCATCCTCTACACCATCTTTGTTAATCTTGACACCATCTGAAGGGCTGTGGATGAAGGAAGCACCCCAATCTTTTTCGCCACTAAATTTCAATTCACCTGTCTTTAATTCTCCTTCGTATACAAAGATGTAGTCAGAACTCTTCGTAAGTTCAGTTGCCTGTCCCCAGTCCCAGCCACCAGGAGTAGCGCTTCCGATAATATACAGGTGCTCTAAAGATATAGGCTCAACAGCTGGCTTTTCTTTCTCACCGAGGTATTCGGTAGACATGGTCCAATTGCGCATATCAAACGTAAGACGATATTTACCAGCATCTGTAACTCTCCACTTGTTATCAGGGGCGCCTGCCCACATCGCAAAAGTCTGTCCACTAACATTTGACTTAGAGATTATCTCTTGGTCATTGACTGGACGGATAAACGGATTGTCATAACTACCAGCTACAAGACAAAGTTTCATTTCTCCAGCATTGAGAGTACCCTCCCAAGTAAAGAGCATAGGGTCATCTGCCTTTTGGGTAAAAGGAGTTGGATCGTCTATACTCCATCCATTTGGGGTTGCATCACCCACCATGAACAACGTAGAAGTCTTAATTGGCAGATTACCATCAATGATCTTCAAGTCTTTCTCGCCATCACAACCAGTAAACAAGGTCATCAGGAGAGAGAAAATAAACAAGCTGAGGCTGAATTGCTTCAATTGAATATTTCGTTTCATAATTGTATCTTATTAAAAATGGTTTACTTATTATAACCAGGATTCTGAACCAACTCATGGTTTGCATTCAAGACATCACGCATGATAGGCCAAATCTCTGTATGTTTGTCGGCATCTGGTGTCTTGTCCCACCATGTACCAGAAGAGAACTTGCCATAGCGGATCAGGTCGATACGGCGACGGCTCTCTGCGAAGAACTCACGTCCCCACTCATCGAGCATCTCGTCCAGGTCAAGCTTGGCATTACCCTCAGGCGCATAGAGATACTCCTCATAATCAGCAGCAGGATAATTACGCTTGCGCACGCTGTTGAGCAACTTACCTGCCTCCTCTGGCTTGCCTTGACGAAGTTTGCACTCTGCGAGCGAGTAGATAATCTCTGGCAAACGAATCTCTGTATAATCGCTCTCCAACTGATGCTCATCATCATCGCTATAAAGAGGATATTTTACGAAATGCCAACCTGAGTTATGGTCACCATCACGCAAGGTAGAAGAGGTTGCAGATAGCCACTTGGTAGGAGGAGTGCTCTGGAACTTGCCCACAGCATCACGGATATACAACTCATAATCTACCTCTGGTGCCTTTACACGCTTGGTAGCTCCATTCTCATCCTTATACTCCAAGTAGCCATACAAGAACATACCCTCACGCTTGCTGTTACCCAAGTTGCGATAGAGCTTCAGACGCTCATCGTCTGGATATTTCTTGAATTTCTGGATAGGCATACCCAAGTCGTACTTATACATCGTACCATTAGGCGCATAGCTTGGAGAAGCTGCATACTTCGTGTTATGACCACCTGCCTTGTTCTTGGTATCATTGAGATAATAGTTGGCACGTGCAGGTACTGTCCACATATAGGTATCGCCATCATACTGCCAATGGCTATAGCCTGGGGCACCTGGGAAACCGAAGATTACCTCATCACAAGCATCATTGTCCCAGTCAAAGGCGGCATCCCAACGGTCTGCTACTTGATACTTGCCATACTTGCCATCCAAGATGTCTTGAGCCACTTGGGCACACTCTGTATAATGATCCTCGCCGATATATATTTGGGCATTAAGATAAAGACGAACCAACAAGGCGGCTGCACCTGCCTTGGTCCACTGACCTTGAAGGGTAGAGTTTGTTCCAAGCTCTGTCTTCTCAACAAGAAGTGGCAAGCACTCCTTCAACTCGCTCTCTATGAAATCGTAGATTACCTTAGGCTCCACTTGCTTCATGGAAGCGCCAGTGGTTGTGGTCACCAATGGCACATTGCGAAAACCATCGAGCAAACGAAGGTAGAACCATGCTCGCAACACGCGGCACTGGGCTGTAAGGTTGTTGAACTCAGACTGTGAGAAACCGAACTTTTCAAAAGAAAGCGTACCTAAGTCCTCTATGACCTTACAACTCTGCATGATACCCTGGAAGCAGCCATTCCATTCGGTCTGGCAATCACCTCCGTCCTCTACATTATACTCATGATAGTGGTATCTACGCCATTTTCCACCATCATCCCACCAACCATCACGGGTAGGAGTAATCAGTTGGTCGGCAGTAAGCTCGTTGAGCACATGACGACTCTCTATGCTCCAGTAAGCATGCTCAAAAGGACGGAATGTGGCTCTGACCACATCGTTCTTGGTATTATAATAGTTCTCTGATGCCACCTGATCGTAGAGCTTCTCGCTCAAATCAGTACAACTTGTCATGGCAAGTGTACCAAAAGCAGCAGATACAATATAATTGAATATTTTCATTGTTTCTATATTTTTAGATGATTATCAGATATCTACGTTCAAGCCAATGATAAACTGGCGGGTAGATGGATAGTAGTCACGAGAACCTTGTCCACTTGGGGTGAGTCCGTTCACCTGATAGGTAGAAGGATCTACACCGCTAAACTTGGTAAGGGTGAACACGTTCTTTACAGTACCATATACTCTAATGCGGTCGATGAAACGACACTTCTGCAAATTGAGCGTATAGCCCAATGTAATCATGTCGAGCTTCAAGTAGTCACCTCTCTCCAAGAAGTAATCACAAACCACAGGGTTGGCATTGCCTGAAATCTTGAAGTTCTTGCCGTATGCCTTCTGCAAGCGATTGCCAGTGAAGTTGCGGTTGGCATAATAGAAATCGTGGATGTTGAAGATGTCATATCCAAACGCACCACGGAAGAACAACGACAAGTCGAAGTTGCGGTAGCGGAAGTTCTGGCTGGAAGACAAGGTAAACTTAGGCAAACCATTGCCCACCTTCACACGGTCGTCTGCCGTTGCTTGGGAAGCACGGATGATGTCACCGCTCTTGTCATAGACCAACCACTCGCCATCCTCTGTATGACCAGCATATCTCCACATATAAAAGTTACCGATAGACTCGCCTTTCTCAATGCGCTGCAAGTTGTAGTAAGGATATGGATCAGAAGTACCTACCTCATCATAATAGTCCTGACCTACAAACTGGGAGTTGCTGAAGCTTACGAACTTATTCTGCATGGTAGAACCGATGAGGTTGAAGTCGTAAGAGAAATCCTTGGTAGTAACTGGACGGAAATTGAGGTCAAACTCAAAACCGTAGTTCTTCATCGTACCTACATTGACGAATATATTGTCGAAGAGGTATGGAGGAACAGATACCTTGTAGTCACCCAACAAGTCTTGCTGTTTGCGGTTGAAGTAGTTCAAAGAACCATAGATGCGATTGTTGAGCAAAGAGAAGTCGATACCTACGTTCCAGTTCTTACCCTTCTCCCACATCAAGTCAGGGTTCACATTCTTGGCTGGACCCCAAACCTGGAAGAACTTACCATTATATATATAGTAGCCAAATCCATTCATGGTATTCAATGACTTGTAGCTATCGAAGTTTTGGTTACCCGTCACACCATAGTCGGCACGAAGTTTCAAGTCGCTGATCCACTGGACGCCCTTCATAAACTTCTCTTCAGAGATACGCCAACCAGCTGATACAGCTGGGAAGTTACCCCACTTGTGGTTAGCACCAAACTTAGAGGAGCCCTCGTGACGAAGAGAAGCGGTAAACATATATTTGCCTGCATAGTCGTAACTTACACGACCGAAGAAAGCGATGAGCTTGGCATCGTTCTTGTAACTGCCCATGTTTACCTCACCTTCTTCCTTATTAAACTCACCAGCACCCAAGTTGTCTGGACCCAGAGCATCATTAGGGAAATCCTTGTTGGATGCGTTCAAACCAGAATACTGAGAATACTGGTAAGAGTAACCTGCCATAGCCTTCACATTGTGCTTGCCAAAGCTACCGCTATAATTAGTGAGCCACTCCATTACATACTGGCTCTCCTTGCTGGAAGAACGACTTGCCTCACCTTCACGACCACTCTCAATAGCTATGGTGCTGGTAGAAGGACGGAACCAAGAGGCATCATGAGTATATTGATGGTCAGCGAACATCACCTGTGTAGAGAGATGATGATTGCCAGATGCATTCTTTGCCAACAAAGGCAAGAGGTTCAACTTAACGGTACCATCCCAGTCGATCAAACGGATATCATCCTTATCGGTCTCCAAGAGTTGACGCTCCACAGGATTGGAACCCACAACCTGACCCTTGAAGTTATAATAACGAATCGGATTATCTGGATCCATCAAAGGAGTAGTTGGGTTAGCCTCAAGAGCATCCTTGAATACGCTGTAATCAGCCTTGTCGCTGTAGATGACACGAGGAGCGACATTGGCAGTAATGGTGAAGAGTCCACCCTTGGTGGTATGCATGATGTTGGCACGAGCGCCATACTCCTGACGACGAGAACGAAGGTCGATACCCTTGGCATCACGATAATCGGCACTCACACGATAGTTGCTCTTGTCATTGCCACCACTGAGGGTCAGGGTATGCTGCATGGTAGTACCTGTACGGCTGACGGCATCAAGCCAATCTACATTACCGCCGAGGTCAACGCCAGAGTCACCCCATCCCAGACGAACATCACGGAAATCCTGAGCGTTCATCATCTTCAGGTCTTTCACCATCGTGTTCCAAGTATAAGAGGTAGAGTAAGAAGCGTGCGTTCTGCCGTCCTTGCTTCCCTTCTTGGTCGTTACCAAGATGACACCATTGGAACCACGAGTACCATAGATAGCAGAGGCTGCACCATCCTTCAATACGTCGAAAGAAGCGATGTCATTAGGATTGATGTTGGTGAGGTTGCCACCTGGCACACCGTCAATCACAATCAGAGGTCCATTGCCTGCGGCACGAGAGGAGACACCACGAATCTGGATGCTTGCCTGATTGTTTGGGTCGCCCACCGCGGTATTGGTGATGCTCACGCCCGACACCTTACCCTGGATCATCATGGAAACATCAGGGGAACTGATGGTGAGGAAGTCTTTCTCGCTTACGTGAGAAATGGCAGAAGTAAGCTCTTTCTTGTCCATAGTACCATAACCGATAACCACCACCTCATTGAGCACATCAGAGCTCTCCTTCATGGTGACATCCATCTGTCTGCGGTTCTTCACCGACTCAACGACAGTCTCAAAACCTACGTATGAAAAGGTAAGAGTAGATTTAGGTGAAACTTCGATGGAATACTTTCCATCCAAATCAGTGACTGCTCCCACACTAGAAGAGCCAGCCTTTACATTGACACCTATCAGGGGCTCACCCGAAGGGTCAGTAACGATTCCGTGCACTTTCAAAACATCTTGCGCAAGAAGCGAAAGAGGCATCAGCATGGCAAAACATGCCAGTGCAATTGTCTTTTTTAGGAATGTCTTCATTTTTAATTGTTTTAAATTATTATTTGGATAGTATAATTATTTTATGATAATTATCTTGATTACTCTACCATTATTTTCTTGGAACACTGAGAGGTGTTGCCTACTGTCTTGACGAAGTAAATGCCTTTGGTCAAATTGCTAGCCAAGAGTCCCTCTTGAATGGAAGGCCGTCTGGCAACTATGCTTCCACCCATAGTATAGACGGTGGCATTGACGGGGATTTGCGAGGAAACCAAGTAAATATTTCCATTCTGATGGGTGATGCGGATGTCTTGCTGGGTTTCCACTTCCTTCACGCCCGTTGTTTCTGTCCCATTGAACTTGGCTGAGACTTTGTCGATTTTCTCACCTTTAATGGTTTCCGTGGCTGTATTCACAGTAATACGATAATAGGCAGCCTCGGATATAGTCCATTTTACATCGCCACCTCCACTACTTCTGAAATAGCTGGTTCCCAACAAGGGTGCATCTGCTACGTATGGATGAAAGGTTTCTGAGTTCCAATCTTGAGCTGTGAGAATCTTAAACTTATTGGGTTCCTCACGATGCTCATCCCAAGTGGGTTTCAAGAAGCCTTCCCAAACCAACTCCTCTGGGTTAGATGGGTTGGGAACAAACTGTATGGAAGCGACATCTGTCCAATAATCCCAAGAATGTGGACAGCAACCTCCAACAATATAAAGTGTTTTGCGAGCTTTAAATGCCTTGGCAAAAGCATGGTGGCTATCCTTGATGGCATAAAAGCAGTATTTGCCAGGAACAGTAACGCTCCATCCCTCAGCATTGGCATTGTTGGAAACTTGCAAAGACTCACTATAATCGTGCCCGAAAGAGATATCTACTCCTTCAAAACGAGGAAGATAGAACTGGGTCTTGGAAGTGATGGTAGGCGTATCTTGCAAACGAAGTGTACCTTTTTGTAAGTTAAGTAATGCCTTGAATTCCACATCGCCATATAGTGGAAGTTCTATCACCTTGTTGCCCAGGGCACTACCAGAGACATATAGGCGAGAAGGCAAATCTACAGTGACTTCTTTCTGATAGACCGCCATCTTCATACTACGTAAATCTACATAGATGGTATAATCGCCAGTAGCAGAAGGGACAAACTTGAAGTCTCTGCTGCCGTCCAGTCCTCTGTCTATCTCCAAGTTTAAGTCATACGTATGACCCACAGAAACTTTCTGACCAGCAGAAGTGGCTACGAGATGCTTATGAAACTCTCTCGTATTGAGAAACTTAAACTCCTTACCAGCCTGTAGCTTACCGCTCCATCGAAATACACCTTCGTCTATCTTTTGCATGTCTGGAGTCTTGCCCAAATCCCAAGAGTATGGGGTGGCATCACCTATAATATATAGTTGGGTCAGTTCGATAGAATTAGACATATCTCCTGCACTAGCCCATAATCCGATTGCCAAGAAACAGATGGATAATAATATTCTTTTCATAAATCGAGACGTTTTTATTCCTTCATAAATTTGCTGATAAATGTTTTATCGTCTGCCACTACCTTACTGATATAGACTTGTGGCATGAGCATCGAGATATCTTCCGAGAAGCTACTTACTTGACTATAACTGTTGGCAAGCATAAGCTTTCCTGCCATATTACTCACCAGCCAAGACACCTGCTTCTTCTGTGAGTCAAAAGAGGCGGTGAACTTTTTGCTTGCGCTGTCATAAGTCATCTTGTTTTGTCCAGTCTTTACATCAGTTATTCCTGTGCTTGTCGAATATTCTACCTGGATACGGCGCTCCTTTGTGCAACTTGCAGAAGGCACCTCAATAGCAGTACACTTGCTCTCCTTATTATAAGAGAAAGTAACTTGCATTCCATCCACCTTAGCGGACAATGGCTTATCTGTATTGTATATCAACAATTTATAAGAGCGACTACTTGGAGCCTCCTTAGATGTACCCTTGCGAGGAGAAATGACATACTCACCTACATGCCCATCAAAGCTCTGGCTAAGCATAGTCTCTGCATAATTAGATGAATAATCAGGATTATCACCATCATCCTCATAAATGGAACCTTTGCCATTCTCTCCAGAAATAATGTTGAGCACCAATTGCGAAGGACGTTCCGTAACATTCATCACGTCTGCAGGATTGTTAGGAATCAATGCTCCCTGACGATAGAAATAAGGTATCTGCTTATCTGTGAATGACATGGTAACCAAACGAGGACCTTCTATCAATTCATTAGTAGACACACTCCACCATTTTCCTTCTGGCAACCATACATCCTTTGTCGTGATACCTCTTGCATCAGATTTCTCAGTGATAGGTGCCACTAAGATATCGTCACCAAAGAAATACTCATTATCGTATGTATATGCTTCTTCTACCTCAGGATACTCATAGTACAATGGACGACAGATTGACACACCAGTATCATAGGTCTTACGCGCCATGGTATATATATAAGGGAAGAGAGAGTAACGCAGACGAACTGCTTCCAAGATGGTTGGGAAATTTGAGAATTTCCAAATACGGCGTTCTATGCGAGAATCGCTGGTAGCATGAGTACGGAATATAGGAGTAAACACACCAAACTGAATCCATCGCAACACCAAGTTAGGATTGTTTACCAACTCCTCGTTCGAGAACATGTGGCCTCCTAAGTCATGTCCCCAATATCCATAGCCCACATTAGATGCCGTAGCTGTGAAATAAGGTTCAAAAGCCAATGCCTCATAACTAATATTGGCATCACCCGAGAAACCAATCTGATAACGATGACTGCCCAAACCTCCCCAACGGTGGAAAATCACAGGACGATGGCCTGTACGCTTGGCTGCCTCATTGAAGAAGACATAGTTACACCAAAATGTCTCGCTCAAAGATTTTGTATATGGACTTGTCAGATATTGCTGCCAATCCAACCACCAGAAATCAACGCCTTCGCTCTCATGGTCACGAATGATGTTCTTGAAGAACGACTTAGTAAAGTCGGGGTAATCAAGGCTCCAATTGATATTGTCACGGTTTCCATTGAGATATTTCCCACCTAGGTCACTATTCATTGCGGCAAAATAGGAAGGAGACTCCACTTGGTTGATGCCATCGGCAGGATGCAAATTGAGCGCAGTCTTAAAATTTTGTGAGTGCATCTCTGAGAGAAGACCTTTTGGATTAGGTATGAGGTTGGTGTTCCATGACCAACCAGTCCAACCACCACGACCTTCCGACTGACTATAAGCATTTCCATTCCAATGCCAATCCATATCGAGAATCATCACATCGGCAGGTATCTTATTGGCTTTCAAGTCGCTCATAATGTTGCGATAATCATCTGCCGAATAAGAAGCATACTTACTATACCAGTAACCGAACACATAATCAGGTGGCAGAGGGATGCTACCAGCAATCTTGGTATAGTCTGCAAGAGCTTTCTTGTAATTATGGCCATATCCTAACACATAAGTATCCATGGCATGATTGTCTGCACGCTGTGTCCACCAAGGATACCCCATATCACTATTAGGAGACAAGGCATAAGAACGTCCTCCATCAGAACGAGGTGAAGCCCATGAATCGTCTATCACAGCCCAACCAGAGCGAGAAACCAAACCACTTTCCATTTCCGAACGCTTGCTATCGCCCATCAGACCATCCAATGTACGGCAAGTTCCTTTTAAGTTCAGTGGGTCTGGTTTGCCAGGATACCAAACTGTAGAAACACCATTACCTGTTATAGCGATGGTAAGATTGGCTGAAGAGGCTGGAAGGGTGCGTGGATCAGTTCCCTTGCGATACTTGAGCTTCAGGTTGGATGTCATTATATATAAATAGGTGTCATCCTCACTCTTGGTGAACTGAGGCGCATCCAACTTACGATTGACAATGGTGAAGGTCGCCCGATCCTCAAACTTCGCTTGATCGCTATACTCCACTCTTATCATCTCCGGAGTAAGAACCGTAAAACGAGCATTGCCACAAGTAATGACAGCCTGACTTGTTGCTACAGGATCATTGACCACTACTTGTGCCATGGAAGGAGTTAACAATAAGCAACTACTCATCATAAGCATAATGAAAGGTTTCTTCATAATTCAAACATTTAGTTGATGGTTATTTTTGTTAAAAGATGCGGCAAAGATAGTCATAATCTACTACCATCATGCGGCAAAGTACACGATTAGTACAAAAACGAATGATGACAAATCCCTTATTCCCATGATAATGAGCAACATACAAATAATCGGAAATTCGTATCAAGTACATTCGTCTTTGGAGGGGATTTTGCGGTAATAAGTGTTTTTTCATAAAAACACAGCCTATTATTTGGCTACCCAAAAATAATTTTGTATATTTGCACACAATTTTAAAAAGCGAGATTACCATGCAAAGAATTATTATAACATTCATATTGATATGTTCTTGTTGCCATTTGTCTGCAACAAGAAACGAGAAACTTTCTTTTACTTTAGATAGCCTTTTAGACAACAGATCCAAAATCTTCAAGCAAAAGGAGGCTAGTATCAACACCTACAAGGGAATCATGGATAAGGACAAGAGCACCGCCACGTTACTTTCTATCTATGACAAGCTATTCAATGAATACTACGTTTATCAGTTTGATTCCGCCATGGTGTATGTTGACAAGTCCATAGAGTTGGCTGATAAGACCGCCAACCAGTTCTACCATGACAAAAGCAGAATAGAAAAAGCATCACTGCTTGCCATCGGTGGACTTTATGGAGAGGCTATGTCTCTGCTCAATGAGATAGACTTTTCCTCGCTCACTCCATCTCTTTCCTTTGACTATACTATCACGAAGTATTATATATATATGTATTGGTCTGACTATTGCCATGACGCAACATACGCTCCCAAGTACAGACAAAAAGCTGCTGAGTTTCTGAAACAGGCGGTCGGTCTGCTCAGCAAGAATGACAAACGTTACAATTTTTTCCTGGGAGAATACTACATTTACGTGGAACGTAACGACAAGAAGGCATTGAGTCACTACTTTCGTGTCTTGAAGGAAATACCTGTCAACTCTCGTTACTATGCCATGGCGGCATTTGCAATAGCCAACAACTATAGTGCAAATCATCAACCCGAGAAATACGAAGAGTACATCGTACAGGCATGTATCAGTGACCTGAAGAACTGCACTCGCGAGAATCTTGCGTTACAAGACTTTGCCATGTATCTATACCAGAAAGACAACGAGAACGTTTCTAGAGCCGAACGCTATATCAACTTTGCCATGGATGACGCAAAGGCGTACAACAACCGACTGCGCATCATCGAAATCTCGCAAAAGCTGCCTATCATTGTCAAGAACTATCGAGAGAAGCTAACCGCACAAAACAACTTGATGCGCGCTGCCTTGTGGGGGATTTCCATCCTCCTCATCATCATGCTCGTGCTTTTCTACTTCTATAGACAACAAAACAAGTTGCTGCACAAGCATCGTATCGAACTATCTGACAGCAACACGCAATTATCAAGCCTCAACGATGCACTCAACTTGCTCAACACACGCTTGACAGACACCAACAAGCAACGCGAGCGATTGGCGAAACTGTATATCGACCTATGCGCCAAATTCATTGACCGACTGAGCAAGTTTGAATTATTGGTACACCGAAAGATCAAAGTGGGACAAGGAAACGACTTGCTCAACATGACTTCCTCCTCACGCTTGTCAGACAAGGACTCAGCCACCTTCTTGCTACAGTTCGACACCGCCTTCCTCGACATGTATCCTTCGTTCATAGAAGAGTTCAATGCCTTGCTCAAACCAGAAGAACAAGTGAAACCAGCACATAGCAGGAGCCTCACCACCGAATTGCGCATATTTGCCCTCATCAGATTGGGCGTTAAGGACAGTTCCGAGATTGCCTCCCTGTTGTTCTATATGCCTCGCACTATCTACAACTATCGGTCAGCATTCAAGAACAAGGCATTGAATCGTGAGACTTTCGAAGAGGATGTGGAGAAGCTGTGTACCGTTATGCCCACCACGGCATGATGAAGGCGGCATGCGACGCAACTTATGAAAAAAAATCGAAACAAGTGTCCTTTTTTGCCTCATATTTAATAAAAAACGAAAAAAGATGCCAAGAAACTTTGTTTTCTCCTTTTTTTTTTGTTTCTTTGCCTTATAAAACTAATAATAGTCATAATTTATGGGAAAAGGTAAAAAAGGTGGCAAAAGAATGAATAAAGCGCAGCTCACTGAGATGCTGCAGGAATTCTTTGCCGAAAGACCGAGCGAAACGCTCAGCTTTAAAGAGATATTCCGTTCCCTCCGTCTCACGACGCATCCGCTCAAGATGCTGGCGATTGACATTATGGAGGAAATGGCATGGGATGACTACCTGGCTAAGGTAAGTGATAATTCTTATCGCCTGAATCAAAGCATACAGGTGATGGAAGGTAAATTCGTTAGAAAGGCAAATGGCAAAAACTCTGTTATCCCTGATGATAGCGAGAAGCCTATTTTCGTTTCTGAACGTAATTCGATGGGAGCACTTAATGGCGACAGGGTGGAATTCACCTTCCTGGCTCGTCGTAAGAATCACATCAAGGAGGCACAGGTCAACAAAATCCTTGAACGCGCTAAAGATACCTTCGTAGGGCGTCTGAAAGTAGATAAGGATCTGGCTTACCTCGTGACACCAGGCGATGTCTTTGCTCACAACATCATCATTCCTAGAAGAAAGGTGAAGGGAGGAAAGACTGATGACAAGGCAGTAGTCCGGATTATCGAGTGGCCGGATGGAGAAAACAAGAGTCCTATTGGCGAGGTTGTTGACATTCTTGGCCAGATGGGTGATAATGATGTTGAGATGAATTCTATTCTTGCTCAATATGGATTACCTTATAAATATCCAAAGAATGTAGAAGATGCAGCCAACAAGATAAGCGGCGAAATCACAGAACAGGATTACAAAGAACGAGAGGACTTCCGAAAGGTATTCACCTGCACCATCGACCCGAAGGATGCCAAGGACTTTGATGATGCCCTCAGTATCCAGAAATTGGAGAATGGAAACTGGCAGGTAGGTGTTCATATCGCAGATGTGTCACATTATGTCACAGAGGGCAGTATCATCGACAAGGAAGCTGTGAAACGTGCAACATCTGTATATCTCGTAGATCGCACTATTCCGATGCTCCCAGAGCGTCTCTGCAACTTTATATGCTCGCTACGTCCTAATGAGGAAAAACTTGCGTACAGCGTCATCTTCGAACTCGACAACAATGCTGAAGTCAAGAACTATCGCATCGTTCATACTGTCATAGAGAGCGACCGCCGATATAAATATGAAGAGGTACAGGAACTCCTCGAAGCAAATGGTGTGATTGATGGTACTGGCGAACCTGCTCCAGCCGAAACCAAGGAACATCCTTATCAGGGAGAAAATGCACTTCAGCTCATTACGCTTGACAGACTGGCTAAGAAACTGCGTGCCGCAAGATTCAAAAATGGTGCTGTTAAGTTTGACCGCGAAGAGTTGCATTTCGACGTTGACGAAAAGGGGAAACCAGTAAGCTGCTACTACAAGCGCTCTAAGGATGCCAATAAACTCGTAGAGGAATTCATGCTACTCGCCAATCGTACGGTGGCAGAAAGTATCGGAAAGGTAAAGAAAGGAAAGAAGCCAAAGACGCTTCCTTATCGTATTCATGACAATCCTGACCCACAGAAGTTGGAAACCTTGCGTGAATTCGTTGTGAAGTTTGGTTATAAGATGAAAACAGAGGGTACGAAGGGCGCTACTGCAAGAAGTCTCAATAAGTTGATGTCTGATTGCGAAGGCAAACCAGAGAATAATCTCATCCAGATGGTTGCACTCCGTGCCATGATGAAGGCAAAGTACTCCGTTCACAACATCGGACACTTTGGACTGGCATTTGAATACTACACCCACTTCACCTCACCTATCCGCCGTTATCCGGATACGATGGTGCATCGCCTGCTTACTAAGTACGCAGATGGCGGCAGAAGTGCAAACGAGAAACATTACGAAGAACTCTGTGAGCATTGCTCTGAAATGGAACTGATTGCACAGAATGCAGAACGTGACAGTATCAAATATAAGATGGTAGAATTCATGGGAGATAAACTCGGCGAGGAATTCGATGCCCATATAAGCGGTATTACTTCTTACGGTATTTATGCTACCATAGACGAAAACCATTGTGAAGGAATGATTCCGATGCGCGACATCGCTGACGATTATTACGACTTCGACGAAAAGAACTTCTGTTTGATTGGTCGTCGTCACCATAATAAATATCAATTAGGCGATGCTATCCGCATCAAGGTGGCGCAAGCCAACTTGGAAAAGAAACAACTAGATTTCACCCTAGCCGGCGATTCGGCTCCTGTACGCAAGGAAAAGCCTGCAGCTAATACTTCTTCCAGCAAAGCGAAAAAGTCAAAGCAGAAGACACGAAATCACCGTAAAAACAAATAATATCAAATTGGGCTGACCTTATTGGTCAGCCTTTTTTATTTTGAATCTATACACATTTACAAAATCCAGGACCGAATAGGTAAAAAGATAAAAGGAGCCGCGTAATCTGTGGGATAAAGCTGCGATAAGAAAGCAAAACTGCATGAAAACAAAAAAGCCTCAGAAATCTTTCGAAATCTGAGGCTCTTGATAAAAGGAGG
>CAUFXJ010000012.1:0-114297 GCA_959596915.1 Segatella copri
GCAAAGGTAAGAACTTTTACGATAAAGGGCAAGGTATAAATGCGGAGCCGCTTACGAAAACTAACACTCTCCAAGGAATCACAATAAGAAAAAGCTCGATCATCTATTCTCTCCAACACTGGCGAGAAGTGCGAAGTGTCGGATGAAGCGAGAGATGGTTCATCAAATGAGTAGTGAAATTATGAGGGTGGAGTCGATTACAGAAGACAATATGGAGCCAAATTGCTCCATGACCCGAAAATATTCCTCCAAAAGGAGTGAGTTTCTCAGATTTAATTTGTATCTTTGCCATGTCATATCAGAGTTTTGCTTGTTTTCTTTTCGCAACACTAAGATAAGTGGAAATTCTGACATAGCAAAATCCTAAGCAACTTCCTGTTGCTCAGGTGCTTAAATCGTTTAATTGATAATAGTGTTGCGGAATTAATGGAATAACTAGAAATGAGATTGAAAAGACATCTACTGACAGCCGCCCTGGCACTCTTTTGCCTATCGGCAGCTAACGCCCAACTGCTAAGAACAACGGTGGAGCAAGGAGAAATTGAAGGTGTGGAACATGAAGGATTCGCCCTATACAAGGGAATCCCATACGCTGAAGCACCAGTGGGCAACCTCAGATGGAAAGCCCCAGTGAGCAAGAAGCCTTGGAAGGGAGTATTCAAAGCAGACAAATGGGGAGACCGTCCACCACAGCCCATCGACCCTAACCAAAATGGTGGTGAGCAGGGCATGAGCGAGGACTGCCTATACCTCAGTGTGGAAACGCCAGCCAAGAGCAAGAATGACAAACTCCCTGTATTTGTGATGATTCATGGAGGAGCCTTTCTTACTGGCTCCTACAGTGGAACTCAGGAAAGCTTTGTCAAGGAAGGCATCATCTATTGCAGCATAGAATACCGCTTGGGAGCCTTGGGATTCATGGCACATCCAGAGCTGAGTAAGGAATCAGGCAAGAACATATCTGGTAACTATGGCATCCTTGACCAAGTGATGGCCTTAAAATGGATTCACGACAATATCGCTGCCTTCGGCGGAGACCCTGACAAGATTACCATTGCAGGAGAATCTGCCGGTGGTATCTCGGTAAGTATACTATGCGCCTCTCCCCTTGCCAAGGGACTCTTCCGAGGAGCCATCAGCGAAAGTGGTAGCTCCTTCTGGCCTGTGGGTGAAAGCAGAAATGGTAACACAGCCATGCTCACCACCAAAGCGGCAGAAGCAGGTGGACTTCTCCTTCAAAAGAGACTCAAGGCTAAGAACTTGAAGCAGCTAAGAAAAGTTCCGGCTATGGACATCGTGAAGGATACCGACTTTGAGTCCTTCTGGCCAAACGTTGACGGCTACTCCATCACCGATGACCAGTATAAGCTCTATGAAAAGGGAAACTACAATGATGTAAATGTCATCATAGGAACCAACAGCGACGAAGGAAGTATGTTTAGCCGCCCTGTCAGTGTAAGTGACTATGAGAAAAGAATCCATGAGATATATGGAAGCTGGGCAGACCAGGTTCTCAGTCTCTATCCTGCCAAAACAGAGGAAGAAACCTACTTCGCCCAATCCGACATTTTCCGTGATGGCTCCTTTGCATGGGGAACGTATGCCTGGGCTAACCTGCAGAGCAAGACCGGCAAGGGCAAGGTGTATATGTATTACTTTGACCAAGACTCAGAGAACACCATCGTGAAAAGCCGCAAGGGAGGAGCCAGCCATGTGGCAGAGATGCCATTCATCTATGGCTATAAGTTTGGCACTGGAAAGATGACCGAGACGGAGCAGCACATGGAACAAATCATGTCACGCTACTGGATCAACTTTACCAAGACTGGCAATCCAAATGGGGATAGCCTTCCTTTCTGGACTAGCTACCAGGAAGGTAAACCAACGGTGATGATTATGAAGGAAGGACTGCATTTGGGTCCTGTTCAAAATCAAAAGCAAATGGACTTCTTCGAGAAGTTCTTCAAGGAAAAAAGAAAATAATACGTCAAGTTCCAAGTGGCATTTCTCCCACTTGGAACTTTTTCAGTGCCCTCCCTGGGCTAGGAGCTTCTGCCCTTTCAGGGCGTGTGGAGTTTACATGCGAAACTTGAGTAAAAACATCATAAAGGCCCAATACTATACCTAATTCTAAGCTTTCTCCGTTATTACCAGCACATGGCTTTCGTCGCTCAGTGTGGTGGCAAAAATATAAGTTTCACCACCATCCTTCAACTTCAATCGCTTGCGCAATTCTGCCACGGAAAGGGGGAAGTTACGGGTGGCGATGTTTGCCTTGGTGATTCCTGACAGATGACGCTTCAACTCCTTCTTATTGAAAGAAGAGATGGCGATAATGCGGAAGCTTCTGCCGGGGAAGGCTTCGATAGGCGCCTGGCTCACGAAAAGATGGCTGTTCTTGGAAAGCATTCTTGCATCATAGCGCCCAGAAAGAACTCCGAAACAGCCGGCTTTCATCAATGAGGCATTCGGCTCGTAAAGATACTGCATTTCTTCAAGGGTGGATGGGGCAATCTTGACGGAAGAAGTCTCCATATCCGACTCATCACAGACGAAGGACTGCGCATCATTGATGCAATAAATGCGGAGATTTCCGCCCATATTTCGCGCAGAGAGCACTAAAAGGAGTTCCTTGCACTCATTGTTAACGGAGATGATATGAACCTCTCTTACGTGGCTTAATTCGCTTACCGCACGGTGCCAGTCAAGCATCGGAGAGAGTTTGATGATGACGTAATCTGCCTTCGAAAGCATTTCTTCCTGCAAAACGGTGACATCGGGCGTGCAATCTTTCAAGGATACTACCTTGTTGCCCGCATCGTCTCTACGGGCAGGATCGATGAAGATCAGCTTAAGACCAAGATTGGTCTTAAGTAATGACTGCGGCTGGTCTTCAGTTATGCCTAAAGAATCTGATGCAGCAGCCTCTTTCTTTGAAGCAAAAGAATGCAGCACCTCTATTCCGTCTCCATTCTTCACGATGGCATTCTTCAAACCCAACCGCCCAAAGTTTTCCTTCGCAGCTTCACAGAGATGAGCCTGACGCTCCACATACATCGACTTCACACCCAATCGGGAAGCGATGTAAGAGAAGTCTACTCCGAAGCCGCCGGTCAGGTCAACAAACCCGGTTTCTTCAGAAAAATCTCCTTTATGAGGTTCTTCTTTTATTTCATTAACATTCTCTTCTGATTCTGTTAATATCTGTTGCTTTTTGCAAGTAGCTTCATTTTTGGCGAATTCTGAATCAACTGCCCCTTTGCCCGCAAATTCGCAAATTTCAGAAAGATGAAGATTTGAGGCGTTTTCGCTCTCCTTCTCCTTTTCTTCTCCGTTTTCGGATGATGAAGGAGACAAGCCGAGCAGTCGGGCTGCGAGTTCAGCCTTATAAAGTGCCGTTTGCTCTGACGAACATTGCTCCATCGAAATATGAGGGGGATAGATAATGCCATCGATGCTTGCCCAACGGGGCAGTTTCACACGAGCCATCTTTCGCCCGCGAATCTGGTCGAGAGCGAAAGGCATATCTACCTCGGGATACTTGCTGCCGAGGAAAGCCAACTGGCGAACATCATCGTCCTGATGCTGGCGGATAAAATCGAGCGTTGCTTGGTTCATTATTTCTGTTGAGTGATTCGTCATTACATTACTTATTCTTAATAACCGCAAATTTACGATATTCTGATGAGATTACAAAATATTTCTCAGAATATCTGATAATTTATGTCGGGACGCACCAAAAACAGGATGCTCTCGGCTATAATCTACCCTTTTTCCTGGCTATATGATTCTAACAGCAGGCATAAATAAATACATAACTATCGGAGATAGAACAACTGACTAGGAAAAACAGAAGGCTGGCAGAAGAAAAACAGCATACTGGCAAAAGGCAAACAGCCGACTAGCGCAACAGAGGCTAGTCGGCTGTTCCTGTATAACAGTTTGCCAAACATCCTTTCTCTTATTTCAAGAGAAGCACGGTTGGCAGGAATATCGCAATCAGCTCTTCACTCTTCACCTTTTCAGCATAAAGAACTGAAACACAACATATTACATAGATGAAGAGATTTTCGGCACTCTTCACCCACTCTTCACCCCTCTTCACCTTTTACGATTTTGGGAAAGGTATAAACGCAGAGCCGCTTAGCTGCCAACAGCCTAAAAAGGTGAAGGGCGGGTGAAGAGTAAAAAAACACTCTTCACCCGCCCAACTTCCTATCTTTCAACTACTTACACCCAAAAGGTGAAGAGTGAAGAGTTGTTGGGAAAATTCTCTCGCATCCGTAAAGATGCAGAGAGAAAATTCCGGTGTCTCAAAAGAAACGATGGATTAGTCTGCCAACTTAGCCTTCAAGAACTCACGGTTCAAGCGGGCGATGTTAGCGATAGACTCGTTCTTAGGACAAACAGCCTCGCAAGCACGAGTGTTTGTACAGTTACCGAATCCGAGCTCATCCATGCGTGCAATCATCTTCTTAGCACGGGCAGCAGCCTCTACACGACCCTGTGGGAGAAGTGCCAGCTGGCTAACCTTTGAGCTGACGAAGAGCATAGCAGAACCATTCTTACATGCAGCAACACAAGCACCGCAACCGATACATGTAGCGCAATCCATTGCCTCGTCTGCATTCTCCTTAGGAATCAGGATAGCGTTGGCATCCTGAGCCTGACCAGTACGAATGCTGGTGTAACCACCTGCCTGGATGATCTTGTCGAATGCTGAACGGTCTACCATACAGTCCTTGATGATAGGGAAACCAGCAGAACGCCAAGGCTCAACGGTGATAACATCGCCATCGTTGAAACGACGCATGTAGAGCTGACATGTTGTAGCACCACGCTCAGTCTTACCGTGAGGTGTACCATTAATATAGAGAGAGCACATACCGCAGATACCCTCGCGGCAGTCGTGGTCGAAGACGAAAGGCTCCTGACCTGACTCGATGAGCTCCTCGTTCAAGATGTCGAGCATCTCGAGGAATGAAGTATCATCTGGGATGTTCTTCATCTCATGTGTATCGAAGTGACCCTGTGCTGTAGGGCCGTCCTGCTTCCAATACTTAACTGTGAAACTTATATTTCTTGCCATTGTCTTGTTCGCTTTTTAATTCTTGTAATTTCTTGTCTGTACCTTAATTGCCTCATACTCGAGAGGTTCCTTGTTGAGCACTGGAGCAGTTGTATCGTTGCCCTGATACTCCCAGCAACCTACGTAGAAGAAGTGCTCATCATCACGCTTTGCCTCGCCTTCCTCTGTCTGGTACTCCTCACGGAAGTGACCACCACAGCTCTCGTTGCGGTGCAATGCATCGTAAGCGATCAACTCGCCCATCAAGATGAAGTCACGCAAGTGGATAGCCTTATCCAACTCTACGTTCAAGCCTTCCTTCTTGCCAGGGATGAAGAGGTTCTTGTTGAATTCCTCGCGGAGAGCCTTCATCTTCTTCAAGCCTTCCTCAAGACCTTCCTTGGTACGACCCATACCTACGTGCTCCCAAAGGATGTGACCCAACTCCTTGTGGATAGAATCTACAGAGCGCTTGCCCTGGATACCCATCAGGCGGTCGATTTCCTTCTGAACACCTGCCTCTGCCTCTGCGAACTCTGGGAGATCAGTAGAGAGCTTTGGCCACAATGCCTGGTCAGCCAGGTAGTTCTGGATGGTGTATGGCAATACGAAGTAACCGTCAGCCAAACCCTGCATCAAAGCAGATGCACCCAAACGGTTAGCACCGTGGTCAGAGAAGTTACACTCACCAATAGCGAAGAGACCAGGGATAGTGGTCATCAACTCGTAGTCAACCCAGATACCACCCATTGTATAGTGGATAGCAGGGAAGATCATCATTGGGTTGTAGTACTTCACGCCGTTAATCTCGTTAGCCAACTCACCTGGGTTAACATCGGTAATCTCCTCATACATATCGAAGAGGTTGCCATAACGCTGCAGGATAACGTCGATACCGAGACGGTTGATAGACTCAGAGAAGTCGAGGAATACGGCAAGACCTGTGTTGTTGACACCGAAGCCCTTGTCGCAACGCTCCTTAGCTGCACGAGAAGCCACGTCACGAGGAACCAGGTTACCGAATGCTGGGTAACGGCGCTCCAAGTAGTAGTCGCGGTCTTCCTCAGGAATATCAGAACCCTTCTTTGTACCAGCCTGCAATGCCTTAGCATCCTCAATCTTCTTAGGAACCCAGATACGACCATCGTTACGGAGTGACTCTGACATCAAAGTCAACTTACTCTGGTTTGTACCGTGAACAGGGATACATGTAGGGTGAATCTGAACGTAAGATGGGTTAGCGAAGTCAGCACCCTTGCGGTAGCACTGGATAGCTGCTGTACAGTTACAACCCATAGCGTTTGTAGAAAGGAAGTAAGCGTTACCATAACCACCGGTAGCGATAACTACGGCGTTGGCAGAGAAACGCTCCAACTTACCTGTAATCAAATTCTTAGCGATGATACCACGAGCGTGACCGTCAACGATCACAATATCCTCCATCTCGTAACGGGTGAAGAGCTTAACCTTACCTGCCTCAACCATGCGGCTCAAAGAAGAGTAAGCACCGAGGAGGAGCTGCTGACCTGTCTGACCCTTAGCATAGAATGTACGAGATACCTGAGCACCACCGAAAGAACGGTTAGCCAGCATACCACCATACTCACGAGCGAAAGGAACGCCCTGAGCTACGCACTGGTCGATGATGTCGTTGCTCACCTCAGCCAAACGGTAAACGTTAGCCTCACGAGCACGGTAGTCACCACCCTTTACTGTATCGTAGAACAGACGGTAAACAGAGTCACCATCATTCTGATAATTCTTAGCTGCATTGATACCACCCTGTGCTGCGATAGAGTGAGCACGACGTGGAGAGTCCTGGATGCAGAAGTTCAAGATATTGAAGCCCATCTCGCCGAGAGAAGCAGCAGCAGAAGCACCTGCCAAACCTGTACCTACAACGATAACGTCGAGCTTTAACTTATTCTTTGGGTTAACCAAACGCTGGTGAGCCTTATAGTTGGTCCACTTCTCAGCAACTGGTCCTTCAGGTATTCTAGAATTTAATGTTTTTGCCATAATCTTTTTTAATACTTAAATGATTACACGAATTATGCGCAGCACAAAGATGGAGCGCAACCGAAAGCGAATGCCAATACAACTACGATGAAGAGGAGAAGCAGGATGGTAGAGTAAATCATACCAATCATCTTCCAACGGCAGAACCAAGTCTTACCGCTCCAACCGAGAGTCTGAATAGCACTCCAGAAACCGTGAGTGAGGTGGAACCAAAGAGCTACCAACCAGATGATGTAGAGGACTACAAATACTGGGTTAGCGAAGGTGTCCTGAATGAATGCGAAGCCATCTGATGGGCAGTGGCCGAAGCTTGTACCCAAGAGTTCAGCAAACATCATGTTGTACCAGAAATTGAAGAGGTGTAGCAACAAACCGAGAACGATGATGATACCGAGCACCAACATGTTCTGGCTAGCCCACTCTACCTTCTCTGGCTTTGCTGTTACCTCGTAACGCTGGTTACCGCGAGCACGACGGTTCTGTGCTGTCAGGATGAAAGCGTAAACGATGTGACAAACTGCCAAAGCTGCCAAACCCAAAGTTGCAACTACGGCGTACCAGTTAGCACCCAACAATTCGCAAATCATGTTGTAAGCATCTCCTGAGAAGAGAGCAACAACATTCATGCAACCGTGGAATGTCAAGAATAGAATAAGAGCGATACCAGTTACTGACATCACTACCTTTCTACCAATAGATGAATTGATTAACCACATAAATGATTGAAATTTAATTATTTAACTGTTTGAAACTAATTTATATTCCACACTTTTCGTCCCTGCAATACCTATTTTTTGGCATTCTGCAATCCTCATTTCTAGGTATATTTTCGCAAGTCTGCTGCAAAATTACTATATTTTAATGATTTATCAAAGTATTTTTGCTAAAATTTCGATTTTATTTCTTACTTTTGCCGAAAATTAGAAAAAATATAGATTAAACGAAGTATGAAATTCAATTATGACGTGCTCGTTATCGGTGGAGGACATGCCGGATGCGAGGCTGCTGCAGCCTCTGCAAACATGGGTGCCAAAACCTGTTTGATAACGATGGATATGAACAAGATTGGACAGATGAGTTGCAACCCCGCCATCGGAGGTATTGCCAAGGGACAGATTGTGCGCGAAATCGATGCTTTGGGCGGACAGATGGGTATCGTAACGGATAAAACCGCCATCCAGTTCCGAATGCTCAACATCGGAAAGGGTCCTGCCGTATGGAGCCCCCGTGCCCAATGCGACAGAGGAAAGTTTATCTGGGAATGGAGAACCATCCTCGACCATACCGACAACCTCGACATCTGGCAAGACCAAGCTGACGAACTGCTCGTAGCTAACGGAGAAGCCATCGGCGTAAAAACCATCTGGGGAGCCGAATTCTATGCCAAGAGCATCATCATCACCGCAGGAACATTCCTCAACGGACTGATGCATGTAGGAAGAAAGATGGTAGAAGGCGGAAGATGCGCCGAACCTGCCGTACACAACTTTACGGAGAGCATCACCCGATGGGGTATCACTACAGCCAGAATGAAAACCGGTACTCCGGTCAGAATCGACAAGCGAAGTGTTCATTTCGAAGATATGGAAGAACAGCCGGGCGACAGCGATTTCCACCAGTTCTCTTACATGGGAGAACATCGGGTTCTGAAACAATTGCCTTGCTGGACTTGCTACACCAACAAGAAGGTACACGAAACTTTAAAAAGCGGTCTCGCTGACTCACCTTTATATAATGGTCAGATTCAGAGTACCGGTCCACGTTACTGTCCGAGTATAGAAACGAAGCTCGTCACCTTCCCCGACAAGGATCAGCATCCACTCTTCCTGGAACCGGAAGGCGAAGATACGAACGAAATGTATCTGAACGGTTTTTCTTCGAGCATGCCGATGGATATCCAGCTGAATGCACTTCACGAGATTCCTGCTTTGAGAGATGCCAAGATTTACAGACCGGGATACGCCATCGAATACGATTACTTCGACCCTACCCAACTCAAACATTCACTGGAGTCGAAAATCATCAAAGGTCTCTTCTTTGCCGGACAGGTGAACGGAACCACCGGTTATGAGGAAGCAGGAGGACAGGGAACCGTGGCCGGAATCAACGCAGCCTTGCATTGTGTTGGCGACAAAACATTCGAGATGAACCGCGATGAGAGTTATATCGGCGTACTCATCGATGATCTCACCACAAAGGGAGTTGACGAACCATACCGTATGTTTACCTCCAGAGCCGAATACCGCATTCTGCTCCGTCAGGACGATGCCGATGCCCGACTCACCGAAAAAGCATACGAACTCGGAATTGCCAAGCGCGACCGTTACGACTGGTGGATAGAGAAAAAAGAAGCCATCGGAAGAATCATTGAATTCTGCGCCAACTATCCTATCAAGAAGGATGAGATAAATTCAAAACTGGAAGCACTCGGTACTACTCCACTTCGCGCCGGCTGCAAGCTCATCGACCTCATCGCTCGTCCGCATCTAAACCTCACGAATCTTTCGGAGATTATTCCGGACCTGAAGGCTACACTGGAAACACCAGCCAACCGAAAGGAAGAGATAACGGAAGCTGCAGAAATCAAGATGAAGTACAAAGGTTACATCGAGCGAGAACGTCTCATCGCCGATAAGATGCACCGATTGGAGGACATCAAGATAAAGGGCCGTTTCAATTATTCCGAGCTCCACGAAATCTCCACAGAAGGGCGTCAGAAACTCGAGCGCATCGACCCGGAAACCTTGGCACAGGCAAGCCGAATTCCGGGCGTATCACCAAGCGATATCAACGTGATGCTCGTATTACTCGGAAGATAAGCCGTTTCACAGTGAAAAACAAGGGAGTTCTCAATGTTTCACGTGAAACAGACTATCAACAAAACATTTGATGCTCAACCGCTTAAGGAAGGTTGCATCAAGTGTTTTGCGGTTAAAGTAAAACTTCAGCAATTCGTGAAACAAAAGCGGATAAAATCGAGTAAAAGGCAAAAACAAACGGGCAAAAAGCTCATAAAAAGGAACAAGAAAAAAGAACAAAATAAGTATCAATTTAAAGCATAAAAAGTAATGAACAATCAGCTATTATTAGACAATCTGCGTTGCATTCCAGATTGGCCAATCAAGGGTGTAAACTTCCGCGATGTTTCAACCCTTTTCAAGAATCCTGCATCTTTAAAAGAAATCAGCGATGAGATGTATGAACTCTACAAAGACAAAGGAATCACCAAGATTGTAGGCATCGAATCACGCGGTTTCGTAATGTCTTCTGCCCTTGCTATTCGTCTCGGAGCTGGCGTAGTTTTATGCCGCAAACCGGGCAAACTTCCATGCAAAACCGTACAGGAAAGTTATGCTAAGGAATATGGCATCGATACCATCGAAATCCACGAAGATGCCATCAATGAGGACGACATCGTACTCCTCCACGACGACCTCCTTGCTACTGGTGGAACCATGAAAGCAGCATGCGACCTGGTAAAGAAATTCCATCCGAAAAAGGTATATGCCAACTTCATCATCGAACTCGTAAACGAGAATTTCGAAGGCAGAAATTCCTTTGATCCAGACGTTGAAGTAACTACTTTATTACAGTTATAAGCTGCAAAAATACTGCAAGAAATACTGCGAGAATGCAGCAAGGAAGCAATAAAAGACACTAGAGCGTTGCCGTTTCACGTGAAACAGTAACGCTCGTTTTCCCTTTAAAAACAAGTAAAAATATGACGAAACAAGAGAATGAGGAGCGCTTGGCAAGGCTTAAAAACATAGTTTTAAGTATGCCGGAAAAGCCAGGAAGCTACCAATATTACGACGAAAATCATACGATTATATATGTGGGAAAGGCGAAAAATCTGAAGAGAAGAGTATCTTCCTACTTCCATAAAGAGGTAGACAGATATAAGACAAAGGTGCTTGTTTCTAAGATTCACGACATATCTTATACGGTCGTAAACACAGAAGAAGACGCACTTTTGCTCGAAAACAGCCTGATCAAAAAGTATAATCCAAGATACAATGTCCTGCTGAAAGACGGCAAGACATACCCTTCTATATGCGTAACAAACGAGTATTTTCCACGCATTTTCAAGACTCGTCATATCAATAAAAAAGTGGGAACCTTCTTCGGTCCTTACCCACATATCGGCAGCATGTATGCCGTTTTAGAGGTCATCAAGAAGCTTTATAAGCCACGCACCTGCAGAATGCCTATCACCAGAGAAGGCGTTGCTGAAGGCAGATACAAGCCGTGTCTGGAGTATCATATCCACAACTGCGGAGCACCCTGCATCAACAAGCAGAGCTATGAGGAATATCAGGAAAACATGCGCCAGGCACGTGAAATTCTGAAGGGAAACACGCGGGAAGTAAGCAAATATCTCTACGATTTGATGATGAAAAATGCCGAACTTCTACGTTTTGAAATAGCCGAAGAATATAAGAAAAAGTACCAATTACTGGATGAATTTGAGGCAAAAAGCGAGGTGGTAAGCCATACAATTACAGATGTAGATGTCTTCACCATCGTAAATGATGATGCCAACAAAAACGCCTTCATCAACTATATTCACGTAAAAAACGGCACCATCAACCAGAGCTTTACCTACGAGTATAAGCGCAAGCTGGAGGAGAGCGACGAGGAACTTCTGATTACTGCCATTCCAGAAATCAGAGAGCGTTTCCATTCCACATCGAAGGAGATAATCGTGCCCTTCGAAATGGAATGGAAGCTGAAAGATGCAACCTTCTTCGTACCCCAGAGAGGAGACAAAAAGCACCTTCTGGAGCTGTCGGAAATGAACTGCAAGCAGTATAAATTCGACCGTCTGAAGCAGGCAGAAAAACTCAATCCGGAGCAGAAACAGACCCGATTAATGAAGGAATTACAAGCAAAACTGAAGCTTCAAAAGTTGCCTTATCAGATAGAATGTTTCGATAATTCCAACATATCCGGTACTGATGCCGTGGCAGGTTGCATCGTATATAAAGGTATGAAACCATCCAGAAAAGACTATAGGAAATACAACATTAAAACAGTGGAAGGACCTGATGATTACGCATCCATGCAAGAGGTGGTAAGACGCCGGTACAGTCGCATGATAGAGGAAGAAACTGCACTTCCAGACCTCATTATTACCGATGGCGGAAAGGGTCAGATGGACGTAGTAAGAGAGGTTATTGTTGACGAATTACACCTGGATATTCCTATCGCAGGACTTGCCAAAGACGACCGTCACCGCACCAACGAACTTCTCTTCGGATTCCCTCCTCAAACCATCGCCCTACCACCCGAGAGTGAGCTGTTCAAAGTTCTGACGCAGATACAGGATGAGGTGCACAGATACGCCATCACCTTCCATCGCGACAAGCGCAGCAAGCATGCTCTTCACTCAGAATTAGACGATATCAAAGGCATCGGTCCGAAGGCTAAAGAAGCCCTTCTGAGCAAGTTTAAGAGCGTGAAAAAGATGAAAGAAGCATCCTTGGAACAACTTTCAGAAGTATTAGGCCCTCATAAGGCAGAAATTCTTTCAAAATATTTCGAAGAAAAAGGCGAGAATATGAAATAAAAGTTGTATATTTGCAGTTCAAACTATACTATATATATATTAATAATAAGAAGAAGAACAGAACCGAAGCAAGCATTCCACAAATGCTATTCATAAAGTTCTATGTTCAACATTCAAAGTTCAAAAGTAGTAATATGAGAATCGTAATACAGCGTGTCTCTCACGCCTCAGTTACCATCGAAGGAGAGGTTAAATCTGCCATCAGACAAGGCTATCTGATCCTTCTGGGAATAGAGGAAAGCGACACTTCAGAAGATGTAGACTGGCTGGTCAGAAAGGTAATAGGACTCCGTGTTTTCGACGACGAAAACCATGTTATGAACCGCTCTATCATGGATATAAATGGTGAGATTCTGGTCATCAGCCAGTTCACCCTATTCGCCAGCTACAAGAAAGGAAACCGCCCAAGCTGGCTCAGAGCAGCCAAGCACGAAACCAGCGTTCCACTCTATGAGGAGTTCTGCAAAAAGCTATCCGATGCACTCGGAAAGCCAGTAGGAACAGGCGAATTTGGTGCCGATATGAAGGTAGATTTACTGAACGATGGGCCGGTAACCATCATGATGGATACTCACAACAAGGAATAATGCCCTACCCTGAAAGAAAGGCATCTTTCCCCATAAAAGAATTAGGAAGATGACAATAAAAGAAGCACAAGAAGCTGTAGATCAGTGGATTAAAGAATATGGCGTACGCTATTTCAGCGAACTGACCAATATGGCTTGCCTCACAGAAGAAGTGGGGGAACTGGCACGCGTCATTGCCCGAACATACGGCGACCAGAGTTTTAAGAAAGGCGAGAAACCTAACTTAGGCGAAGAAATGGCCGATGTTCTTTGGGTGCTTATCTGCCTGGCAAATCAGACAGGGGTTGACTTGACAGAAGAACTCCAGAAGAGTTTTAACAAGAAGACCAAAAGGGATTCTGAAAGACATAAAAACAACCCAAAACTATCTGAACATCAGGAAGATAAAGAACAAGATAACAAGAATTAAAATTGCTATTCATATAAAAACTTAACTTTAATAATTATATAAATAACATTAAGTATGAGCAGTATTAAAGAACAGGTTCTTGCACAGCAGGGACAGTATAAAGAGTCAGACGACAAGTATTTATCAGTTTTGAAGCAGTACAACTGCAACCTCAACGATGAGGAAGTAGCTGCTGCAGTAAAGAAGATTCTCGATGAGAAGGTAGCAGAGAATGAGACCATGGAGGTCAAGAAGTTCCTCTTCGGTAGCATCGAGTTGACTTCTCTCCATACAGAAGATACAGAAGAAAGCATCCTGAAGATGATTGAAAAGGTGAACCAGTTTGCCAAGGATTATCCTCAGCTTCCTCACGTAGCAACCGTATGTACCTACCCTAACTTTGCCGGCCTTATCAGCCAGAGTCTGGAGGTTGACGGCGTAGAAATCGCTGTAGTAAGTGGCAATTTCCCATCCTCTCAGACCTTTATCGAGGTAAAGATTGCAGAAACCGCTATGGCTATCAAGGATGGTGCTACAGAGGTGGATATCGTAATGCCTGTTGGCAAGTTCTTCAGCGAAGATTACGAGGGTCTCTGCGATGATATTCAGGAACTCAAGGAGACATGCGGAGAGCATAAGATGAAGTGCATTCTGGAGACAGGCGATCTGAAGAATTGCAGCAACATCATGAAGGCTTCTATCCTCGCAATGTACTCAGGTTCTGACTATATCAAAACCTCAACAGGCAAGGAGAAGGTCTCAGCTACCCCTGAGGCAGCATACGTTATGTGCCAGGCTATCAAGGCATATTACGAAAAGACTGGCATTCAGATTGGTTTCAAGCCTGCAGGTGGTATCAATACCGTTCATGATGCCGTAGTTTACTACACCATCGTGAAGGAAGTTTTAGGCGAGAAATGGCTGACCAACCAGTGGTTGCGCCTCGGCACATCACGCCTGACTAACCTTCTCTTGAGCGAAATTCTGGGCAAGGAGATTAAATACTTCTAAAGAAAAGTAACTGGTTATCAACAGAATACAAAAACGCAAAGGGTTGATTCTCTCTGAGAACCAACCCTTTTTATATTATGTTTTTCTTCAATTTTTATATTAAGCTTTTCTTTCAATCACAAAATCCAGATAAGCCTTCAAGGCATTGTATATATCCTTATCCTCTACATAAGTATCGAGGAAATTCATGGCTTCGGCATGGAAATCCCACATGCGCTTATCCGCATATTCAATACCTCCGTTTTCCTTTGTAAATGCCACTAACTGAGCTATTTCGTCTGCCGTAACAGTATGAGCCTTAACCTTTCTGGCAAGCTTCATCATCTCCTCATCACCGGTAGACTTCAAAGCATATATTACAGGCAAAGTCAGTTTACCTTCAAGCATATCATTACCAGTAGGTTTACCTATCTCCTTGGAATCATAATAATCAAAGATATCATCACGGATCTGGAAGATGATGCCCAAGTTCTGTCCGAAACGCTTCGCCTCTTCAATCTGCAGTTCTGAAGCATTGGCAGACATCGCTCCGATACCGGCGCAAGCCTCAAAGAGAGCAGCCGTTTTCTGCTTAATCACCTGATAATAAATATCTTCCGATATCTCTTCATTACTGATACTGTTGAGCTGAAGAATCTCACCATTAGACAGGATACGTCCCAACTCAGCAAGATAACGCACGATTTCCTCTGAATGCGAATAAGATACATGAAGCAAGGCGGTGGAAAGAATGAAATCGCCCACAAGTACAGCCACCTTATTATTATAAGTAGCATTCACGCTAGCCTGTCCGCGGCGCTCCCCACTCTCATCAACCACATCATCATGTACCAGCGAAGCGGTATGAAGAAGTTCCAGACCTACCGCAGAATGCTGGGTAACACTGGAAACCTTTCCAAAATTACGTGCCATCAACAAGATGAGTATAGGGCGCATTCGTTTTCCAGCGCGCTGACGGATGTGGTCGAGCACCTGGGAAAGGAGGCCATCGCTATGCATGAGAGACTTGTTGAACAAATCTATAAAATCTGCTAATTCTGCCTCTATAGGCAGCTTGATAAGTGATAAATAGTCCATTATATGTGAGTAAATCTACTTAATTTCTGAAATTTGTTACAAAATTAATCAATTCTTCTTGAAATATCGCATTTTTTTAGTAATTTTACACCACAAAAATGAATATTATGGATAAATTGTTCCTTTTAGACGCGTATGCGCTCATTTATAGGTCGTATTACGCCTTTATGAAAGCCCCTCGAATCAATTCGAAGGGACTCAATACTTCGTGTGTAATGGGGTTCTGCAATACCCTCAACGAGATACTTACCAAGGAGAAACCTACCCATATTGCGGTGGCTTTCGACCATGGCAAGACCTTCCGTCATGAGGCTTTCCCTGCATATAAAGCTCAACGAGAAGAGACACCGGAAGACATCAAACTCTCTGTGCCTATCATCAAAAATATCCTGGAGGCATATCATATCCCTATCCTTCAGGTAGATGGTTTCGAGGCGGATGATATCATTGGAACAGTTGCCTTGAAGGCAGGTGAAAAGGGGATGGAAACCTACATGCTCACACCCGATAAGGATTACGCACAACTGGTTCGTAACAATGTTTTCATGTTCCGTCCTCGTCATGGCGGTGGATACGAAAAGTTGGGCGTACAGGAAATTGAAGAGAAATACAGCATCACTTCCCCACTCCAGGTTATCGACCTCCTTGCTCTGATGGGCGACTCAGCTGATAACTTCCCAGGCTGTCCGGGCGTGGGAGAAAAGACAGCCATCAAACTTATCAACGAGTTCGGTAGTGTAGAAGGTCTTATCGAGAACTCTTCTCAAGTGAAAGGCAAGCTCCGCGAAAAAGTGGAGGGTGCTGTAGAAGATATCAGGATGTCAAAGTTCCTGGCAACCATACGAACCGATGTTCCGGTAGAGATCAAGATGGAAGATTTGAAACGGGTAGAGCCAGACAATACAAAATTGGATGAAATCTTCACCGAGTTGGAGTTTAAGTCGTTTGCCAACCGAGTTCTTAACAAACCTAAAAAGGTGCAAACAAAACCTACAGGAGAGCTCGATTTATTTGGCGCACAGCCTGCCGATGGTAAGGAAGAGTCAAAAAACGCGAGTTTTGAGACCCTTAAAACGACCTCTCATTCATATAAACTCATTGATACAGAAGCAGATGCAAGGAAACTTTATGACTATTTATTGACATTCAATATTCTCAGTCTAGACACAGAGACCACATCTACCGCTGCCATTGATGCAGAATTGGTGGGTTTGAGCTTTGCCGTGAAGGAAAAAGAGGCTTTCTACGTAGCAATTCCGGCAAATCGTGAAGAAGCCTTAAAAATCGTAAACATCTTCAAACCTCTCTACGAGAACCTGGAAATCTTGAAAGTGGGGCAGAACATCAAATACGATTACGAGGTGTTGATGAACTACGGCATAGAAATTCAGGGCAAGATGTTCGATACGATGCTCGCCCACTATCTCATCCAGCCAGAACTTTACCACAACATGGATTACTTGGCAGAAGTATTCCTCAACTATCAGACCATCCATATCGAAGAACTGATTGGTCCGAAGGGAAAGAACCAGAAGTCGATGCGCGATCTTGCCCCATCAGACATTTACGAATATGCTGCCGAAGATGCCGACATCACCTTGAGATTGAAAAATGTGCTCGAACCAAAACTCAAAGAGATAGATTGTGAAGATCTGTTCTGGAATGTAGAAATGCCGCTTGTACCTGTTTTAGCCCACATGGAGATGACGGGAGTATGCATCGACACCGATACCCTAAAGGAAACATCCGAGAAACTCACCAACCGCCTCAATGAGATAGAACATCATATCTATGAGTTGGCAGGCGAATCGTTCAATATCGCTTCCCCACGCCAGGTTGGAGAAATACTCTTCGGAAAGATGAAGATTGTAGAGAAGCCTAAGAAGACGAAGACGGGCCAGTACGTAACAAGCGAAGAAGTTCTTCAGCAGCTGCGCAGCAAGAGTCCAATCATCGATGAGATACTGAACTACAGAGGTTTAAAGAAACTTTTGGGAACCTATATAGATGCCCTTCCAAAGCTTATCAACTCTCGCACCGGTCACATTCATGCCTCTTTCAACCAAGCCATCACAGCCACAGGACGTCTTTCTTCAAGTGATCCAAACTTGCAGAATATTCCTGTACGCGATGACGATGGCAAGGAGATACGCAGATGCTTCATCCCAGAACCAGGCTGCCTGTTCTTCTCTGCCGACTATTCACAGATAGAACTTCGCATCATGGCACACCTGAGCCAGGATCCAAACATGGTAGAAGCATTCCGTGAAGGCTCTGATATTCATGCAGCTACAGCTGCCAAGATTTGGCACGAAGACATCAAAGAAGTAACAGATGCACAGCGCAAGAAGGCAAAAACTGCCAACTTCGGCATCATCTACGGCATCACGACCTTCGGTCTTGCCCAACGCATGAACATCGAAAACCGAGAGGCAAAGCAGATCATAGAAGACTACTTCCGCACCTTCCCTGGTGTTCAGGCTTACATGGAGAAGGCAAAGGAAATGGCAAGAGAGAAAGGCTATGCCGAAACCCTCTTCCACCGCCGTCGCTACCTGCCAGACATCAACAGCAAGAATGGTACTGTAAGAGGATTTGCCGAGCGCAATGCCATCAATGCCCCTATCCAGGGCTCTGAGGCAGACATCATCAAAGTGGCTATGATCCGCATCTTCAACCGATTCAGAGCAGAAGGCATCAGGAGCAAGATGATTATCCAGGTGCATGACGAACTCAATTTCTCCGTATATCCGGAAGAGAAGGAAAAGGTAGAGAAGATTGTGGTAGAAGAGATGCAGAACGCCTACCAGCTCAGTGTGCCTCTGGTTGCTGATGCCGGATGGGGAAACAACTGGCTAGAAGCACATTAGAAAAACCAGAAGGCGGCCGCAGAAACCGCAAGGCAACTTAAATACAAAGAAGCTCGCAAGATGCCAAACGTTCATCTTGCGAGCTTTTCTTTTTCGAGATGTTTCACATGAAACAGTCAAATCTTCTATCAAAACACTACTAAAAAGACAAATAACTCCTTTATTCACAAGTACATCTAGAAATCTTTGTTTATTTAGATTAAAAAGGATAATAAAATTATAATATTTTCAAATTTATTTGGTTCTTACAGAAATAAAGTGTATATTTGCATTGTAAATCAGAAAGATATGCAAACGCACCTGTCTGATTAAAAGTGAATAGATAACAGTAATCGATCAAATTAAGAAAGAAAGGAACATTATGAAGAAATATGTTTGCGACGTGTGTGGTTGGATTTATGATCCAGAAGTAGGTGATCCAGAGGGCGGCATCGCTCCAGGTACAGCATTCGAAGACATCCCAGATGATTGGGTTTGCCCTCTTTGCGGAGTAGGCAAGGAAGATTTCAGCCCTGTAGAGGAATAAGGCTCTTTTGGAGGAATCACCCGAAGGAAATCCTCACAAAGGAATCATCTGAATGAAATGCCTGATATTCAGGCAACACATTCATAAAATAATAGGAGGAACCATTATGACAAAAGTTAGAGAAATCTACCGCTGCCAGATTTGTGGCAACGTAGTAGAAGTTGTAAACCCAGGAGCCGTGCTCAGTTGCTGTGGCGAGCCGATGAAGCTGATGAAGGAAAACACCAGTGATGGCGCCAAAGAGAAGCACGTGCCTGTGATAGAACCTATTGAGGGCGGCTATCGCGTAACAGTAGGAAGTGTGGAGCATCCGATGCTACCAGAGCATTACATCCAATGGATAGAATTGCTCACCCCTACCGATGTGCTTCGTCACGAGTTGAAGCCAGGCGAAAAGCCTGAAGCTATCTTCCTGACCAACGCAGAAGCCAAGGATGTTACGGCTCGAGAATACTGCAATCTCCACGGATTGTGGAAGGGAGTAATCTAAAAGATTGCCTATAAAAGATTTCAGAAGGATAAAATCAAAAGAAATAGTATTATTCAGGAGGATGCGTCTCTATATTGTAGACACATCTTCCTGCTTTTTTAGCTATCAATCAAAGTTTTTCTCAAAAAAATTTGGAACTTATTGAAATTATTCGTATATTTGCACCAAATAACTATCATACACGCATTTTTAACAATAATACGATATCATTTAATCATCATTTAATTATAAACATTTAAATCACAACAATTATGAGAAGAACTATTTTTACTTTTATCATGCTTTGTTTCGTAACACTAACTCTGCAGGCACAAGATGTCTGGACAGCAGCAGGTTCTAGCACAATCTTCGGTTCTAATTGGAATGAAACGGATACCAGCAATGACCTGACCGATAAAGGGGACGGCATCTGGGAACTCACAAAAACCGGTTGCATTCTTGAGCAGAATGTGAAAAACGAATTAAAAATCCTGAAGAATCACGATTGGTATATCGAAGTGCATCCTGAAAAAGCCAACTATGTCTTTAAGGTAGAAGAGACTGGCATCTATGACGTGACTATCCAGTTTAACGCAAACAATTTTGAAATCAATGTCAAAACTACAAAGACTGGTGATGCAGTTATCGGCGAAAAGACATGGACTGTAGCAGGATTTAAAGCAATTCTTGGAAAAAATTGGGATGAAACTGCGACAGAAAACGACATGATTAAACAGGATGATAACGTCACATATATTCTGACCAAGACCAATCTGACCCTCGCTCTAGGTACTTATAAATATAAGATCTGTGCAAACCATGGATGGGCAGAAAACTATGGTGACGATAATGATTCTGAAGGTAATGCCTCCGTATTTATTACAAGAGACGGAATCTACGACCTCACCTTCACCTTCAATTCGAAGACCCACGAAGTTTCCTGCGATGCAACCAGAAAAGCAGATGCCATAATTGAAAAGATATGGTCTGTTGCCGGAAACGAAGGACTATTTGAAACTGCATGGGACGAGCTGTCCACGGCTAACGAGATGACAAAGCAGGAGAACAATATCTATGTCCTAGTAAAGAAGGGTATAAGCCTCAACGCCCAAACTTACGAATATAAGGTATGCTCCAACCATGACTGGACAGAAAGCTATGGTGATGACCCTTCAGGAATAGGAAATGCTATCCTCACCATCACTGAAGCCGGAACCTACGATGTTACCTTCACCTTCAATCAGGCAACCAAGGAGGTTTCAGCTACAGCTGTACCAAGCGTAACCGACGGCATTAGCCAGATTGCCAGTGACATCAAGACCAAGAAAGTAATCTTCAATCTTCAGGGACAGCGCATTACTGTTCCAAAACAGGGAGTCTGCATCATCAACGGTAAAAAAGTAGTCTTGAAATAACAAATACTTATCATAGTAATCATCAGAAAGGCATTCACCAGCATCGGGAATGCCTTTTTTAGTTTATTTACCACGAATTATTTTGTATTTTATTCGATTTAACGTACCTTTGCATCCAAATATTTAAACGTTTAAAGATAAAATGGCATTAAAATGTGGTATTGTAGGCCTCCCAAACGTGGGTAAGTCTACACTGTTCAACTGTCTGTCTAGTGCAAAGGCACAGGCAGCTAACTTCCCTTTCTGTACTATCGAACCAAACTTGGGCGTCATCACCGTACCAGATGAGCGACTCAACAAGTTGGCAGAGATTGTTCACCCAGGACGCATCGTCCCAGCTACTTGCGAAATCGTGGATATCGCAGGTCTCGTAAAGGGTGCCAGCAAGGGCGAAGGTCTTGGTAATAAATTCTTGGGAAATATCCGTGAGTGCGATGCTATCATCCACGTAATCCGCTGCTTCGACGATGACAATATCGTTCGCGAGGGTGGCGCTAAGGTTGATCCTTTGGAGGATAAGAGCGTCATCGATACAGAGTTGCAGCTCAAGGACCTGGAAACTATCGAATCTCAGCTCACCAAGCAGAAGAAGACTGCTGCAGCAGGCAACAAGGATGCTAAGACGATGGTTAGCGTTCTGGAGGCTTACAAGGCTGTTCTGGAGCAGGGAAAGAATGCTCGTGGCGTTACTTTCGAAACCAAGGAAGAGCAGAAGGTGGCTCACGACCTCTTCCTCCTCACAACCAAGCCTGTACTCTACGTAGCCAATGTTGACGAGGCTTCTGCCAAGACCGGCAACGAGTATAGCAAGAAGGTAGAGGAAATCGCCAAGGAAGAAGGTGCTGAGTGCATGGTCATCGCTGCAAAGACAGAGGAAGACATCGCATCGCTCGAAACCTACGAGGACAAACTGATGTTCCTCGAAGAACTCGGACTGGAAGAGAGCGGCGTAAACCGACTCATCAAGAAGGCATACGCCCTGCTGAACCTCGAAACATTCATCACCGCTGGTGAGATGGAGGTCAAGGCATGGACCTATCACAAGGGCTGGAAGGCTCCTCAGTGTGCCGGCGTCATCCACACCGACTTCGAGAAGGGATTCATCCGTGCAGAGGTTATCAAGTATGATGACTACATCAAGTATGGCTCTGAGGCTGCTGTACGCGAGGCTGGTAAGCTCGGCATCGAGGGCAAGGAGTACGTCGTACAGGATGGTGACATCATGCACTTCCGCTTCAATGTATAATACTATTCTTCTACGGTTATGATAGCAAATCTGCTTAACTATATCGTATGGGACCCAGACCCAATCCTGGCTCATCTGGGTCCTATGACCATCCGCTACTACTCCACCTGCTGGATGATCGGTCTGCTGCTGGGCTATCTGCTCATGAGCAAGCTCTACAAGCAGCAGGGGCTTTCAGATGAGAAGTTCTCCCCACTGTTTCTCTACATCTTCTTCGGTGTACTGATAGGTGGCCGTTTGGGGCATTGCATCTTCTATCAGCCGGAATATTTCCTCACCCAGTGGGATCACTTCATCGAGATGCTGATACCTATCCACCACATGCCAGACGGCAGTTGGAAGTTTACGGGTTATGAGGGACTGGCAAGCCACGGAGGCGTATTCGGCATGTTCGTCGGCATCTGGCTCTATTGCCGCAACATGAAGGTGAGCGGCTGGGTAGTGCTCGATAATATGGGTATCTGCTCAGGCATTACAGCCACCTTTATCCGTTTGGGCAATCTGATGAATTCAGAGATTATCGGCAAGGTAACCGATGTGCCTTGGGCGTTTATCTTCGTTCGCGAAGACCAGTATCCACGCCATCCGGGTCAGCTCTACGAAGCATTGGCTTATTTCTGCTTCTTCCTCCTCATCCTCTTCATCTACAAGAAGAGAGGACCTAAGAGCGTTGGAACCGGTTTCTATTTCGGTCTTTGCCTTACTCTCATCTTCACCTTCCGTTTCTTCATCGAATATACCAAGGAGATTCAGGTAGCATTCGAGGCAGGTCTGCCTATGGATATGGGACAGATATTGAGCATTCCGCTCATCATCGCCGGTGTATGGAGCATCGCTTCCAGCACAAAGAGAGCGAAAGAAAAGAACGTAGAGACAAAATAATATTAAACGACTTATTTTCAGATTATAAAAATCCCTCCTCGTGCAACAGCATCTGCTGCCACGGGGAGGGATTTATATTTTTATCTTCCCAGCAGAATCTTCTTGATGTCATTGAGCTTGTTTAATGCCTCTACCGGAGTGAGATTGTTCACATCCAGCCCGAGTATTTCATCACGTATCTGCGTCAGTACAGGATCATCGAGCTGGAAGAAACTGAGCTGCACACCATCCTTAGGTTCATCGATATGCTGTACGTTCGGTTTACCGGCACCGCCAACCCCGGCATTGTCATCCTCCAACTGTTTGAGAATTACATTGGCACGGTTCACGATGCTGCGAGGCATACCGGCAATCTCTGCCACATGGATACCGAAAGAGTGCTCACTGCCTCCCGGTTCCAGTTTACGCAGGAAGATTACCTTTCCGTCCACCTCTCTCACACTCACATTGAAGTTCTTGATGCGAGGGAAGTTCTTCTCCATCTCGTTGAGCTCATGATAGTGGGTAGCAAAGAGCGTACGTGCCTGCGCCTTCTTATGTTCGTGCAGATATTCCACGATAGCCCAGGCTATGGAAATACCGTCATAGGTGGAAGTACCTCTTCCCAGCTCATCAAAGAGCACCAGCGAGCGCGGAGAAACGTTGTTCAGGATATTTGCTGCCTCGGTCATCTCTACCATGAAGGTCGATTCGCCGAGCGATATATTGTCGCTTGCACCTACACGTGTAAAGATTTTATCCACCAGTCCCACTCGGGCGCTCTCTGCGGGCACAAAACAGCCTACCTGTGCCAGCAGCACGATAAGGGCGGTCTGGCGCAGCAGAGCCGATTTACCAGCCATGTTAGGACCGGTAATCATCATGATCTGCTGTTTCTCGGTATCGAGCAGCACATCGTTAGGTACATAGCGTTCGCCCAGCGGCAGTTGGGTTTCAATCACCGGATGCCTGCCCTGCTTGATGTCGAGCACCTCAGAATCATCGACGATAGGGCGCACGTAGCGGTTCTCATCAGATGTCTTTGCAAATGACAAAAGACAGTCCATACGGGCGATGAGGTTGGCATTGATCTGTATCTGCGGAATATACTCCTGCATGGCAGCTATCAGTTCGTTGAAGAGCTGTGCTTCCAATACCAGAATCTTCTCATCAGCACCGAGAATCTTTTCCTCATATTCCTTCAGTTCCTGGGTTATATAACGCTCTGCCTGAGCCAGCGTCTGCTTGCGTATCCACTCCTCAGGCACCTTATCCTTAAAGGTATTTCTCACCTCCAGATAGTATCCGAAAACATTATTGTAACCTACCTTCAGACTCGAAATACCTGTCTTTTCTATCTCCCTTTCCTGTATCTTGAGCAGATAATCCTTGCCGTGGCGGCTGATGGCACGAAGGTCGTCAAGTTCGGCATTGAATCCGTCGGCTATCACGTCACCCTTGTTGACCAGCTGTGGCGGATCGGGCTGTATTTCCCTGGCGATGCGGTCTTTCAGGGTCTCGCATACGTTCAGCTGCTCGCCTACCCGCTTCAGAGCCTCGTTCGTAGCATGCTGACATGCCACCTTGATAGGCTTGATGGCTTCGAGTGCATTCTTCAGCTGAACCACTTCGCGAGGCGAAACTCTACCCACGGCTACTTTGGAAATGATACGCTCCAGGTCGCTGATGCGATGCAGCTGGTCATCGAGAAGCTGTCGGAATTCCGGTTCCTTGAAGAAATATTCCACGATGTCGAGGCGCTCGTTGATTGGTTTAACGTCCTTCAACGGGAAGACCAGCCAGCGTCTGAGCATACGTCCGCCCATCGCTGTTACCGTACGGTCGATAACATTCAAGAGAGAAGAACCATCTTCCTGCATAGGGGCAACCAGCTCCAGACTGCGGATGGTAAACCTATCCATACGCACGAACTTATCTTCTTCGATACGTGAAAGGGCGGTGATATGATTAATCTGTGTATGCTGGGTAATCTCGAGATACTGCATGATGGCACCACTGGCTATCACGCCGTTCTTGAGATGCTCTACACCGAAACCTTTCAGAGATTTTGTCTTGAAATGTCCCAGGAGTTTCTGCAGGGCTGTCTGTTCGGTGAAAACCCAGTCATCCAGTTCGAAGGTACAGTATTTGCTGCCGAAATATTTCTCAAAGTCATTCTTTCGGGCGCGGTCGTAGAGCACCTCTTTCGGCATGAAGTTGCCCATCAGTTTTTCTACATAGTCGTAGGTTCCCTCGCCGGTAAGAAACTCTCCGGTCGAGATATCCAGAAAGCTCACACCGCAGGCGGTCTTGCCGAAGTGTACGGCTGCCAGGAAGTTGTTCTCCTTGTAGTTCAGTACGTTATCTCCCATCGCCACACCCGGTGTAACGAGTTCAGTAATACCTCGCTTCACCATCTTGTCCATCTGGCTCAGTCCCTTCTTACCTTTTATTTCGAGTCGTTTCTTCTTCGGGTCTTCCAGCTGGTCGCATACCGCTACGCGCTTACCCGCCCTGATGAGTTTAGGCAGATAGGTATCCAGAGCATGATGAGGGAATCCTGCCATCTCGGTCGTACCCGTAGAACCGCCATTGTTACGTCGGGTCAGCGTAATGCCGAGTATACGGGATGCCTCCACCGCATCTTCGCAGTAAGTTTCGTAGAAGTCACCGCAACGGAAGAGCAGCAGCGCTTCGGGATGTTTCGATTTCATCTCGAAAAACTGTCTCATCATCGGTGTAAGACCTTTATTATCGTTTGCCATTATCTTTTTTCTCCTTATATTATTTCTTTTAATTTACATAGTTTCTATCTACAATACTCCTCCTTAAACCACAGCCGGTATATCGGGTCAACAAAACCAAAAGCATCGTTTTGCTTTTCGATAATATCTTTGTTCTGGAGCGTTTTCCTGTTCTTGACAATCGTATTTGGATTACCAAGATTATAGATTTGTTTCACGGCTTGCGAGGAGAAATGCTGTTCGCCATTGGCTATAGCCTTAAGCATCTCTATCTGGGTAGAACTGAGATTCTCCGTATCATTCTGAAACATCGGGGTATTGATGTTGAGTACCTGTTTCAATCCCAGATGATATATATCTTCCGTCACTTCCGAAACCGTGAAACTCCAGATAAAATAGCACAACTGCTGGAGATACCAGGAATGGCACGCCACGGCATCACAGATCCGCTCTGCCATCTCTGCAGAGATTGACTTTCCTGTCTTCTCGAAAGATGACAGAATGAATGGAATCCAATGCTCCTTAGCTATCTTCTGCATGAAAATCACTTGTCCGAAGCGATAAAAAGGACTATTGGAATTGTTGAAGATATTGAGCATCATGTTTCGCTTGCTGCCGTAGAGACAGTAAGAGGTAAGCTGCTGTTGCTGCCATACCGAACGCATCTTTCCCTCCATATCCTTATACTCAGGAAGATTAGCCAACTGCTGGAACTCGTCAATGCAGACGATAATCCTGATGCCCTTTTCCTTTGCCAGCAACTCAGGCAGTTGGAGAATCGCCATCTTATCACGCTCCTTTGGCACAAACTTCAGGTCAAAAGCCATGAAGTCGGTCACCTGGTCGCTTACTACAACCTGCGGTATCACGCCTGTCAGGAATTTCTTTGCATCCTCTATCCACCGTTCCATTTTAGAGGAAGCACAAGCTATAACCTGACTGGCAAAAGTGCGATAAAATTCAGATTCAGAGCCGATGCTGAAGGCATCGATATAACAGATTCTTACGTTATTATCCTCACCAGCCAATTCGCTCATCGCCCTTTTCACTAGCGATGATTTACCCCATCGGCGTGGTGAAATCAGCATCACGTTGATATGGGAGGACAGTAATTGCTTGAGCAAAGCCCTGTCTTCCTGTCTGTCGATAAAATTCTCATTGGTGGCTAATGTACCAAATTGAAATGGTGATAGATATTTTGCCATATTCCTAGTAATTTGGTACAAAGTTACGAAATATTACCCTAAGGTAAGTTACCCTAAGGTAATATTTAGAGTTTTTTAAATGAATATATGCTGCATTACCATAATAAAGCCGTACTTTTGTACTCATGAAAAAGAAACAATTATACATAGGGGTTCTGTCGGTTGCTTGCTGCGCGCTCGTAGCAATAGGCATCACCTTGCACCTGCTCTACCCCAAGAAACAGATACAGAACCTGGTGAAAACTCCACCGGTTCTCCATCTCAAACCACAGCCTGCTGATACGCTGAAGAAGAAACCTGTGAAGAAGATGGATTTCAATATCTCCGGAACTTTAAGAGATAAGGAAGGAAAGGGAGTGGCTGGCGTCATCGTGAGCGATGGATTCAACTGTGTAAAAACCGATGCACAGGGCAGATATAAGATGAAGCGAGACAGCCTGGCAAAATTCATATACTATTCTGTTCCAGCTGATTGCGAGGTTCCTACCCATTCTAAGACCGATCGCACGGCTTTCTTCTACCAGAAGGTTTCCAAGGGGAAGAAAACCTATAACTTCACCCTCACCCGACTGCCGGGCGGCAAGGAGATTCACTATAAGATGATTGTCATCGGCGACCCGCAGGTTACCAATGCCTACAGCCCTTACTATACTTCTCCGGATGATAATCCCATCAAGAAGAGCGATGTAGAAAGATTCACCACCCAGACGATGGCGGACATCAGGCAGACCATCAGTTCGCTGCCTGCCGGAACACCGGTCTACGGGCTCAGCATGGGCGATGATGTACAGTATTATGGCGGTTACAACGCCAAACTGGAGCGTCAGATACGCCAGGCATTGGGCTCTTCAGAGATGCGTCTCTTCTCCGTCATCGGCAATCACGACCAGGATGGCAAGGCGCTCTACCGCAGGAAATGGGAGGAGAATTTCGGTCCTACCGATTTTTCCTTCAACCGTGGCGATGTGCATTATGTCTGCATCAACAACTGCTTCTTCCATCGCGGCATGTCTTATTATTCTCCTGGAGAATTACGTGAGCGCCAGGTGAAGTGGCTGAAGCAGGATCTCGCCCTTACGCCTAAGGATATGAAGGTGGTACTCTGTTATCATATTCCTTTTACCTTTGGTAATGCGCCTTTCAGCAAGGCGAAGCCGCTGACCAATGCCCATGAGGAGGGACACTATTCTTCTTCCCGTCTCTCGCTGCTGTTATCTCTTTTGAAGCCATTCAAGGGAGGATATGAACTCTTCTGCGGCCATACTCATTTTGCCTGCAACCACGAGATCAATTATCAGGGCGAGGATGTGATGGAGCATTGTCATGCTGCTGCCTGTGGCAATATATGGCAGTCGAATATCAACATCTGCGGAACTCCAAATGGATATTATGTATACAGTTTTGTGGGTACCAGCATCAGCAACTGCTATTACAAGGGAACCTTCTGGGATAAGAGCAAGCAGATGACCTTGTTCCGTGCGCAGACCGATTTCAACGGCGAGAAATACTCTAGGGATTGGCAGTTGGCAAACAACAGGAATATCCTGGTAGCCAATGTCTTCAATGCTACCAGTCATTGGCGTGTGGTAGCCGTAGAGGATGGCAAAGAATATCTGATGGGGCGCCTCAGCGGAAAGGGGCAGGATGCCTTTGCCGCAGGCTATCATCATAAGTATAGCGAGAGTGTATCTTACCGGTTCGTGAGCAAGGGGAATGGTTATCTCATCATGAACCACCTATATTATTATACTCCAAGGAATCCGAATGCCAGAATCATCATCAAGGCATCCGATCCATACGGAAATACCTATACGGCATCGAGCGATGAGGTAACGACAGAGCCTTTCGCCAACTTTGCCCATTATTACGAAAAAGAGTATAAGGAGTATAAGAGTAAGAAAGATAAGATGTTGCGGGATTCTATATCTGGCAGACAGAAAGATTCACTTGCTGCAAGGAAGAAAGATTCTGCAGCAGTACAAAAATAAAAAGAGAGGGTGCGTCATAAGTTGATGATGCACCCTCTTTTTAAATATTATTTGTTCAATTTCCAGGTAACACCATCTTTGGTGTCCTTTACCTCGAAGCCGGCTTCAGCCAGGGCATCGCGAATCTGGTCGCTGGTAGCCCAATCCTTATCAGCCTTAGCCTTGGCACGCAGGTTGAGAACCATATCTACTACCTTGCCGTAAGCCTCTTCACGGGCATCATTGTTGGCTCCCTTCTCGCTCTTCAGACCGAGCAGGTCGAAGGTGAAGAGATGCATGGTGTCTGAAAGCTCCTTCAGGTCTTCAGCAGAGATGTTTGCCTTGTGGTCGAGGGCTGTGTTGATTACGTGGCAAGCCTCGAAGAGATAGCTGATAACGAGCTGAGTCTGGAAGTCATCGTTCATCGCATCGTAGCAGCGCTGGCGCAACTCGCTTACAAACTTCTTCACCTGCTCATCGCTCTGCTTAGCCACAGGCACACGCTCCAGGTCGTTCAAACCATTCATCAGGCGTTCCAATCCCTTCTGGCTAGCCTTCAATGCATCGTTAGAGAAATCTACAGTGCTGCGGTAGTGAGCGGAGAGGATGAAGAAACGGATGGTCATTGGCGAATAAGCCTGCTCCAAACTGTCGTGATTGCCAGTGAAGAACTGCTCCAGGGTAATGAAGTTACCCAAGCTCTTACCCATCTTCTGACCGTTGATAGTAATCATATTGTTGTGCATCCAGTAACGAACCATCTGGTCGCCCTGAGAAGCCACAGCCTGTGCAATCTCGCACTCGTGGTGAGGGAAAATCAAATCCATGCCGCCACCGTGAATATCGAAGTGGCTGCCCAAGTACTTGCGTCCCATCGCAGTACACTCGCAGTGCCAGCCAGGGAAACCATCACTCCAAGGACTAGGCCAGCGCATGATGTGCTCTGGTGAAGCCTTCTTCCAGAGAGCAAAGTCAGCCTGATTCTTCTTCTCGCCGATACCAGCCAGCTCGCGGCTCTCGTTGATTACGTTCTCCAGGTTACGTCCGGAGAGGATACCGTACTTATGATCCTTGTTATACTTCTCGATGTCGAAGTAGATAGAGCCGTTGCTCTCGTAGGCATAGCCATTGTCCAGGATTTCCTGAACCAGTTTCTCCTGTTCGATAATATGGCCTGTGGCATGAGGCTCAATGCTAGGAGGGAGTACGTTCAGCGCCTCCATGGCATCGTGGTAGCGGTTGGTGTAGTACTGCGCAATCTCCATTGGCTCCAACTGCTCCAGGCGTGCTTTCTTCTCAATCTTGTCATCGCCTTCATCTGCATCGTGCTCCAGGTGGCCCACGTCAGTAATGTTTCTAACGTAGCGAACCTTATAGCCCAGGTGCTTGAGATAGCGGAAGAGTATATCGAATGTGATGGCTGGTCGTGCATGACCGAGATGCGGATCGCCATACACGGTAGGGCCACAAACATACATGCCCACGTTAGGAGCGTGGAGCGGAGTGAATCTCTCTTTCGTACGAGTGAGAGTGTTGTAAATCAGTAATTTCTGTTCCATCTTGTATGAACCTTTCTTTTATATTATTTATATTTTGAGTGCAAAGTTAACTCATTTTTCTGATATATCCGACAAATCATTCGCAAAATGTTATTAAAATCCTCGAAAATATCAATGGAACAGATCTTCCATGGTCAATTCTCTCTGTATGATGCTGCTATACTGATTTTTTGCCAAACCATAAGTGGTAAGCATAACCTGCTGGCAACTCTTGCGAGTCTTTGTCTCCTGTTCAAAGATCCATTGGCGATTTTGTAGCGTTTCGGCATATTGCTTATCTATTGTATAAGGCCGGGTAGAGAACTTGATTTCGCAGAGGTTTACGATATGGTCAGCTCTATCCAGCACCAGGTCTATCTGAGCTTTTTGCTCCTTGCCCTTGCTGAACCATCCCGAAGTAGATACAGCCATGCCACTGATTCCCATCGCCATCTTGATTTGCTCCACATGAGCCAGGCAAACCTGCTCAAAGGCATAACCTGCCCATGAGTTTATCTTTGGTGTGCCCAGATGATGCTGCCAAAACTGCTTGTCGTTGTTCTTGCCATCCTGCAGGAAATGAAAATAGAATAAGGTGTATGCATCAGTAAGTTGATACATCTCGTCGCGCTTCTTCTGTCCGAACGAGGTATAGCGGCGAATGAAGTCACTTTGTTCCAGTTCATCCAATACTCTAGTCGCACTCCCCGCATTTGGCAAGCCTGTGGCTTCCAGTATCTCATTGCGAGTCAATCCCTTGCTCTTTGCAGCCATGGCTTTTACTATCAGTAAGTGGTTGTCTGCATTGCGGAACATGGCTTGATACAGATTCTCGTATTCTCGATGGAGTTGACCATCGGGATGAAACAATAACTCATCGATGTTCTGCGCCAAGCTCTTGGTTGATTCCAGCATGCTGAGATAATAAGGCACACCGCCAAACACCATGTAGCTTATTACTTGGTCGTAATGGTTCATGGCAATCTTTTTATCCTTATAAAACTCTTCGCACTCTCGGAGGGTAAAAGGATGCAAATGAATGCGACGATTCACTCGACCATATAATCCACCATGATTGTTGAAAACCTTGTTGATAATCCACGAAGTGGCTGAGCTACAGCAAACTAGCAAAATATCCGTTCTTGCCGAAGCCCAACTGTTCCAAAACCATTCCAAGGCGGTAAGAAAAGAGCCGTCCACTCCATTCATCCATGATAATTCATCAAGGAACACCACTTTCTTCTGCTCCTTGGATGCTTCCAGTATCTTGATGAGCGCATCGAATGCCTCTAGCCAGGTCTTTGGCAGAGCAAGGGGTGCATCAGAATATTTGCAAAGCGCATGGTAGAAATACATGAGCTGTACATCCTTGTTTTCCTGGTTGACACCTGTGGCATAAAATGCCAACTTGTCGTCAAAGGCCTCTCTTACAAGAAAAGTCTTGCCTACGCGACGGCGACCATATACGACAACAAACAGCGATTCCTCTACTTTGTATGCCTCTTCGAGCTGTTGTAGCTCACGTTTCCTTCCTATTATCTTTGTCATAATGTTATATAGTGAATGGATTAAACAATCTGCTTGTTTTGGCTGCAAATATACAAAAAATACCACTTAAAGCCAAACGAATTGGTAAGAAAGTGGCTCTAAGTGGTAATTTTAACATATTTAGAGCCACTTTAAGCGCACAGATTGGGCATGGAATGACAGAAAAAGGAATTTGAGAAGTACAATCAGGCTTTTTGATTCGGCTATCTTTTTGCATAAAGTAAGCAGTTCCTGTATATCTATTCACTATTTGTAAGTTTTTTGCCAATTAATTGCATAAAATTATCAAATTATTAGCGTATATCGAAAATAATGTGTAACTTTGCAGCCGCAAACAGTTATCAATTATCAAGAAGGCGGCTATAAGTTCCGCTAATGAGTATTAAGTTAGAAGAAAATGGCATATACAAGATTGAGTGCTGCCGAAGCGGCAGCGATGATTAACGATCAAGATACAATCGGATTGAGTGGTTTCACACCAAACGGCGTGCCTAAGGCAACCTTCCGCGAACTCTCCAAGAGAGCCGTGGCTGAGCACGAGGCGGGCAGACCTTTCCAGGTGGGCATCCTCACGGGTGCTTCTACCTCGCAGAGTATCGAAGGTGACATGGCAGCAGCTCATGCCATCAAGTTCCGTGCGCCATTTTCTACCAACAAGGACTTTAGAACTCATACCAATCTCGGTGAAATCGACTATGAGGATATGCACCTCGGCCACATGGCTGAGCGCCTGCGCCGTGGTTTCTATGGCGAGATAGACCTTGCCATCATCGAAGTTTCTGATTTGGAAGAAGGCGAAACCACCTGCAAGGCATTCCTTACCTCTGCCGGCGGCATCGTTCCTACCATCGTCCGCCTTGCCAAGAAGGTGCTCATCGAGAAGAATACCTTCCACAGTCCAGCTTCCCGCTATCTGCACGATGTATATGAGATAGCAGAATGCCCATTCCGCACACCTATCCCTATCATGAACGTAGGTGATAGAATCGGTAAGGAGTATGTGGAGATTGATGCACATAAGATTGTGGGTGTGATAGAATGCAACATTCCGGAGGAGGCGCGTGCCTTCAAACCGCTCGACCCTGTGACCGAACAGATGGGACATAATGTGGCTGATTTTCTGGTCAGCGACTTGAAGAAGGGACATATTCCTCCTCAGTTCCTGCCTTTGCAGAGCGGAGTGGGCGTAACTTCCAATGCCGTTCTTGAGGCATTAGGACAGAACCCTAACGTGCCGGTATTCAGCGTTTATACCGAGGTGGTTCAGGATGCTGTAGTGAAATACATGCGCGAGGGAAGAATCAAGGATGCTTCCTGCTCTTCGCTCACCGTAACAAACGATACATTGAAAGAGGTGTATGATGATATTGATTACTTCAAGAAGCATCTCACCATCCGCCAGAGTGAGATTTCAAACTCTCCTGAGGTCATCCGTCGTCTGGGTGTCATCGCCATGAACACCGCCATTGAGTGCGATATCTACGGCAATGAGAACTCCAGCCATATCTGCGGCAGCAAGCTAATGAATGGTATCGGCGGTTCCTGCGATTACGAGCGCAATGGTTACATTTCTATCTTCACCACACAAAGTACCACCAAGAACGGTTGCATTTCAGCCATTGTTCCTATGTGCAGTCATGTGGACAGTACCGAGCACGATGTGGATGTGATTGTTACCGAACAGGGAGTAGCCGATCTCCGTGGCAAAGGCCCATTGCGCCGTGCCAAAGAGATTATCGAAAACTGTGCCCATCCAGATTACCGCCCTATGCTTCGTGAGTATCTGAAGTTTGCCGAGAAGGGCCACGAGCCACAGAGCATGCGTGCTGCCCTCGCCATGCACGATACCTTCCTGAAGAAGGGCGATATGAGATTGACTGATTTCGGAGAATATCTGAAATAAGAGAAGGCCGAAAGATTGTGAAAAACGAGAAGACAAATCTTTCATAGATGACTCAGAAAAATATTGAATTATATGATAAGCGGCATTCATATCCAAGGAATGCCGCTTATTATTTGTTATAAGCATATAGAAAACACTTTAATTCTATATGAATAAACTATACTCCCAGAAGAAAGTTCCGCATAAAGACGCTGAACGGAGAAGTAATTAGGCATCAAAACTTTTTCTTATCAGAACAAGAATAATTTCAATTAACATAGGAGAAAGTTTATCCCTTAATCGAGCTATCGCACGACGCTTCTGTACCTTCACCGTCTCAGCGGAGATGTCCAGTTGCTCTGCAATCTCCCTGTTTTTCTTCCCCTCCATGCAAAGAAGAAAGACTTCCTTTTGGCGAGGAGGCAACTCATCTATCGCAGCAAAGAGTTGACGATAGATTTCTTCCTTATTAAAAATATCCAAGGTATCATCCACCAGCATAAACTCCTGCAGATTATCAACTATACTCTGCCGATAGTTGTTGTGTACCGCTTGATGACGCAGGTAATTGAGAGCAGAGTTATGCACCGTATTATATAAATAGGCGGAAAACTTGGAAATACTGTTGAAAAAAGGGCGACGTTCCCATAGAACAGAGAAAAGATCCTGCACGATATCTTCTGCAATGGTCATTTCCACAAACTGACAACCATAACTCACCAAGGCACGATAATATTTATCGTACAACAACTCGATGGCCTGATTATCCCATTGGCAAATTATTGCAAGTTCAATATCACTTTTCTCACTCATGAGTGCAAAGATACGCATTTTTATGCAGTAAAATTAAAAAATGCAACTTTTTTTCACTTTTTTCTTGATTTTTGTAACCACAAACGCACCCAAGTGTGTTATAATAGTAAATACAGAGAATAATTCTATCACAAAAGTATTAGAAAATATGAATAAGAATATTGATATCAATACACTCGTCAGTAAATTACTGACTGGCGAAATCTCAGAGGAAGAAGGCAAGGAGCTCTTATCAAGAGTAGAGCAAGATGCGTCGCTAAAAGACAAAATAGAGCATCTCATGAATGAAGATGATTTTCTCCAACGCTACCATCTCTACAAGAGCATTGATGCCGAGAAAGCAAAAGCTACATTCAAAGCATCTCTCCAACATGCAGAGGAACAGGAAGATAGAAATGATGAAAAAGCTGCTACCATCATCTGGTTGCGACGCATAGCCGCTGCAGCAGCTATCGCCCTCATATTAATGGGTACATGGATGTATTTCGGACATCAAGGTTCCACCCCACCAGCCGTCATCACCGCAGAACTGCATCAAGCCATAGAACGGGTTCAGCAGAATGACATGAATGGAGCTACACTTACCATCAACGGCAAAACCATCAAGGTGAAAGATGCACAGAGTGCATTGGCACAAACAGAAAAAGTAGCTGACAGTAAGGATGGAAGCAGTTTCTTTGGAAGCGACGAAATAACAGAAAGCTCCCTGATAACAAAGAAAGACAAGGAATTCTGGATGGTACTGGACGACGGAACCTACGTGCATCTCAACTACAATACCACCCTCATCTATCCTAATCACTTCGTAGGCAGCGAGCGTAAGGTAAAGCTCAAGGGAGAAGCCTATTTCATCGTGGCCAACGACTCGAAGAAACGACCTTTCATAGTAGAGACTGCCAACGGAGAAGTACACGACTATGGTACCGAGTTTAATGTCAACACGATGAAGGAAAAAGGTGTAACCAGCGTTGTTCTGGTGAAAGGTAAAGTTGGTGTGAGCAGCAAGTACGGTAAAGAATACCTGTTGAAACCAGGCGATATGGCAACCCTGAAAGCAGGCAGGACACCAGACATCCAGCAAGTGGATGTTAATCTTTACACCTCTTGGAACACGGGCAACTTCTTGTTCGACGGCTGCACGCTGCAAGATCTGATGGAAGTTATCTCCCATTGGTACAACATGAAGGTGGAGTTCTCGTCCGAAGACATGAAAGAACTGCGATTCACAGGCAGCATTGACAAATACGAACCGATGGGACAGACTCTCAATGCAATAGAGAATATCACAAGATTGAAGATAACTGCCAAGGAAGGCATCATCAACATCAGAGAATATAAACATTAATATTATATACAACATGAAGAGATTTTTATCAATAATGGCAATAGCCTTGTTAGCGTGCATCGCAACAATGGCTGCCACAGCCAAAAAGACGAATCTGAAAGTACTCTATGTAGGAGGTCATTCCGACATAGAGACTTTTGGAGTAGCAGACTATGACAAGGAAGCTCATGCCAAGAGTATCGTGACAAGAACTGCCGCCTGGAAAGTCTTTCTTGAAACATATTTCACTACAGTGAAAACGGTACAAGGAAAAGACTACAACTACAGGATGTCATACGACTATGATGTAACCATCATTGATGGCGACCCAACTCCTATTGAGCCACGTCGCACAATCATTGAAAATGACAGATTCAGCAAGCTGATACCAGCCAAGTATTTCCCAGAGAACTTTGACCGTCCTGTCATCACCATCGCAGACGAAAGCGAGACAACAGGTCGCTATATCGGTGTGAAAAACGACTGGTATTGTCTCTGCCTTCTTGGTCATGCTTACAACATGAATACCAAGAGTGCCATCTTCAAAGGTCCTTATAAGGTGAAGATAACCACCACAAATCGCCCAACTCCTGCAGGCGCAAAGGAATATGCAGAAATGTGCCAGGAGAAGCTTCCAGATATGATTCCGATGTGGAAAGTACAGAATAAAGACTATAGCAACACCAAGGGTTATAAGGCAGGTTTGGTTACTCGCCAGTGGGGCTATCTGGATTCTCCTGATACAGAAATCATATCGGGTGGCGAAAGTGCCAAGAGCTATGGAGCCATCGCCATCGGTCGCCATGCCAACTTCTTGCATTGGGGTTTCTCTGCGTCTCCTGCAGATATGACAGAAGAAGCTAAGCCGGTTTTCCTCAATGCAGTTATTTATATCAACAAGTTTAAAGGTCATCATATCATTGCCCGCAAACTCAATGAGGGAATTTCTACCCGCACTACAATTGATGAGCACAAATATACCGTAAGCAAAGAAAACTACGAAGCTTACAAAAACTCGATTGAAGGTTTCAACAATCAGATTAAGCATCTGGCGGATTCACTTCAAAAGGTGGTTGCTGCTGGCGGCAAGATGAGCGAAACAGACAAGATGTATATGAAAATGGCAGAAAATCCTCAACCCATTCCATCCTATATTGACTATGTAAAGGAAAGGGCAGGAGAACTGTATGAAATGTTTGGCACCGATGTTGACAAATATTCAAGCTATTATACCGAAAATCGCCCATATTTCTATGGCAATCTGAACGATTATGATATTAAGCTCGATGAAGATGCCAAGAGCATCGGCATCGCCAATAACGACAAGCGTATCCTTGACAAAGCTATCTCCATGTGGGAAAAAGGTCAAGACATAGAGAAGGCAAAGCGCATCCTCTATCGCTATACGTTGCTCCGTTACGACAATGCCAAGCAATGGCGAGAGTGGTATAATAAATATCAGAGCAAACTCTTCTTTACTGAGAGCGGAGGCTGGCTGTGGCTGGTCAATGATCTCGATCCGAAGACTCCAGGCAATGACTACAGCGTTCTCAAATTCTACGATTTCAATGAAAGCAACATCGCTCCTATCCAAGAGAAAGCAACCAAAGAAGAGCCTGTTGCCCTATCATCCGCTGTCAGCGCTGTGGGCAAAGACAAGGAACTCATCATCCGCATGAAGATATATCCAGGCTATCACATCTATGCAAAGGTAAGCGATCAGGACCCTTATATCCAAACGACTTATGACCTCAAGGCAGAAGGCGATGTCAAACTGGTAGGCGAACTTCAGAAACCTGTTGGCAGACCTATGGCAGGCTCTAAATCTATCATCCTTGAAGGTGAGCAGATTTTCCGTCAGAAGATAGAAGGCAAATCGGGTAAGATTACCTTTATAGTCAACTATCAGGCTTGCGATAGCCATGTTTGTCTGATGCCAAAGAGCAAGACTATCACGATAGAATTATAAAAATATTGGTTTAATTTTATAACAAGAGAGAATGAAAGAATTTGGAAGAATGAAACGAATCCTTTTCGCTACCTCCCTGCTTGTAGGAGCAACCCTATGTGGAGGAACCAGTACTGCTATGGCTCAGCAGCCAAAGCACCAGACGGTAACTATCAATGCAAAGTCGATGAGCGTGAAACAGTTCTTCGCTGAAGTCAAGAAACAGACTGGCTTGAACTTCATCTACAGTACAGATTTGGCAGCCAAGTTGCCACACATCACGGTGAATGCCACCAACCGCCCGTTGCGCCAAGTACTTGACGAGGTGATGAACAAGGTAAACTGCCGTTATGAGATTGAGGGTAATATCGTGACTATCACTCGCCGTATAGCAGGTGAACGAGTACGTAATGTATCCGGTGTCGTCTCCGATGAAAGTGGCGAGCCGCTGATTGGTGTGTCCGTATGCATCGACGACAGCAAGGTTTGCACCATCACCGACAGCAAGGGTTTCTATACCTTGAAGGTGCCAGCCAATGCTTGCACCTTAAAGTTCAGCTACCTCGGTATGAGCAATGCAGAATTGCGTCTGGGAAGCGGTAGAGCACCTTTAAGCCGTAACATACAGATGGTTACCGACAATCAGCTTTCTGATGTTGTGGTAACAGGTTATCAGGAGATTTCCAAACCTAAGATGACAGGTTCTGTCACCACCATCACCTCAGCCAAATTGGACGAGCGTTACACCACCAACATCATGAACAACCTCGAAGGTCGCGTGGCAGGTCTTTCCACTTATAATGGAAAGATGACTATCCGTGGAACCTCCTCTCTCTATGCCGAGACCACCCCATTGCTGGTTGTGGATGGCGTACCTGTAGAGGGAAACATCGACGATTTGAACCCTTACGACATCGAGAGCGTAAACATATTGAAGGATGCCGCAGCCAATGCCATCTATGGTGCCCGTGCATCCAATGGTGTCATCGTAGTAACCACCAAGAATGCCAAGAAGGCAGGCAAGATAGACATCGACTTCGCAGCCAACCTCACGGTATATGAGAAGAAGAACGTAGATTATGCCGACAATTTCTATATGACTCCAGAACAGCAGGTGGATACCGAGGCCAAGTATTGGGACTACTATTTCTTCCATAATGATGGTGAAGTGGCTGACCCTATCGGTACTACTGCTCAGTCAATCTCTATGGGTACCCAAGCAGTAACTCCTATCGAATATGCCTATTACCAGCGAGCTAAGGGAGAAATTTCCGAGGAAGATTTGCAGAACCAGTTGGCTTCTTTCAAGAAGAACAACTATGCCAAGGAGTATGCAGATGCTGTATATAAGCAGAGAGTGATGCAGCAGTACAACCTCTCACTTCGTGGCCGCAGCGATAAGTTCACCAACAACCTGACTATCAACTATAAGTATGACAACAGCGGACTGATCAATCATTTCGCCAATCAGTTCAATGCCCAGTATAAGGGTTCATACAATGTAGCCAAGTGGCTCACAGCCTCCATGACTATCAATGGTATCTATAGCAAGAGTAAGGAAGTAGGTTACGACAACAATAGCTACTATAGCGATATCTGGAAACAACCAGCCTATATGCCATTCTATAATGCTGATGGAAGCATCAAAGGACAACACTATTGGTATGATGGCAATGATTACATGACCTTCGGTTCTCCTTTTGAGGATTTAAGCTCCAATCCAGTGGATGAGTATTACAATAACACCCAGGTTACCCGCCGTCAGTATATGCGCTATCATGGAGATTTGCTCTTCAAGATTATTGACGGATTGACTGCCAATGCCCAGTTTGTATATGAAACCAATCATAACACCGTAGAATGGAATGCAACACAAGATAGTCATGTGATGCGTACCATGCGTAATGCTTATTATTATCAATCTGCAGATGGCACTATCAAGAACTACGTTCCTACCACTGGCGGTCTGCTCCGTACTACAAATAGTGACGGACGTTATTGGACAGCACGTGGACAGTTGAATTATGCCAAGACCTTTGGCAAGCACGACATCATGGCGATTGCCGGCTTGGAATTCCGTGAAACCAAACTGACAGGTTCTAAGGCCTTAATGTTAGGTTATGACGACCAGTTGCAGACAAGCTCTACCCACACAATAGACTTTGGAACATTGAGTACCATGAACTATTCACCTCTTTTCTTTGGCGCCTCAGGTGGTTTCCCTGCAAACCTGTTTGTATTCGATCCTTATATCAAGGAAGGAATGGGAGTTGTTCCTGAGACTCACCACAAGTATGCTTCTGGTTATTTCAACCTCACCTATACTTATGATGAGAAATACAATGTGTTCGGTTCGTTCCGTAAGGACTATGCTGATGTATATGGCTTGAACGCCAAGTTCCGCGGCACGCCACTCTGGTCTGTAGGTGCAGGATGGTTGATTCATAATGAAGACTTCATGAAGGATATCAAGTGGGTAAACTTCCTGAAACTCCGTGCCAGCTATGGTGTGACTGGTAACATCTATCAAGGTGCAACCAGTTATATGACAGCTACATCAGGAGAACTCAATCAATATACCAACTTGCCATACGGCACCATCGAAAGTCCTGCCAACCCTAACTTGAAGTGGGAGCAGAGCCGCACTACCAATATCGGTATCGACTTCGGATTGCTCGACAACCGCTTGCGTGGTTCCATCGATTATTATAACAAGGTGGCAAAGGATGTGTTCTCTTATCGCACCCTCGACCCAACAACGGGTTTCACCTCTATGTTCGTCAACATGGCTTCTATGCGCAATCGTGGTATAGAATTGCAGATTACTTATGATTGGCTGAGAGGGGCAAGCCGTAAGAATTGGAGTTGGACCACCAACTTCACCATGTCACACAACAGTAATATTGTAACCGATGTAGAGAACCCATCAAACAGAGCATCCCAGTTGATTGAAAGACCATACGTCAAAGGAAAGCCATCCAGTGCCCTCTGGTCATACCGCTTTGCTGGCATCAGCGACCAAGAAGGCGAGAAGGGTCAATCTCTGTTCTACATTGAGGATGGGGGCAAATCTCACAGTGCAACAGGCAAAAGTATAAGCATATTGGAATACTCTGGTCAGAGCGAGCCAAAGGTTATCATGGGTATGGACAACAGCGTAAGATGGAACGGATTCTCTTTCAGCATTCTGATGGCTTACTATGGCGGTCACATGATGAGAGCCTTGGCGCATAATGAAACATTCTCAAGCACCTGGAGCACCGCTATCGCCAGCTATTTCCTGAATGCATGGACGCCAGAACACCCAACAGATATTCCAGGCATTGGCAGATACGCCTCTACAGCGACTGGCTCTGAAACAACCTATAGCAATAATGCTATTCATCATGCAGACTTCCTGAAGATTAGAAATATCGTATTGGGCTATGATTTTCCACAGGAGTGGTTCAGAGGAACAGGCATTAACCGCCTCTCTCTCCGCTTCCAGATAGACAACCCTAAGTATCTATGGGTAGCCAACGATGTGCATGTTGACCCAGAGACTCTTGGACTCCGCAATCCAAGTTCATACATCTTTGGTCTGAACATCAGTTTCTAATCTCTAGAATCATATAACATAAAAAGTAAGATCACAATGAAAAAAACAATATACAGTTTACTGGCAATCACAGCATTGCTGTTCTCATCTTGTGAGAGTTTCACGGAATTGGAGCCAAAGGGCAAGAACTTGCTTACCACAACCGACCAATTAGAAATGCTTCTCAACAAAGAGTATGAGGGATGTTCCTCTGATATGCGACAAATGGCTGGTGATATGATATATGCCTACAGCAATGTAGCAACAATCATCAGTCAGCCAGTTAAGACCCGCAACGTCATCATCTGGACTTACGATGAAGCCAATATGGACAAGATGGCAGAATTGACTTCCAGTGATCAAGACTACACTAATTTCTACGGCTACATCGGCACGATTGCCAACCCAATTCTCTCAAAGATTGATGCCGCATCTGGTACAGAAGCAGACAAGAAACTTTTGAAAAGCGAAGCCCTGACATTGAGAGCCTGGTCATTCTATATGTTGGTCAACAAGTTTGCCAAGGCTTACAATCCAGCTACAGCTGCTACAGATCCAGGAATTATCCTGATGACAGAGGATAAAGATATCCAGACTGCTCAACCTAAGAGTACGATTGAGGAAGTTTATCAGCAGATACTCAAGGATGCCAATGAAGCAATTGAGATAGATGGTCTTCCTAACTCTGCCGTTAACAAAATGCGCTTCAGTAAACCCACAGCTTATGCCGTAAAGGCATTGGCATTGCTCAACATGCAGAAGTATGACGAGGCAGAAGAAGTGGCCAAGCAGGCTATCGCCATCAATGGCACTATTAACAACTATAATACCTCATATCTTGGTAGTACCCAAGGTTATATAACAGGCGGGACTTATCCTGTTATCAATCGTGGCAAGAAAGGAACCGATGAGGATTATTTCTTAAATGGAAATTCTGAAAGCTTCAATGCTTACACCCCTACTACCATGGCAAACTTTGAGGATGGACATGCCTATAAGGACAAGATGAGCAATATGAATATGATGTATGATTACATGATGGATGCCGGAGTAAGTATGCTGGGTGAAACTGGTTTCAATTTTACTTATGATCTCAACTCGTTTTGGAATGATGGCGGTCTTCGCTCTACCCAAATGTATCTCACCATCGCCGAATGCGAGACCCACAAAGGCAACTACGATACAGCCATGGAATATCTCGACAAGGTGCGCGTAAACCGCATCGATCCAGCCAGGTATCAGCCCCTCAAAGGCACAGTCAGCACCATGGATGAAGCCATCAAGCACGTGAAGCAGGTGACCATGAATGAGGACATTTACTCTGTCAATATCTTCATAGACAAGAAGCGCTGGAACCAGTGCGATGGCTGGAAGCAGAACTATAGCCGCACACTTGCTGGAAAGACTTATACCATCACTCCAGACAGTAAAATGTGGATATTCCCATTCCCTCAGAGCGTGATAAACAATAATGGTAATATCACACAGAACTACAAAGAATAAGAAAACAATATACAAATTTCCGAAAACGAAAAGAGGTCAAGCAAAGCATTTCAACAAGCTTTACTTGACCTTTCTTTATCTCCCTTTACCTATACCGATAAAGCAGTCGAACCCTTTTTGTCTGCATCTTACAGGAATCCGGAGGATCGCCTACTGACTGGTAATGTGTAGTGAGAATATCGTGAGGGATAACCTCAAATCGTGATGGATGATAGATGATTACATAAAACTTATTCACGAATACGGCTGCATCGGGTTACAAATACGGCTGCATCGGGTCACGAATATGGCTGCATCGGGTTACGAATATGACTGCATCGGGTTACGAATATGACTGCGTAGGCTAACGGAGACGTATCTGTAAGCTTATCGAGACATCTGCATCAGCTAACAGAGACGTCTGAACTCGCGGACTGAACTACTTGAGTTGCTTGACTGAACTACTTGAGTTGCTTGATTGAACCACTTGAGTTGCTTGACTGAACCACTTGAGTATTCTTCTTCATGTGCTTGCATGCAACCATAAAACTTTTTCAGCAACTTTTCCCGGAAGTATGGAAGAAGGCAGAGTTGAAGGCAAACATGAGGCCAACACAGAAACAGCTCAACGTTTGCTGGCAATGGGACTTTCTGCCGAACAGGTTTCCAAAGCTACCCAGCTACCTTTGGAAATCATTAAGAATCTGAGCAATTCATAAACGGAGACGTAGATTACGAATATCTCCATATAATCAAGGGTCTATACGCCACCTGTTCATCGTGGCATATAGACCCTTGCCGTTTCCCGTGAGGTGCGGATGAAAGAGGGTGTGTCATGGACTTATGACACACCCTCATTAATATGTATCACTCAGCGTCCCAAAGCCCATCGCCGCGACTTTTTTGGGGTGGGTCGGGTGCATATTCACCCGGACACACTTCGGTTTCTGTTACATTGCTGCCAACGAGCATGGTCGACGCTTCAATGTGGATAAGCGTCATGGCTGGTGCCATGTATGGTTTTTTATTATTCATGTTGTTATCTGTTTTAAAGGGTTATTTTACGAATACTTTCTTGCCGTTCTTAATAAGCAGTCCGCGCTGGTTGCTGCTTACACGGCGGCCCGACAGGTCGTAAGTCTCGGAAGAGCGCTTGTCGTAGCTATAGATGTTGACTATGCCAGTCGCCGTTTCATCGCCAATCACTTGCAACATTATGCGTGCAGGAGCCACTGTCTGGGCACTACCATCACGCGGTGTGATTACAAGGTGGTGGCGCTGAGCCGGCAGGCTGTGGAAGTTGAGCCACTTGTTTCCGACAGAGTTATCAAAGAGTGACAAAGGCGAATTTGGCGTGTTGCCGCCATCACCCATTCCATTGTATATACCGGTAAAGGTGTAGGTGTTATCCACGCTCATACAGTCGATGTGCTTGCTCTCGGCCTTGGCCAAAGCCACTTCGGTCAGGTTAATGGTCATTTTCTTGTCGGCATCGGTCAGGGCGCGCACCAAGTACGGATAGTTGGCCTTGAGGGTCACCCCTTCGGCTTGGTTGAAGCTCTCCACAATGGTGCGGTCGGCCACACCGTCGTTGTCATCGTCATATTGGTGCACGTTGTTGATGCGCGAGAAAGCGTACTTCTTGCAAAGCTCCGGTGTGAGCTTCAGTTCAAACGGCACATACCACGTTGTCCAGTTCGTGCCACCAAAATTGCGGGCATAGTTCAATTCATACACTTCTGCACCATTGGCAAGGGTGTATGTCACGCCGTCTGCCAGTTCGAACAAATCACCATAATTGCACTTTGTGCAGATGTCATTATCTCGGCTGCATGCCTCAGATTCAACAATAAGACCGCACTCACGGCATGTAGCTGAGTGCGTGCAGCTTTGGTATCCATCTGACACATAACTGAATGCCTTGTCGTGGCTACCATTATTGTCGGCCTCGAGGTGGAGGGTGTTTTCGTCATCCTGGTTGTTGCAGAACGAGAGAACGGTGCTGCCATGGCGATAGCCCATTGGGTACACTGTGTAGAGTGCGGCATCACCGTTAAGCTCAGGTTGGCTGTTTGCTTGATTGAGATCTTGTGTCCAGACGGGCGATACCGTCGTCTCGTTGTTCAAACGATAAGTAGCTTCGCCACCAGCTATCTGCTCTGCCGACAAACCTACAAATGCTGACGATGTGTTGTACTCACCATAAGCAATGCGACTGGCAAGGTCCTCAGGCTCTGTGGCATCGGCTGATGCAAACACCTTGGCGTCTTTTGAATAAAAGACTTTATCGAAGTTTGACAGACTGCCCGAAGGTTCATAGCAAGTCAAGAACACATTTGGGTTTGTTTCTGTCCCTCTCACTTTGCAAGAGCCTACATAGCAGTTTGTGATTCGACTATCGGTTTTGGGGTCAGTGTATCCCATCAAACCGCCCACATTGATTTTGCCCGTCACATTACCATAGTTGGCGCAGGCTTCCATGATGATACTATTGTTAGATTTACCTATGATGCCACCTACGAACGTGCCGGTTGATACAATATCTACATAGCTTGCACAGCCCCGCACAACGGTTACGGAAGAGCTTTTTCTTGTAACCCAACCTGTTATGCCTCCCACACAGTCAGCACTGCCACTTGTGTTGATACGGCCCTTGGCCACACAATTATAATAATTGCCACCGTATGAATAACCAGCAATCATACCCTGGTCTACGCATGACGACTCGATTATACCCTCAACTGTGAGATTCTTGATAGTACCACCATCGACGAAGCCGAACAATCCGACATAGCCACCCTGGTAGAACGAAGAATACAGGTTCTTTATGCAGTGTCCGTTGCCGTCAAACGTGCCTGCAAAGGCATTTGACTTTGAAACAGGTATCCAACTTGATGCTGAAGCATAAGCCAAGTCTATGTCATTAACCAGTTTGGCGTGTGCTGTAATCTGTCCATTTCCTAAGTTTGATTGGTCGCGCAAATATTCCAACTGCGCCACGTTTGAAATAAGGTAAGGATCATTGGCAGTACCTTTGCCGTGCAATTCGCGGCTTTCGTGGCACACCGTGCAGAAACCGCCATCCTCATACTCCTGAGAGTGGGCGGGCGTAGCTGTCTCCTTTGTTTGGTCGTTGGTATACGCTTCGCTCAGCAGATGTCCGTTGCACAACTTGCTGCCTGAGAAGTAGACTGTCTTGCCGTTCAACACGGGATAGGTGTTTTCTTGCTCCAGGTCTTGTCCCCAGGTGCTGTTAACTGATGCCAGCAAGCTGGCCAATTTGCCCGAAGCCACGTCAGCTTGATGAACAGCCTGCGCCGACGCTGAGATTGTACCATCACCATAGTACTTGCCTACAGTAGCCGTTCCATTTTCAACCACAAGGCCTTCCTCTACATAATATGTATTTGCAAAAGCCTTGCTCGGGTCATTTCCATATTTACCCACAAGCAGTCCTGCGTATTGGTTGGTGGCCTCTACACGGCCAATGCTGTAATTGTTGGTATTTTGTGGAGCATAGCATGCACCAGCCAGACCACCCACATATTGCTTTCCTTTTACATTGCCCACATTCATGCAGTTGCTCATTCCCAAGCTCTTGCTGTTGGGGTTTAACTGGCCAGCCAGACCGCCAACATTGTCGCCTTCGGATGTGATGTCGGCAAAGTTTGCGCACAAAGAAAATCCTTGCCCGTAACCGACTATGCCGCCAACGTATTCACTGTTTTGACCTGAGCCCGTCACTGTGGCGCGGTTGGTGCACGAAGTAATAACGTTGCCGTTATATGGCATGATTCCGGCAATGCCACCTACATTTTTGTATCCCGTTACGCTGCCTTCACTTTTGCAGTTTTCCAGTTTTGTATTTGATGCGCCAAAACCTAACACCAAACCCACATATTGCCCTGATTGTTCATTTCCTTCTTCATAAAAGCCCGTCACGTTTCCTTGCACAGTGACGTTCTTAATTTCAGCACCATCTACGTACCCGAACAACCCGAGGTAATTGCCAGAGCTATTGATGTACAAGTCGCTGACAGTATGTCCGTTGCCGTCAAATATGCCTTTGAAGTGGTTTTCGCCACCAATAGGATTCCAGTTAGCCTCTGCAACGTTGTTTGCAGCATCGGCTGGGTGACAAACAGCTTTCAAACTGATGTCGTTTGCCAGATAGCACTTGATGCTTTCGATTGGAGAGGGATTTGTCACTGCGTCATAAGCTTGCACTTGATTGTGCAACCACACCAAATGACCTGCCTTGCTGAAGGCGTAGTAGCCATTAAACGGCGATGCCTCATCAGCCACAAGCGTTGGTGCTTCGCCCTCAATATGTCCGCACACCGAGCAATATTTCACTCCGTTCTCATCGAATTCGGCAGGTAGGGTGTGTGGAATCATATCTATCCACACGCCCGTTTCAGCATCTGCATCATCAGTGTAGGCATTTTCACAGGTCTCCTCCTTAAAGTATGTATTGCAACCGCTGCAATACCAATATTCGTGGTTACCCTTTTTGCTGCAAGTGGCAGCCTGTGCTGACACATGATCGGTAGTGTGTTCCTTGGTTGGTATAATCCAGCTGTTCTCTTCTATTTGCTCGTTAGTTTCGGTGTTATAATATTTGTTGCACACCGAGCAGTGATAATAGCCAATGTTACCCGCAGTGGTGCAGGTGGCTTCAACTGCATCAACCTGCAGGTCTTTAGTGTGCCCCTCGGAGCATAATTTTGCCCCGCACCGGGTGCACTCGTTCTGGTCATTAAAGTCATGTCCGAGCGCTTTAACTTTCAAGTCTGTCACAATGTGTTGTCTTGACCCGTCGCTCCACTGTTTGCCGCAGTCAGCACAACTCCAGTATTCAATAGTACCGTCGGCAACACAGGTGGCAAGCACCTCATCGTGATGCGTAAGGTTGTGAGTCACAAAGGACGGGTTATTGCTAAAACTGGTTGCAGCCGAGTGGTCGCCAGTACAAGGTCCCGCTGCATACAACACACTGCCGCCTATTACAGGATATTTGTCCTTAGGGTCGGTACTAATGTTCTGTCCCCACGTTTGTGTGCTGCAGTTCTGCTGCAACTGCCAGGTAAGCCAACCCGAAGTAAGCTGCTCTGCCGTAGGGGTGAGACAATTGGCAGTGTTATTAACTTTGTTATCTTCCCAACTAATGCCAGACTGCAACACAGGCACATCGGTCTGAGCCGTACCGCCAACATAAATATTGCCAGTATTGGCCAAGATACCGCTTGCTTTTACAAGTAACCCTTTGCCAACAATGACGCCCACAAGTTCAGATTGTGCTTTGAGGTAGATATTTCCGAAATTTGCGCAGTTACTGATTTCTACGTACCATGGATAACCGAGCAAACCGCCAACTCCACAGTCATTAGCTACTGGCTGTGTAATCTCGATATCACCATAGTTGGCACAATCTGTCAACTTTGCAAATCCATCGCCATTTGAAACAATGCCCCCAGCCAGACCTCTTCCTGCAGTTATTTTACCATAATTACTGCAATTGGACACTTTTCCAATATAGTGAATAACACCTGCTGCATACATACTGCTGGCCGTCACATCGGCACGATTTATGCAGTTCTTTGCATTTCCAACACAACTGCTTATGCCAGAAATATTTCTTGTACCAGCAATACTGCCACTTATAACTTCTATATTCTCAAACGTGACACCACTGCCCGAACCAGACACTGCGGCAATATAACTTTCGCCAACTATTTGAACGCTGGCCATCTTCAAATTTTTGACAGATGCAGGTGCACTTGTTGCGGTTGGTTTTATATATCCAAAAAGCCCTAAATTTGAACCATTCTCGTCATTTATATAGAGATTGGATATTGTGTGGCCGTTTCCGTCAAAGACTCCATCAAAATGATATTCACCATCATACGTGTAAATGCCAAATTTAGCAATCGGCGTCCAGTTGCCTTTGCCCTCGCCACACACGGTAGAAAGGTCAATGTTGTTCATAAGTTTGGCACACGCCGTGGTGTGCACCACGTTGTCGCCACTCTCGCCATTCACATAGCTGGCATACCACTTGAGTTCCTCAGCTGTGTTAATGAGGAACGGATGTTCACTGCTGCCATCTCCTTCCGAAGGCTGCGTTTGTGCCCATGCCCCCCCATAAGGCATGAGGATCGCCATCACGAGCAGCAGCATCGTGACGAGCCGATACGGTTTGTGTAATTGTTTCTGTTTCATACACGTTTTGTTATTAATGAATAATGTAAAATATTTTATTTCGTTTATCTGTTCTTAAATTCTTCAAGAGGATAGGGTACTTTCCTCTATGATGGGATAGACTACACCATCAAGCCAGTTCATTCATCTGAGCCAAAACTCACTCCTGGAAATACAAGAGGTTTAACAGCATGATGAATACCGATGTCAGAAATAAAAAGATATCCGAAGATGATGCCTAACATGAGTGCCGCCATCCCGATGATGATCAGGGCGAGTTCTATCCTTGGTATGGTTTCTAATAATTCTTTCATGGTGCAAATATAGTGTTTTTTTTTCAAAAAAGGTGTCGCATTCCTCTGTATAGGTGTCGCATTCCTATGAAAAAGGTGTCGCATTCCTATGAATGCGACACCCTTTTTAACGTATTTTTTCATTTCGCAATGCGTTTTCCTGGTATTTATCGAAAAACGGTTAATCCTGCTTTTTATCCTCTGCGGCTACATTTTCAGCCATTTTCTCCCGCCATTCGGCAGGAGTACAACCTTCCTTTAACTTGAAAATGCGGTACAGATAGGTGCGGGCAGAGAAGCCACAAAACGTACCTCGGCAAGCCAGAGGCGGAAGGTGGAGTTTAGGAATGAAGTGAAGTAGCGTGCCAACTCGTTCTTGGAAATATCCAACGAATGCGACAGGATAATCATATTCAAGATTGTATCCCCCTGCCGGCGCACCAGTCTTCCTGCTTCTCGAAATTCTCTTTCCGGAGTCTTTCAGAAAGCTTCGGGTGTAAAGTCTTTTCCTTGTCAGTATATTCAAGTAACTTGCGAAACTTTAGTTACCATATACTTCCTTACTGAACTTTCGCATGTTTTGCCCCACACGCCCAAAAGCTCCTTGAAGCAGCACGCCCTGAACCAAAGGTCACCGGCGCGTAGCGGAATTGAAAATCGCTGGCCGAAGGGTAAAGCAAAGGTAAAGGGCATAGGGGGATCATTCTTTCGGCCAAATTGTTTTGTACATTGGCCAAACATCCATTTGTGGAACAGGAGTCAATTTTGCAAATTGATTCTTTTCATAGAAACCTACTGCGCTGTAATTAGAGGTATGCCAAGCTCTTACTGTCAAGAAGACGCAACCAGCATATCTTTGGTTTCTAGCCATCGAAGCTATTTCTTCAACTAAGGCTGAACCTAGATGTAAGCTTTGAAATTTTTTATCAATAGCTAAGTAGGCAATTTCTAAAGCGGGATAAGTATATTTTTGTTCGAATTGTTCTCGGAAAGTTTCTTTTACCGCAGGTAAATCGGTTCCTGCTGCACCTATACGCATATCATCAAAATCATCTGAATCTATGTCAACGGAGTCGAATGCTAAGGCGAAAATAGCAACAATCGTGTTATTCGCTTTTAAGCGTACACAAAATGTCTTACAATAATGACTCTCTTCACAATCTTGTAAGTGATTATGAAGAAAGTCATCCATTTTGTCTTTTCCTGTATAGAAATTTATCAACTCATCAAAGTCTGATAAAAGTTCTATTTTGTATTCTTCTAAATTCATTCTAAATTCCACTCAAATTTATATGGATAATTTGATGTCTTTGTGGCATCATCTTTCTTTGCTTTTGCACCGATGGATGCAAGAGCGGCTTTACGAACAGCTTGTGCGTATTTGCCTTTAGCTAAAACTTTTGGTGCATTTATTCCTAACATAATTATATCATTTAAATGTTTGTGATGCAAACGAACGCAATGAAAGCTTGCTTTCAAATTGCCGAGGGCAGCTTTTCTTTTGCAAATTTAAGCAATATTTCTGTAACTTCCAAATATTTAGCAGGTTATTTTGTTCTTTTTAGTATTAAAGCGCATATTTAAAGCTTTTGGGCCTTCAGCCCGTACTTAAACCACATGCGAAAGTTCACGACTCTAATAATTCATTCCGAAGTACCAGAGAGGGATGATGATTCCATGCCCCGTCTCTATATCGTCTTTTACGATACGTCCGTTTTTTACATCCTCTATCTGCTTTTTACCTTTCTTCCTTCCGCCAATCTCAAAGGTATAATCACCAATGGTAAAGTCGGAAACCCTGGAGGAAGTAACATCCTGTTTTTCTCTCATCTGATTGTAGAAGAAAGTTTCCCTTATGTTTCCTATGTTGGGATTAGAGGTGAGTACTGACATCAGACTTGGGTTATCTACATAAACTTTTTCCACCTTCCCCAGATTGCGCATACCCGAAGTATCATCTCTGAGCAGACCTATCATTCCTGCACGCTCCAGATAGACGAGATAATCAGGCACGTTGTTCTTGCTTACCCCGATTTCTGTGGCAAGGTTCTCTACGCTTGGCTTGTAGGGAGCCAACCCGGAAAGAATGACGAGCATACGCTTCAGCTTGCGTGCTGTTGAAGCTTTCATATCAGCATATTGCGGAATGTCAACTTCTACCGTCTGGTCTATCACCTGCAGCATTCTTTGCGTAAAATCTCCCTCTATGGCAAATGGGTAATAGCCATGGTCGAGGTACGCTCTGAAAACAGGCAATGGATGGTCTAACCCCGGAATCTCTACCTGGTGATTGAGTATTTCGTCGAGACTGAAAACTCTGGTCTTGATACCTTCAAAAAGTTGCAGGTATTCCCTGAACGACAAGCCTTGCATCATATACATCAGCGCCCGACGACTCAGATCAGCTTCGCCCTTTTTGATATCCAAGACCGATGAACCGGTAAAGATAAGGTTCAGGGATGGGTGCATGTCGTAAATTTGCTTCAGTTCTCTGCTCCATCCGGCATACTTGTGAATTTCATCTATATAAAGATGTGTACCACCCTCCTTGATAAACTCGTCAGCAAAGTCAATCAAGGAATGATTTGAAAAATAGATGTTGTCGGCAGACACATACAGGTGATGGCCTTCCTTAGACAGCTTGATGCGCTGAAGTATCATGGTGGATTTTCCAACACCTCGCGGACCAACGATACCTACTAATCGTCCATTCCAGTTGATTTCATCATATTTATATCTGATGAAATCAAGCGGAGTACGTTTCAATAACTCCGCCATGTATTCATAAAGTTTATTGTCTATCATATCTTGCTCTTTTAGATGAATATCGTTTAAAACTGCAGCAAAGATACAAATAATCCCTCAATGAGGGATGAATTCTTTCGAAAAGTTCCCTCATTGAGGGATGAATTTAATCTTTTTTATCCCTCATTGGGGGATTTTTACACATTGTATTACCAAATGAGTTCGTGCCAAACTTGGCAAAAAACGCAAGTTTGGCACGAACTCAACTTATAGTTTCAGGAGTTTGGCAAACTCCCAGACTACAATACCGGCGGTGACGCTGACATTCAGGGAATGCTTGGTGCCGAACTGGGGAATCTCCAGACAGCCATCGCTCATATCCACGATGTTCTGCTTGACTCCCTTCACCTCGTTACCGAAAATCACGGCGTAGCCTTTGGAGCGGGAAGGGTGAGCCTCAGGCAGGTTCTGGAGCTTGGTGGAGCCTTCTACCTGCTCGATGCTATATACAAAGTAGCCTTTCTGCTTCAGCTTCTCTACCGCCTCTTCGGTAGTCTTGAAGTATTCCCAATCCACGCTGTCTTCGCCACCCAATGCCGTCTTATGAATCTCAACATTGGGAGGGGTGGCGGTGATTCCGCAGAGATACACCGCCTCTACACGGAAGGCATCGCAGGAACGGAAAACACTTCCTACATTATATAATGAACGCACATCATCCAGGACCACTATCAGGGGCAGCTTCTCGGCTTCCTTGAATTCCTCCAGGGTGAGGCGGTTCATCTCTATCGTTCTTAATTTGCGCATTATAATATACCTTATTATATATAATATAATCAGAGGCGGTTAAGCCTCTGCCTCTTTGGTCTTGTAGGCAAGGGCGTACATGCGAATCTGCTTGATCATCGCCAGAAGACCATTGCTGCGGGTTGGACTCAAATGGTCTTTCAGACCAATTTTCTCTACGAAATAGAGGTCGGCATCCATAATCTCGGTTGGGGTATGACCGCTCAACACACGGATGAGGAGGGCGATGATACCCTTTACGATGAGCGCATCGCTATCGGCAGTGAATACGAGCTTGCCATCTACATAATCGCATTGCAACCATACGCGGCTCTGGCAGCCGTCGATAAGGTTCTGCTCGTTCTTGTATTTCTCATCGAGAGGAGCCAACTCGTTGCCCAAGTCAATGAGCATCTGATACTTGTCCATCCAGTCGGTGAAATCCTGGAACTCCTCTACTACTTCATCCTGCAATTCATTAATTGTTGCCATTATTTTATTTCTTTAATTTCGTTTACTGTAATCAACTTATAGAGCTTGTCGTTAGGGCGTACCTTATCTGGTACAGGGATGGAAACTCTCCAGCCCTGCTGCGCTGTTTCTACCGGTTTCAGGTCGTAGCGGATTTCATCGGCATGGAGATACATCACACCAGTGGTGTTACCCGTAATCAGCAGTTTCTCGCCCTTGTCGAAGGTAGATGCCTCTACGGCTACTTCTGCCACACCCAACTTAGAGAAATATTTCATCACCTTGCCCACTAGCACCTTCTTCTCGGTAGCTACGGAACCGTAATGCTTGTTCCATTCACCGAGAGTCTGACCCTGGTAATAACCATCCCAGAAACCACGGTTGAAGACGGTGGCGAGTTTCTCATCCCATTCATCCTTCTTCTCCTCGGTAAAGGTTCCGTCGAGCACGGCAGCTATCGCCTCCTTATAACATTTCACTACGGTATATACATATTCAGGACCGCGGGCACGGCCCTCAATCTTGAAGACGCGCACACCGGCATCCATCATGCGGTCGATGAAGCGGATGGTCTTCAGGTCCTTCGGACTCATTACATACTTGTTGTCGATTTCAAGCTGGTTGCCAGTTTCGTTATCTGTAACAGTATAGCTGCGGCGGCAAATCTGAACGCACTCGCCACGGTTGGCAGAGCGGTTGGCATTAGCGAGACTCATGTAGCACTTGCCCGATACAGCCATGCACAGAGCACCATGACAGAACATTTCGATGCGGATCTGCTTGCCCATAGGTCCGCAGATGTTCTGCTGCTCTATCTGCTCATGGATGTGCTTCACCTGGTCCATGTTCAATTCACGTGCCAGTACGGAAACATCAGCAAAGCGTGCATAAAACTTCAAAGCCTCTGTGTTTGAGATATTTAACTGTGTGGATAAGTGAACCTCCTCGCCCACTTCATTGCAATAGCTCATTACAGCCACATCGCTGGCGATGACCGCAGAGATGCCTGCCTCCTTGGCAGCATCGATGATTTCCTTCATCGTTGGGATGTCGTTATCGTAGATGACTGTATTGACGGTGAGATAGGTCTTGATACCATGCTCATTGCAGGTGGCAGCAATCTCACGCAAATCATCGATAGTAAAATGGTTGGCTGAATGGGAACGCATGTTCAACTTGCCGATACCGAAGTATACGGAGTCGGCACCAGCCTGTATGGCAGCAGCCAGTGACTCGCGTGAGCCCACAGGTGCCATCACTTCAAATTCGTTTATCTTTGTATTCATGAATGCAATTATCTTTTTTCGGGTACAAAGTTACACCAAAATGAAGACAAAACACAGAAAAATGGAGAAAAAATGACAGAAATTCGATTATATTGACAAATCAATCGCGATTATTTGTCTATATTTGCCTATAAATAAGAATATATCCCTAGGATATACTTCTTTTTATATGAATCCTATCCAGTCTTACGGCTGGTATTATTAATCAAAGTGAAAGCAGATGAAGAATGTTTTTACCTCAGGAATGATTCTGTTCCTGGCAATGACCACAATGGTTAGTTGCACACAAGAAAACGTGATGCTTGAAACAACACCACAAGTCAAGAACCAAGAAGTAAGATTCTGCTTCTTCGAAAGCTCCATTATGCCCATCGGTCAGGATGAAGAGAGCAATCTTGCCAGAACGAGAGCCAACGGGAGCGAGAAATCGCTCAAGGATGCAAAACTCTACACAGACCTGCAAGTATGTCTCATTCCGAAAGGAGATGAAACTACTGCCGGCTATACCGTAAGACAGGAAAACTGGGATGACAAATTCGGAAACGTCAGCCTGCAGGTGCCGGCAGGAGAATACACGCTCGTTGCCGTAGCAGCAAAAACAGATTTGCTGCAGGAAGAACGAATCGAAGTAAAATCAAGGTATGAAATGACCTTTGCCAACAATATCGTACGCGATATGGCGTATACCCTGCAGGATATCAAGGTGGAATCGGGCAGCAAAGCCGTAACACAGAGTGTTTCGCTGAAACGTGCCGTCAGCTGTTTTGAACTGCGTGCTACCGACATCATGCCCCTGACTACCAAGACTCAGGAAATCACGATAAGCGGAAGCTGCGGCACGGTGTTCAATCCTTCTACCGGATTCTGCAAAGAAAAGGCTACCATCACCCGAAACTTTTCTTTAGAAGCCAAAGAACACCAGGAAAGAATCATTTACTATACACTCTACACCCTTCTGACCGACAAAGATGTAACCGACATTCATATAACAGCTACGGCAAAAGACAAGGAAGAAAAAGTTATCAAGACCGTCAGCTTTGACAACGTACACCTGGTTATCGGAAAGAAGACTACCTATACCGGTCCGATTTTTACCTACCCTAACAATATGTCGTTCACAGTCAACCAGCCGGAGATTCCAGCATCAGGCTATGACAAGAAATTTTAATAACCCATGGCGTTTTAAGAAAGATTAATGCCACAGATTAAAATCTTTTTTGTATTTTTGCGGCATGGAAAGAAAGAACATTATAACCATAGGACTCGCTCTGCTTGTATTCGCCGGCTGCGGATACAGACAGCAGCGATCCGGTATCTCAGAGACAGGTGGAGGCGAGGATTATCTTCCGGAGCATATCCACCTGATCAGTACTACGCCCGTCAAGGACCAGGGCAACAGCGAACTCTGCTGGGCATACGGCATGCTTGCCACCATCGAAAGCGAGCACATCATGAAGGGGGATTCCGTGAATCTCTCCATCGCCTACATAGCCCGCATGATGCTGGAAGAACAGGCACTGGAATATTACTTTGCACAGGGAAAGAAGAATATCAGCCTGCGCGGTACTGCCCCGATGCTGATACATTATATAGATAAGTATGGTGCACAACCTTACGACAGCTATGAAGATCCGAAGCACGTGAACTACAAGGTGCTCTGCCGCAAGGTGCAGAAACTGTGCGATGGCGCCATCTCGCAGAAAGCGGGCATCAGCCAGCTCAAGGAGGAACTGAACGACCTGTTTGACGCAGAAATAGGCTACATGCCTGCCAAGGCCGTACACATGCTGGGTGCCGAATATACCCCTCAAGAGTTTGCCCACAGCGTATGCTATCCCGAGGAGTATGTATCGCTCACCAGTTTCTCGCATCATCCTTACAGAGAATACTTTGCGCTCGAGATTCCCGATAACCGGATGCACGATGCCTATCTGAACCTTCCGCTCGACGAGCTGATGCTCCACATCAGGAAGGCGGTAGAAAAAGGACACCCGGTATGCTGGGAAGGTGACATCAGCGAACCTGGCTTCAAGGAACCAAGGAAGAACTGTGTAGACATACAGCCGATGGAACGCCCCGTGACCCAGGCATCGCGACAGAAGGAGTTTGAACAGCTTCGCACCACCGATGATCATGTGATGGAAATCATAGGTACCTTCATGAAAGGCAAGCAGAGATTCTACGTCTGCCGCAATTCATGGGGCAAGAACTGGGGCAACAAGGGACTCATCTACCTATCGGAAGACTATCTGCGCCTCAAGACCATCGCCGTGTTCATGAGCGAAGAGGCATATATAATGAAGAGGCATATATAATAAGGTATAAGCTCCCAAACAGGCTTCAGACATAAGAAATGTGTTAAAATGGTTGACATACATCAAATAGCTGTTAAATAGCACGTGTGTGCGCACACACATAGTTGATTTATATCAAAAAAGAGGCTTTTTTATGTGATTTTCTCTTAAAACATTTGGTGGGTTCGGAAAATCGTCGTACCTTTGCATCGTCAATAAGACAAAAAGGTTATTAGGTTTTTAGGTTAAGATTGTTAGTTGTTTTAGGTTATTAGTTAGTTTAAAGGTAAATTTAAGATTGTTTATTCAGAGAAACGGTATTAGTTAAGGTAAAGAAAAGATTGTTTATTCAAGGACGACAAAAAGTTTAGGTTATTAGGTTTTTAGGTTTAAGATTGTTAGTTGTTTTTTTATTAGGTTTTAGTTTAAAGGTAAATTTAAAGATTGTTTATTCAAGGATTAACAGGATAATTTCAACAGGTGAGTTGAAGGTAAAAAGATCCAAATGTATGGGATAACCAAAGATGACGCCTGAGCAGAATTGCTGCTTCGGGCTCCGTAATGGAAAGGGTAACAAAAAGCCCTTGAGTTATGAGAAATTTGGGAATATCGTATTAAAAGAGCGCAATTTCGAAATCATTCGAAGTTGCGCTCTTTATTTTATCCCCTAGGTAAAGGAGCTAGGACATATGTATTACTACATAAAACTTTGTCAAAGACTATAGCCATAACACCTTAAAGTACTTAACTCATTTACTCCTAGACTGGAGAAAGTTCAGTTTGAGAAAAAATAACCGCCAAATTATTTTGTTTTACCAACGAAAAGTCGTAATTTTGCAGAAGATATATAAAGATAGGAAATTATGGCAAGACATCCTCTTTGGAACGAAGAATACTGGCTCCTGCTGTTGCAGCTGTACCAGAAGAAGCCCATGGGCGTGAAACCTCTCTATTCGAAAGGGATGGTCGACTTGAGCCTGGAACTGCATATTCCACCTGAGTTTCTGCACGAACAGATGTTCAAACTCAGAATGGTGACTCCGAGAATCAAGCGACTATGGGAGAAGTATGCCGATAAGCCACAGAAACTGAAGCGCGATATACAGCGCATCAGGCAGATGAACGGCTGCGGAAACGCCATACAGTTCTTCGAGGGAGTGGAAGTGAAGGAAACATTCGAGAAAAACTGGGAACCACTGGAAAGTGAACCATCGCTCACCCCCGTGAAACTCATCATCATCCTCGATCTCTACTTCCAGCTCACACCAATCACCATGGTGCCGGAAACACCGGAAATCATCGACCTGGGAAAACTCATCAGGACATCACCGAAGGTCATTGCCGAGGCGATGGGCGTATTCATGTACTGCGACCCCTATCTCAACCGCGAAGATGTGCTGATACACCCGCTGCTAGAAGCATGCAGCGACATCTGGCACCAATACGGAAACGGAAATCCAGACAGGCTTTACCAGCTTGCCAACGAACTAAAAGAATACTTTAAGTAATTATGGCTCAAAAACTCATACAGACACAGGCACAGAAGTTACAGCAACTTCAAAGACTTTCAGCCCAGCAAATGCTGCAGGTGAAACTGTTGGAAATGCCGCTCACGGAACTGGAAGACAGTATCAATGCAGAACTGGACGATAATCCCGCTCTGGAAAGCGAGAACCCAGACGACATGCTCAACGAGAATGTCGCCAATGATGATTCGCCCGCAGATGATGAGTACGACAACAGCAGCGATGAGGATGCCTACGAGGCTGAATCTGAAAAAGAAGAAAGAAAAGACGAACTGGACCAGGCACTGGAAAGCATCGGAAAAGACGACCAGATGCCTGACTACAATACAGACAGATACAACAACCAGGACAGCGCTGACTACGAAGAAATGGTTTACGGCGACACTACCTCTTTCTATGATAAGCTGAAGGAACAGATGGACATGCAGCCGCTCAGCGACAAGGAGAAGGAAGTAATGGAATATCTCATAGGTTCACTGGATGACGACGGACTGCTCCGCAAGGACCTGGACAGCATCTGCGATGAACTCGCTATCTATCACAACATCGATGTTACGGAAAAAGACATCGAGCACGTGCTCCACATTCTACAGACCTTCGACCCAGCCGGTGTAGGAGGAAGAAGTCTGCAGGAATGCCTCCTGCTGCAGGTTAAGAGACTGCCGAGAGGTGTGCTCCGCAAGACGATGGAAGAGGTGTTTACCGACTATTTTGACGAGTTTACCAAGAAACATTGGGACAAGATCAAGGCAGGACTGGAACTGAACGATACACAGGTAGAAACCCTGCAGGCAGAAATCAGAAAGCTGAACCCGAAACCGGGCGCATCGATGGGCGAAACAGAGGGAAGAAACATGCAGCAGATTACCCCCGACTTCATCATCGACACCAATGACGACGGAACGATTACATTCTCGCTGAACCGCGGCAACATTCCGCAACTGACGGTTTCGCCATCATTCACCGACATGATTGACACCTACAGGAAGCATAAAGACAAGATGAGCCGGAGCGACAAGGAAGCCCTGCTCTACGCCAAGGAAAAGGTGGACAAGGCACAGGGATTCATCGAAGCCATCAAGCAGAGAAGACATACCCTCATCGTCACCATGAAGGCAATTATCGACATACAGCGGCAGTTCTTCCTGGATGGAGACGAGGCTGACCTGAAACCGATGATCCTGAAGGATGTAGCAGAACGCACGGGACTGGACATCAGTACCATCTCGAGAGTGAGCAACGTGAAGTATGCCCAGACTAAATGGGGCACCTTCCCGCTGAAGTTCTTCTTCACAGACAGCTACACCACTGAAGACGGCGAAGAGATGTCTACCCGCAAAATCAAGATTGCCCTGCACGACATCATCGAGAAAGAAGACAAGAAAAAGCCGATCAGCGATGATGCACTCGCCAAACTGCTGAAGGAGAAGGGATTCCCTATAGCACGACGTACGGTGGCAAAATATAGGGAGCAACTGGGCATACCGGTGGCACGACTCAGAAAATAAGATAGTGGTATGAGTCAGGAAGAAACCGGGGCCCACCACAAAATATTTGAGAGATAAAAAGAATATATACGTTATTAGTGTTATGAAAGAGAAGAATATCATATTGACAGCACGCATCATGAGCATGATCTTCACGCCCTTCTATCTGCCGATGGTAGGACTGATTGCTCTGTTCATCTTCAGTTATATGTCGCTGTTACCGATAGGATACAAACTGGTGATGCTGGGCATGGTCTACCTCCTGACCGTCGTAGCTCCATCGCTACTCATCCACCTCTACCGCATGGTTCAAGGCTGGACCTCGCGTGAACTGGGCAAGAAGGAGCGTCGTATTGTGCCTTACATCCTCTCTATCGTATGTTACTTCGGCTGTTTTTTCTGGATGGAATACCGCAATACGCCTCGCGTCATCAGTATCATCGTAGTGGTAGCGCTGGCGATACAGATGATTTGCGCCTTCATCAATGTATGGTGGAAGATCAGCACCCATACGGCAGCCATCGGAGGTGTGGCAGGAGCTCTGGTGTCTTATTCTGTAGCCTTCAATTTCAATCCGCTGTGGTGGCTCTGCCTTGTGCTGATGATGGCAGGCGCAGTAGGAAGTGCCCGCATGATACTCCGACAACATACGCTGTCACAGGTAGTTGCAGGATTCCTGATAGGCACCGCCTGTGCTATTTTGGTAATATAAAGTTTATAATAAAATATAAGAAGAAATGAAACCATTAGTAAGCATTATTATGGGCAGTACTAGCGATCTGCCTGTTATGGAAAAAGCATGTAAGTGGTTGAACGACAACCAGATTCCTTTCGAGGTTAATGCCCTCTCTGCTCACCGCACTCCAGATGCAGTAGAGTCATTCGCCAAGGGAGCCAAGGAGCGTGGCGTGAAGGTTATCATCGCCGCTGCCGGTATGGCTGCCGCCCTTCCTGGTGTTATCGCAGCATCTACTCCTCTGCCAGTAATCGGCGTGCCTATCAAGGGTATGCTCGATGGTCTTGATGCCATGCTCAGCATCATCCAGATGCCTCCTGGCATTCCTGTAGCTACTGTTGGTGTGAATGCGGCTCAGAACGCTGCCATCCTCGCTGCCGAGATGATAGCCCTTGCCGACGGGGAAGTGGCTCAGAAGGTAGAGGCTTGGAAGGCGGGTCTCGGTGCCAAGATCGAGAAGGCCAACAAGGACCTGGCTGAGGTGAAATACGACTTCAAGTGTAATTAATCTAATATGTGATATGCCCCATTCTTTTGGGGCATATCTTATCTTATATATTATGGTAGATTTATTCAATTATACCCGCCGTGCCTCTTCTGTGGCACATATCGGAGCCATCGACCTGGGTGGCGATAATCCTATCCGCATCCAGTCGATGACCACCACCAACACCAATGATACCGAGGCTTGCGTGCGACAGGCTGAAGAGATTATCAAGGCTGGTGGCGAGCTGGTGCGCTTCACCACTCAGGGTTCCCGCGAGGCAGAGAACATGAAAAACATCAATGCCGGCATCCGTGCCGACGGCTATCAGACTCCGCTCGTAGCCGATGTTCACTTCAATCCTAACGTTGCCGACGTGGCTGCTCTCTATTGCGAGAAAGTGCGCGTCAATCCTGGCAACTACGTGGATCCTGCCCGCAAGTTCATCAAGCAGGAATATACCGACGAGGAGTATGCCCACGAACTTCAGAAGATTGAGGATCGCTTCGTACCTTTCCTCAACATCTGCAAGGAGCATCATACTGCCATCCGCATCGGTGTGAATCATGGTTCACTCTCCGACCGCATCCGTAACCGCTACGGCGATACGCCAGAGGGCATCGTAGAGAGCTGTCTCGAGTTCCTGCGCATCTGCAAGAAGGAGAATTTCCACGATGTGGTTATCAGCATCAAGTCATCCAACACCGTTGTGATGGTTCGCTCCATGCGCCTCCTGGTAGAAGAAATGGAGAAGGAAGGCATGAACTACCCACTCCACCTAGGCGTAACCGAAGCCGGTGAAGGCGAAGATGGCAGAATCAAGAGTGCCGTAGGTATCGGTGCCCTCCTGGCTGATGGCATCGGCGATACCGTTCGTGTAAGCCTGAGCGAGGAACCGGCTGCAGAGATTCCTGTGGCACGCCATCTGGTAGATTACATCGGCAAGAAGAAGGGGCATCTGATGATTCCTGCCACAGCTTGTCCTTCATTCAACTGGCTGCGCCCTACCCGCCGCGAAACCGTAGCTGTAGGCAATATCGGCGGCAGCAACGTTCCGGTGGTTATCAGCAACCGAATCAACGGCGAGAGCACCGCTTGTGAGAACAAGGATGCTACTCCAGACTATATCTACATCGGCGGCAAGATGCCTAAGCAGTTTGTGCCAGGTCAGAACTACATCGTAGATTACAATATTTACGAGACGCTGAACAGCAAGCCAGAGACGACTGGTGCCAAGCTCTACCCTATCTTCCCTGCCATGGCAATGCCGCTCATCGCCAGCATCAAGGCAGACGTGAAGTTCCTCACCCTGCAGTTTGGTACTCCAGCCGAGGAATACATCGCCTGTCTGAAGGCTCATCCTGAGGTGGTGGTTATCTGCGTAAGCAATCATCAGAACCGCCTGGGCGACCAGCGTGCATTGGTTCACGAGATGATGAATGCCGGCTTGAAGAACCCTGTGATCTTTGCCGAGATGTACCAGCACAGCAAGGAGGAGAAGAGCGACTTCCAGCTGGAGGCTGCTGCTGATATGGGAGCCTTGATGATTGATGGTCTGACCGATGGTATCTGGCTGATGAACAATGGAGACATCCCTGCCCAGACAATAGATGAAACCGCTTTCGGAATACTTCAGGCAGCCCGTCTGCGCACCAGCAAGACCGAGTATATCAGTTGTCCGGGATGCGGCAGAACCCTCTACGACCTTCGTGAAACCATCGCCAAGATCAAGGAAGCAACCAAGCATCTCAAGGGTCTGAAGATAGGTATCATGGGCTGTATCGTGAATGGTCCAGGCGAAATGGCGGATGCCGATTACGGCTACGTAGGTGCCGGTCCTAACCGAGTAAGCCTCTACCGCAAGCAGGTTTGCGTAGAAAAGAATATTCCGCAGGAGGTGGCAGTAGAGCATCTGCTCGCCCTCATCGACTCGGACAAGCAATAATTATTCAGGCACGGATCCGCGTAATCCGTGCCTAATTTATACCCGCTCCTAATCACTCCCCGTTCCTAATCCATAGTGCCTTCAAAAGTTCAGGAATGAATGTTATCTTTAAGTTAATCTCCACCTCTTTATATGGCTCTTTCACAAAAAAAATGTATCTTTGCAACTGTAATCATCAAAAACTGAAAAGATTATGGCAAATACTAAACTGCTCCTGGTAGAGGATGATGAAAACCTCGCCTATATGGAGAAAAGTTGCTTCGAAGATATCATCGGAGGATATGAGGTGAAAACCGCCGTTAACGGCAAGGAAGGACTGAAGGTGTGGCAAGACTTTCAGCCCGATGTTATCGTATCTGATATCGACATGCCCATCATGGACGGAATAGAAATGGTGAAGAAAATACGCGAGGTTGACGGAAAAACCATAATTCTGTTTACCACCGGACTCACCTCGCCGAAAGACCTGAAGGCAGGTTATGCCGCCGGGGCCAACAACTATGTGAAGAAGCCGTTTATTCCGGAAGAGCTTGATGCTCATATATATAGCCTGCTCCAACTGAAAGCCGGAGCCCGCAGCGAAAACGCCAGCAACCAGATAAAACTGGGTAAATACATTCTAGATGCCGACCATGCTACACTGAAAGATACGCAGGATGGTAAACAGAAAATGCTCACCGCACGAGAGGCAAAGATTCTGGAACTGCTGGCAGTAAACAAAAACGAGGTGGTGCGCCGCGAAGCCGTATTGAGCCGGTTCTGGGGAGTGGAAGACAAAGACTATTTTGCTTCCAGAAGCCTGGATGTATTCATCAAGAAAATCCGCACAGCGCTGGAAGACGAACCGGGCGTAGAACTGAAAACCATCAGAGGTGTGGGATTCAAACTCATCGCAGAATAGACGCATCTCAAGCCTCAGAAAATCAGTAAAACGAATCATCTCTATACGGAATGATAGAAAAGAAAACAGATTATTAAAGACAAACATATATGTTAAAAGCGATACTATACTTCTTTCTCCTGATAGCTGAATTTTTCATCACTATCCTGATAAGCGGTTTCTGCTTTGGCCTGTATTATGCCTATATAGGTAGTGAGCACATGCCAGGCAACAGCAAGGGAGATATGACTACAACAGAAATGTTTCCTTTCATCATAGCTTTCGCCCTGATAGCTACACTCATCATCTGGTTTACCTTTCATAAAGGCAAGTTTTCGAGTTTTACGCTTGGCAAGGTAAAGCCAGAGAGCAAATGGCAACTCATGCTCTACGGCTCTATGCCGATGCTGGGCTTTATCATCGCCTATTATGCCCTGATGAGCTACTTAGGCATTCATTTTATGCCTAAAGAAATGAGCCAGTTCGGCTTTTTCCAGTTGCTCCCACTGATGCTGGTAGGCACGTTTATCTCAGCCTACGTTTTCTATGGTGCCATTCTGGAAGAACTTCTGAAAAGCGGAAAGAAGAAATGGGTCGTTCTGCTTGTATACTTGCTCATGATTATGCCAACTACGCTGACAGCAGGTTCGGGCGAGGGAATGGCACTCTGGATATTTTACGTCCTGGCAGCCCTCCCGTGCACCTTATACGGTTTCTGGCTTTACTGCAAAACCCGAAGTTCCATCGTTATATTTGCGATTTATCTCATATCCAATATGATTCCGTTCAACCTGGGCAGCAACTGGGTTACCATCCTAGTATGCATCCTGGGGCTGGGCATGATGGGCTATGGATTCTATCTTCTCAAGAAGAATATAGAACCATTGCTGATACAAGAGGATGAAGAAGAAAAAGAATACTAAAACCACCTGATTATGAAGGCAAACAGAACCAAAATGCTCGGTACGATGGCGCTGGTAGCCGTACTATGCATGCAACTTTTCTGGATATACAACTCATTCCAGATGAGCGTTCACCAGATGGGCTACGATAATCCCTGGAGTCTGGCAGCCGATGTGAGGGCGCATGCCTTTTTCTCGGCACTCTACCAGAGTCGCATCACTCTGCTCACTTCTCTACTCACCATGGTGGTCATTATTCTGAGCCTTATCGACCAAATCAACTATATCGATGAGCAGGAAAGGGTTCGCCTGCTGCGCGAGGATTTTTCCTATGCGATGGTTCACGACATGAAGTCGCCCCTTACCTCCATCATCATGGGAACCAAATATCTGCACAACGGCGTACTGGAGAAGAAGCCGGAAATGAAGGAGAAATATTTCTGTATCGTAGAAGACGAGGCACAGCATCTGCTTGCTCTCATCAACCGCCTGCTTACCATCTCAAAACTGGAACATGGTAAACTGAGTATCCAGAAGGCTGAAGTAGATCTGGAGGCGATGATAGAGGATGTGGTGGATAAATACAAGGCGAAATCGGCGAAACCGATTCATATCACCACCCTATTCGGAGCCACTTCGGCACTGGCAGATGAGGAATATCTGAAGGAGGCTATCAGCAATATAGTAGATAACGCCACCAAATACTCGAAAGAAGAAATCAACATTCAGATTTCCACCTCCGAGAATGACAGAAATGTATATATCAAGATATACGATGAGGGTATCGGCATAGCCAGAAGTGAGATGAAAACAATCTTCAACCGCTTTGAGCGTGCTGCTGAGCACGAAAGAGACGCCCGGAAGACCCGTGGCGGCTTCGGTATCGGCCTGAACTACGTGCTGCAGGTAATCAATGCCCATGGCGGCAAAGTAAGCGTAAAGAGCGAAAAAGGCAAATGGTCGGAGTTCACCATATCGCTGCCGAAATAATCAGCTTGCACAGCCATATTAATAACAAAGCTCCCGATGCATCATGCACCGAGAGCTTTGTTTTATCTTATTTCACGATTGAAGAAACCGGATTTCTAACACCCTTCATTCCTACGAGGAAAGCCTTGGCAGCACCAAACTTGAGGAACATATCCAAACGGATAGGAATATGATTCTCATCATCGGTTACATAGAAATCTACGATTCTCTTATACTTACGATTCTCATACTCCATATAGGCAAGGCGCAGGCAACGGTACTTCACACCATTATCTGCCTTGATGGTAACCTTACCATCAAACTTTATCTGAGCTGGAGTGCGGTTCTTTCCATCAGCAATAGGGAATTTTACGGTATAACCCTTCTTCCAGTTAGCAGGATTGAAACTGCGGGCACGCAGGAAGATGTTCATCATGTCAAAAACACAATCATCGTAGGTGGCATTCTTCCATACATGCTTACCATCATGCTGCTGACGGTGCTGTTTGAGATGACACCTACCGCCAGAATAGCTGTAGAATACCTCATCTACCGTATAGCGCTTGCCCTCGTGAGCTCCCTTACGGAAATACATAGGCGCCAGATCGGTGCCGCTGTAGCAGAGCAGAGTGTCGCGAAGCACAAAGATATCATCTACACGCTTATTGCCTCTTGTAACAAGAGAACCGCGATAAGCAGGCTTACCATGACGGGTGGTTTGGACGATAGACATACTGGCATTACCAGCTTTTACCCAAACAAACTTCCAATTGTAATACAGATTGTAAGTAAGGAACTCACCCGACTTGAAGGCTGTATTACGGAAGGTACACTGGGCAGACACCGTAGTGCTGACCAGAAGTAGCAATAATGCAATCCCGAATGATTTGATCGTTTTCATAACTCTTTATAATTTAGGAATGTACTCGATGCCAAGTTTCTTGGCACGTTGCGCATTCTGGTTCTTAACTTTCTTTTCTTTATCAGGCTTCTGCTTGGTAATGGTACCAGGCTTCTGACGGGAAAGTTCACGGGCCGTAGGATCCCAACTCTCGGTTAAATCCCATTTAGCCTTGCATTCTATCACGTCTGGATAGTAATACACCTCTTCTGCCTGTTCATCCTTATCATAGCAGCCTGCATCCCACTTGCCGTTGCCGTTGCGGTCTACTATCAGACGCATGTAATACTTCTCCGGCTTGAGATAATAGAATTCGGCTACTCCGTTCACTGCCTTCACTTCTTTCACCACCTGATCCTGCGCATTGAGTAGCTGAACGAGGAGCGGATGATTGTCGAAATCGTGCGTTACATTAATGAGCAGCGTGCCGTAAGTATCCTGGGAATTGACCTTGAAACCCTGTTTCACAGGTTTAGATACAAGTCCGTAGATGTCCTGGAACGCGGCAGAATCAACCTCCAGACTATATTCTATGTCCGGACGCCACTCGCCTCTCAGAATATACTTGCGGTTGCCCAGCGGCTTAAACTCCATCGGCGCCCTATACCATAGCGTATCATGCTTGGCATAGAGATGAATGCCTGCCGTATCGGCCTTGGCAAGCGGCGTATTGAAGGTGAAGATAACATTCTTGTCAGGATCGAGCTGAGAAGAGACACTCATCTGAACATCAAGCGGTTTTACAGCCATCACGCTATCATAAGGTTCACCCTTCTTCTTCAGTTTTTCCTGCTTCTTGGTCCATTTCTCCAGTTCCTTAGCCTGCGCCTTCATACGCTTTTCGTAAGGTTCCTTCGAAAGAATTTCGAGCGTATCAGTCTGGTTGCGGAGCACGCCCGTACTGTCTGTCATACGGTAAGTAAGCTCTATATTCAGCGTATCCTGGTTGACCAGCGCCGTATCCTTGAGCCAATAGGTAAGCGTATCGTTCTTCTCCGATTTTTCCAGAATAAAGGCATCTTTCTCATTAAAATTCAAGCCCTTGATCTGTGGCAGGATAGAATCACCATAACTGTAATAGAGCGAGAAACAGTTGGCCTTCTGACGCTCTGCCTTGAGGAAGAAGCGGTCGGAAACCAGTTCGGTAAAGGCACGGAGCACTACATTATCCGGTAGGAAATGAGTATAATTAACCTGATCTATCGACTTGATATGCAAGGAATCAATCCATGTAGTATCCTGTCGTACATCCGGCTTGCTTGACGGCACGATAATATCATGAGAAAAAGCGAGTTTTTCGCTTTTCTGGCTAAATATATAGTTGCCATCCATATCCTGCAGGGCATAGATGCGGTAAGAGCCCGGAGCCACACCTTTTATGACGAAGCGACCACGGCTGTCGGTACGGCTTACACGCAGCATAGGCTTGGTCTTGAAGGCTGAATCGGCATGATCAGCGTAAAGACCTACCAGAATACCCTTGATAGGCTCCAGATTCTCCGATTCGAGCACATATCCCGATACCTCCATCGTATCGATGACCTCGCCGGTAGAGAAACTGTAGGTATAGTTTCCCATCGGATTGCCCTCGTTATTATCGCTGATGGCATCGGAAAAGTCGATGGTATAGGTAGTATTCGGCTTAAGCGAATCTACCAGAGAAATCTGAATATGCTTGCCCGAAGCCTTGATTTCAGGCACTTCGAGCTGCGGAGGCGAAACAACCACTTTCTCGGTAGGATTATCTACCTTGATATATTCGTCGAAATAAATATTCACCTTCTTCTGCTTCACATTTACGCCCTTATCGGCTGGCGAAGCTCCAATCACCTTAGGAGGAGTTTCGTCGAACCAACCACCATCCGGCTGTCCCATCTTGGCACAGGATGCCAACATGAGGAAAGCTAAGACGTAGAAAGGCAGAAACAGTGAATTTGCCTTCAACTTGCTCTTTATGTCGTTCAATTGAATCATTCTTTATATCTTCTTAATATCGCAGCATCACTTCAACTTCAGGCGGAAGAAGCATGCTGCTTGTTTTATTTGTTCATCATGAGCATCTCATCAATGTTCTTGCGGCTGTTGCTCAAGCGTGGAATCTTATGCTGTCCACCTAACTTGCCCTTGCTCTTCAGCCATTCATTGAAGAGTCCCGGCTTGGCCTTCACTATCTCCAGATGCTGGAGGGTAACGTCGTGAAAGCGCTTGGCCTCGTAATCGCTGTTGATTTCCTGCAGCTTCTGGTCTAACAGACTGGCAAATTCATCGAGGCTGGCTGGCTCCTGAGAGAACTCTATGAGCCACTGGTGACGGCACTTGGCATTACTGTCCATATAAACCGGCGCAGCGGTATAATCAGAAACCTGAGCACCCGTCTTCTCGCAGGCATAAGCCAATCCCTTCTCGGCATTATCCATGATCAGTTCCTCGCCAAATGCATTAATAAAGTACTTGGTACGGCCGGTAATGACAAACTTATAAGGATTCTTGCTGGTAAACTGAACCGTATCGCCGATGAGATAGCGCCACAAACCACAGGAAGTGGTGATGATCATAGCGTAGTTCTTGCCTACCTCAACACCCCAGAGAGGCACAACGGTAGGATTCTCGCTGCCGAATTCGTCCATAGGGATAAACTCGTAGAATACATCATAATCTATCATAAGCGACATGGCTGGGTCTGCCGGATCATCCTGCAGTCCGAAGAATCCCTCGCTGGCATTATAAGTCTCCATATAATGCATGTTCGGCGAAGTGATGAGCTGTTCATACTGCTTGCGGTAAGGAGTAAAGGCAATACCGCCATGGAAGAATACCTCCAGATTAGGCCATACCTCTTCCAGATGCTTCTTGCCGGAAAGTTCCATGACACGCACCAGCACACTAAGCATCCAACTAGGAACACCCGAGATATTGGTTACGTTCTTATTCATCGTTTCGCGGGCAATAAGGTCGCGTTTCACTTCGAAATCGCTCAGGAGAGCAGTTGACTTCTTAGGAACACGCACCAGATTGGCAAGCGGATTGATATTTTCGATGAGGATAGCGCTCAGGTCACCCACCAGACTATCCGACACATTATAGTTAGGCGAATGGCTTCCACCTAAGATAAGGCTCTTGCCATCAAAGAGTCTGCTCTTCGGATTATTGCGCAGATAATAGGCTACGGCATCAAAGCCTCCGGCATAATGAATGCCATGCAAGCCATCATGAGAAACCGGGATAAACTTACTCTTATCGTTGGTGGTGCCAGATGACTTGGCATACCATTTTACCAGTCCCGGCCATAGAATATCCTTTTCGCCATGACGCATACGGTCGATATCCCCCTTCAACTCCTCGTAGGTATTGACAGGAATATTCTGTGCAAATTTATCATAACTATTGGTGGTATTTAATAAATGCTTGACACCATATTCAGTATTTTTTCCTTTATTTATAAGGTGCATAAGCACTTTATGCTGCAAATGTTCTGCATCATAGACATACTTCTCCAACTCCTTCTGCCGAGGTTTGAAGACGTTACTTACTATCGTTGTTAAACTCATATCTAGATATATATCATTTAAGTAGATGCAAAAGTAAATCAAACTTTTGATATAGAGAAAGTTTTTACTATTTTTTAATACAAAAGGGTAAGATAAAGTATACAAAAAGGAAATATACAACACAAAAGACTCCCATAAGTGGCGATATTAACCATCTTATGGGAGTCTTCTATTAAATTGTATTTCCTATCCGGAAAGAGATACAGTTTACTCATCGTTACCGAAAGCAGCCGCTTCGGCAGCGGCAATAATCTCTTCTCTTGATAATTCCTTAGGCTGAGCCGTGATGTCGCTCAAATCGAACTCATCACTCTCCTTCTTTTCATCCTTCACCTCGACCTGCACTTCAGTTTCCTGGGCAGTTTCGGCAGATTTCTCTGTGAAAACCTCCTCTTTGAAAACATTGATGTGCTTCTCCTCTACCGGTGCGTTTTGTGCATCAGCATCCTGCGAGATGATGAAATCGTCTTTCACTTCTGTGTTAGGCACGTTTTCAACAGGTTCCTCTTCCATCTTGGTGCGGTTAGCCTTAGCTGTGAACACAGCATCAATATACTGTGGTTCTTTGCGCAGTTTTTCCAAGCTAGTCTTAGAAGCCACCTGCTGGCTTTCCTTTTTGGAATAGCCCTTTCCTACTCCACCTTCAACACCTTCGAGTACAACCTGATAGGTGAAAATCGGACTACCATTCTTGTCTTTTTGCTGGTCTAGCATAACGAAATCCAGCTTCACGCGGTTTTTCTGGCTCCATTCGATGAGTTTGCTCTTGAAGTTAACCTCCTTATAAGCCACCTTATCGATGTTTATCATTTGTGCCAGAATACGTTTCTGCATAAAATACATGCAGGCATCGTAACCACGGTCCAGATAAATGGCACCTACCAAAGCTTCGAACGCATTTCCTCCCATATAACTGTTATGAGAAGAACTGTGGCCATTAGAAAGAATCAGCTGGTTGATGCCCATTTCCTGTGCCAGTTTATTCAGCGTATCACGCTGCACTAGCTTGCTTCGGGTATTAGTAAGGAATCCCTCACGCTTGCCAGGGAAATGCTGGTACACGATATCTCCTACTACAGCATCCAAAACCGCATCACCCAAGAACTCCAACCGCTCGTTGTTCACTGGTTTTCCCTTAGAATTGCGGTGCATGATGCTCTTGTGCAACAGCGCCATCTTGTAGTAGCTGATGTCGTGAGGATAAAAACCGAGGATTTCATATAAAGACAAATAAAGCTCTTTATCCTTGCGGAAAGAGAGCTTTATCCTATCTATAAAATTATTCAGCATACTTCTTGAATACTACACAGCAGTTGTGGCCGCCGAATCCGAAAGTATTACTCAATGCAGCACGAACCTCACGCTTCTGAGCTTTGTTGAAGGTAAAGTTCAAGTTGTAATCGAGCTCTGGATCATTATCACCCTCTTCGTGGTTGATAGTAGGAGGAACGATATCGTTCTTCACACTAAGAACACAAGCCATAGCCTCTACTGCACCAGCAGCACCAAGGAGGTGACCAGTCATTGACTTGGTAGAACTGATGTTGAGCTTGTAAGCTGCATCACCGAAGACAGCCTTGATAGCCTTAGCCTCAGAGATATCACCTACGTGGGTAGATGTACCGTGAACATTGATATAGTCAATGTCCTCTGGCTTCAGATTGGCATCAGCAAGTGCACGCTCCATAACGAGCTTAGCACCAAGACCCTCAGGATGAGATGCTGTGATGTGATAAGCATCGGCACTCTCGCCCTCACCTACCATCTCAGCATAAATCTTCGCACCACGAGCCTTAGCGTGCTCAAGTTCCTCGAGAATCAAGCAACCTGCACCCTCGCCCATGATAAATCCATCACGGCTTGCGCTGAACGGACGTGAAGCATGCTCTGGGTCATCATTACGTGTTGACAATGCATGCATAGCATTGAAACCACCTACGCCACAAGCGCAGATAGCAGCCTCTGCACCACCGCTAACGATGATGTTTGCCTTACCCAAACGAATCAGGTTGAAGGCATCAGCCAATGCATTGCTTGAAGAAGCACATGCAGATGTAGTAGTGTAGTTTGGTCCGTGGAATCCAAAGTGGATGGAAATCTGACCTGAAGCGATATCTGCAATCATCTTAGGGATGAAGAATGGGTTAAACTTAGGACCATTCTCCTCGTGAGTACCATAGTACTTCACCTCATCCTCGAAAGTCTTGATACCACCGATACCTACACCGAATACAACGCCAACGTTGTTCAAGTCTTCCTTCTCAAGATCGATATTAGCATCCTTTACACCCTGCATGGCAGCAATCATAGCCAACTGGGTATAACGGTCAAGCTTGCGAGCTTCCTTACGATCAATCCAATCATTGATGTTCAGGCCTTTAACCTCGCAAGCGAACTTGGTCTTGAAAAGGGTTGTATCAAAATGAGTAATAGGCGCAGCACCGCTCTTACCAGCAAGGAGGCTCTCCCAAGTTTCCTCAGGAGTATTACCAACTGGAGTCACAGCACCGAGACCTGTTACAACAACTCTCTTTAATTCCATTTAGTATAATTTAGCTGCTAAATTACTTAGCGTTCTCCTCAATGTAAGAGATAGCGTCACCTACAGTAGCAATCTTCTCAGCCTTATCGTCTGGGATAGAGATAGAGAACTCCTTCTCGAACTCCATGATCAACTCTACAGTATCCAAAGAATCTGCACCAAGATCATTTGTGAAGCTTGCCTCTGGCTTAACTTCAGCCTCATCAACACCGAGTTTATCAACGATAATTGCCTTTACTTTGCTTTCAATTTCTGACATAATTGTAACTTTTAAAATGTTTATAAATCAATTTCTAATTAAAAATCTGGGTGCAAAGGAACACTTTTTTTTTGAGATAAACAAATATTTTGGCGAAAAAAGTGCATTATTGTGCACAAACACCCCCTAATTGTGCATATTTTTGGCATTTTTTTCCTTTTTTGTTGGTCGTTTCAGATTATTTTGTTACTTTTGTACGGTATTAATTAAACATTTAAATCCATTATGACATTTACAGAAAAAGCCAATAAGATATTTAATCAGGCGATAGCCGATTATCATATCAAAGACAACATTGATACACCAATCAATAATCCATACCAGGAAGGTAGCATTGAGAACTGCCTTTATCTGAAGTGTTGGATTGACACAGTACAGTGGCATTTCGAGGATATTATCCGTGATCCTCAGATAGACCCGGCTGAAGCACTCGTATTGAAACGCAGAATCGACAAGAGCAACCAGGACAGAACTGACCTCGTTGAGCAAATCGATACTTACTTCCGCGAAACATACAAAGACGTGAAGGTTCAGGATGATGCACGCATCAACACTGAGAGTCCTGCATGGGCTGTTGACCGCTTGAGTATTCTTGCCCTCAAGATTTATCACATGAAGGAGCAGGTGGAACGCCCGGAAGCTTCGGCTGAGCACAAAGCGAAATGCCAAGCCAAACTGGATGTACTCCTGGAACAGCAGGTAGACCTTTCTACAGCTATCGACCAACTCTTGGAAGATATCGAGGCTGGACGCAAATACATGAAGGTTTACCGACAGATGAAGATGTACAACGATCCTTCAACCAATCCTGTACTCTACAAGAAATAAAAAAAGAATAGGAGAGCGCATATACCTTATTATATAATAAGAGGTATGGCTCTCTTTTTTCACCTTATATTATATATAGAAGAAAAAACGATGAAAACTGAGCATATCCTGGTAATTAGATTTTCAGCCATGGGCGATGTTGCCATGACCGTACCTGTAATTCAATCTTTGGCCAAACAATACCCGAAAGTTAGAATTACTGTGCTCAGTCGTCCCTTTGCCCGTCCTTTCTTTGAAGACTTGGCTCCTAACGTTGGCTTTATGGAAGCTGATATCAAGGAGGAATACAAAGGGGTGAAAGGACTCAACGCACTCTATCGCCGATTGATAGCCAAACAGTTTACAGCAATTGCCGATTTACATAGCGTGCTGCGTTCCGATTATCTGCGTATGCGCTTCAACCTGGATAACTTCAAGGTTGCACATATTGACAAACATCGCAAGGGAAAACGCAAGCTGGTAGCTTCTAATGGTAAAAAACTTGTGCAGCAACCTACATCGTTCCAAAACTATGCTGATGTTTTTGCACAACTTGGATATCCTATCCACATGGATTTCACATCTATCTATGGGGATGGAAAACAAGGAGATTTAAGTATCTTACCACAGGAGGTATTCGGAGTAGGAGAGAATGCTATCTCACTAGAAGACAAGCACATAACAGAGCCGTGGATTGGTATTGCTCCCTTCGCTGCACACGAGGGAAAAATATATCCGATACAACTGATGGAAAAAGTTATCCAGCGACTTATCCACAATCATCCACACGCTCATATCTTCCTTTTCGGTGGAGGCAAAGACGAAACACCAGTGATGAACGACTGGGCTGAGAAGTATCCACAACTCATTAACGCTTCTTCTCATCTTAACGGATTGAAACAGGAACTCATCCTGATGAGTCATCTGCACGTTATGGTGAGCATGGATAGTGCCAATATGCACTTGGCATCGCTTGTTAACACTCCTGTAGTAAGCATCTGGGGAGCTACCCATCCATACGCAGGTTTCATGGGCTGGCATCAGGATCCTGCCAATGCCGTACAGCTTGACTTACCTTGCCGCCCTTGCAGTATCTATGGTAACAAGCCTTGCGCTAGGGGAGACTTCGCATGTATGAAGAATATCTCTCCTGAACTGGTAACAGAAAAAATTGATTCTGTTTTGAACAAAAGATAGGGAATCAGAACTTCTATATATAATAAAATATCAGAAACCTATATATAAATAGGTATAGAATAGAAAGAAACAGATGGAAATCCTATAACCAAAACCAACCATATAAATAACTCAGACCAGAGAGCAGAATATCCTGATGGATTTCTGCTCTTTTTTGTTTTCCACAAAAGCGTGGATAAGTGTACGGAAAACCCCAATAATAACTTTTTAATAAGTTTGTAAATATCCACACATACCTATCTCAAACCAACGAAAAGAGGATATCCACATAGATATTATTAAGTTTTTAGAAACTTTTTCGCAGTTTTTGACCGAAAAAAGATATAAACTTATTAACTTTGCACCGAATTGGGGAAATGTTGATAAACCGGTTAATGCATTAAGAGACAAGAAAAAGATTTCAAAGGCCTCTGCGGATAAACTGAAATAAGACTTGGATAACGAAATACGCAAGTTTTTATGCAGAATGTTATCCACTTATCCACGGCATATCATCATCTCTATATTCTTTTTTAAAAAAATAAAAAATAAGAAATATAATATGAATGTTATGGTGAAAAAAAAATGGATTGAGAAAGGATACGTTGACGAACCAGTTGACGAAGCCTTGGACTTGAAAGCTGAAATCAGAAAGCTTTGCAAGGAGAAAGATGCTATTATCCTCGCCCACTACTATACGGTAGGTGAGATTCAGGACATCGCCGACTTTGTTGGCGACTCTTTGGCTTTGGCTCGTAAAGCTGCAGAAACCGATGCCCAGGTAATGGTTATGTGTGGCGTGCACTTCATGGCTGAGACATGCAAACTCTTGAGTCCTGACAAAACCGTGATCTGTCCTGACTTGAATGCTGGTTGCTCGCTTGCTGACAGCTGTAAGGCTGAGGATTTGAAAAAGTACAAGGAAGAGCATCCAGGATATAAGGTTGTGAGTTATGTAAACACCACGGCTGCAGTAAAGGCGCTGACTGATTGTGTAGTGACAAGCGGTAATGCCAAGAAGGTGATTGACAGTTTTCCACAGAACGAAAAAATCATCTTTGGTCCAGACTATAATCTCGGTAACTATATAAACAGCGTTACAGGCCGCAATATGTTGCTTTGGAACGGTGGTTGCCATGTACATGAGAAATTCTCTGTAGAGGCTATAGTTAAACTGAAGCAGAAGCATCCTGAGGCTGTTGTGATGGCTCACCTGGAGTGTAAGGCACCTGTACTTGCTGTAGCCGATGTAAAGGGCTCTACAGCCACCATGTTGCATTATGCCCAAGAGCATCCTGAAATCAAGGAGTATATTATCGCTACAGAGGCTGGTATCCTGCATGAGCTGGAGCGTAATTGTCCTAACGTAATTTTCTATCCCGTACCTCCAGAGGTAAGCGAGGGTGGAGTAGGTTGCAGCTGCAACGAGTGTGAGTATATGAAGATGAATACGCTCAAGAAGATATACAATGCATTGAAATTTGGTTGGCCAACAGTGGAAGTGGCTCCTGAAATAGCGAAAAAAGCGGTCAAACCAATAGAAAAGATGTTATCACTATCGTAGAATGATGTGGTGAAAATTATAAGATTGGTGGTAAAATTTGTTTTTTATGGGTAAAAAAATCATATTTCGCTACCATAAAATGTATAATTTACGACTTTATAGACAAAAATCGTCGTATCTTTGCATCAGTTAAAACAAACGGACGTTGTGAAACGTCATTTCATCATCTTTTACTTATACAAATAATATTAGAAAATTTAATCTAATTATAAAGATAGAGCGTTCAAGTGATTTGAATGCTCTATTTTTGTTTATATAGGATTTTCTCTTATTCCTCTGTATGCTTATCCGGATGGGAGAAATCTTTATGCCTTCCTTCATTTATTTCTTGATAAGAAAGAGAAGTGCAATTCGTCCTACGTATGTACCTATCATCTTTCTGAACATCATATATTTCTTGGTATATTCTTTGTTTGGAAGAGGATATAATCCGTGTTTCCTTAATTCTCTGATGGCATGATTCAAGGATATCAATGAATGCTTCAAACGGATATTGTTAACCAGATAATCCATCGAGAGCTGGGCAATACGGCGGTTGAGTGCCTGGCGCTCTGCTACAGGAACCGTATCGAGCAACTTCTGAAGATGTAGAATCACCTCCAGTTTATTATCCATGTGGATATCTATCTTATCCTTATTTTCTAATTCGCCAGGCGCGTATTTATCCACTCTATTATAATAAGGTGAGGTCTGAGTCTTGAATATTCGTTCTGCCCTTAAGAAGAGTTGTGGTGTGAATTCCTCGTCCTCGCCGAAACTGATGTTTGGTGAGAATAACAGGCTACCCACAATGGCGCGGCGGAATATATAGGAACAGGCTGAGCCTAAAAGGGTATTGTTGTTGAGATATTCTGTGCCGCTGATTGGGGTAGGGAGTTCGTAAGATGGTTCTCCTGTTTCATCCTTGCTGAAACAGAATGTAACGATATCTGGTTCGTGGAATCTCACGATGTCAAGGCAATGTTCATAGGTTGGCTGAAGAAGATAATCATCTCCTTCTATAAACTGGATGTATTTTCCTTTGGCTAAGTATATGCCATAGTTGCGTGCCATACTGCTGCCTAAGCCTGGTAATCTTAAATAGAGCAGGTTATCCAGCAACTCTTTTATCTGGCTGGCTACCAATTCTTCGCTACCATCATCAACGAGAATTATTTCCCTCTCTTTGGCATTGAGCGAAAGCTGAAGGATACTATTGATGCATTCTACAAGATGTTCCTTCTGATGGTTGCTTGTAGTAATGATGAAACTCACCAATGGTGAAGATATCTCTGATATTAATTCTTTCTGCATAAGTTATTCTTTTTTATGACTGCAAAGATAATAAAAAGATTTAATTTACGTATTAATAGTAGTACAAAAAACATAAAAATGGAAATAGTTTGTTCTACTGATAGTAAATATATCATGCCGACCGGTATCATGTTGACCTCTTTGTTTGAGAGCAACAGAGGAGAAGTTGTCAATGTACATCTCTTGCATGATCAGGATTCTGCTGTATTATTGGATTCTATCAGAACCATAGCTGCCCGTTATCAGCAAAATATTCATTTCTATCTAATTAATGATGATATCTTCAAACATTTTCCAATTGGTCTGGATTTTCAAGTAGATCATGTAGGAACTTCGTTTGCTACTTATTATCGTTTGTATCTTACGGAAATTCTGCCTGCTGATATTGATAAGGTTATCTATCTAGATGGCGATATTCTGGTTGTGGATAAACTTGTTAAATTGTGGAATACTTCTGTTGAAAACTATGCAATTGCTGCTGTTCCAGATAGTTATAATAATAAGATAGAACACTATAATCGCTTGCGTTATCCCCAAACTTTGGGATATTTTAATGCAGGTATGTTAGTTGTCAATCTGAAATATTGGCGTGAAAAGCAGGTGCTTCTCAAATTCTTTGATTATGTGAAATCTAATACGGAAAGGTTGAGATGTCATGATCAGGATGTACTGAACTATCTGTTTAAGAATTCTAAGTTGGTATTACCTATCAGATATAATGTACTGAATGAGTATTGGTTTGATTTGCGTTATTCTCTTATCTCCTGGGAATTTGATGAACAGATATTGGAAGCTCAGGCTCATCCGGCCATTATCCATTTTACGGGTATTCCTAAACCATGGTATAAGAACTGCAAGCATCCATGGAAAAAGGAATTTGATAAGTATAAAGCGATGAGTCCTTGGCGTGATGAAAAAGAAAAGCGCTGGATGCCATTGAAGTTCTGCCTGGAGAAAATGGCCATAAAACTGGTGGTAAGCATGGGACTGCGCAAATCTGATTATATTGTAGAAAATAGGTATATTGAATTGTCTTAAGTTTCTGATATTCAAGTATCTTATAAATAAGTATCATATAAAGTTATGAAGATTCTGTTGGTAGGTGAGTCTAGTTTGCTACATAATACTCTCAAAAAGGGATTAGTAGAACTCGGACATCAGGTAACGCTGATGTCCGACGGCAATGATTGGCACAACTCTCCTCGTGACATCGACTTGCGCCGTAATATGGAGCGTTATGGAAGATGGAGCGGGCTTATGGTGTTGTGGAAAATAGTCTGCAATCTTCATAAGATATGTGGAAATGATATTGTTCAGGTACATAACTATCAATTTGTGCCTTTGATGGGTTGGTGGAACATGCTGATATTCTGGTTTCTCAAGCTTACCAATAAGCGAATCATTAAAGGCTGTTTTGCCGATGACCCACATCTGTTCAGACAACAGGCCAAGGGTATTCCAGCTTATTCTGATACTTTTTGGAATGGTAAATTACAGAATATCGAGGAGAATAAAGAGCGTATGGCTTTTCATTTCATGCCTCAGTTTGATAAGTGCTGGCATACTGTATCTTATCATTCTGATGCTTTGATAGCCTGTCTTTATGAATATTATCTCTGCTATGATGTTCCTTATTTCCATAAGAAGCTTTACTATATTCCTCTTCCGATGATAATTCCTGCTATAGATGAAAACAGGCAGAAAAGGAATGGTGAGGTTATCAAAGTGCTTGTAGGTTTACAACCCAAGCGCGAGTATCTGAAAGGTGCTTTAAAGATAGCTCATTTTGTGGAAATTCTGGCAAAGAAAAATCCTGGTAAGATAGAACTCAAATATGTAGAAGGAGTAGACTATGATGAATATTGCCGGATGCTGGATGAAGCAGATGTTCTGGTAGATCAGTTTTACAGTTATACTCCATCCATGAATTCGTTGGCAGCCATGGCACGTGGTACTGTGGTTATCGGTGGAGGAGAGGAAGAATATTATGAGTTCATTGGTGAAACAGAATTACGCCCTATCATCAATGTGAGTCCTGAGTATACTGAATCTCAGAATGTAGCAATCATCGAGCAGGCGTTCTTCGTCAAGGATAATCTTGCTAAACTATCTTCTCAAAGTATAGAATTTGTAAAGAAATATCATAATTATACTTCTGTGGCTAGCACTTATGTGAAACTTTATGAAAAGCTTCTGGCCAGTTCCAACTAAGTTACTCTCTTTTGTCCCGTGATAAATGGTAAATATCTATATATAAACCATGTAACGAGTGTAGTACATAAATATACAATCAAGAATACGCCTACTACTGATAAGTAGTTTCCTGAATAAGAAAGGTGTAGGTGATTGCATATTTTTCCAATACAGAAAGGAATGCCTCCACATAGGAAATAGTATACGATACAATGTCTTCCAGTCCACTCTAACCATTTGCAAGATGGAATCTTTTTAAAGAGAGTTGTGGTGGCAAGAGTACCTATCAAAATATTTAAGATAAATAGGGGATAATTAGTTATGTTAATACGCCATATAGTCATTATAACATATGTTCTATCCACATATATCTTAATCGTTATCCACAGTATTAATAACAGAATAATTTGTGATGTCTTTATTTTTTTATAAATGCTTTGCTCATGTTTGTGGATTATATATCCTATACAACAGAAAAACATGGCTTGCAATGAGTTATCTAATTGCCAAAAATAACAGTCTGTAGTTTGCGGTAACCATCCAGATATGCCAAAAGCGATAGTGCAGATAGGTAGAATATACCTATCTTTCTCATGAGTTATCCATAGTGATATTGAAAAAAGAATTTCAGCTACTATCAGTGCTGCAACAAACCAAGAAGCTTTCCCCATAATAATGGATTGAAATATATTCAAAATATCTATACTCGCTCCATGAACAATTGCTTTTGGAAGTGCTAGAAGTGATGTAAAAATAAAGTATGGCATTAGCAAACTTCTCCCTATAGATTTCATTTTATGAGCTATACAGAATTGCTGTTGTGGCTTATACATTAAATAACCCGATAAAATGAAAAAAAAGACCAATGCATCCGTCAAATACAGATTTTGGTTAATGATATGATAATCCAGATAATAAGATTCTGTATGGTCTAGCAAAATAGCTAACATACAGAATCCTCGCAAATTATCTATCCAGCCTATTCTTTTTAAAGAATTAATTGATGTTGTATTGTTGTTAATATATCTTCCCATTTTTTAAAAATGTTTGATTTGTCATATTTATCTCCTGTTTCTAAGGCATGTATCCCTAACTCTTTTCTAAGATGAGAGTTGCTAATCAGTTTGGTGATAGCCTCTGTGAAAGCATTCTGATTATCTTGAGTTACGATAAGTCCGTTATATTCGTTTTGAATAATATCACTTGCTCCATATTTAAAGTCGAAAGTAACAGAAGGTAAACCACATGCTTGAGCTTCTAACATTACAATACCTTGACCTTCATAATGTGAAGACATTACGTGTAAACTATAGTTAGGATATATTTCCATCATATTTTCTCCTCTGCCACACAATTTTACCTGTTTTTCCAATCCTAAACTTGTAATTTGCTCTTGTAATATATGGTAAAGTGAGCCGGTTCCATAAATATCGAGTTGCCAGTCAGGATATTGTTTGGCTACATCTTTCCAACAGGTAATCAATCTGTCAAAACCTTTCTGTTGTTCTAATCTTCCTACAGCAATAGCTTTTTTGCAACTGTAGTCTTTTACCTTTTGGTGAGGTATGTTGATAAAATTGGGGATAACGTATACATTCTTTGCCGATTGAAATTCTTTAGCATCGTCATGAGTCAGACAAACTATGGCATCAGCTTTTCTTTCCATTAATCCGAATAGTGAGTGAAAAGGATTGAATGAACGTGCCAAATGTGATTCGTATATTCTTCTAGCCTTGGTATGACAAAGAGGTAATAACAATGCTCCCAATGTAGTTGTAAAGAATACTACGTCGGGATTAACCTGTTTAATAGTTTTATTTAATCTATAAGCTGCTAATAATAGTGTAATAATTCTGCTTAATAGCTTATATACTTTATTTCTTGTCTTCTTGGCAAAAGGAACATGAAGATGAATCAGCCGGATACCTTCATTTAAGATATACTGTTGTTTCCGTTTATCTTCATATACAGAAATAACAGTAACCTGATGATGATATTCTTGATAGAATGTATTAGCCTTCATGGAAACGATTCTTTCAACGCCTCCATTCTCAGAATAATCTTCTATAACATAAACTATGTTCATTTTCTTTTCCATAGAAACGAGTTTTTTCCTATTTTATTTTTTAAAATGTTTTTAATGATGTTCCATCTAAACCTAATCTGCTGCCATTTGCTGAATTTGCTCCCTTTTCCATTGCAGGAATTGGTCGCTGGATGGCGACGGAACGAGATAAGTCTGTCATCTATGAATTTTACAGAATATGTAAATGCTGCCACATTTCCTATCCAGATATCGTACATGGGAATATCTTTAGGAAAAGGTAATGCAGCATCTTTTACGCATCTTGTAAATGCCATACAACAACCTGTATATCCGTTTTTCCACAATGCGTTATATATTTTGTTTTTACTTACATGCAGGAGCTTGAACAGCGACGGAAAAAGAATATTCAGATGTTCATCTGTTACTTCTGCATTGCTGATTACACAATCATATTTCTGTAGCCATTTCATACAAGTAGCTACTTTATTAGTCTTCCATACGTCATCTTGGTCTGAAAGAAATATGTAGTCTCCTTGTGCATGATGCAGTACATTTTCAAAATTTAGGGTAGGAGAATGCTTTTGTGGACCAGGTATGACCCTTATTCTTGGATCTTGGAATGTCTTGATAATGGATAGGGTTGCATCGGTGGAGCCATCATCAGAGATAATAACTTCATCGTTGGCATTTAGTTGCTTCAATATAGAAGCAATCTGTTCGCCAATATACTTTTCACCATTATATGTAGCAATACACACAGAAATCATTTTCTTGTTATAGTTAATATCTATTTAATGAAAATATCATATTTTTTATCAATATAAGGAGTCGTGATGTCTCCTGCGTCTAAGATGGAGTGGAATAGAAATGCAGAATTATATTTTTTATTCTTGTTATTTTGCAGAGCTTTCCATTTGTTAGGATAGTTAGCTTTGTATTTGTTTGACATCCATATCCAACAGCCAGGATAATGCAATGCTTCTGCTTCTTCTCCGTGTCCGAAGATTCCTTTTTCTCCCAAACTTTCTGCATGATCAGAAAGATAGATAATGGTGGCATTCCGATTTCGGAACCTGTTTCTCACTTCATTCCAAAAGAAGTCGGAATAGAGTACGGAATTGTCATAGGAGTTAAAGAATTCTTCTTTGGTATTGGCAGATAGTACTCTGCTTTTAAGTTCTGGTTTCCAACGGGCATATTGGCGTGTATAATGTATGTTATACCACCAGTGGGAACCTATTGTATGTAAAATAAATAAGTTTCTTCTACCGAAGTTCTTATTCTGAATTTGCTTGTCTAGTAATGGTAGGATATCTTCGTCCAGCCATTGGTCGAAGATATAAACCGATTTTCCGTTATTTACGTAAATAAGCGAATCTGTTTCTTTCATGAAATAAACGTAAGTATCAATACTTTCTTGGTTGGCAATCCATGTAGTATGGAAGCCTGCTTTTTTGAAAATATCAATAAAAGATCTTTCTTTATAGGCTGCATCCAGATTCTTTGGGCATGCTCTGGTAAGCAAATATGGTACACTGGTATGCGTAAATCCATATTCTGAATAAATATGAGGCATGGATACAATGTTGCTGTCTGTCATCAGAAAAGGAGTTGTTGCTCTGTGATAGCCGTTGATTTGCATGTTTTTAGAGCGTAGGGTTTCACCTATGATGAAGACAACATCTATAGAGTCACTTTTACAGATTCCTTTCTGCTTGAAAGCCGGTCTGTTTTCTTCTATGATATTTCTATTATCTAAATAATCATTGATGGAGAAATAGATAACGAAAGGAATGCGGCTCTTGATAGGTAAGGATATTCTTGGAATACTGATGTATAGCGTAAGCCCAATGAAGGCTAGTATAAACTGGAGCCAAGAATGGGAAAATCTGATGTATTTAATACGAATATAAATGATACCTATACATATCAATTCTGTCACAATAACAAACAGTATCAACGGAATGGTAACAACGTCCATGGTTGTTCTGAAATCGTTGGTTATAGATAAATCTATAGTTGCTGCTGTAAGTGAGATTTGAGCAGTATATCTAAAGTATGTAGCTACAGAGCAAGCTAGGGTATATATAGGATAAAGTATGGCAAAGACGTATTTATTGCTAGCTATACACCACATAAATAGGAATATAGCTATTTCTATTACCAGAAATTGTGCGATAAGGATAAATAAATCTTTCATGCCTCTGAAAGGCATATTGTAGAAGTCACCCATGGTGTATAATACTCCTGAAAGAAGAGTCAGCCCTATGAGAAATAGGACTGACTTATAAAGTTGTTTCTGTTTCATTTTCTTGTTATTTGATAATGGCTATTTTACAAACCACTCCTCTTTCTCCTTCGGAAGTAGCAGTTTCTACCATATATATGCCACTAGATACTTTTCTGCCTTTTAAGTCGCACTGGTTCCATGTGTAAGTACCTCCGATGCTTCTACCTTGGTTTACCAGAACTCCATTGCTTGTTACAATCTTTACATCAGCGTCAAATGTTAATCCTACGATTTTCACGAGTCCAGTATAATCCGGTTTTACAGGATTTGGATAGGCATAAACATCATTTTTGTTCATTTCATTGCTTGGTAGAGTAACATCACTCATATATGAACAAAGTCCTTTAGGAGTTGCAAAATATACTTTTCCGGAAGGCTCTATCAGAATGTCAAGTATTGTATTGGATAGCAGCGGAGAATTCTCAGATGTAAAGTGATGTATCTGCGTATTGCAATCAGAACTGATGAGATATACACCATTTGATTTGGTTCCAAGCCATTTTCTGTTTCCTCCATCTATGGCTATACTTCTTGTATCTATTCCGTCTAGCAGATAATCGGCATAATTGGTACCATCATTTCTTGGTACCTTATGCTGGGTTACTTCTTGTGCTCCCAAACGTATGTTGTCTGCCGACAAGTAAAGAGGGCCACTGCTAGTGCACATCCATATATTTCCTTCTCTATCTTCTTTTATCTTGTAAAAAAAGTTTGGAGTAATTTGAACACCATCTTCATTTATGTAGGTAGGGCCGTAAGTATGCAACGTATTTTTTATATAGTCGTATGCATATAATTGGCTTGTTTGCCAATAGTTGGATAAAAACCACATTTTATTGTTTGTTCTACTGATGAATAGACATCTTAAATCATCATTGTATTTAATCTGTGAACAGACATCTAGGGACTTCCATTGTTGATTTTTATCAAGGGTCCAAAAACAGTTTTCTACAGAAGAATTGAATACCCATAGTGTACCTTCTTTATCATACATGAGATCTGAGACCAGAATATAGTTATCATCGTTGACACATGATAGGAATGGACTATTGTTTCTATTGTAACATTTTATGAATTCTCCATCTTGAAATTCATAAAGTCCACTCTTGGCAGCTACCATCACGTGTCCTTCTTTTGTTGGATCAAAATCCATGCTTAGCCAGTCTACGTTGCGATGACCAAGAACATCATTAGATGGTTGTTCAAATTCAGACCAGTTTTCTCCATCCCATACATGAACTTCTCCTGGGTAACTTCCATTATTCTCTTGTGCATAGAAACCACCAGTAGCATAGAGTTTTCCGTTGTGAAAGAAAAGATTGTAGAAATTGTTAGAAGCAGGTCCTTTAGGAAGTATTCCTTCTGTCTTATAAACAGGTTTATTATTCGAATCTACTGTATAATAAGTAAGTTTTCCTTCTTTGGTAGTTGTCCACCAAAAGCCTGTTCCTTTATCATATACAAGTTTCTTGTTTTCAGAAAGCTGTTTGTAACTTCCAATTTTTGTCCATTCTTTAGAATTCAGTAAATTACCAGTTAGTTTTCCTTTATATAAGCCAGCTTCTTTCGAAGCTGCATAAAGGCAGTTGTCTTCTATATAACTATAGTTAACATTAAAGCCCAACTTGTATGTATCGAGTATTTTTCCTTCTTTTGTATCTAATTTAATAATTCCAAAAGGGAGAGATAAATAAACATTTGCCCCACTTATATTTATATGGTTTATCTGTTTATTATCTGTCATACTTTTCAGATACAAATCAGGCACATTAACTACATTTCCATTGGTATCCAACAGGTCAATATTGCCATTGGTATATGTAATTACCAATTTTTTTGTAGTCTTATTCCAAGCTATATGATTAATATCAAAGTCGGAAAGAGTGTTTGCTTTATCGTATGTCGTAACTGAACCATCTTTTATATGATAAGAAAAAAGTCCGTTAGATGCTAAGGCAAACACTAGGTTTCCCGCTGGCTCGATTTCTGTTATATCATTATAACTGGTGTATATTTCCCAACTTTCCTTATCTGTGGCCGATAAGGGAAGTACCATGAATAGTATTGTAATTAATAATGTTATTGTCTTCATTGTCTGTTATTTTAAAGCCTAATACTATATTAACTGCAAATATAACTATTTATTGTTTTTATAAACAGATACTTATAGATATTTTTGAAGTTGATGCTGGATGGGTAAAACGATGGCTTTCTTTGCTATCCATGCTGTGAGGATAATAAAAGCGAGGGATAGGATGAATTGGAATTCTTGATGTGGATTTCCTTCTCCATATCGTTTAAGAAATATACTCTGTATGATGCGAAAGCAGAGATTATGACAGAGAAATATTTCAAAACTGATGCTGCCTAGCCATAGCAAGAGTTTATTATGGAATATCCTAATAAAACAACCTTTACCTTGATCTCTTGCTGTAAAATAGAACACGGTTATGGCTGATGGTATCCAATAAATAATGGCACAGCGAATGTTCGGATTGCAATGGATTGATAGGAAATACATTGCGATAAACAGCAATACCACTCCCATATCCGATAGGTTTACTTGCCAGAAAGAAGTTGAGTTTGTTATCTTATCTGCTATTTTTTTACCTTTTTCTGATCTGAATACTTTATATAAAAGGATACCTATCATGAAATCTATCATTCTGAATAATGGGTGGGCATAAATGTAGCCGGCTGAATAATCTGCTTGTGCACAGAGCGAGATACTGATGTAAACTGCCATATATATACTTATTGTTACTAATAAGTATAACCAGGAATGTCGCATAATCCAAGCGTATAAATACTTAAATATAAGATAGAAGAAGATAAGATCAGAAATAAACCATGTAGCTGCATTGAGATGAGCCATAAAGTCATGTGCCGGATACCAGGTTTGTATCAATAGCGAATGGGATAGAATCTGATACCATGGTAATATACGCCCTAATCGCCAATCCATTAATATGAGAATGGCGAGAATCAGAATATGAAGAGGATAGAGTTTGATGATACGGGAAAGGAAAAAATTTCTGTTTCCCAATACTTTTTTCTGTAGTTTTTCTCCTTTGCTTAAAGAGAGTACAAAACCACTGATAACAAAGAAAATGGCAACAGGAAACTCGCCCAAGTAATTGATTAAATCTTGGGATATGGGTAGGGTGGAATGCGAAATCACAATCATTAGGATAAGAATGAATCGCAGGGAATTGAGTGTCCTGATCATGATGCCTTTTCTTTGTTATAATGTTATTCTATTCTGTATTGAACAAGAATGAATCTTATTTCTTTTTCAAATACTCTACCAATTTAGCCACGGCTCTGGCTCTGTGGCTGATGCCGTTCTTGATTTCCTCACCCAGCTCAGCAAAACTCTTGTCATAGCCTTCCGGAACGAAGATTGGGTCGTAGCCGAAGCCTTCGGTACCATGCTTCTCGGTGGCGATATGGCCGTTTACGATACCCTCGAACTGGTGGATTTTCTTGATGCTGGTGCAGCCGCAAGGACATACATCCTGCTTTTCGATGTAGCAGATAACGGTGCGGAAGCGGGCCTGGCGGTTTTCCTTGCCGTCCAGTTCTCTCAACAGCTTAGCCATGTTAGCCTCACTGTCGTGGTCGGTTCCCTCGGCATAGCGGGCACTGTGAACGCCAGGGGCACCATCAAGTGCCTCTACCTCCAGACCGGTATCATCGGCAAAGCAACTTACGTGGTAATGGTCATAAACATACTGTGCCTTCTGTAAGGCATTCTCTTCCAATGTGTTGCCTGTTTCAGGAATATCTACGTCGCATCCTATCTCCTTCAGCGATACTACCTCGTAGCCGCTGCCCAGGATGTCGCGAATCTCCTGGAGTTTATGCTGGTTATTTGTTGCAAAAACTATCCTTTTCATAAGTTTATAATTTATAGTTAATAGTTTATAGGGCATTCTTGCAATAGTGCTTCCTGTTATACGGCGAAGCCGCTATAAACTTTTAACTTTTAATTGTTTTAATGTCTTTATCTTTGATTTTCACCTTCATCTCATCAAATCCCTCGCCATACACACCGATTACGGAACTCTGACTTACAAAGGCATTTGGGTCGATGATCTTGACGATACGGAAGATGGTGACGCTCTCGTTCTTCTTTGCTAGGATACAGAGCACCTTCATCTCGTTGCCCGTGTACCAGCCATGGCCATCGAGAATGGTTACGCCATGATCCATCTGCATACCGATGGCATTGGCTATCTCCTGATATTTCTTGCTGAATATCATAAACTGCACACTTTCTCGCTTGGCATTCATCACATAGTCGAGTACCAGGTTTTCTATCACCATCGTACAGAGACCGAATACTACCTTTCTAACAGCGTCTATCGCGGTAAACTCTGGTTTTGCATTGAAGACGAAGAATGAACTGCCCACGATAAGGAGATCCACGAAGATAAGCACACGGCCCAGCGAGATGTTGTGATATTTGTTGACGATGGCAGCAATGATATCCGTTCCACCTGTACTTCCATTATGCAGAAAGACGATGGCGAGTGATAAACCCGTAAACAGACAGCCGATGATGAGCGACATGAAGTCCTGTCCCTCTCCCAATATCTGCACCATCTTGCCATCTTCACCTATCATCCAGTCTTGCGCCAGCGCCAGGAACACGGAGAGCATGATGATGGCGTAGATGGTCTTCACCATGAACTTGAATCCCAGAATCTTCAGCGCGGCAAGCAGCAAGGCGGCATTGATGAGAAAATAAGACAAATAGATAGGTATCCCCGTGCCGTAGTAAATCACGGCTGCGATACCCGTTACGCCACCCGTTACTATCTGGTATGGAAGCAGGAAAATGGTCCATCCAAATGTGTAAAGCAAGAGTCCAAGGGTAATGTAGAAATAATCCTTGCACTCATTCTTAATTGTTTGACTGATTGCTATTTGCATAATATTTTCCTTGTATTTTTAAAGTAGTTAAGGAGTTAAAGGGAGTTAAGAAGTTAAGACAATAGCTTTAGTATTCGTATATCTTCTATTGATAGGAAATACAATTGTCTTAACTCCTTTTACTCCTTAACTCCTTAACTTCTTGTTATCTATAAATTACTTTTTCAACACAACGTTGACGATCTTCTTTGGTACGATGATCACCTTCAACACGTTGAATCCCTCCAAGTACTTCTGGCTCTTCTCGTCTGCCAATACCTGCTTCTGGATTTCCTCGTTAGGAGTATCCACAGGGAAAGTCATCTGGAAACGAGCTTTACCGTTGAAGGAAATAGTGAGCTGCATATCGTTCTCCTTCAGATACTGCTCATCATACTTTGGCCATGCTGCATCGCAAACGCTGCCCTGCTCGCCAAGTGCTGCCCACAACTCTTCTGCGATGTGTGGAGCGAATGGAGCAATGAGGATGACGAGGTCTGTGAGCAGTTCCTTGTTGCGGCACTTCTGCTGACCGAGTTCGTTCACGGCAATCATGAAGGCTGAGATAGAAGTGTTGTAAGAGAACTTCTCGATATCCTCGCTTACCTTCTTGATGAGCTTGTGAACGCTCTTCAGGCTCTCTGGCTTCGCTGCCTCGTCGGCTGATGGAAGGAAGTTGTCGGTACGGTTCTCGTAGAACAGACCCCAGAACTTCTTCAGGAAGCGGTGGCAACCGTCGATACCGTTGGTATCCCAAGGCTTGCTTGCCTCTACAGGACCCAGGAACATTTCGTAGAGACGTAGGGTATCAGCACCATACTTCTCGACAATCATATCTGGATTCACCACGTTGAACATACTCTTAGACATCTTCTCGATAGCCCATCCGCAGATGTACTTGCCATCCTCCAGGATGAATTCAGCGTTCTGATACTCAGGGCGCCAAGCCTTGAATGCCTCGATATCCAAAACATCGTTGCTTACGATGTTTACATCTACGTGGATAGGAGTTACGTCGTAATCCTTCTTCAGATTCAAACTTACGAATACAGGAGCCTTGTCGTGGTCATCGCTGTTGATGCGGTAAACGAAGTTAGAGCGACCCTGAATCATACCCTGGTTCACCAGCTTCTGGAATGGCTCTTCCTTGCAGCTTACGCCGAGGTCGAAGAGGAACTTGTTCCAGAAACGGGAGTAAATCAAGTGACCGGTAGCATGCTCGCAACCACCTACGTAGAGATCCACGTTCTGCCAGTACTCATCAGCCTTCTTGCCTACGAGTGCCTCATCGTTGTGAGGATCCATATAGCGCAAATAGTAAGCAGAAGAACCTGCGAAACCTGGCATGGTGTTGAGTTCCAGAGGGAATACGGTCTTGTTGTCTACGAGACTCTTGTCAACCACCTCTTTCTTCTCAGCATCCCAAGCCCACTTCTTGGCTCTGCCCAATGGTGGCTCGCCAGTTTCTGTAGGCTTATAGGTCTCAATCTCTGGCAATTCGAGTGGCAGGCACTCCTCTGGAACCATCTGTGGCATTCCGTCCTTGTAATATACAGGGAATGGCTCACCCCAGTAGCGCTGACGGGAGAAGATGGCGTCGCGGAGACGGTAGTTTACCTTTACTCGGCCGATGCCCTTCTCGGTAACAAATTTCTTGGTAGCTGCGATAGCCTCCTTCACGGTGAGTCCGTTCAGAGAGAAACCGTCCATGCTGCTCTTGCCTGCTACAGGTGAGTTGGTTACGATACCTTCCTTGGCATCGAAGCTCTCCTCTGAAACATCAGCACCCTCGATAAGAGGAATGATAGGCAGGTTGAAGTGCTTGGCGAAGGCATAGTCACGGCTATCGTGAGCAGGTACTGCCATGATGGCACCTGTACCATATCCTGCCAATACATATTCTGAAATCCATACAGGGATTGCCTCGCCGGTGAATGGATTGATGGCATAACTTCCTGAGAATACACCGGTTACGCTGTGGTTAGCCATACGGTCCAGCTCGGTACGCTTCTTCACGTAGTCGAGATACTTCTCTACCTCTTCCTTCTGCTCGGCAGTAGTTACCTGCTGAACATACTCGCTCTCTGGAGCCAGAACCATGAAGGTTACACCAAACATAGTATCGGCACGGGTAGTGAAGATGGTGAACTTCACGTCGCTGTCCTTTACAGAGAATACTACCTCTGTACCCTCAGAACGGCCAATCCAGTTTTTCTGGGTTTCCTTGATACTGTCGCTCCACTGGATGATTTCCAAACCGTCGAGCAGACGCTGAGAGTAAGCAGATGTTCTCAGGCACCACTGCTGCATCTTCTTCTGGATGACAGGATAACCGCCACGCTCACTTACGCCGTTTACTACCTCGTCGTTGGCAAGCACAGTACCCAAGCCTGGGCACCAGTTAACCATTGTTTCACCGAGGTAAGCGATGCGGTAGTTCATCAGAATCTGCTGCTTCTTCACGTCGTCGAAGCTGTTCCACTCCTCGGCTGTGAAGTCAATCTGCTCGTTCTGAGCCACGTTCAAATCAGCAGAACCCTTCTCCTCGAAGCGCTTAATGAGCTTCTCGATAGGCTGAGCCTTCTGGCAGCTGTTGCAGAAGAATGAGTTGAACATCTTCTGGAAAGCCCACTGAGTCCAATGGTAATACTTAGGGTCGCAGGTACGAACCTCGCGGTCCCAGTCGAAAGAGAAGCCAATCTTGTCGAGCTGCTCACGATAGCGGTTGATGTTGGCTACGGTAGTAACCTCTGGGTGCTGACCTGTCTGGATAGCATACTGCTCAGCAGGCAATCCGTAAGCATCGTAACCCATAGGGTTCAGTACGTTAAATCCGTTCAAACGCTTGTAGCGTGCATAGATATCGCTAGCGATATAACCAAGTGGGTGACCTACGTGCAAACCAGCTCCTGATGGATAAGGGAACATGTTGAGCACATAGAATTTCTTCTTGTTTTCATCCTCTGTCACCTTGTAGGTCTTGTTCTCGACCCATTTCTGGTGCCATTTCTTCTCGATTTCTCTGAAGTTGTATTCCATTGTTTTATCTAATAATTATGTTTCTTTTCTTAAATATAATAAGGTATAACCCTATTCAAGGTGCAAAATTACATTTATTTTGGCACATAACAAAATAAAATGCAAGTTTTTTATGAATTTAATGTCTTAGCATGCACACACTTCATGTTCTTTTCCAACTGGGCGGTAGAGCTGGCTCCTACCAATACGCTGGTTACACCTTTCTGCTGCAATATCCAGGCAAGTGCCATTTCGGCGAGTGTTTCGTCTCTTTCTCCTGCTTCTGCGTTCCATTTCTTGAGCTGTTCCAGTAGTTCTGGAGTTAGAACAGAGTGTTTCAGAAAATGCTCTTTTGCCATACGGCTGTCTGCCGGTATTCCGTTGAGATATCGGTCGGTGAGAAGTCCCTGTGCCAGAGGTGAGAACGAGATGAAACCGATGCCGTTTTCTGCGCAATAATCTAAGGTTCCATTCTCTTGTGGCGCATGGTCGAGCATGTTGAGTCTGTCCTGAAAAATGAGCAGCGGACAGTCGCGCTCCTTCAGATATTGGTCAGCAAACTTCAGGGCTTCCAGTGGCCAGCGGCTGATGCCGAGATAAAGAGCCTTGCCTTGCTTTACTATGTCTACCATTGCCTGAAGTGTTTCTTCGAGCGGTGTGTTCGGATCGTAGCGGTGGCTGTAGAAGAGGTCAACATACTCGAGATTCATTCTCTTGAGACTCTGATTCAGGCTGGCCATCAGATACTTACGGGAACCCCAGTTGCCGTAAGGACCTTCCCACATATCATAACCTGCTTTGGTTGAGATAAAGAGTTCATCACGATAGGGCTTGAAATCATCTTTCATCAGTCTGCCCATCGTTTCCTCTGCACTTCCGTATGGAGGTCCATAATTGTTAGCCAGGTCGAAGTGGGTGATACCATGGTCGAAGGCATAGTGAGTGATGGCACGACTTCTTTCGTAAGGATCTACCTCTCCGAAGTTGTGCCAGAATCCCAAACTTATTTTAGGCAGCAAGATACCACTCTTGCCGCATCTCTTGTAGAGCGCTTCTGCATCGCTATAGCGATTGGCGTCAGCATGATAAATACCTTTAATGTCCATCATTCCTTATATTTTTTATTACAGCGAAGAGCCAGAAACTCTTCACTCTTCACCTTTCCTTTGTAAATGCCTATAAACAAGGCATTTGGCGTGGTGAAGAGTTTTTGTTCACTCTTCACCCACTCTTCACCACTCTTCACCGGTATGTGGTTAGGAGCCTGCCGGCTCTTCCTTTTCTACATCGCAAAGGTAATAAAAATATTCAATATAATCGTTGTATTGAATAAAAATTATATTTTTTTCGATATGGAAGAGTAAGTGGGGATGTAGTAAAGGTCGATTGGTTATGGAAAAAACATTCTGTTATATGTTTGATATACTTTATCAAAATACACTTTTAAGGACGACTTTTTGTGATTTTCCACACTTTTAAGGACGACTTTTTGTAGTTTTATACATTTTTAAGGACGACTTTTTGTACTCTTTGAAATAAAAAATGTATCTTTGCATTCAGAAATATCAAATAATCAGATAGTTATGAAGAGAAATGCCATCAAATACCTATATCAATGGAAAGCAAGCAACGACCGAAAGCCGTTGATTATGCTTGGAGCCCGCCAGGTTGGCAAAACCTGGCTGATGCAGGAATTTGCCAAAGAGGCCTATACCCGTAGTGCGTATGTAAACTTCGAAGACAATGAAATGCTCCGGGAAGTTTTTGCACATGACTTTGATATTCCCCGTATTATCAATAGCATACAATGGAGTACAGGAGTTTCTATTGATGAAAATACGCTTATTATCCTTGATGAGATACAAGAAGCACCCAGGGGTATCACCGCATTAAAGTATTTTGCAGAAAAAGCACCTCTGTATCATGTCGTAGCTGCAGGTTCATTGCTCGGAATTGCGATGCATCAGAATGACTCTTTTCCTGTAGGTAAGGTAGATTTCATGCATTTATATCCCCTCACATTCTTTGAATTTCTAGATGCAATCGGTGAAAGCCGTATGGTGGAACTGCTCATGTCAAAGGATTGGAATATGATAACTATGTTCCGGAATAAATTCGAAGAATGCCTCAGGCAGTATTATCTGGTAGGGGGAATGCCGGCTGTAGTCCAGTCTTTTGCCAGTGAGGGGAATCTGTCTGAAGTCAGAAGCATTCAAAAAGGAATCCTTGAAGCGTATGAGCGTGATTTTTCCAAACATGCCCCGGCTATAGAAGTTCCTCGTATCCGAATGGTATGGAAATCCATTCCATCCCAACTCGCTAAGGAAAACAAGAAATTCATCTATGGTGCCGTAAAGGAAGGAGCCAGAGCAAAGGATTTTGAACTCGCTATCGAATGGCTGAAAGATGCAGGGTTGATCTATAAGGTAAACCGTTGTAAGAAAGCCCTGTTGCCATTGGCTGCATATGAGGATTTTTCTGCTTTCAAGTTATTCCTGTCTGATGTGGGACTGATGGGAGCCATGAGCAATATTCCTGCCCAAAGCTTACTGGAAGGAAATGTGCTGTTTTCAGATTTTAAGGGGGCGCTGACAGAGCAGTATGTTCTGCAGCAGCTTAAGGAGAAATCTTCCTTGTCTATCTATTATTGGTCGGCAGAAAATTCACGTGGTGAAATAGATTTCCTGGTGCAGGATGAAGAAAAAATTATTCCGATAGAAGTAAAGGCTGAGGAGAATTTGCAGGCTAAGAGTTTGAGGGTGTTTGTAGAGCGCAATCAGGGATTGAAAGGTATGCGCCTATCCATGTCACCTTATAGAGAGCAGGATTGGCTTGCCAATTATCCATTATATTCCGTATCTGCAATATTCGGATAAAAAATGATTAATTATAGGTGTAGAAACAAATAGTAGAGAAAAATTTTTGTCTAAGTCACTATAAAAAGTGACTTAGACAAATAATTAAAGATATTTTTTATAATCATCTTATTATCATCTGATTATTACTTTCTTTGTTTTACCAAATTTGTCTTTGACGATATGTAAGCCATTTGTATTAGGCGAAATCTCTATACCTTGTATATTATAATGTTTTGTGTTATTTGTATATTCTGTTTTGTAAACAGGACCAATTGAAGTAGAAATGTATTTATTGTCTTCTCCAGTGTAGACTATATTTGCAGTTAGATCCCCTATAGTACAAGTAATTTTGGTCTCTATTTCATTAATAGCTATAGCTCTAGTTCCACGACTTGAATTGATAGTATATTTCCAAGCTTTTTCATTCTCATCATAAGTCATATCCGTATAATAATACATATCCATATCCCAAAAACTTACTTTATTAATTTTAACAAAATCATAATTAGGATTAACTTTTACGTAAATATAGTTGTCTTTAGAGTCAATATCGTAAGAGTATAGTTCTTTTACATTTGTAAATCCTTTTTCTGTATAGAATTTAGAACAACCTCCTGGTACGTATATATTATCTACCGCATTGAATACAGGCTTCAATGCAGTTGCAATATACATATTTTGATTGTCTGAATATCTTATAACATAATTTATTTCAGCTCTACAATTAAGAATATATGTACTAAACGTATTAGGTAAAGATACTGTTGTCTTTATACCGTTTTCTGGATAAATTACAAAAGCGTCATCGCCAATATATTCTATACCTTCAGGTACATATATATATGTTAGATTATTACAGTATTTAAATGCTCTTCCAGCTATTATTTTAATGCCTTTTGGAAGAATGCATTTCGTGATAGATTTGCAGTCTCGTAACGCTTCTTCTGCAATCAGCGTGATTCCTTCTTTCACATATGCAAAACTTTCTACTGTACCTTTATATGTTAGTAGTGCATTTCCGAAATAGACGAGTCCTTCAGGTTGCTTGTCTAGCCATTTTGTAGCTTGAAATGTATATGCATCAATCCATTTGAGGTTATTAGACGGTGTTATTTCTTCCAAATTTTTGTCTCCTATAAATGCACCATAGTCTATTTTTTGCAAGCTGTTAGGTAAGGATACTTCTTTAAGATTATTGCATAGTGAAAATGCTTCTTGCCCGATGTATTCTAGTCCCTCATTAAAGTTTATTTCGACCAAACTGCCCACGCAATGAAAAGCTCTATTACCTATTTCTTTGACAGTCTTAGGTAACGTCAATTTTTTAATAGCAGAATATTCTGTAATATCTTCATTATCTGCATTAAATGCATCATCAGCTATTCCTGTAATGGTATACTTCTGACCTCCTAATGTGACTTGTTCTGGTATAACTAAATCTGAAACAAATTTGTTATTAGCAAATCCTCGTACAGAAACAGTATTTTCACCAGTGATTTCATATTTTAAATCACCCACTTCATTGTTATCCTCATTTTCAGCCATTGCAAAAATGGGGGTAAATATAGATACTAATAAAAGAAAAATTTTAAATGTAAATTTAATCATAAATAATATTAATTAAAAAGGCGTGTAACCGTTCTTTACTTGTTTAATTCAAGGTTACCGCCAAGTTACCTGTACACACAACAAGCACCAAACAGTCCACGCCTATAAGCGTGAACTCTCAGTCTGCTTGTTCTCGTGTGTTGAATATTGGCGGTATTCTGAATTAGAGAACAAGAGCTAAAAGCTCAATATCTAAAAGTTTAGAACGGAAACGCTAGTTTATAAACCTAGAGTTGCATAGAACTCAATTGCTTACTCTCTATAAGGAATTGAACTTTCTTAGAAAATCCAGTTCTTTGCGTTTCTTTCTGTTTGTAACTATCTGTTTCTTACTTCTTTAATTTTAAATGTTTAACAATCAATAATCTGCAGTTTTCCGATAACAGAGATTTCTGTCTTCTGCATACTTTTCGGTGCAAAAATAGCAAAAAGTTTTGAAACAGAATGCAAAAAACAAGAAAATCTTTCTTATTCTGTACTATTTTACATCATTTCCCTCTTAAACCACAGCTCGAAGACACAGTCGGAGAGATAGATGCCGTCTTTTTCGATGGTAATCAACTCTTTGTCAACGAGTGCCTTCTTGATGCGGTCGATATTCGACTTGCTGCCCAAAGGATAGGTGTCGGCGATATTTTGAGCGGTGAAGCCTGAGTGGATTCCTTTGCAGATTAAGCGGATGAAATTGAGCTGATAGGTGGTTAAGCCCTCGGTTTGCTGTACGAAGAGACCATGACATTGTTGCAGCAAGGCGCTGATGCCACTTTGTAAGTTTTCTTCGTTTACTTCTTTCTCGGTTTCTGCCATCACGTTCCAAGCTAGTTGCTGCACGTAGGAAGAATAGTTCTTTACGGTTTTACAGATTCTTGTAGCATATTCCTCAGATATTTTCTTTCCGTATTTCTCGAATCGGGAGCAGATGAAAGGCACCCAATATTCAGTAGGAATGCAATCCAAGTGAAGCATCTCGCCAAACATATAGAAAGGCATGCGTCGGTTTTGGAAAATGTTTTCCATCAGATGCTTCTTGCTTCCAAAGAAACAGTATGATACATTCTGATGATGCTGCCAGGCGCCACGCAGTTTTTTCTGAACCGTAAGAGTATCAGGGAATTCTCCAATTTGCTGGAATTCGTCGATGCAGACTACCAGGCGGATTCCCTTTTCCTGAGCGATTCTTTCCGGAAGATTCAGAATCTCTTCAGGGGAATAGTCCTTTGGTGTAATTCCCAGAGATAATGAATATTCGGATGTAGGATCTGGACTAAAGGAGATTTTTGGTGAAACTCTTACCAGGAACTGCTTGATGTTTTCTACTACTTGTTCCAGCTTATTACTCATAGATTTCATAATGGTTTCTGCAAAACGATTGTAGAAATCATATTCGCTTCGGCAGTCATAGATGTCCATATACACCACTTTTATCTCTGGATTATCAATTTCGGATATTACCTTTTTGACGAGCGAAGTCTTGCCCATGCGTCGGGGAGAGATGAGAATGACGTTGATGCCATGCTCAAAGTCTGCCTTGATGCGCTTGGTTTCTTCTATTCGGTCGGTGAAGTTGTTTCCGGCAACCGACATACCATATACGAATGCCTTTTCCATTGTTTTTTTTGCTTGATTACGGATGCAAAGATAAGCAAAAAAAATGAAAGTTCACAAGGTTGTGGACCACAAACTTATGAACTTTTAATATTATTTTGTAAATCAGGTATTTAAAAGCTGTTTTTTATGCATAAAATAAGCCTCAATCAGAGGCTTTTCTTATCAAACACACCATTCATCGTGATGCAGAGATGCTGGAACTTGCTGAGGAGTTTGTCTGACCATTTCGTCATGTTGTAAAGGTCCTTGATTTCCTTAAACTTCTTTTCCTCCCATTGCGGATAATCTATCTCTGAGAAATAACGGCGGTAGTCGCGGAGATTGTCGCCCGAGAAATGGAGATAATCGTCGATGTCGCCAAACCATTCGGGAGTCATCATCTGGGTGGCAAAGGCTTCGAAGTTCTGGTTGTCCTGAAGCATGCAGTTGTGATTCAATACACACCATACGCAGAACCAGTGGTTCTTGCGGGTAACAAATTTCAACATATTGGCTATCTGAGCCTTCAGATTCTGCATGTCGATGTATTTGCCGTCTTTTACTTTGTAGAAAACCTCGTTGGGAAGGGTTTCCGGAATGCCTTCGGGATGTTCTAAATCGTAGATTTCCTGCTCGATGATGTGCCATTTTACGGTAGCTGATACCAGCTTGAGATATTCTTGTGCTGTAAAATTGACGTGGGCAAGCTGGGCGCCCAGCAGTTGGGTGTCTCTTATATATTTCATAAAGTCGAGGCGCAGATTTTCCGGTACCTCGTCTTTTAGCGTTTTTCTTACTTCCAGCAATTGGCTGACGGAGAGCTGCTTTCCGTTGTTATCATATTCCAGGGTTGTAAAGTATCGGTCTATGTCGCTGATGCCCTTTGGTTCTTCCTGATATTCCTGTAGCGATATTTCGAAGAGGCGGGTGGTCTGCTCTTCGCTCATGGCGAGGTTGGTGAAATGGCTCAGCTGGCGGAAGTGGAGCATCAGATAACATGCCATGCTGTATAGCTGGAAGAGATTCCAGAGGCGCTCTACGGGTTTTACGCCGGGGATATGAGTGGGTTTTACCTGGCGTAACAGTTCTTTCTGGAGTTTGGTTACTTCGTTTACATCGATAGTACTTCCTTTGCCCAGTTCATCGGTTTCGAAAAAATCGTTGAGTTTCGGCAGGATGCAGGTCATATCTAGCGGCGCCACTTTCATCCGTTTTCCTTCTATCTGTTTTCCCTTTTTCATGTCTTCCATGATATGCGCCATCAGGGGTGTAAACTTCTGCATTACGATGATGCTGATGCTTACTTCATGGGTTTCGTTCTGCTCCTTTCGCTGTTTCGCTATGTCGTTGTGCTGCAGCACCATATCTTTTTCTGCCATATAGCAGAGCCGGGTGGCTTTGGTGCAGAGCGAACGGATATCGAAGGTAAGTTCCTGCGGACTGTAATCTTCCCATGCATCTACCAGAATGCTGAGCATTCGGCAGAAGTTGTCGAGCTGTCGGTCGAAGACTTCGTAGCTGAATTCTATTTCATCTTTATCTTCATTCATTGTCAGTCTGTTTTAAGAAAATAAGTTTCGCCACAAAGGTAAGATTTATTTTCGGATTATGCAAGGATATGCATCTGTTTTTCCTCTTTTTTCCCCATACTTTTCCCCGTAGCCCCCTTGTTTCTTCCCTGATTTCAGAAAAGTAGCGGGAAGGTGGCGGGGAAAATTTGGAATCGGTGAAGGGAAGTATTAACTTTGCAATCGAAAACGAAAGAGCGGCGAAATGCTGAGCCATGAATGAACTGAAACTCTTCACTCTTCACCTGAAGCCCGGAAATGCCCATAAACAGAGGGGTTTCGAGGGGTGAAGAGATAGAGACAACTCTTCACCCACTCTTCACCACTCTTCACCTTATTATATATAAGGGCTAAAAGATGATTATTATTAACTAAAAAAATTAATATATGAACAAAGTTACAGCTTTATCGTCATCAGATAAGATGACAAACGAAATTTCTGCACTCTCTCTTGTTGAGAGTTTTCTCGATGAGTATTATCTCTTCCGTAGAAATGTGCTAAGTGGTAAAACCGAGTATCTCACTCTCTCAAAGAATGAGGACGAAGCCGAGGAGGCCGTAGAAGAGGAACCGGAAACCGGTGGGGAAGAGGAGGAATCTTCTGACTCTACCTGGAAGGTGCTGACTCCGGAGGCTTTCAATTCCATCGTCCGTCACGCCAAACGGTTGGGTGTAGGAGGTAAGAAGTCGCCCCGACAGGATATTGAGGAGTTCGTACGTTCTGAAGAGGTTCCGGAGTTTGACCCTATCAGGGAATATCTCGAAAACCTGCCTGAATGGGATGGTAAGAACCATGTGGCTGAACTCTTTGGCAGGATTCCGGGGCTTACAAGTGAACAGTTGGGATGGTGCGCCACCTGGCTCCGTTCGGCTGTTGCCCACTGGTTGCAGATGGATATGTTTCATGGCAACGAAACCACTCCTGTGCTTATCGGCAAGCAGGGTTGTGGCAAGAGTACCTTTGCCTATCGCCTGCTGCCGGATCATCTGCGACAGTATTTCCTCGACCACATCAATTTTGCCAATAAGTTTGACTCCGAGATGGCGCTCACTCATAATCTCTTTGTCAACATAGATGAGTTTGCGAATATGGGACCATCGCAGCAGGGCAAGCTGAAGCAGATGCTTTCGAAGGTGAAGGTGAATGGGCGCCCTATCTTCGGCAAGAGTCAGGATGACCGTCCGCGTTACGCTTCCTTCCTGGCAACTACCAATGATGAGCATCCGCTCTGCGACCCTACGGGTAGCCGCCGCTTCGTCTGTCTGCACATTCCGGCAGGTGAATATATCGACAACGGTTCACCCATCATTTATGACCAGCTCTATGCACAAGTTATGTATGAGCTTTGCCATAAGAAGACGCCTTACTGGTTTACCAATGCTGAGGTGGATCGTATCCAGAAGTGCAATCTTCCTTTCTTCAAGGTAGATGATTTTGAATCGATGCTGAAGAGCTGCTTCCGTGTTCCAGAAGATAATGAAACGGGTGAATGGCTCATCTGTTCGGATGTTTTCGAGGTTCTGCACGAAAGATTTCCGATGCTGATCAGTAATCTGAGTACCAAGATTCGCATAGGCCAGTCGCTCAAACTCCTGGGTTGCAAGATGAAGCATACCAAGAAGGGTCAGGCCTATCTGCTTGTAAGAATCTGAAAGTATAGCTAAGCGGCAGATGGGTGAAGAGTGGTGAAGAGTGGGTGAAGAGTGAGAAACAACTCTTCACCCCTCGAATCCCCTCTGTTTATCGGCATTTCCGGGGGTTAGGTGAAGAGTGAAGAGTTTTTCGCAGTTCCTCTCTTAAAATTCTTTCTCAGGCTTTTCCGATAGCTGTCTGACTAGAACAGCCCACTGTTCTCATAGCGGCTAGTTGGCTGTCTGTGGTTTGCCAGTTTCCTGTTTGCCGATAACAGCCCCTCAATCTTTCGTAGAAAAAATTATTTATCCAACTAAAAAAGTAATTAGTATGAACAATATTTCAATCCATTCCATTGATACGGTATGTCTCAAGGAGGCGTGCCCGGTACATCACCTTTGTGCTCGTTTTGAGCGTTATCAGAAATTGCGTAAGTCGGAGAAGGTATTCAGCATTCTGAACCCGGACCGTATAGCCTGCAACGAGCAGGGCTGCGCCTATCGGCTTCAGAAGAAGATCATACGCATGGCACGCGGATTCCGCCGCATGTTCGGCACGATACCTTCTGCCAATACGCCTCATTTCTGGCACTTTTCGCCCTATATCAGCGAAAGCACCTATTGCAAGGCGAAGCGCGGCGCCATCCTCATCGCACCCGATATGCAGCAGAAATTACTGCGTCTCTTCGAGCAGAATGGCGCCGATATCAGCATCGGTTTTGATGAATATGTAGAGCAGGAGGGCTATGAAGAAGTAGATACCGCAAACTGTAAAAAAATATAATTTTTTCCATCTTTTAGCGGTAATGAAACAGATTTTTATTACTTTTGTTTTCTGAATTTTACAACTAAACAATAAGAAATAGATTATGCGTGTTATTATCGAAAAAGATTATGAGAAGTTGTCAAAGTGGGCAGCTGATCATGTAGTTGAAACAATTAACAGATTTCAACCAACTGCTGAACGTCCTTTTGTTCTGGGTTTGCCAACCGGTTCTTCACCTCAGGGCATGTATGCCAATCTGGTAAAGGCGGTAAAAGAAGGCAAGGTTTCGTTCAAGCATGTCATCACCTTCAATATGGATGAATATGTAGGTTTGCCGGAATCTCATCCTGAGAGCTATCACTCTTTCATGGCTGCCAATCTCTTCAATCATATCGACTGCCCTAAGGAGAATATTCATATCCTGAACGGTAATGCCGAGAATCTGGAAGAGGAGTGCCGTCATTATGAGCAGATGATAGAAGAAGCGGGTGGCATCGACCTCTTTATCGGTGGTATCGGTCCTGATGGCCATATCGCTTTCAACGAGCCATTCTCTTCTCTTACCTCCCGCACACGAGTAAAGACGCTCACTACAGATACCAAGATTGCCAACTCCCGTTTCTTCGATAATGATCCTGAGAAGGTACCTAGTCTGGCTCTGACCGTAGGTGTGGGTACCGTGATGGCTGCCCGAGAGGTAATGATTCTCTGCAACGGTCATAACAAGGCCCGCGCCCTGCAGGCTGCCATCGAAGGTCCTGTTACCCAGGCTTGGACCATCAGCGCTCTGCAGCAGCACCAGCATGGCATCATCGTTTGTGATGAGATTGCCTGCGATGAACTGAAGGTGGGTACTTACCGCTACTTCAAGGATATCGAAAAGGATAACATCTAAGTTATCTGATGCCTATAAAAAAGAATAAGGATGATGACTATTCGTCATCATCCTTATTTTCTGCTATTACCTGAGGACCGCGAACCTTGTCCTTGAGTCCCAGACCTTTCTTGATTTCTATATTTACTCCATCGCTCAAACCGGTGATTACCTGTTTGCGCTCATAAGTCTTCTTCTTGTCGCTACCTTTTATGATATATACAAAGGTAGAATCGCCGCTAAACTCAATGGCACTCTCCGGAACGGTGAGTACATGGGTAGCCTTTGCCAGTACAATCTCGGCATTGGCGCTGTAGCCTGAACGGATTTTGCCTCCCTTGGTAGAACGGATGGCTGCCTTTACCTCAAACTGATTGGCACCATTGTTTTCTACAGCCTTAGGAGAGATATATTCCAGGTTAGCCTCGAAGTTGAGGTTCTGCAAGGCTCCGATGGTAATCTTCATCGGCATTCCTGTAACGAGACTTCCCACTTCGGTTTCATCGATATTGCCACGGAAGATGAGGTCGTTCATGTTGGCCACACTGGCGATGGTAGTACCATCGTTGAAAGTGTTGGCAAGAATCACCGAGTTACCCACCTTGACCGGAATATCGAGGATAATGCCCGAGATGGTAGAACGGATGAGGGTGGAAGAAGCGCTGGCATTGCTCTTGCTTACACCATCACGCACCACCTGGAGAGCATCTTCGGCAGCGGTAACCTCCTCGCGTGCCTGTTTCATCGCCTGCTTTACCTTATCAAACTCATCGGCGCTGACCAGCTGTTTCTTGAAGAGCTGTTCCTCGCGACCATAATCCACCTGTGCCTGTTTCAGGTTGATTTCAGCAAGGCGCACACGTGCCTGAGCCGAACTGAGCTGTCCCATATCCGGAATCACCTTTACCTTGGCGATAACCTCGCCCGCCTGAACATAATCACCCGCTTCTTTGCAAATCTCGGTGATGATACCGCTAATCTGAGGCTTTACGCTCACCTCGTTGCGAGGCTCAATCTTGCCCGTGATGACGGTAGTTTTCAAAACATCAGCCATCTTGGGAGTAAACTCAGTATACTCCACAGGCTTAGGCTGCGATTTCTCATAAAGGAACACGAAGGTTCCGATGAAGATCAAGGCGACAATCGCCGCAACAATCAACTTTGAATACTTTTTCATATCGTAAGTTTAAGTGAAGAGTGAAGAACGAAGAGTGAAGAATTCAATTGCTTTACTTTCGTCTTTCATTCTTATTTCGTTAATATTATTATTATCAAGAGTTATCATTTATCAGGAGTTATCATTTAGAGGACAAGTGAATTCTTCACTCTTCACTCTTCGTTCTTCACTCCTATTCGTCTCTCATCGCATCTACCGGTTTGATGCTCATCGCTCGCCATGCAGGGGCAAGTCCGGCTAGGCCGCCGAGAATGCAGATGAGGATGGCAGAAGAGATGGCCGTCCAGAAATCTACCTGGAAGTGGGCGGTAAGAATGCCATCCGTGGTACTTCCTACTTCCAGCATCTGCAGGATGGCAACACCGAAGAGAATGCCGCTCATGCCGGCTACCAGGGTGAGGAGAATACTCTCGGAGATGATTTGCGAGAGAATCATCTTAGGCGTGGCTCCGATGGCTCGGCGGATGCCTATCTCGGTGGTTCGCTCCTTTACCGTTACCATCATGATGTTGGAAACTCCGATGGCGCCGGCAAGAAGGGTACCGATGCCTACCAGCCAGATGAGGAAGTTGACGCCCTTGAACAGGTTGTCGAGCATCTGGAAGAGAACTTCGGTATTGAACACCATAATGCCCTTTTCGTCCGTAGGGTCGATGCTGTGGGCTCTTGCCACGGTTTCTCTCATCCGCTGGGCAATGCTGCTCATCACTACGCCCGTTTTGCCGGTGGTGGCTATGATGTCTACTGCCTTACCCCGGTTATAAGCGCTGCGCAAAACCGATTGGGGCAGAGTGATGGTTTCATCGGCACGACCGCCGAAGTTCACGCCGTTGCCCGAGCGGTAATCTACGCCTATCACCATATAATAGGTAGAATCTACTCTTACGCTCTTGCCGCACGGATCACCGCCGCCAGGAAAGAGATTCTTGTAAATCTGTTTGCCGATGACGCAAACCTTGCGCTGCTGGCGCACATCCATCTCGTTGATGTATCTGCCGTAAAACATCTGTGGCGCAGAAACTTTGGCGTAGTCAGGATTTACGCCCTGGGTGCTGCCGCTGAATTTTTTGTCTCCAAACACCACCGACTTGTTGCCGCCGAAGAGCAGCGGGGTGATGACATCGAGTTCGGGCACCTGGTGGCGCAATCTGTCCAGGTCTTTCTCTTCCATCTGCCAGGAGCGCCCCTTGTTGAATCCCTTGTAGGGTTTGGTGGTGTTCTGCGCCCAGATGATAGCGGTGTTGGTGGCAAAGCCTGTGAAGTTGTTTTGCAGCATCTCCTTCAGTCCCTGTCCGCCACCCATCAGGGCGATGAGCATAAACACGCCCCAGAACACGCCGAAGCCCGTAAGCAGACTGCGGCTCTTGTTCCTCGTGATGGTGTCGAGAATCTCTTTATATGTATCTAAATCTAATCGCATAGCCTATTCTATATATATGATAAGGTGTAAGCAAGAATGAATTCAACATTCAACACTTAACATTCAACATTTTGCATTACTCTGCTCTCAGCGCCTCTATCGGTCGGATTCTTGCAGCCTTGATGGCTGGGATGAGTCCGGCGATGGTGCCTGCGATGACGATGGTGATGGTTGCGCCGATGCAGGTGCCGAGGCCCACCGTTGGGTTTACAAACATGGCGGCTTTAAACAGTCCGGTATCTACGGTGGTGTGGCCGATGGTTGCATCCATGATTTCGTTTGCCGCTACGCCGCAGACCATTCCGATGTAGCCGAAGAACGAGGTGATGATGATGCTCTCGGTAATGATGAGCTTCAGTATCGACCAAGGCTTGGCTCCGATGGCTTTTCTTACACCAAACTCTCGGGTTCGCTCCTTCACGGTGATGAGCATGATGTTGCTTACGCCCACGATTCCGCTCAGCAGGGTGAACAGCCCCACAATCCAGAGGGCCGTCTGCATGATGGCGATTCCCTGGTTCATCTGGATATTGTCCATGTATCGGTTCCAGAGCCAGATGGTTCGCTCGTCATCAGGTGCTGCCTGATGGTTGTTGTTGATGCTGGCGCGGTAGTTCTTTTCAAACAGCTTATTGTCCTCCCTGGTCTTCAGGTTCTTGATGGTAAACTCCAGACTTCCCGCATCATCGCCCTTGGCGTAGATGGTCTTTATGGTGGAGTAGGCGATGAAGGCTTCGGTATTATTGCGCGATTCATCATCCTTGTAGATTCCCACCACCTGGAAGTTGAGGTTGCTGATCTTTACGTTCTTGCTCACCAGCGAACGGTAGTCTTTGCAGAGTTCCTTGGCCTGGCTTCGGCTCAGCACCACATTCTTGCGCTGGTCCTTCATATCGATTTCGTTGATGAATCGTCCGGCAATCAGCTCCGTCTTGTCGATTTTGGGATGCGTAGGAGCCACACCCACCAATGACTGGCTTGCCACATAATTATCGCCATAGTTGATGTTCACGTTATACTGTTCCAGTCTTCCACCCACATCATCTACGTACTGGCCGTAGGTCTTGTTGCTGATGAGGATGTCCTTGTCGTTGAGCGTGATGCTTCTGCCTTCCTTTAGTCCCTTGTAAGCCTTGGAGGTTTCGCCTGGGAATACTCGCATGGAGTTGGCAAGGAATCGGGTGCTTTGCTGCAACTGGGCATTAATCAGTCCGTTGCCGGCGCCCAGCAGGAATATCAGCATGAAGATTCCCCAGGCAACGGCAAATCCCGTAAGCGAAGTGCGGAGCTTGTTGCGCTTCGATGTACTCCATATTTCTTTGATTAATTCTCTCATTATTTTTAGTTAATAATTAATAGTTGATAGTTTATAGAGGGCTGGCGCCATCAGCAGTTCTGCCCTATTAACTATAAACTTTAAACTATAAACTTCTTACTTCACGTAGTCTTTCGATACGAGATGATGGTCTCTGTTGTCTTCGATGCTTCCGATGAGTCCGTCCTTGATATGGATAACCTTATCGGTCTCGTTGGCAACACCGCTTTCGTGGGTTACCACCACGATGGTCATTCCCTCTTTCTGGTGCAGTTCCTTCAGCAGGTCCATCACTTCCACGCTCGTTTTGGAGTCGAGGGCTCCGGTAGGCTCATCGGCTAGGATGATTTCGGGTTTGGTGATGAGGGCACGGGCGATGGCTACACGCTGCTTCTGGCCTCCCGACATCTCGTTAGGATAATGGTTGGCCCATTGCTTCAAGCCCAGTTTTTCGAGATATTCCATCGCCAGTTCGTGGCGCTTCTTGCGGCTCACGCCCTGGTAGAAGAGTGGAAGTTCCACGTTTTCCACCGCCGTCTTGAACGAGATGAGGTTGAACGACTGGAAGATGAAGCCGATCATCTTGTTGCGGTATTCGGCAGCACGGGTTTCCGAGAGGTCTTTGATGAGCACATCGTTGAGTCGGTATTCGCCCGTATCGTAGTTGTCGAGAATACCCAGTATATTTAATAAGGTGGATTTTCCCGAGCCGGAAGCACCCATGATGCTGACGAACTCGCCACGTTCGATGTCGAGGTCGATGCCCTTCAGCACATGGAGTGGCTGAGCACCCTGGTAGGTCTTGTTGACGTCTTTTAGATGAATTAATGACATATTACTTTCGTTTTATGGATATCAATTTAAACCATTAGACGCTTGCAACTTTCTGAAAGTTGCAAGCGTAACTCTTTTTTTAAAACGTTATTACATGCACCTTATTATATATAAGGTAAAGGCAGAAGCTATAAATATATATTTGAGGATGAATAGTGTCATCATATCTTTATCTTTTTGAGATTCTTCTCCAACTCTTCCTTCACTTCATCGATGGAGATGTCGAGAAGCTGCATTTGTCGGGCGAGTTCCGGGAGTCTTTCTTTCATAAACTCCTTTTTGCGGGTTTTCTTGATCTGCTTCTTGGCTCCCGCGGAAACAAAGTAGCCCAGACCTCGCTTGTTGTAGATAATCTCATCGGTGGCAAGCAGGTCGTATGCCTTCACGGCTGTGTTGGCATTTACCTCCAGCAGTACGGCGTATTCCCTGACGCTCGGTATTCGTTCGTCTTCCTTGTACTTGCCCGCCAGAATCTCATCGCTCAATCGTTCGGCTATCTGTACGTATATTGCTTTATCGTTACTGAAATTCATAATCTTCAAATTTTAATTCTTAGATGTTGATCCACTTGTTGCAGGTAACCTGCATACGGGTGAAGAGCTTGTAGGATGCCCAATAGTTGAAGGCAGCCAAAGCCAGGAAAACAAAGAATGCTGTAATTGTTATACAATAGTCAGCTGTGGAACCATTGCTGAAGTTAATATCACTGAAGAAATCAAAAACTCCAGCTTCTCCTAATTTGTTGATTATGTATCCCAAAATCATACAAAGAAGAATGCCCGTGCAAACTGTTAGCAATTCAGGCAACTTGCGATAGAATGTTCCGCCAAGTGTTGCGAAAGAATGGGAAAATAGTATGAATGAATAGAGGGTAATCCATTTCAGCCAGTCGTTGTCGAAAGGGTGAATTGTGGAAATAATATGGCTGAGCACAGTCCAGGTGATGCTGATATGAAAATCTGGAGTGATGATGAAACTAAAGATGAACAGTATAACATCGGACAAGATTACTGCTACAAAAAGTTGAACCAAAACACCGATACTCGTCATGAGTAATCGGGCCACAAACTTCTCTAGATTACAAGCAGGAAGCATCAGGAAACTCTCTCTTTGCAATTTAGTCTTCATGTTATTGAATATACAACTTGCCAAGACGTAGAACGCGATGAATGCTATTACAGAAAAGAACATGCAAACACTTACCTGGTATTGATGACCAGCCAGCTCTACTTCGGTTGAGTTAAGCCAATATCTCATGCTAAAAAGTCGCAATACACAATAGATGGAAATGCTGAGGGTGAGACCTGCTGTAGCTCCAAGATGACGCTGCCAGTTGGTGAGAATATCCCAACGAAGTACCATGCTTAATCTATGTAAATCGAAATTCTTTTTCATAATCGTCTAATTTTTAATCGTTTAATTTTCCATTAATTACTGCATTGAAGAGCAACTCCAGGTTCATCTGTGTTTCCTGCTCACCCTCCTGTCGCTTGCAGATGGCGGCATTGCCCTGCAGGGTTGGCTCGGCGTAGAGCACGGTGTCGTCCATCTCCTGTGGGTTGCGGTACTCGAAGGTGTATTTCTCGCAGATGTCTGAAACCGAAGCGTCGAGCAGAAGCTGGCTCTGGTTCATGATGATGATGTGGTCGAGCAACGACTCTACATCGTGCACCTGGTGAGTAGAGATGATGAGGGTGCGGTCTTCCGTCATGTTATTGGCGATGACCTTACGGAACTGGCTCTTCGATGGGATGTCGAGACCATTGGTTGGCTCGTCCATCAGAAGAAAGCGGGTACCCGTGGCGAGTGCGAAACTCATGAATACCTTCTTCTTCTGTCCCATCGAGAGTTCGTTCAACTTGAGAGAGAGTGGTAAATCAAAATCCTTGAGGCAACGATCCAGCACTTCCTGCGAGAAGTTAGGATAGAACCCCTGGTTCATCTTCACGTAGGTGGCGAGGGAAACGTTGGGCAGTTCAAACTCTTCGGGCACCATGAAGATGTCCTTCAGCATCTCGGCTTTGCGATCTTGTGCCGAAATGCCATCCACGAGAACGGTACCTTGTTGCTGGCGGAGCAATCCGCTGATGAGGTAGAGCAGGGTGCTCTTGCCTGTACCGTTCTTACCAAGCAAGCCATAAATGTTGTTCTCCTTGAGTTCCAAAGAGAAATCTCTAAATACAAGGTGCTTGCTACCTGGGTATCTGAAATCAATGTCTTTAATCTGTATCATAATCTTTAATGTTTTAGTGTACTATCTCAATAGAACACTGCAAAAGTATGCTTTTCTGCGATAAGTTCCAAACTTTTGGGTAATTATTTTCATACTTTAACGTATTGTTAACAATTCCACCTTATTATATTATAAGAAGAGTATGATATGGACGAATGTCTTGTAATATAGAACTTTATAAAAAAACAAAGGCATCGGAAAGCAAAAACTTCCCGATGCCTTGATTCTTATTCTTAAGTCGTTTAGATATATTTCATGAGAATATCCCAAACTGCAATGATGTGGCAGATACTACCAGCTAAAACGAAGAAATGGAACACGGAATGCATGTATTTCTTCTTGTTGATACTGTAGAATACGGCGCCCGTAATGTAGCAGACGCCTTCGGCAATAATCCACCAGACTGTGGCGGTGGATACGGAGTCTATCAAAGGTTTAAAGGCAACCAGTACCGACAATCCCATGCCTACAAAGCAGATGGTCTCCAGGTTGCTGTGATCCTTGAGTCTGGCAAAACTCATGATGGTTCCGGCAATGGCGCAAGCCCAGATAAAGATAAAGAGGCTCCATCCCCAATATCCCTGGTCTCGCATCGCAATGAGCGTGATTGGCGAGTAAGAACCGGCAATATGCCAGTAGATGGCGGCATGGTCCCATTTGCGCAGCCGCTCCTTCCATTTGCTCCAGGCAGAAACGGCATGGTAAACCGTTGAGGCGATGTAAGACATCAGCATACCGAACAGATAGAGGATAACTCCCGCCGTAGCCCATCCGTTATGCATCGTAAAGCACCAATATAAGAAGATGGCTCCCACGACAAAGCCCATCAGGATACCTCCTGCATGCGACCATGAGTTCCAAAGTTCTTCTTTATGACTGAAATGTATCTTTAGTTTCATATCTCTATATATCTTTTCGTTACACATTCTGCTGATTTTGAGAAATTGGGATTGCAAACCATTATATCTAAATCGTCATCAGCTATAACATTGCAAAGATACTAAGAATTTCTTAAAGTGGACTATCTTTTAGGAATTCTTTCGATTTCGGGAGTGTTTTCTTTGCTTTATTTGCTGATTGTTTGTCCTTTTCTGCTTTCTTCGAAAAATAAATCAAAAAAGTATTGGAGTGTATTGGATTTTTTTATAATTTTGCGATGTGAAAATGAGAAATCATCTCTCACAAAATTGAAACTATAAACGCAACTAATAACTTAGAAAGGTAATATGAAGTTAAAATCAATTGCACTTGTATTGATGACTGTCGCACTTCCGGCGATGGCAGAAAAAGTATCTGTAAATACAAAGGGTATGTCGCTCATTCTCGATGTTGAGAATGGAAAGCCTGCCCAGTATCTCTATTTCGGTACTAAGTTGAATCCTAACGATTTGCAGAATCTGAAGGTCGCTACTGATGGCCGTATGGATGCTTATCCGGCTTACGGACTGAATACTCCAGCTGAAGCAGCGCTTGCCATGCGTCATAGTGATGGCAATCTTTCAACTGCACTCGTGGCTACGGGCTGTGATGTGAAGAACGAAGGAAATGCTTCTGTTACGACCGTTCATCTGAAAGATCCTGTATATAATATAAAGGTAGATTTGAAGTATCGTGCATACAATGATGTTGATATGATTGAGGCATGGACCGAGATTCTGAATGGTGAAAAGGGTACTGTTACCCTGACTACCTTCGCATCGGCTATGCTTCCTATCCGTCGTGGAGATGTTTGGATGAGTCATCTTTCCGGTACTTGGGCAGCAGAGGGACAATTGAGTCATGAAAAACTGCAGCCAGGAGAATTTGTAATCCGAAACAATGATGGTACCCGCAATTCGCATACCGATCATGCAGAAGTCATGTTCTCGCTCGATGGTAAAGGACAGGAAAATGCGGGTAATGTTATTGGTGCAGCCTTGGTTTATAGCGGAAACTATAAGCTGAAAACGGTTACCGATGATACCGAATATCATTATTTCTTTGCCGGTATTAATGAACAGAACTCTGAATATCATCTTAAGAAAGGTGAGACTTTCAAAACTCCTGCACTCGCTTTGACCTATTCAACACAGGGCTTGAGTGGTGCAAGTAGAAACTTCCATAAATGGGGACGCAAATATATCTTGGCACATGGAGATAAGGAGCGTGATATCTTGCTCAATTCTTGGGAAGGTGTTTATTTCGACATCAACCAGAAGGGAATGGACCAGATGATGGCTGATATCCATAGTATGGGTGGTGAACTCTTCGTGATGGATGATGGATGGTTCGGAACCAAATATCCTCGTGTTACTGATAACTGTGCACTCGGCGACTGGGTGGTTGATACCAAGAAACTTCCTAATGGTATCGAAGGCTTGCTGAGCGATGCCAGAAAAAACCAGGTAAAGTTTGGTATCTGGATCGAACCGGAAATGACCAATACTACCAGTATGCTCTATGAAAAGCATCCTGATTGGGTTATCAAGGCTCCTAAGCGAGATGCTGTTCTGGGCCGTGGCGGTACCCAGCTGGTGCTCGATCTCTCAAATCCAAAAGTACAAGACTTTGTTTTCGGTGTAGTAGACAATTTACTTACTAAATATCCAGATATAGCCTACATCAAGTGGGACGCCAATATGGCTATTATGAATCATGGCAGCCAATACTTGTCTGCAGCTGATCAGAGTCATCTCTACATTGCTTATCATCAGGGATTTGCGAAGGTTATTGACCGTATTCGTGCTAAGTATAAGGATGTGGTGATTCAATGTTGCGCAAGTGGCGGTGGCCGTGCCAATTGGGGCATGCTCCGTGGTTTTGATGAGTTTTGGGTAAGTGATAATACGGATGCCATGCAGCGTATTTATATGCAGTATGGAACCAGCTATTTCTTCCCAGCCATCGCCATGGCAAGTCATATCTCTGCTGTGCCAAACCATACCGTATTCCGCACTACTTCTTTGAAGTATCGTATTGATGTGGCTATGAGCGGACGTCTTGGAATGGAAATCCAGCCAAAGAATATGACGGATGAGGAAAAGGCTCTCTGCCGAAAGGCTATCTCTGAATACAAGGAGATCCGTCCTGTTGTTCAGCTTGGCGACCTTTATCGTTTGGTTTCTCCGTACGATAATCAGGGCTTGTCTTCTATTATGTATGTTAGTGAAGCAAAAGACAAGGCTGTCTTCTATTGGTGGAAATTAGCAAACTTCTATAATGTTCATTTGCCAAGAGTTAAGATGGCTGGTTTGGATGAGAATAAAATATATAAGGTAAAAGAGTTAGATGTAATTGATAACAAGCCTCTTGATTGCGAGGGCAAATCTTACTCGGGTAAGTATCTTATGGAACATGGCTTGGAAATGCCGTATGTTCATGAGGTAGACTGGGGTAAGAAGAACGACTGGTCGTCTCGTGTTCTCTATTTGGAGGCAGAATAGTTTTCTGGTACCATTTATGTATATGCGCATGCTTGTGTGCCCACACGCAGATATGAGCGCGTGTATGTATATAATAAAGTGTTTGGTATCAAAATAAGTGCAAAATAAGATGAAAGTGTTAAAATACTGTTAATTTCAAAACTTTTTCCGAAAAATGTTTGGCGGTTTCGGAAAATGTTTGTACTTTTGCACTCGCTTTTGAGAAATACGCTTTCTCTTAGCGATTAAAGAAAGAGTTCTTTGAAAGATTTTATATAAACAGACAAGTAGTACAAGAAGCGGTTTTGGATTACACCTTATTATATAGGG